>CAIQIQ010000085.1 GCA_903871935.1 uncultured Phycisphaerales bacterium
CGGCGACGCTGTTTCAATCGACGCGCCCAAGCGCCACTGCAACCCATGATCTCAACAATCTCGCAGGTCTGCATTCCCTCGTCGTAGAGAGCCATCACACGCCTGCGGAAATCCAGCGAGTATGTCATTCGTATCGAGCTCTTTCTCGACACGAAGTTATACACTGCCAGTTTGGCAGGCGCTAGGGTCATCTGCAAACCGCTCTAAGTTAGTGCCCGACGTCCCTGAATGCGCAGCGATGGCACTCCTCTCCCTCTGGGAGAGGTCAGGGTGAGGGTGCCGTATCCGGCACAGTGGAACAAATCGGAACGTGCCTCTGTTTCCGCTATCCGCAATCCGCTCTCCGCTATTCCTCGGAGGACTTATCCACAATCACCCCGAACCTGCGCACCTCCTCCCCCAATATCCACCTAACCAATTATCCCCGCAGCACTTATCACATAGGGGGTACCCCAGCCGAGAACTTGCGCACCTGCTACTTATCCACAACCCGCGTCCCCGTGTCCCCTTGTCTCCCGCTCTCCCCCTCTCCCACTCCCGCCCTCCCCCTACTTGTCCCGCATCCGCTGCAGCTCGGCCAGCCGCTTGCCCGTCACCGGCCGCTTCGTCTTCATCAGCTCGATGAATGCATCGAACAGATACGTCGCATCGTGCGGGCCGGGGCTGGCCTCAGGGTGATACTGCACGCAGAAGATCGGCAAGTCCTTGTGCCGGAATCCTTCCACCGTCTTGTCGTTCAGGTTCACATGCGTGATGATCCCACCGGCCGCCTCCAGGCTCTTGCCTTCCACCGCAAACCCATGGTTCTGGCTGGTGATTTCCACCCGGCCGGTATCCAGATTCTTCACCGGCTGATTCCCGCCCCGATGCCCAAACTTCAGCTTGAACGTTTCCGCCCCCAACGCTCGCCCCAAGAGCTGATGCCCCAGGCAGATTCCGAAGATCGGCAGCTTGCCGATCAGCGCCTTGATCGGCCGAACCGCATAATCCAGCACCGCCGGGTCGCCAGGACCGTTGCTGACAAACAACCCGTCCGGCCGGTGGCTCATGATCTCCTCCGCCGTCACATCCGGCGGGAGTACCGTCACCTTCAGCCCGCGCTCGCAAAGGTTCCGCAGAATGTTCTGCTTCGCCCCGCAGTCGATCGCCACCACATGCAGCCCGTCGCCGCGATACACATCACCGAGCTTCCAGTCGCCGGCATCCTCAGCCCAGGCATAGCTCTCGTCAGGCTTTACAGCCTTGACCCAATCCGCCCCGAGCATCTCCGCCGCACCTCGCGCCTTCGCCACAAGTGCTGCATTATCAAGGACTTCTGTCGAGAGCACCCCCCGCATCGCCCCACGAATCCGCAGCCGCCGCGTCAGCGCTCGTGTGTCGATTCCCTCGATCCCGATGATCTTATACTCGACCAGATACTCATGTAAGCTCAGATTTGATCGGTAGTTAGAAGTAACCGGCGAGAGTTCCTTGATGATGAACCCGGCCACATGAGGCCTCCGGCTTTCCACATCCTCGGGGTTGGTTCCGTAGTTCCCGATCAGCGGGTACGTCATCGTGACAATCTGGCCTTTGTACGATGGGTCAGTCAGAATTTCCTGATACCCGGTCATCGAGGTATTAAAAACGACCTCCCCTTCGGTGGTGCCCGAGGCCCCAAAGGCCCTTCCGGTGAACACCGTCCCATCTTCCAGCGCCAGTTTTGCCACTCGCGTCTCAGGTTTCATCGAGGTCCGGATTATAGGGATACTCCCCGATTTTGCGAACAGACGACGGCTACCTCGCCACGAATGCCGCCTCCAGCAGCAATAGCCAGTCCTGAACGTCAAAATTCTTGCCGTAATCGACTTCGATCGAGACCGTATCACCGACCTTCACCGGCGCCTCAACCGCATCGCTCACCGAAGCTGACGACACGCCCTGCTTCTCGTAGGCCGCCTTTGCGTTCACCAGTACCTTCACGTCCATGTCGGTCATCTCGCCGGGCCGGGCGCAGGCATAGCGCAGATGCACCTTGCCATCAACTCCTGACACATAGGTCAGCGTCGTCCTCGGCCTGATCTGGATCACGCCGCGATAGGCCCGCCCATCCACTGTCACTTCATCGAGCACCTTTAACGCTGCCGGCTGCTGGTCGCTGATCTGCACATACGGCACATACCGGCTCTCTTTCGGCTCCATCCCGGCCAGGAAACGCACCTTCCCGCCGCTGTTCTCCACCGACACAATCGCCCCCAGCGGCAGCTTGAGCTCACCGGCGTCACGCTGAACGTGCAACTGCTCCCCGTCGCGGTGCAGTTTCTGCGCCTGGCAGACCGATCCATCGGCCAACCGGATTCGCAGTCCACCCGACGTCTCGTCCCGACGCGTGGTTGCACCCACCTTCGCCAGCACTACAGCCTTCACGTTGTCCCACCGCACCTTTGTTGACGTCCCCTGCTGCTGCACGGCCATCCCACCATCAGGGTCCGATTCGATGATGCCCCGCAACTGGTCGCCATTGGCCAGCACCACCAGATCCTCCTGCCCGCCACCTGCAGGGAGCGTCCCGGCGGCCGCCTGCACGATGCCCGAGACATCCTCGATCGGCAGTTCCAGCACGCCAAGCATCCGGTTACGCCAGGAGAGCTTCTCATCGGCCAAGCGTACCGGAGCGCCGGCGATCCGTTGCCCATCGCGAGTGATCACGACAAACGGTTCGCCACCAGACACGAGCTTGACACCCGCATGGTCGGCCGAGACCACCTGCGCCCATGGCAATGCCTGCTCGGCCCCACCAACCTGGACGCGGACACCCGCATCATCCACCGCCTTGAGATCACCCTCGAGCCGCTGGAAGTCAGCGGTGGTCACGGTCCAACTCTGGCCCAGGCACACCGCCGCCCAGAACACCACACCGATCAAAATGGTTCCGGTTCGCATAGTCATTTTCCAATACAGAACGTCGCAAACACGCGGCCGAGCAATTCATCGGGGCTGACCATCCCGGTGATCTCGCCCAGGGCATCCAAAGCATACCGCAAATGCTCGGCTGATAGCTCCTCCATTCTCGACTCCACTTCGCGGGCGAGTATGTCCAGTTCGGCACATGCCGACTCAATCTGGCGCACATGCCGTGCATTAAGGGCCAACGACTCACCGCCGCGAGAGCCAAAGGCAAGTTCATCGAGGCGGGTACGAAGATCGTCCATGCCTGAGCCCGTGAGAGCTGAGACGGTCAAGTGAGAGTGCGCAATGCCGGATGGAGCATGAAGATCGGACTTCGTCGCGACAAACAGATTTGGGCTGCGCGGCCAAAGCGCAGACGAGTATGTGCCGCCAATCTCTTCAACGAGCACGACGACATCCGCTGCGCGAATCGCCGCAACCGCTCGCTCGCGCATCTGCCGTTCGACATCCGGCAATGCATCCTTTTGTTCCATCTCCACACCTGCGGTGTCAATGACCCGGACGACGCCTCGATCCAACACCACTTCCGCCTCCAGCACATCACGGGTTGTGCCGACCATTGCCGACACAACCGCACGTCGTCGCCCCGTCAGGGCGTTGAGCAATGTGCTCTTCCCCGAGTTTGGCCGGCCGCACAGGACAATCGTTGGCTCGTGCGCCAGCCTCTCAAACCGAACGGATTCATCAAGCAAGCCGCGCAATCGCAGTATCAGCGCCTCTGTCTTGTGAGCAAGCTCCTCGGCGGAGAGAAAACGTATATCGTCCTCGGAGAAATCAATCCCCGCCTCCACGAGCGCCAGCACCTGCGCCAGTTCATCGGTAATCGGGGCAAGCCGCCGCGCCAGTTCGCCCGACTGCAGTTTGCGCCCGGCTGCCAGTTCCCGCTCATTGGTGGCATGGATCGTGGCGGCAACTCCTTCTGCCTCCGCCAGGTCCAGCCGGCCGCTATCGAATGCCCGGGCTGTGAACTCCCCCGGTTCGGCCGGGCGTGCGCCGAGTGCATAGAGCCGCTGCAGCACCATCCGCGCCAACAGCACATTCCCGGGCACGTGCAGTTCGGCCGACTCTTCGCCGGTATACCCTTGCGCAAAGCGCAGCAGCGTGGCGGGCACATCCATCTCATCCACCGAAAGGCGCACCGGTCCACCCATCGGCAGTTCCGACGCCGTCAGGTGCCTCACGATTGCCCAGGAACCGGCGCCGCTGAGGCGCAGTACGATTCGCGCACACGCCCCACCGGGCGAAGCAATGGCCGCAATGACACCGTGATCGTGCATCCACTCACATCCTGCAAAGCCCGATGATATCACTCATTCACGACGATTGGATTCGCCCACGCCATCCTCCCCTTTGCATCGGTACACTCCTGGGCGTTCATCTTCATCTTCCTGGTCTCCATCCGCGATCATACAGGGGATGCCAGCGTGCGCACCCTCACCGGCCATCGCAGCGCTGCCAACACCAGTCCTGTGACCCACGCCGGACGTCATGCCGCCACACATGGGGCCGCTCGAAACAACATGATGGCGTGCGCTACAGTTATATCAGCCGGTGCGTCCAACACGCACCACCACAAATGATTGGGGCTTGGATATCCAGTTGTGTGAATTGCGATTAATCAAGGGGTATGTGCGCTGGATAGAAGGGAAGCACCCATGCGTGTGACACTGGTTTTTGCAGGCGTGATATTGGCTGTGATCGTGGCCGTTGGCTGCAACAGCGAAGGGAACAACCATGCCTACGGCGATCACGATTCGAACTGGGGCAATAACGGCCGCTACGATGATCAATACCGTGATGCTCGTCCAGCCGGCGGCGAGATTGAACCCTACCACGACCGCAGTTGGGACAATGACTGGCACCGGTATCGCGATGACGTAAACAACTGATTACCGGACGCCATGCCATTGGGCCTGGCCATGGCGCGATGCATCCTGGCGATGCGCTGACGATCAGCCCTGGTAGACGCCCGTGTTGCGTCGTTCCTGCGCCTTGCCGCTTATGTGTGTGTCTTCGCGGTAGGTGAGACCCAGCTTGCCGATCAGAGTCTTGAGGTAGTCCAAATGCGGGCACTGCGGCCCGTGGTAGTTGTCCTTAGTGATGCACGTCGCCATTTGCACCACAATGCGATCTTTGGCGACTTTCTCCTGGGCAAGGAGCTTGGTCGTGAGATTCGCCAGTTTTCGATGCAGCGCCCGCCCGCAGCAGCCGCCGCAGGTCAGGTAAAGCGTCCGGTATGCCTTATCCGCCCGGTACACCCCAAACCCGCCGGTGCGATCGTGAAACGCCTTCTCGCAGAAGTACCCCGAGCAACGCTGCATCACCAAATCACACTGCACGATCACGATGTAGTCTTTATTCTCCAAACGCTACTCCTGGCAAATGAGGAGATGAGTCTAGTCTTCTTACTGCCAAGCCACAACAGACGAGCCAGATCGAGGATACCGTCGTTCATATAGGAGAGAGAACGCCATGATCGAAGGTAAAATCATGTTGGCATCCTCAAGGCGGGATATTAGGATTCACGATGGGGATATTGCGGGTGTGGATTGCAGTGAGGATCTCTGTGGTGGAGAGTGGCATATCGCCGGGCCAGTGGCGTTGATCAGACCAAGTGAGGCAGGTAATGATGACGTTGACCAGGGAAAACCTGCGTGCTGTGAAGAACCGGGCTGCCCGCGTCAGCGTCTGCGAAGCGATGGAGAGCAGGCTGCTTCTGTCTCGCGCTACGCCGCCGAATATCCAGTTCGATCCAGATTGGCTCGCCAAGATCACGGTACCCAAGCTTCGCGACCCGGGCATCGGAGTCCCAATCGACCAGATTGGCGTTGATGCGAATCCGGGTCCTGGTGCGCCGGCACTGGGTGCCGGTTGGGATGCGGTGAACTTTGACACCAACGGCACCTACAACGGCTTCTACTACATTCCCCCGGACCCGATTGCCGCCGCGGGGCCAAATGATGTAGTCAATGTTGTCAACTCAACCATCCAGTGGTACAGCAAGAGCGGCACGCTGGAAAACGGCGTGCGCCTGGGCAGGAACAGCAGCGGCTCAATCGCGGGCAGTTTCTTTGAGTCATTGAGTCCGGTCCACGGCACCTACGATCCAAAGGTGCTGTACGACCAGTACAATGGCCGGTTTGTGGTGGTCGCCCTGGAGCAGACCGATACGGCCAATGGCGATGCCAGCAATACCTCTCGCATTCTGATCGCCGTCTCTGATGATTCCAACCCCACCGGCACCTGGTATTTCCAGGCCATCAACGCAGTGCAAAACATCAGCGGAACCGACTACTGGTGCGACTACCCCGGCCTGGCAATCGGCTCTGACGCGATCTACGTCACGGGCAACCTGTTCGGGTTTGGCGCGGGCAGCTTCGGCGGCTCACGACTTTGGATCATCGGCAAGAGCGGCCTGTACACTGGCAGTTCAGGCAGCGTCGGGATGTATGATCCCTCCACGGCCGCCGGCCTCCCCAGCGAGGCGTTCACGCTTCAGCCATCGAGCATGTTCGGCGCCACCCCCGGAACCACGGGCACCTTCCTGGTGTCTTCCGGTTGGACATCGGGCTCGACGGAATACGCCAGCGTGATCCGGGTCAGCAGCCCGCTCTCTTCGCCGACCTTCTCCAACACCTTCATCAGCCTGGGCAACATCAGCACCACCTTCACACCGGCTGGCGCGCCGCAGCTTGGCACAACGAATACCATCGACTCGGGAGATGGCCGGGTCTACAACGCAGTGTGGCGCAACAACAACCTCTATTTCGCCAACGTCGTCAGCCCTCAAAACGGTGTTGATGCTCGCACGTGCACAGCGCACTGGTACCGCTTCAGCGCCGACTCTGCATCAATCGCGCTGGCGGATCAAGGCGATGTCTCGGGTGAGGATATCGCGACGGACACGCGAACGTTCTATCCAGCAGTCATGGTTGATTCGGCCGGCAACATGGGTATCGGCTTTGCCGCCTCGGGCCCGAACATCTATCCGGGGGCCTATTATTCGGGCCGACTTTCGACCGACCCGGCCGGAACGCTGCAGAGCAGCGGCACCCTCCAGGCCGGAGTGGACTTCTACTTCCGGACATTTGGCGGCACGCGAAACCGCTGGGGCGACTACTCCGGCCTGGCCTTGGACCCCTCCGACGGGGCCACGTTCTGGGTATACAACGAGTATGCCCGCACTCGCGGAGTGAGCAGCGGCGGCGACGGCCGCTGGGGCACCCGCTACGGAACATTCCGCCTCGTCAGCGCCACACCGGGTACACCCACACTGGATGCGGCGTATGACACGGGCCGTTTGGCGACCGATGGCGTGACCAATCTCAATAACAGTTCGGCCATCAAGCGACTGCAGTTCACGGTTCCCGGGACCATCAGCGGTGCGCTGGTCGAAGTTCTGGCCGATGGCATCGTCATCGGCAGCGCAATCGCTGCGGGTTCCAGCACCACGGTCCTGACCAATGGCACTACAACTCTGGTTGACGGAGCGAGAGCAATCACCGCGCGACAGACTGAACCCAGCAAGTCGGTGTCGGGCGGATCTTCGGCTTTGACGATTACGATTGATACATCGCCGCCGGCAGCGCCGAATGTTAGCAATATCACGACCGACACGGGCGTCAGCGCCACGGATGGGATTACCAGTGATCAGACACTGTTGCTTGGCGGCACCTCGGAGCCGGTTGCCATTCTGAATGTCACGCAGGTGGGGACGGGCTTCATTGGCACAACCACAGCAAACGGCGGAGGCACCTGGACATTCGACTACACCGGCACAGTGCTACCGCAGGGCGGATATCAGTTCACGGCAACGGCAACGGACCTGGCCGGTAATGTATCGACGGCGTCGGCACCCTATTCCGTAACTATTGACACAACCGCACCGGCATTGCCGACCGCATCGGTCAATGATGGGGCGGCACAGCGGTCGATGGTAAAGAAACTGACATTGACCTTCGGCGAGAAGGTAGTGTTGGGAACTGGCGCGGTGACGGTAACGAATAGCGATGGCTCGGTGGTGGCGAATACCACGCTGCTGGTGAGCAACCCCTCGGGAGATCAGAAGAGCTATGTCCTGAGCTTCTCGGGCACCGGCGTGGTGGGCGGCTCCCTGGCCGATGGGATCTATGACCTGTCGGTTTCGGCCGCGGGGGTGCATGACCTGGCAGGCAATGCGCTAAGCGGCAGCTTCACCCAGCGATTCCATCGCCTCTATGGCGACTACGATGGCAACAAGACCGTGAACAATGGCGACTACTTCTGGTTCAAACAGACGTTCGGCAAGAGCGTTGGCGAAACTGGATTCCTCGATCTTTTTGACTATGACGCTAACGGCACGATCAACAACGGCGACTACTTCCAGTTCAAGCAGCGATTCGGCATCATCTATGCCTACTAAAACAGGAGGCATCAGCCTGGGACGCGATCTGGGAGTTGGGCTGACCCCTAACCCCACCAGTTACAGCCGGACGGGGCCACGTTGATGTAATGAAGGGCCGGATTCGGGACTGGTGCGTGGCACGGGTCCATAGACAATCGCATGTGCTTTGTGCGATTATGATCTTGCATTTGCAAAAAAACTGGAACTTTTCGTTTGCATCCACTAGGTATCGGCGGGTATTGTGCTTCTTAATAGTGGTTTGCGGAAGGACAGAGGGCTGGCCAGGCTATAAGGGCAGCTTCTGTATCACACCTCAGTCTTCTCTGCGACATGTTGCTTCGGGTGTGGCGTTCGCGCGGTACTACATATCAATCAGGAGACCTCAATGGTTGGCATGGCTTTGCGCATTGCGGCGGTTAGGAAGAGCAGGAGAAACAACAACGCGGTTACCCGCGCAGCACGGGCTGGGATTGAGCTGCTGGAGCATCGGGTGATGCTTAGCTCGGCGGCAAGCCACGGGCATCATCAAACCGACCCCGTGCCAGCAATCACCGCTGATCCAGTATCACACACCGCCGCCTATGCCCCCGTATCCGTGCAACAGTCGGAGGCGGGCCAGAGTCTCCCACTCCTGGGTTTCCCCGCGAGCTTTGATCTGCGAAATGTCGGCGGATCGAATTACGTCACTTCGGTAAAGAACCAGAACCCCTACGGAACCTGCTGGGCGTTTGCCACCTACGGCTCGCTGGAGAGTTCCATCCTGATGGCTGGTGGCGGAACGACGGATTTCTCTGAACGCAATCTGGCATACAAGCACGGGTTTGACCCGGGCTATAACTCGGGCGGCAACACTACGATGAGCGAGGCTTACCTCAGCCGTTTGTCCGGCCCGATCAACGAGTCAGACGATCCGTACAGCGCCATGGGCACGCCCGACTCGGTTACGGGACCTGTCCAGAACTATGTTCGCGAGATGCTCCGTTTCGATACTGATAGCGAGATGAAGACCGCGTTGATGACCTACGGAGCCCTGGACACATCCATGTACTGGGACAACGCCTACTACCGGACATCGGATTACACATATTACTACAGCGGATCGACCACCACGAACCACGGTGTGACCATCGTCGGCTGGGATGATGGCAAAGTCACCGCGGGCGGCACCGGAGCATGGCTGATCAAGAACTCGTGGGGGACCACCAGTGGTTCCTGGGGTGGGCTGGCAAACGCCAGCGGGTATTTCTGGATATCCTATAACGACTCCAGGGGCGCCAACTCGGCAGAGTCGTTCAACGGCGCCGTGCCAGCCAGCACCTATTCCAAGGAGTACTACTGGGACACCTTCGGAAATGTCAGCAGCTTTTCCACCCCATATGGTTTCAACGCCTACACGGCCACTTCCAACAGCAAACTCAAGTCCGTGGGCTTCTTCACCCAGGCGGATAATGCCGGTTACACGATCCGCATCTACGACACATACTCGGGCGGTGCCCTGTCCAACCTGCTGGCCAGCACGTCCGGAACCGAAACCTATGCCGGATATCATACCGTCGACCTGTCCTCCGCGGTCTCCCTAACAACCGGCAACGATTTCTATGTCTACGTGAACATTACCAACGGCGGCACCTGGCCGCTTGCTTTCGACTACGCCTCCTCGGGCTTCAGCTCAGCTTGTACCGCCAGCCCGGGGCAAAGCTACTACAGCGGCAACGGCACCAATTGGACGGACCTGACAAGCTATAACCCCACCGCCAACTTCTGCATCAAGGCATTCGTGCAGGATACCAGCACCGCCCCTTCAGCGCCCACTCTGCAAGCCGCCAGCGATACCGGCACATCCAACAGTGATCGCGTCACGAATCTCGACAACAGCAATTCATCGAGCAGGCTCCTGTTTGACGTAGGTGGAACGACCGCCGGCGCAACCGTCACAATCTATGCCGACGGCACGGCCATCGGCAGCGCCGTCGCGTCGGGCACCAGCACCACCGTAACCACCAATGGCTCTTTCGATCTGATAGATGGCAGCCACTCCATCACCGCGCGCCAGACCGAGAGCGGCAAAGCGGAATCTGCTGATTCAAGTGCTCTGAGCATCACGATCGACACGCTCAGCCCCGCGATTCCAGTGGTCAGCAGCCCATCAGGTGCGTTGTACGTGAACGCCGCCAACCACTCGATCACCGGCACGGCCGCAGCCAATGCCCTGGTGCGGGTCTATTCGGACCTGAACAATAACGGTCTGATCGACGGCTCTGATGCGCTGGCGGGTTCGCAGCAGCTCTCCGGCGGCGGCACGACATATTCAGTTAGCGTGCCTCTTCCGCAGGATGCCGCCAACAACTTCCTTGTCCGTGCAGCGGACCTCGCCGGCAATAACTCCAGCCTGGCCGATGTGCCCACGATCACGGAGGACTCGACAGCCCCGATTATCAACGCGATCCGCGATGGCCAGACCTATGCGGCAGCGCATGGCGGGTGGAACAACACCAATGTCATCGCCAGTTATACCGCCAGCGATGCCAACCTGGCCGACCCGGCCACCGGCAACTACACGTTC
>CAIQIQ010000086.1 GCA_903871935.1 uncultured Phycisphaerales bacterium
CAGGTGCGGGCGCTTGCCGGCGAGCATTACCGAGCCGTAGCCCAGCTTTCCTGCCTTGGCAATGAAGGATTCGAGGTCGAGTTGCTTCTGGCCCCACAGGCCGGCGTAGCTGACTGAGAACAGGCAAAGGTTCATGGTATTAGCCTCCCGGTTGGAAAGCACTGTACTGCGAGAATGGCCGGCAACAAAGGGGGGACGCGGGGCATTCTCCCAGGGGAGAAGGAGGTAGCTTGCAGCAGCGCTTTGGCCAGCCCGGCTGGCTGGAGGCGGCAGCCAGACAACAGGGGCGGTGGATCGCCTCGGTTTCGCCGATGCCCCGTCCTGGGTTCGCCATGGCGATCTGAGCGGGCTGCTGGTGGAGTTGGTACTGGTGCTGCATCGGCGGGGACGAATCGAGCCGCGCGGCTGGAATCACCGGGTCACCACGTTACACTCAGGTCAGCGAAACGGGCCGCATCGTGGGAGTTCCAGAGCAGTTGACTGCGTCGGCCGGCGCTCATGATCGCAGGAGATTACGATGAACATCCTTCGCACCGCAGTGCATCTTGTGGCAATGGCGCTTCTGGCTCTGGCGGGCGCAACGGCCAGCGCCCAGCAGTATGCCGCCGACGAGCTGAGCAAAGCGTCGTCGGCCGATTCGCCGTGGGTGAACCTTGGCATCGGCGGGAGCGGGGCGTTTTTCCAGCCGGCGGGGTCGCCGCACGATCCGAATCTGGTGTTTGTGTCCTCGGATATGGGCCAGCTCCTGCGCTCGACGGATGCGGGCAAGAACTGGCGCATGGTCGACTGGCGCAGCAGCCCGCATGTGAAGTCGCCGGTGTTCCATCCCACCGATCCCAACATCATGTGGGCGTGCGACTGGGGCGGCGATGTGCTGCGCGTGTCGCGGGATAAGGGAGTGGTGTGGCAGGTGGTCGGGGGAGCTCAGGCCCCGTGGAAAGGCCAGCAACTGGTGGCCATTGCCATCGGCCGGGCCAACCCCAGGTTCATGCTTCTGTCGACCGACAAGGGCGTGTTTCGCTCGATCGATGGCGGTGAGAAGTGGGAAGCTGTGGCCAATGCCCCCGGCGGATTAATGGGCATCTTTATCGATCCGGCGAGCCCGGCAGATAAGCCGGTCTGCATCGGCGGAAGCAAGGTGGGGGTGTATCGCAGCGACGATGGAGGCTTGAGCTGGGTGGAGAAATCGGTCGGCCTGCCCCAGCGCGACCTGCGTGCGTTTTGCGGCGGCTCGGACGGGAAGAAGACCATGGTGTATTGCCTTCTGCCGAGCAGGAATGTCGGCGGCAAGGTTGTCGGGGGAGTCTGGCGATCGGCCGACGGCGGCGAGAAATGGGAATCGGCCATGGGCGAGGGCATCAGGACCAAGGCTGGCAACGGTCCGGATCAGTTCATGTTCATGGGCATGGCACAGACGAACCCGGATATCCTGTATGTCACCAATACGGGGACCGACGATCCGCCGCCGAACCATTACACGGTCTTCCGGACCGATGATGCGGGCAAGACGTGGAAGGACTGCTTTTATAACGATCCGCGGCAGGCCGGAAGCAACAGCGATGTCGGTTGGCTTTTGTATGATCGCTCGCGCGGCTTTGGCGATCGGGCACTGGGATTTGGGGTGAATGCCGGTGATCCTGATGAGGTGTTTTACACCAACTTTGGCGAAGTGTTCATGACGACCAATGGCGGCAAGAGCTGGTATCAGACGTTCACCCGCCGCGCCGAGGGGCAGGGACAGCCCGGGGCCGGGCAGAGATGGGAATCCTGCGGTTCGGAGGACACCACCTGCTGGCGCTATGTGTTCGATCCATTCGATAAGAACCGTACCTACATCTGCTACACGGACATCGGATTTGCCCGTAGCGAGG
>CAIQIQ010000087.1 GCA_903871935.1 uncultured Phycisphaerales bacterium
ATCCCTTCGCCTCCCGTCTCTTCGCCGCCATGCGCGATGCCTGCCGCCTGGTGTACTTCATGGCCCCCGATCTCGAAGACCCCGAGCAGCGTCTGCTCTTCTGCGCTAAAAACACCCTGGCCCGCTTCAACTCCACCCGCAAACTTCAGACCCTCACTCCTGCTTCCCTATCCAGCTTCCGCGCCCTAAACACCAACCTGCAATCTCTGACCCTTCCCCACTACTTTGCCCTCCTGCATCAGCAGCAATCCTCCTCCCATCGCTCCGGCCCATCTCCCGACATGCACGATGATGCCTGCCAGTTCCTCCTCCAAGCCCTGGCCATCGGCCCACGCCCGGCCGGCGCCCGCCGCAACCCCGCCCCCGGCACGCTGCGTTACATGGCCGACGAGGCCGGCTGCGCCTGGGGCACCATCCTCCGCGCCAAGAGTACCCTCCACATCACCAGCCGCTTCGAGCAAGAGCAGAAACACTGGACCTGGCACCTCCCCGCCACCATCCCCCAGCTCGCACAATCTCCAATCCCGGTCTCCCCCTCTTCCTCAAGCACCAAGAACCAAGTACCAAGCCCCGAGGCTACAACCTGCGCACCTCCTCCCTCAACCGAAGCGCAACCTCCTATCCCACCACAAGATACGCTACCCCACCCCACCCCCGCGAGAACCTGCGCACCTGCGCCCGAAGCCGTGGCACAGTCGTCTCCGACTGTGGTGCCCGCACCCGTCCCGGGTGCAGGGCCGGAACGCCCAACAGTCACACGAGCACCAGGACCCCTGCCAGCCGCACCCGACATGCCAGATCCAGCCCTCACCCCGACCTATGACCAACGGCAAATGACAATTGACCAGAGACAAATGACTACTGACAACCCCCACTTGCTACCCCTCACCCATTCGCCTAGCTTCACCGCCAAATGATCTCGAACCGCAGCCCTATCCTCTCCCCCATGTCACCCGGCAGGCTTTCGCCCCGGCAAGTGGTTCTGATCATCCTCTTCGGCCTGCTGGTGCTCATCCCCGGCACGCTCCCAAACGTCCGGCCGCTGACCGCCCATGAAGTCCTCGCCGCCCAGCCCGCCAAAGAGATGCTCCGCGATGGCCACTGGATCGTGCAGACTTTCGCCGGCGTCCCCCGCTTTGAGAAACCCCCGACCATGGGCTGGCTGATCGCCGCATCAATGTCCATCCTGCACAGCCAGAGCGAATGGGTCGTCCGCCTTCCCTCGGTCATTAGCGGTATTGCTGCCGCCCTGCTGATCGCCATGCTCGCCGCCAGATGGATGGGCGCCAACGTCGGCACGCTCGCCGGGCTCATTCAGCTCAGCTCCTACTGGGTAATCAAACAGGCGAACCTTTCCGAAGCCGACATGCCACTGGCCGCCGCCGTCACCGCCGCCTTCGTTCTCTTTGCCCTGGGAAACCTCGAGCATCCGCACGGATCCCTCGACCGGCCCTGGGTCCGCCGCACGTTCATGTTCGCCACCGGCCTGGCCTACCTCATCAAAGGCCCGATCGCCCTGCTCTTCATCTTCGCCGGGCTCGGCCTCTACATCATCCTGCGGCGGCAATGGTCCTCTCTCCGCTTCTTCACCGATCTTATCGGCCTGGCCATTCTCGTCGTGCTCATGGTTGCCTTGCCCGCCGCCGTCCTCGCCGCCGACCCTTCCGCCCTGGCAACCTGGCGCCAGGAACTCACCGGCTACGCCACCGACGAAACCTTCGGCCAGAGTAGCACCTGGCTTTACTTCCACGACATCCCGCTCGTGCTGCTCCCCTGGTTTGGCCTTCTGATCGTCGCCGCAATCGAAACCATCCGCCACCGCCTCTACCGCCTGCCCCTGACGCAGTTTCTGCTTTGCTGGTTCATACCAGGGATACTCGTGCTGCAGTGTGCCGCCTACAAAAGTTCCCACTACGCCTTCCCTCTGCTGCCACCGGCCAGCCTCGCCATGGCCGCCGGCATGGTCTGGTGGCTCCGCCGTCAGACAATCCGGCCCATCATGCCGCAGTTCATCGCTGCAATCTCCATCGCCATCGGGGCAGTCCTCGGCGTCATCGCCATCCGCATCTTCGCACCATCACTGCCTTCGTCCATCCCCGCCGCCGCGCTGGTCTGCGCTGCCGGATTCATCCTTGCCATTCTGCTTGAGCGTTCCGGCCGGATCACCCTGGAGGTGACCGTCATCTTTGCCACGGTTGCCCTGGGCATCCTCATTACCGACCTCCGCATCTTGCCGAACATGCGTGGCATCTGGACACGAAAAGAGTTCGCGCAGCGCATCAACCAGCGTCTTCCCACGGGCCAGACGCTCTATCTGGTGGACTTCGTCACTGACGAAACCGTGTGGTATCTGAATGTGCCCATGCAGCGCTGCGACGACCTGCCCAAGTTCGGCCAGACGCCCCTGCCGCCCGACGGCATCTACGCCCTGGTCCGCGAGCGCACACTGCAGAAACTGACGCCGCCGTACCGATGGGAAGAACTGGATCGCGCCGCCGAACCAAAGCCGTCCGACACCAAGCACTCGCAATCTCGAGTGCCGGTGCTGATCAAGCTTGATCGCGCCGCAACCACCCAACCCCAACAGCCGTCGCCCGGGACCAACTGACCGTTACTTGTAGTCGAAGACGCGCACCTTCGCCCAGTGCGAGCTAAACAACTTTATGAAATTCTGATGGATATCGTGCGGCTGGTAAACATCATGCCCGGCTTGATTGTCGAATATCACGCACAGACCAAGGTCATAGCTGCTGTCCACGACATCACGGGCCGAAGCAACAGAACGACCCGCCCAGACATGGCGAACCGATGGGATGGTCGGCATCTGCTTGTGAGCATAGTCAACGATCGCCTGCTTGACAGTTTCCGGGGTCCCAGGTTTGCACCAGAACAGCACTACGTGAACGAACATGAGCGGCTCCTTGGTTCTTAATGAGGCACAGCAACGTAGTGCCGGCAACGCCCCAGATCAAGCGACTTGCCAGAAGTGCCTGTTTGACTAACGTAGGGCTAAAGTGGAACGAATCATCCTGTTGACCGAGCACTCCCCTGATCTGCAGACGCTGCGCTGCACGGAACAGTTGCGCTCTAGCCTGGCACAGGAGTTCCAGTTCATCTCCCAGGAGATCGCCTCAGCAAGCTGGACTCGAGTTCTGAGCTGCTATTCATCTCTGCGAGCCAATTCGCGCAGCGCTCAACTGGTCCACGCATGGGGCTACCGCGCCTTGCGTCTGGCGACCATTGCCGCCGAATGCCCAATCATCTACACCCCGCTTCCCGATGATCCGCTCAAGGCGTTGACGTGGGCCCGAACAGCGGTGATCCGCCGCAGCCTGCGCGTGGTATCTCTGAGCACCGGAGAGGACCGCCTTGCGATTACCGGAGGTATTCCCGAATCATCCTGCACGCTCACCCGCCCGGGTATCCGCACGGCCCGTCTGGCCACCCGCGACACCGCGCTGCGTCGCAAGCTGGGCCTGAATGACGACCACATTGTGGTTCTCGCCGTCGGCGAGAGTCTAGCGCACGCCGATCACATCTTGGCGCTGCACGCCGTGACCATGCTCAACTATATGAACCCCCGTTTCGCCATGCTTATCTGGGGCCGCGGCTCCGAAGTCGCCGCAATCCACCGCATGCAACTCGCCTGGGGCGTACGCCACCTGGTTGACGCACGCGCCATGCTGGGCCGAGACACTCAGTACGAAACGATCCTTCCCGCGGCCGACATGGCACTCGTCACGGCGAGCGCCCGTCTGTCCATAACACCCGTGCTCGCATGCATGGCCGCTGGCCTGCCGATTGTCGCGCCGGCCACCTATGCCGCAAGCGAAGTCTTGGAGGATCACCACACGGCCCTGCTCTATGGCGACGTTCATCCAAGGCGCGCCGCCCAGCGCATGCTGAGCTTGTGGGAAGACCAGCCGCTGCGCCGTCGCCTGGCAGACCAGGCCCGCGCTGAAGCCTACGAGGTGTTCCCGGTCAGCAAGTTTATCGCTGCTATGCGCGAGATCTACTCGACCGCGACCAGGCAGGCGGCTCCGATGGCGCAATCAACTGGAGGCGCTCAGCCCGCTTGAAGACCTGTGTCCCCCTGCTATCCTGAGGCACGAACCCGATGGGCCAGCCCTTATCATTACCTGTCATCCAGAAATACTCCTGCCACAGTTGCGGCAACTGCTGTCGGCAGCATGAGATTCTGGTAACCGAGGAGGAGCGACAGCGCATTCTCGGTCAGAACTGGACCGAAGCTGACGATGTGCCTGCCGGTATGAAAGCATTCGTCCGCGTGGGCGGTTTCTTCTCCAAACAGTATCGCCTTGCGAATCGTGAAGATGGCGCCTGCGTCTTCCTCGACCCGAACAACCGCTGCCGCATTCACGCCAGGTTCGGCGAGGCCGCCAAACCTCTTCCCTGCCGCATCTACCCGTTCGCATTCCACCCGGCCGGAGACAAAGTCGCCGTCAGCCTGCGATTTAGCTGTCCATCGGTAGCCGGGAACGATGGAAAGCTGATCGAGCAGCACCGACAGGATCTCCACGTACTGCGCGATCTGGTCGTGCCACCGAGTGTGGCGCAATACCCGCCTCCGGCCATTTCTCCCGGGCAGCAACTCGATTGGCCAGATACGCTGCGGGTTGTCGAAGGTCTCAAGGGTGTCGTCAGCGAACCGCACGAAGCGCCTTTCGCGATGCGACTGGTCATCGCACTGTTTGTCGCCCAGATGCTTGGGAAGGCGACGTTTGACAAGGTCCGCGGCGGCCGCCTCCGCGAGCTGATTGACACACTGGCAATGGCCGCCCCGGAAGAAACCGGTCTGGCAACCGGTTCGATCGACGATCCGACAACGCTCGGCAAGACCCAATTCCGTCTGATTACCGCTCAATACACTACTCGCGATACCACTGCCGCCGCCGGTCTGGGCTATCGCCTGCGGAAGTTGCAGCACGGCCTGGAGTTCACACGAGGCAAGGGCATGACTCCGGAGATGCATCCTTCGCTACCGCCGGTTGCCTATGCCGATCTGGAGAAGCCCTTCACGTGCGCTGATGCCGGTGTCGATGAGTTGTTCTCTCGCTACTTCACCGTGAAACTCGATGGCATGGCTTTCTGCGGTCCAGCATTTTATGGGCTGCCGGTAACAGAGGGGTTCATGCGTCTTGCTTTGATCTATCCAATCACGATGTATATCGCCCGTTGGATCACCTGCGCCGATGGCCGGTTCACACTCACGGCAAAAGATGCTCAGAAGGCTTTGACCATTGTCGATCATCACCATGGCTATTCGCCGGCCATGGGCATGGGAAACTTCCGCAGACGGGTACAGTGGCTCATCGCACACGATGAGATTCCCCGCCTCGCGATGCACTATGCGCCCGAGACAGACCGCCAAGGCGAGGTAGAATAGGCATATGTCGCAGCAGCAGCCGATCACAACCCCGCTGTTTTCCCAGCACTCGCGAAGCTGGCAGCAGAACCGCTACGTCTATCCGGTGATCAGCCGCAGAAGCAAAGGGCTGTCGATCGGCGTGAACCTCAATCCTGACCGCATCTGCAACTTCGACTGCGTCTATTGCTGCGTGGATCGCGGCCAGGGCAAGCTTCGCCGGGAAAACGTGGATCTGAAAGTGCTGCAAGACGAACTCGACGGCATGCTGGCGACCGTCGCCTCGGGCGACATCTGGCAAACGCCTCCCTTCGACACCACGCCGCAGCCGCTGCGCCGGCTCAACGATGTAGCCTTCAGCGGCGATGGTGAACCCACCGCTTCACCCGCCCTGCTGGCATCGTCTGAGCTGGTTGCCAATCTATTGGTCAAACACCGCCTCGACGCCAAGATCGTCCTGATCACCAATGCCACACTGCTGGATCGCTCCTCACTTCAGCCCGTGCTCGCCTTCCTCGATGACCACAACGGCGAGATCTGGGCCAAGCTGGACGCCGGCGATGAAGAGCTCTACCGCCAGATCGTGCGCACGCAGATCCCGCTGCAACGGATCCTCGAAAACATCCTGCTCGCCGGGCAAGCCCGGCCGATTGTCATTCAGTCCATGTTCCTCAAACTCAACGGCGCAGCGCCCTCGGCGCAACAGATCGACCAGTACGCAGCCCGTCTGCGCGAGCTGGTCGCTGCCGGATGCCGGCTGCGCCTGGTGCAGGTTTACACGATCGCCCGCCCCGTACATGAAGCAGGACTGGAGCCGCTACCCGGTGAACAGCTCGACACCATCGTCGCGCAGCTACATCGCGACGGTATCCCCGCCGAAGCCTATTACGCCCCCGCGAAATATGCCTTGTAGAAATAGGCGCTGGTAAGCAAGACCCCAATCACAAGGATAGCAAATCGGAGCTTCTCTTGAGGAACTCGACGGGCCAGTTTCATTCCGACAAATCCGCCGACCGCCGCCGAACCGGCCATTGCCAGCGCAATCGGCCAACTAATTCGGCCAAACGCAAAAATCACGACCGCCACGCCATTGATGAGCGTTCCCAAGAGAACCTTCAGCGCATTGAGCTGGTGAATGTCTTCCAATCCCGCAAAGGAAAGTCCCGCCAACATCAGCACGCCAATCCCGGCGCCGAAGTAACCACCGTACACGGCCACCGCAAGCTGGATGATGCCCACAAGCACTTCCCAACCAAGCGACCTGCCGCCATGGTGCCGGCCGGACCAGCGGGCAATTGGCTTGGAGAACCCAAAGATGCCTGTGGCAAACAGCAGCAGCCACGGCACGGCCAGACGGAAACTGCGTTCACTCGTGTAGATCAGGAGCAGCGATCCGGTCAGCCCGCCGACAATGCTCGTCAGTCCATAAGCAACCAACAGCCCCCGCGGAATGCGGGCAAACTCCTTCTTTGCAGCGAACACCGACGTCGCCGATCCAGGCCAAAGCCCGATCGTGCTGGTCATGTTGGCGATCTTCTCCGACAGCCCCGCCACGCCAGTAAGCGTGGGAAAGGTCAAGAACGTCCCACCGCCCGCGAAAGCGTTAATCCCGCTGGCCACAAATGCCGCCAATGCAACCCATACCAAAGTCATAGAGGGGCGGAAGTATACAAAGAATCCCGTACAGCACTACGTCTTCGCCGCCAGTTTCACATCCATCCACACCGCCAAAGCAAGAACTGCACCGCGAGCGATGAACTTCACCTCGGGGCTAATCGCCATCAGCGTCATCCCATTCAGCAGACTCGCCATGATCAGCGAACCAAAGATGACGCCCAGGACCGTGCCGCGCCCACCCTTGAGGCTGGTTCCGCCAATCACGCAGGCCGCAATCGCATCAAGCTCGAGCAGTTGGCCGATCGTCGTGGTTGATGAGCCTGCATACGCGGTCTGCATGAACCCGCCCAACGCTGTGAGCAACCCCATGATGCCAAACGCTGCAATCACCACCTTGTTCACCGGCACGCCCGAGATCAGAGCGGCCTCTTCATTTCCGCCAATGGCATACAGATACCGGCCAAACCGCGTATGTTGCGAGATCACATATACCGCGACCGCCACCGCACCGAGTATCACCGCCGAAAGCGGGATGCCGCGGTATTGCGTGCACACCAGTACAAACAGCAGCAGCCCCTGCGCCCACAAGACCAGCCGCGAGATCATCACTTCTCGGGTATCGACGCTGAGCCCGAAACTGATGCGTCGCTGCCGCGACCGCACCTCGCTCCAGGCGATCACCGCCCACACTGCTGCCATCAACGCAAAGCCTGCCAGCGGCGGCAAGAACCACGTTGTCAGCAACGATACAAGGTTCGGCGCCGCGCCGATCTGGATCGGGATCGTCTGACTGCCGATGACGCGCCAGTGCAGACCCTTGAAGATCAACAACCCGGCCAGCGTGATGATGAAAGCAGGAATCCGCTGCCGGACAATCAATGCTCCCATGCCCAGCCACACCGCCACGGCAATGACGGTCGTTAGCGCCATTGCAACCGGGGCCGGCCAACTCCTGTTAAAGATCAGCACCGCAACAATGCCGCCAAAGAGCCCCACTCCGCTGCCGATCGACAGGTCGATGTGCCCCGGCACGATGATCAGCAGCATGCCCAGTGACAACACCGCCGTAATCGACAGTTCCACCGCGAGATTGGACAGGTTGCGCGGCCCGAGAAATGCCGGATCGGCGACTCCGAAAAACAGCCAGATCGCTACCAGCGCAATCGTCATGGAGAAGTTGCGCAGAGCGACCCCGCGCTGCTGCGCCGGTGGCCCAGCGTACGGCAGCATTTCGGGCGCGGGCTCTGTAGGGGATACCGTGGTCATGCTTGCTCCTTGCCTTCCAAGCTGCCGATCGCCTGTCCCAGCGCCGCCGCCAGAAGCTTCTCCTGGTCCGCCTCCCCGCGCACAAATGTGCCTCCCACCTCTCCGGCATGCAGCATGAGGATGCGGTCGGTCATTCCCAACAATTCCGGCAATTCGCTGCTTACCAGCACCACAGCCTGTCCGGCATCCGTCAGGCGATTCACCAGTTGATACACTTCAACCTTCGCACCCACATCAATCCCGCGCGTCGGCTCATCCAGAAACACGACGCGAGGGCGTGTCATCAGTGCTTTGCCCAGCACCACCTTCTGCTGGTTGCCGCCGGAAAGCTTGCCGACCAATGCCTCCATGTCTCGAGCTTTGATCCGCAGTGAATCAAACATCCTCTGGTTCTCGGCATGCTCGCCGGTCGGGTCAATCAAGCCCATCCGGCTCATCCGGTCGAGGCTGGAAAGCGACAGGTTGAACCCGACCGACTTCTCCAGAACCAGCCCGTAGCGTTTCCGGTCTTCGCTTACCAGCACAATCCCATCCGATATGGCGCGATCCGGCGTGATCGTCGGCAGTTTCTCGCCGGCCAGATCCACTGAGCCGCTGATTCGTTTCCCCCAAGCTCCAAACAGGTGCATCAGCAGTTCCGATCGCCCCGCGCCCATCAAGCCACCAATCCCCAGGACCTCGCCCGCCCGCACCTCAAAGCTGATGTTGCGCAGCCCCGTCGCTCCCGGCGGTCCCTGCACGCTCAAGTTCCGCACCGTAAGCATCGGCTCCCCGGGCTTGGTCTGGCGTCGCGGAAACAGGTCCTGGATCTCCCTTCCCACCATGTGGCGGATGATCTCCGATTTCGTCGCCCGAGCCGCCTCCATCGTCGTGATGCTCTGCCCATCGCGCAAGATGGTGATCCGGTCGGCAATCGCCAGTACCTCGTCGAGCTTGTGCGAAATGTAGATGCAACTCACCCCCTGCGTCTTCAGGTCACGCAGAATCTGCAGAAGGATCTGCACCTCCGACTCGCTCAGGGCGGCCGTCGGCTCATCCAGGATCAGCACTCTTCCGTTCTTAGCCAGCGCCTTGACGATCTCTACAAGCTGCTGATGGCCGACGCCCAGGTCGCGCATGGTCAGGTCCGGATTAATCTCAATCCCAAACCTCCGCAACAGCTTCCGCGCTTCATCCTCCATCTTCAGGCGATCGATGATCCCCAGCCGCGTCGGCTCGCGGCCCAGAAAGATGTTCTCCGCCACGGTCATTTCCGGCACCGACGCCAGTTCTTGATAGATCACCGCGATGCCCAACAACTCGGCATCTTTCACCGTGCGCATCTCCGCGATCTCTCCTCCGAGCAGGACGTCTCCCTCATAGCTTCCGTACGGGTGAATCCCCGAAAGCACCTTGATCAGCGTGCTCTTGCCCGCGCCGTTCTCGCCGCAAAGCGCATGGACCTCGCCGGGACGAAGATCGAACGTAACGCCCTTCAATGCCACCACGCCCGGGAAGCGTTTGATGATGTGATGGGCCTCAAGCACTACCAGCTCAGCCATGACGCCCTCCTACTTCGGCGCAGACGCGGCCGCATCCACAGGCTTTGCATCCGCGACCTTCGGGCGAGCGGGCCGCTGGTTCTCCGGCACCGAGCGATACACATCGTCATAGGCGAGGAACCCATCAGCGATGACCGTCTGCACGATGTTGTGCTTGTCCACCGCAATGATGTCACACAGGACCGACGGCACGTCGCTCTTGCCGTTGGCGATAGTCTGCCTGGCGACGACCGATTTGCCCCTTGCCATCTTCACCGCGACTTCAGCAGCCGTGGTTGCCAGGATCTTTAGCGGCTTGTAGACCGTCATCGCCTGCGTTCCGCCAACGATGCGTTGAGAGGCGGCCAGTTCCGCATCCTGGCCGGTCACCACCACCTTGCCGGCCAGCCCCTCTTCCATAAGCGCCTGGACAGCGCCACCCGCGGTGCCATCGTTGCTGACCAGGATGCCATCAAACTTCTCGCCCTTGCTGATCGCCGCATTGGTAATCCGCTTAGCGTTCTCCGGCTTCCAGTCCTCCGCCCAGTCTTCATGAACAACCTTGATATCGCCGCGATCCATGTAGGGCTTGAGGACATTATCCTGCCCCTCTTTGAACAGCCTGGCATTGTTGTCGGTCGGCGCTCCGTAGATCCGCACAATGGATCCCTTTCCCGGCGTCGGCAGATGATCCAGCAGATACTTCGCCTGCATCTCGCCAACCTTCACATTGTCGAATGAGAGGTACAGGTCCAGGTCACAGTCGCGGATCATGCGGTCATACGCAATGACCGGCACACCCGCCTTATTGGCCATCTCCACGCCCCTGGCCATCGCCAGCCCATCGTGAGGCACAATCACCAGCACATTCACTCCCGCCGTCAGCAGCGACTCCACATCGCGGATCTGCGCCGAGTCATCGCTGTTGGCGGATTGCACCTTCACTTCCGCCCCAAGCTCGCTGCAGCGTTTCACAAACAGATCGCGATCCGCCTGCCAGCGGGCCTCCTTCAGGGTGTCCAGCGACAGGCCGACCACGATCTTGCCCCCTTTAGCCGTCACTCCACTCCCGGCGCCCACGCCGCCTCCTCGTGCGATAACCAGGCCAATCAATATGCTCAGAACGAGGGAGACGATCATCAGGACGTTGCGCATATGCCGGGATTATATAGCCCCTTTCGCAGATGAGGCGCGAAATATGCCGCATACGCTGTAAACAACAGAACCTCACGGCCGTCATCGCGGCAGTGAGGTTCATGCTGTACGCTCGTTCGCCCCTACATCAAAGTGCCGACGATTTGGCACTCAAACGCGATCTGCCCGTTGACGACTCCCTGCACATCTGAACACAGCCGCCGATGCCGTTCCCAGATCTTCTGCCCCACCAGGTACATCCGGCATCCGGGGCTAACCGCCATGCGGAATTTACAGGACTCCACACTGCCAAAGCCGATAAACCCTTCCCACTTCAAGATCTCTTTGGTGTAGAAGGACGCCAGTTGCGCTGCCGCCTCTATCATAATCACCCCAGGCAACAACGGACGCCCCGGGATGTGTCCAGGCACCCAGAACTCATCGGCCCGCACATCCTTAAAGCCAACAATCCGGCCAGTCGCCCCTTCGGCAAATACAATGCCGTTCAGGTGCTCCATATGGCCGCGCTGCGGATTGGCCCGACGGATGGCCTCCTGATCGTAGATGACCTTGTCCAGATCGATGCCGCTGATATCAAACAAAAAAGCTGGAGGCATGCGTCAATAAACCCTTTTAGGCCTGCGCCGGAGTTTCGCCACCTTCAGCTTCATCGCGACCCTCTAGAATCGCGTTGCGAAGCTCCTGCGCAACTTTCTTTACCTCCATCATCTTCTTCCGCACTCGCGTCCCAGCGGCTCTGTTGCCACCCTCTGCCTTCTGGATGTCTTCCTCGACCTCTGCAACCAATTGTTTTAGTGTGTCGTATTGAATCATAATCTTCTGCTCCCTTATTCGTTCGGTCAAACTCTACTTCTGCCCGATACCACTGTCAATTCAGCCCTTCCCGCCGATAATGCCCGCTCTATGATCGCAGTCGCGGATGTCTCCTCTGCCCCCTGGCAGCCGGCCATGATGTGGTCAATCTTCTGCCTGACCTACCTTGGCATCGCCTTGGGCGGCTTCCCTTATCTGGTGCTCGACCGCACCGGAATCGCCCTGCTGGGGGCCATCGCCATGTTGCTGGTCCGCGGACTCACCATCCAACAAGCCGCCGCCCATGTCGACTATGAAACAATCCTTCTGCTCTTTGGCCTGATGATCTTCTCCGCGCAGCTTCGCGTCGCCGGTTTCTATGCGTTGACCGGCCGGTTCCTCACCCGCCTGACCGATCGTCCCCGCCTTCTTCTCGCCGGCCTGATCGCAACCAGCGCTGTCCTCTCAGCTCTGCTCGCCAACGATATCGTCTGCCTTGCATTCACTCCCCTGCTCTGCACCGCCCTGATCGCGACCCGCCGCAACCCTATCCCTTACCTTCTAGCCCTTGCCACCAGTTCCAACCTCGGATCGGCCGCCACCATCATTGGCAACCCGCAGAATATGTACATCGGCACCGTCGCCCACCTTCCATTTGGCCATTTCACGCTCACCATGCTCGCCCCCGTCATCATCTCGCTGGGTCTCTGCTGGCTCGGCATCGTGTGGCTCTTCGGCAAACAACTCGACACCGCCCCCTCTGCAGCGCCCAAACATGCCATGCGCGAAGGTGACACCCTCGCCCCCTCCAGCCTCCCCCTGCAGACTTCCGCGGCCGACCCGGATACCTATCTGATCACCAAGACCCTGATCATCCTCTGCGCCCTCATCGTCTGCTTCCTCACCGTTCACGGTGAATGGCGGGCAATCTGCACCCTCGGCGGCGCAGCTCTACTGCTGTGCTCGCGCCGGGCAAAGGCGGCCAGGCTCTATCAGCTGGTCGACTGGAATCTGATCCTGCTCTTCCTGGGCCTTTTCGTCGTCAATGGAGCCATGAACGAGCGCGGACTTACGCAGGGCGCCTTCGATCACATTGCCAGCAGCGGCATCGACCTCCAGAAACCCATCACCCTCTCCCTCGTTACCGTCATCCTGAGCAACCTTGTCAGCAACGTTCCCGCCGTCATTCTCCTGCGCCCGACTCTGCCGCTGGATAACCATCAGGCCTGGTATCTACTGGCGCTGGTAAGCACCTGGGCCGGCAACCTCACGCTGGTTGGCAGCATCGCCAACCTGATTGTCGCCGAGTCGGCCAGCGCCTTTGGCGTCCGCCTTGACCTGAAAACCTACTGTCGTCTTGGTATCCCCCTCACACTTCTTACCACAGCCATTGGCACTCTCTGGCTGATCCTAGTAATGTAGAGGCAACGCTACGGACAGGAGTTTCAAATGTCACAGTTCTCGGCTTCAGTTCTGCCGTTGGAAAAGGTTCTCGGGGCGGATTCGTGGTTGCTCAACAAGGGACACGTCGAGGCTGCCATGACTTGCATCGGCGGCCAGATCGCTCCCGTGCAGTTCCGCATTGGCTCCAAACGGATCGCCCCCTATTCCGTTGCCCCCTGGGCCCAAGAGCAGTTGGATGCCGCCACGCCCAACATTCTGCGCGTGCTCCGCGGCGACTTCTTTTGTGCTCCCTTCGGCGGCAATGCAACCGTGTGCAACGGTGAAAAATTCCCTCTTCATGGTGAACCAGCTAATGCGCACTGGCAGCTCATCGAAACCAAAGAAAACACCCGCGAACTCACCGCCGAGTTTTCTCTCAAGACCACCATCCGCCCCGGCGAGATCCGCAAGCTCGTGCGCCTGGTCGGTTCACAAACCTGTCTGTACCAGCGCCACACTCTAACGGGTTTTTCCGGTTCCCTGCCCATGGGCCATCATGCCATGCTCAAGTTCCCCGATGCGCCCATGAGTGGACTGATCTCCACCGCGCCCTTCGTGTATGGCCAGGTCTTCCCGGCGGCTTTCGAGAACCCGGCCGTCGGCGGCTACCAGGCTCTCAAGCCCGGCGCCACATTCAAAGACCTGCATCAGGTCCCCACCAACGACGGTTCCACTGCCGACCTGGCCCAGTATCCCGCCCGGCCCGGCTTTGAAGATCTGGTCATGATCGTCGCCAATCCCAAGCAGCGCCTCGGCTGGACAGCCGTGGCCTTTCCTCGAGAAGGCTACGTCTGGTTCGCCCTTAAAGATGCCCACGTGCTTCGCAACACCGTCTTCTGGATCTCCAATGGCGGCCGGCACTACTCCCCCTGGTCCGGCCGACACACTCATGTGCTGGGTGTTGAAGATGTCACCGCCTACTTCCACTATGGCGTTGCCGAATCCAGCAACCCCAATCTCATATCGAAGCAAGGCATGCCCACCGCCATCGAACTCAAACCCGACACCCCCACCGTGGTCAACTACATTCAGGGCATCGCCGCAATCCCCAACGGCTTCGACCGCGTCGCTGTCATCAAAGCCTCCGAAGACCGCAAATCCATCACCCTGACCTCAACCAACAACCACGAAGTCACGGCTCCTGTAGATCTCGACTTCCTCTGGTAGGTGTTTCGTTCGCTCGTCCTGCAGAGATCCTGACGTATTCGGCGTCATCCGGCCGCACTGATCTCCGACACGAGCCGGAAGTCGATGTTGCTCGGCGGTGGGAACTCCTTCATCACGCGAGCGTGCAGCGCATCGTCGATGGCCACGCCTTCGCGCGCCGCAATCTGACGCTCGTGCAGCGAGAACCAGATGTCCGTCAGGATCGTCTCTCCTTCGGCGATCGTGGCGAACGGATAGGTAAAGACCGCGGCAACTTCATCGTACGCCCCGGTTTCCAGTGCCGCCTGAGCCGCGAAGATGCGCATACGCTCGTGTTCCCGGACATCGGCCGGCGCCTCGCGACAGAACGCGCGCAGCTCCTTAAAGCGATGGAAGTGCGCAAGCAACTGGGCATATTCGATCGCCAGTTTGGGAATGCGCGGACCAACCTGCCACGCCATGGCCATGAACTCACATGACTGCTCCATGCGTTTGGCGCGCTGCTCCAGAACCGCAAGGTTGCGGTAAGCCCACCCGTTGGGCGTCCGCTCGACCGAGCGACGCCATGCCTCCGCAGCACCGGCCGAATCCAATGCCTCCATCCACATGTTGCCGAGATGCAGCCACGCCAGCCAATGGTTGCTGCGGCCAGCCCGCACGGCCGCCGCGAGCAATCGCTCCCACTCGCTTTGCACCATGCCTTGCAGCGGATTGTCGGCCGGCGAGGCATCGGGGAGTGCACCGCGTTCCAGCAGCGCCAGCCACGGGGCCTGCTCCGGCCCCAGGTCCGACTCCGGAAAGAGCCATTCGGGCGGCACCGGATCGGGTTCACCTGTCGCGGCGCAGCGACGTCGCTCCAGCGCGCCCCACCCTTCGCCGGCGGCAAGAACCGCCTCCGGCACAGTGCGGCCGCAAGCCGCCAGAGTCCGATCCATTTCTTCAAGGCGCCACTGGGGCAGCATGCGGTCCAGCACCCCTTCGGCGGCCTGCCAGGCGCGGGTCCAGTCCTGATCATGCACGGCCGCCGCCGGCGCGGAGAACGCACCGAAGGCTTCAACCCACGTCCACTCCGCCCCTGCCGGCATGGGCAACTGCTGTGACTGCGTCGCCGCCAGCCCAGCCTGAATCTCGATGTACTGACCGCCGGCCGGCATGAGCGAATCCTGCCAGCGCCGGCCGCCCCGCGCCATACCCCAGCAGAACATCTTGCGCCCTTTCAAACGGCGGGTGGAGGCATGAACCAGTCCCGTCCCATCCGGCGCCACGGAGACGACCCACGGGCGCCGCTCCGGATGCAACAGCCCGTAGTACTCGATCGTGTTGCGGTTGTTCGTTGCCACCAGCACGTCAGGCGAGGTGTCGGGCAGCGAGATCGCGCCGAACTTCCCGCCGACGCGGTGCGTCAGTGCCTCATCCGCCGGGTAGAGCACGCGCCCGCCCGGAATCTCATCCGCCGCGATATTGGTCCACCAATACACGGGGATTTCGCGAGGGTGCACATTGAGCAGACGCACTCGGGCAAAGAGAAACGGCGAGCCCGGAGGCAGATGGAAGTCAATCGCCCAAGGCATGCACTTGACGCGGTCCCAGGCATAAAGGCGCAGGACCGGATAGCCCGCGCCCGAATCCACCCGTGCTGCATGCACCGGCGAGCAGGTCAGCAGGGAATGCCCGGGAACCGGCGTATTCCACTCGATGCCGCCGGCAAACCATGCATTGCGCGTTGCCAGGGTCGCAGGCTGGAAGACCGCATTGCGCGTGATGAGGTCGCGGCCGGACGCTTTGTCCAACAGTCCCCAGAGCCGTCCGCCCAGCGCTGGAATGAATGTGGCCTGTAAGCGATCGTTTTCGAGCACGACGGACTGGAACCGAGTGGGCTTGCGCACGCGGTTATAGCCATCCTGCATGCGGTATGGCAGCACGCGCCACAAATCGCCGTATTGCATGGATGCCACGATGTCTGGCGGAACCGTGTCGTCCAGTTTCAGGATGTACGTGCGCTCCGTCTG
Source organism: uncultured Phycisphaerales bacterium (assembly GCA_903871935.1). Taxonomy (GTDB): domain Bacteria; phylum Planctomycetota; class Phycisphaerae; order Tepidisphaerales; family Tepidisphaeraceae; genus CAIQIQ01. Next base: position 16,335 of record CAIQIQ010000087.1, read on the forward strand.
ACGAAACCGGGGCAGCGGGTTCTCCGGCCCAAGATCGGCGGCGAGCAGTTCGTAGTTCTCAACGTTCAGTGTGGTCATGGGATTCCTGTAACAACAAATCGCCTGTGACAAAACCAGCGGTCTTTGTGCTGAAAATGCTTAATGATAATCAGCTCGAACGCGTTCCAGCACTTGGGTCATGGTTTCCGGATGATCGGGGTTACCCAGCAGGGGCTTGGCATACAGCACCGGGCATCCGGTGTCAGCCTCGCTATATACTGCAATCACCTGCAGGACCAGATTGGCGCCGGCCGGCGCAACGTGTTGTCCCCACACGCTGTGCGCTGTGACCTCAGAGGGAAAGCCCGCTTCCCGCAATCGCTGCGTCAGGTGGGCCACCAATGGCGCTATGCGGTTGCCGCACCAGCCGTGAACCACGCTCACTCGATAGGTCGCCATATCGCTCACCTGTCCTGCCGTCCGCTCGAACGGTCGGATCTCAACCGATGCACTGCATCGATGTGACCGGGTGCCAGCCATCAGCAGCGACCTCGCGAATGGCGAAGCGCACACGCGGTCTGTCCTGCGCATCAATCAAGCCGATATCCACTTTTAGTTCGCCGGGCTGGACCCACGCCGGGATCTGCAGATTTTCTGTGAAGAAGTTGAACTCAGGCATCCAGGAGCGAATATCCACGCGGCACGGGAGTACCTCGCTACGATTGCCCTGGCTCAAACGCAAGGCAAACCGATACTGACGGTAGATCGGGGCGCAGCCGACATTGTCGATCCAGGCATTAAGCTGGATGTTCTGCCCTTTCTTGATGTCGAGTGGCAGGTAGATTTGCCTGGGAACGAAGCGGTAGCCCATCTTCATGTTGAAGCGGACGAGCTTGTCCATCCATTCCTGCGGGAAAGCGTTGGACTTGGGCATGAAGTAGGTCATGTGATACTTCATGCCCTGGTCGATGATGAAGTCGAGATCATAGCCCTGCTTCCACCAGCCACCAACGTGCCAGCAGGTTTCCATGGTGACCGGGCCGTACTTCCAGCAGTCCTGACAGCCGGCAGCGGCCAGCATAAACGGATAGCGGTCATACATGTGATTCCAGCAGAGATGGTCGGGCAGCTTGCCTGGAGCGGTTGCCCGGCGCAGGTCTCCGAAGCAATCCGCCCGCCATCCGAGTTTGTGCTTGGCGGCATAGGCCAAGGCATCATCGCCTTCCATCACCATCAGGTGCGTTTTGCGGAATGCGCTCATGTACAGATCAATGAACTTCTCGATGGTTTCCCGCGTGGCGTTGCCGCCGCTCTCACCCCACATGCCGCCGTAGACAACGTCCACCGTATCGAGCAGTGGATGGCCATCGTAGCGGCTGCCGAATTCGCGGATCAGATCGCTGAAGCACTCGAACCACCGAGGGTCGTTGATGTTCGGTTCGCCGTTTTCGGCCTTGGTGGCGCCGGTATCCCAGTACCACCAGTCCTCAAACCCGATGTCGTAGGTGTTAAAGCGGAACTGCACTGTCTGGCCCCGCTCTTCCGCCGTCTTGATGTACTCATCCAGGAGTGCCCAGTTCCGTTTGCCGCGGGCCGGCTCGAAGGTCTTCCACAGCCAGCGCAGGTAGACGACCGTCGTGTCGGTGTAGTCCACGTTCTTGTTGGTGCCGGAATAGGGTGGCCGGGGCAGCGGCCCGGCGTCGTTCCAATGGCCGTCAAGTGGTTCCGGAGCCTCGCCGTTGAATCGCTGATAGGTTGTGGTGCCCTTGTGCGGGTTCAGAATGTAATCAAACGATTCCGTCGGACGGACCCGTTGAATCGTCTGGTCAGCGCCGAACTGTTTGCGCCAGCTACTCGATGTATCTAAAGCCATGGTGTCTCCTTGTGCATTATCGAAGCGCAAACCGTATGGCGGTCATCTCGAACGCTCGATTTGCTTTCTGAACCGTCTCATACTCGCCACCTCGCCACCGGTCAACTCGCAGGAAACGTCTCGGCGGCCACCTGGCGCAGAATCGCGATAATCGGGTTGGTCTTGCTCTGCCGCCGCGTGCACAGGGCAATCGTATACGGCTCAAGGATCGGGCCATTCTCCAGATACCGCACATGAATCGCTGTGGAGGCGTGCTCGGCCACAAGTCGAGGAACAATCCCCACCCCCAGGCCAAGGCTGGTCATGCTCAGGATCGCCTCGTTCCCCGATGCATAGGTAAGAATCTGAGGCTTCAGCCGTCGGACCTTCAGCCAGGCCGCAATCTGCTCTCGCGCTGGCCCGGTCTCCGGCAGGATCAATGGCAGGTGCGTCCAGGGAACCTGCTCTGAGATCTTCATCTGCAGGGGACACGGGCGTACCGGACCGATCAGCATCAGCGGCGTCTGCAGCAGCGGCACCAGGTGCAGTGACCTTGCCACATGCCCCGGAACGGGCACCAGCGCTGCATCGACCTCGCTGTCCGCAACACGTTCGATGCCATGTTCGGCATCGCCGGTGCGAAGAATCACCGCGATGTCCGGATGCCGCTGACGAAAACTCCACAGCAGCCGCGGAAGCACGCAGTAGCTGGCCGTGACCGAGCAATAGAACGTCAGTTCGCCGCGCACGACTGAGGTACTCGCGCGCGAGGTCGCCATGAAGCCCTGCCACTCGGCCAGTGCCTGTTCGGCATACTCGTGAAAGCGAGTGCCAGTGGGAGTAAGCCGAACACTCCGCCTGTCGCGGGTGAACAACGCACCGCCGACCTCGTCTTCCAGCCTGGCAATGGCTCGGGTCAGTGCTGAAGGGGTAAGATGGCAACGCCGACTGGTTTCGCGAAACCGCAGCGTGCGCGAGAGGTCCAGGAAGAGTTCAAGGGATCGCGTGTCCATGTTGCAAATAGTGCAACGTAACAAAGACTTAATGTCAATACATGCAACTGGACAGGAGCGGGCACAAGCGAGTATCCTCCCTTTCTCAATTGTACGGCCGCACTTTGAAGGGCTCGGCCATGTAAACACCGCCTGAGGCGGTGAAGCCCAATACAACTTCTACATTAGGAGAAGGAACATGGCTCGATCCGTCAAGATGCTATACGAAAAGGATGCCTCAATCGACGCCCTCAAGGGCAAGACCGTCGCCATCCTCGGTTTCGGTTCCCAGGGGCACGCCCATGCCCAGAACCTGCGCGACTCCGGCGTGAAGGTGATCATTGCCGAGCTCGAAGGCACGCCCAACTACAGGCTGGCCCTGGAACTGGGCTTCAAGCCGATGACTGTTACCGAAGCCGTGCCGCAGGCCGACCTCATTCTGATGACACTGCCCGATGAAGTCCAGCCTGGCGTCTATCACCGCTTTATCGCCCCCAACCTCAAGGCCGGTCAGACCCTGGGATTCACCCACGGCTTCAACATCCACTTTAAGACCATCGTTCCGCCCAAAGATGTCAACGTGATCATGGTCGCCCCGAAAGGCCCTGGCCATCTCGTCCGCTCCGAGTTTGAAAAAGGCGGCGGCGTCCCCTGTCTGATGGCCATCCAGCAGGATGCCACCAAGAGCGCCAAGAAGATCGCCCTGGCATGGGCTCGTGGCGTCGGCGGCGCTCGCTCGGGCATCATCGTCACCACCTTCAAGGATGAGTGCGAGACTGATCTGTTCGGCGAACAGGTTGTCCTCTGCGGCGGTCTGTGTTCGCTCATCAAAGCCGGTTTTGAGACCCTCACCGAAGCTGGCTACCCGGCCGAGATGGCGTACTTTGAGTGCGTGCATGAAGTGAAACTGATCGTCGACCTGATCTACGTCGGCGGTTTGGACTACATGCGCTACTCTATCTCCAACACCGCCGAGTACGGCGACCTGACCCGCGGCCCGCGGATCATCAACGACAAGACCAAGAAGGAGATGAAAAAGATCCTGAAGGAAATCCAGGATGGCAAGTTCGCCACGGAATTCCGCAAGGAATACGAGACCGGCATGAAGAACTTCAAGCGCCTCTACGAGGCCGACAAGAAGCACCCGGTCGAAGTGACCGGCAAGAAGCTGCGCAAGATGATGACCTGGCTCAACGCCAAAGAGCCGCCCAAGGCCTAACTTCACCATCGCATAACACGCGATCAAACCCGGCCCGGAACTTGTAGCGAGTTCCGGGCCGGTTCGTTTCCTCATTTGGAAGACGATCCGCAGCCCAATGCGAGCTCAACCTTGTTCCGTACACATCGCTGCCTGTATACTTTCGTTTTGCCCTTCACTGAAAGGAGCTGCTGACGTGTCTACCGCTGCAATGGAAGCCAACTCCGCCGCTTGTCTGTGCGGTCCGGGATATCTGCTCGTAAGACGCCTGCAGTCACTCACCGGGCTTATGTTCGGCGGCTATCTGCTGGTCCATCTTATCGTCAACGCCACCATCGCTCAGGGCGGGCCGCATTACCAGCAGCAGGTGGACAAGATCCACAGCCTCCCCTTCCTCTCGGTGATCGAATGGACCGCAATCTTCCTCCCCTTCCTCTTCCATGCCGTTTACGGTATCTGGATCACCGTCAACGGCCAGCCGAACGTCGGCAACTACCCCTACATGAGAAACAGCCTGTACCTCCTTCAGCGCATCACCGCCGTCATCATCCTCCTGTTCGTCCTGTTCCATGTGCTGAGCCTGAAGTATGGGATGTTTGGCACTGACTTGGTTTTTGTCCCCGAGGGCGGAGCCATGTCAAGCATCGCTCGACACATGCACGCGAGTTGGCTGCTGCCCGCGCTGATCTACCCCATTGGCATCCTGGCAGTGGCATCTCACACCGCTAACGGCCTTTGGACGGCCGCCATCACCTGGGGTCTGACCATCAGTGCCGCCTCCCAGCGCCGTTTCGGCCAGATCTGCGTCGGCCTGTTCGTCGCCCTGACGCTCATCGGCCTGATCTCCGTGATCGCGGCCGCACGCTTGGACCCATCTACCCTCACGGCCCTCGCGCCACCGGCCGCCCATTAGCACCGAACAACCAAGAACGGAAGCAACATGGCAGTTGGAACCAAACGCGTCATCGTCATCGGCGGCGGCCTTGCCGGCCTCTCCTGCACCATCAAACTTGCCGAGGAAGGCGTCGACGTGGACCTCTTCTCGATGGTCCCCGTCAAACGATCACACAGTGTCTGCGCCCAGGGCGGGATCAACGCGTGCAATGAGATCGCCCGCCAACAGGGCTTCTCCGAGTGGATGCACTTCGACGAAACGGTTCTCGGCGGCGATTTTCTCGCGGATCAGCCGCCGGTTCTGGAAATGTGCAACTGGGGACCGAAGATCATCGACTTGCTCGATCGCATGGGCGTTCCCTTCAACCGCACCCCCGAAGGCCAACGCGATCTGCGCCTTTTCGGCGGCTCTCTTTTCAAGCGCACTTTTTTCGCCGGCGCCACCACCGGCCAGCAACTGCTCTACGCCCTCGATGAGCAGACCCGCCGATGGGAAGCCGACGGCCGCGTCACCAAGTATGAGTTCTGGGAATTCCTCTGGCCGGTCCTCCACGAAGGCCAGTGCGTCGGCATCGTCGCCCAGGACATGCGCACCATGCAGATCCGCTCCTTCCGCGCTGATGCCGTCGTCGTCGCCTCCGGCGGCAATGGCCTGCTCTTCGGCAAGAGCACCATGTCGGTCGTTTGCACCGGCGGCGCTGCCTCGCGCTGCATGCAAGCCGGCGCCAAGTACGCCAACCCTGAAATGATGCAGGTGCATCCCACTGCCATCCCCGGCGAAGACAAATGCCGCCTGATCTCCGAATCCGCCCGCGGTGAGGGCGGCCGCGTCTGGGTCCCGCGCTCCAAGGCCGATGTCCGCAATCCCAACGACATCCCCGAAGCCGAACGCTATTACTTCCTCGAAGAGAAATATCCCAAGTACGGCAACATCGTTCCCCGCGACATTGCCACCCGTGAGATCTTCCACATCTGCCAGGAAGGCTACGGCGTCGGCGGCGGCAACATGGTCTATCTTGATCTTCGCGACAAGGTCAGGGAGATCGGCCGAGAGGCGGTCTTGAAGAAGCTCGAAGGCATCCTTGAGATCTACGAGAAGTTCGTCGGCGCCGACCCGCTGCATGAGCCCATGAAGATCTTTCCGGCCGTTCACTACACCATGGGCGGTCTCTGGACCGGCTTCACCAAGGATGAAAAGTCCGGTGGCCTGAAGAAGGGCGACCCGAAGAACATGATGACCAACATCCCCGGCCTCTATGCCATGGGTGAGGCATCCTCCGGGTATCACGGCGCCAATCGCCTCGGGGCCAACTCCCTGCTCTCCTGCATCTTCGATGGTCTCTTCGGCGGAAGTTGCGTCAAGAACTATGCTTTTGATGCCGCAAAAGTGGCGGCCGCTGACGTGCCCCAGGCCACCTTCGATGCCGTCGTACAGCAGGAAGAGACCCGCGCCCGCAAGCTGATCGAGAACAAGGGCGATGAAAACCCCTACGAACTCTGGATGGAAATGGGCAAGCTGATGACCGACAATTGCACGGTCGTCCGCTACAATGATCGCCTCACCAAGACCATCGAAGCCTGCCAGGGTTGGAAACTGCGCTACCAGAACATTCGCCTCTCCGACACCAGCAACTGGACCAACCAGAACCTCGCCTTTACCCGCGTCCTCCGCGACATGATCATCCTGTCAGAGGCCGTCCTCAAAGGCGCCTTGGCGCGCAATGAAAGCCGCGGCGCCCACTACAAGCCTGACTTCCCAGAACGCGATGACGCCAACTTCCTCAAGACCACCATCGCCACCTACGATCCCGCCGCCAACACCACCAACATCACCTACGAATCCGTCGACACCACCCTTGTGACCCCAAGAGCACGCACCTACGGCAAGGTCGAAACCAAAGCCTGAATCTGCAGTACCCCTGCAGACTCCAACCATGACAAATGGCATCATCCATTTCACTCCCGAGCGCTCGGCCGATCTGATTGAGACGATCAACGCCGCCACCGCCGATTGGCCGCACTGCTGCCCGATCGACGCGAATCTGCTCACCTATTGGCAGACCTCCCGCCCTGAGTACCGCCCCAAGAGCATCCTGATGCACTACACCGGCGGCCGCTGCATGGGCATCCTGCACGGCGAACAGCACTCCGATACCGCCCACATCCACCTCTTGGCCCTTCGTCCCGACCCGGACGCTGCGGAAACCGGCTTGACTCTGGTCCGTGAATGGGAGCGCCTCGCCCGTCAGCGTCACCTGCATCGAATTGTGAGCCCCACCTGGCGGGCTTCGCTCTTCTATTGTGGCTACATCCTCGGTAATGAGCCTTACCACCCGCACTGGGCCGTCAGCGCTACCGACGCTTATCTCCGCGCTGGCTTTCGCATCAGCCACCCCGCCCTGATCCTCACCTGCGACCTCCCGCGTCCCAAAGATGTTCAGGAGCGTTCCCCCGCTGGGTATGAGATCATCGAAGTCACGCCCTCGCTCGAACGCGCCGCCCAGCCCTTCGGCTTCCACGCCATCCACAACGGCGCCAAAGCCGCCCACTGCTACGCGCGCCTCTATCCACACCTGCTTTGCGCTCCCGGTGGCAAGCCCACCGGCCAGATCGGCAACGTCACGACCGAACCCGACCATCGCAATCGTGGACTGGCCCGCATCATGGTGGCGATGTCGCTGCTGCGGCTGACGGAAATGGGTGCTGGCCAGGTGCTTATCGCCACCGGTCTCGACAACGAACCTGCCCTGCGCGCGTATGAACGTTGTGGCTTCCAGCGCCGTCACTTCATTATGGAATGGTCCAAGCTCCTGAAGTAGTTCTCAATGGCTATCGCCTCCTCGCAACTCATCAGCCATATCCTGCCCATCTGGGCAGGCATCTGTTTTGCCTCCATCGGAATCGCCTACCAACTGGCCGCAACCCGTAAGGTCACTCCGCGGCGCATCTTCCTGCTCATGGCTGCCTGCGGAACTGCGCTCTTTGCGGTCAAGTGTTCCAGCTCCGGCGATTTGAGCACACACGCCGTGATTCTCGGCCTTGGCGCCGGAGTCAGCCAATACATCAGCGTCAGGCTTGTTGGCCGTGCGATGCGTCTGGGCCCTTTCTCGCTTGCCTGGTGCATGGTCGCGCTGAATTTCTCACCGGTGGTGCTCTATGCGGCGATCATCCAGCACATCCACCAGCCATGGACGCAGTGGCTCGCTGTCGCCATCGCCGTACTGTGCTGCATCCTCGCCGCCCTCGGCCATGGAAGCACCTCCACCACCGTCGCATCCACCCGCACAAAACTCAGTTACGGCCTGCTGTTGATCGCCATCCTCTTCATCAACGCCTTGCCCAACATCGGCATCCAGGACCTGAACACCAATGCCGCCGGCCGCGGGCTCGATCTCTTCTTTCTCTGCATGTACGCGTCCATCGCCGTCATCGCGTTGTTCGATGCCCTCAAACACCACGAACTGGGCCATACTCTTCGCCATGGCTGGATGCCCGGCCTGCTCGCCGGCGTTGGGTCGGTCAGCGGCATGCTCGCCCTGGGCGCGGCCGCCGGCCGTTCCGGTCCGGCCGCTTTCCTCATCTCCAGCATGGTCACGTTGATCCTCCCCATGTTCGCCGCCATCCTCATTTTTCACGAACGCGTTACCCTCCGCTGGATCGCCACACTCGTCCTGGGATTAATCGCCATTGCCCTGGCGAACTTTTGACACCCGAAAATCCAGAGTGTCACCTTGTGGTGCCTCTGGGTATAGTCTTGGCAACGATGGCGCGGGTGCGGTCCATGCGATGTGATATCGCCGTCATTTCACGCCCGCGCAGAAGGAGAAGATATGAACGTCGTTTCCATCATGGCGCATCAGGATGATGAGATGCGTTGCCTGGGCACGATGCTCAAGTGTCGGGCGCGCGGCGATCGATTGGCGTTCATCACCCTGACCGATGGAAGCCTGGGATTCGTTCAGGAGCCAACCATTTCCCGTGCCAAAGCCACGGAGATTCGCCAGCGCGAGATGGACGCACTGGCGAGCGAGATGGACGCCACCTATCTCAATCTTCGCGAACTGGACGAGTTCCTCTACGATTCTCCGGAGCTACGCCGGCGGCTGATTGAGGCGATTCGCGCCACCCGGGCGGATGTGGTCTTCACGCACTATCACGAGGACTACAACCAGGACCACGTGACGACCAGCCTGCTGGTACGACATTGTCTCATGCAGGCAGCATTGCCGGTGATCCCGACGGCCTCAAAGCCGCTGCCGCGCGTACCGGCGGCGTTCCTGGTTCCGCCGCACGGGGCGTTTGAGTTCGCCCCCAGCCATTTTGTGGATATCACCGAATACGAAGCACACAAGGTCAGGCTCCTGCAGCGGCATCAGTCGCAGGAAGAGGCGATGCAGCAGGCGGTGAACGCGGGATTTGAACAGTTGTGCCATCGCCCTGATGCGTATTGGGGCGAACAGGCGGGATGCGCCTTCGCCGAGTGCTTTGTGCCGTTGCGATCTCGCGGGACGATCAAGCCATACAGTGTCCTGCCATAAAGCCATGCAAAACATTCATGTTCACGTCTGGGATGAAAGCAAACACTTCAGTGATGAACTGAAGGGGCAGTTCTCCCTCTCCCGTGGCAAGCCGCTGCCGATGACGTTTCCGCTGGACCATTACCTCACCGACATGAAGCCCTTTGACCGCGTCGTCGTGTTTGGGCTCAAGGCCCGCCGCTCGGGCTTCTGGGTTCCCGATGAGTATGTGGCGCAATGGGTAAAGCAGGCGCCAAGGCACTTCGTCGGCTTTGCCTCCAACGATCCGACCCAGAAGGGGCACCTCAAAGAACTGCGGCATGGCATTGAGGATCTGGGCCTCAAGGGCGTGAAGATGGGTCCGATGTACGCCGGGTTTGATCCGCGCGACAAGATCTGTCACGGTGTCTATGAATACTGCCAGCGTCATGGCCTGCCCATCCTCTTTCACACCGGCACGACGTTCGTGCGCAATGCCCCCCTGGAGTTCACCCGCCCATGGCTCTTTGACGAAGTGGCCATGCGCTACCCGGAGCTGCGGATGATTCTGGCGCACCTGGGCCATCCGTTCGAGGGAGAATGCCTCGCGACCATCCGTAAGCATCCCCATGTTTACGCAGACATCGCAGCGTTGTTCTACCGGCCGTGGCAGCTCTACAACATGCTGGTCCTGGCCGAGGAATACCGCGTAACGCACAAGCTGCTATTTGGCACAGATTTCCCCTTCGCTCTCAGTCGCGAGTCCATTCGCGGTCTGCGTCAGGTAAACCACGTGATCGGGTCGGCGACGCTGCCGCGCATCAGCAAAGCGACCATCGACGGCATACTCCAGCGTGATGCGTTCTCACTGCTTGGGATCAAACCATGAAAGCGCTTTCACTGCAGTCGATCGGGCATCTGGAACTGGTGGACCTCCCGAAACCGCGCCCGGCCGCCGATCAACTGCTTATCCGCACCGCGGCGGCAACCATCTGCACCTCCGACCTGAACGACATCCGCGAGAATCCGTTCGGGATTCAACTTCCGGTGGTGATGGGCCACGAGGCCGCTGGCGTGGTGGCCGATGTCGGCAAATCGGTTCAGGGATTCAAAGTCGACGATCGCGTGGCAACCCACCCAGTTCATCCCTGCCAGAAGTGTGAGCAGTGCCGCGCCGGACGGGCGCATTTATGCACAAACATGGGGCATTTCGGCTTGAACATGCAGGGAACATTCGCCGAGTATTACCTCGTCCGGGCCGATCGCGCCCGGCGGTTGGCCGACAGCGTGGATCTTGCCACGGCGACGCTCGCCGAACCGGTATGTGTCTGTCTCCAGGCTCTGGCTCAGGCTAAAGCAGCGGCCGGAAGCAACCTGCTGATCATTGGAGATGGCCCTTTCTCCCTGATCATGGCGCGCTCGGCGGCCGGCATGGGCTTGAGCCAAGTAGTCCTGGCAGGACGGCACGATTTCCGTCTTTCCCGCGCTGGCGGCGCTACGACCCTGAATCTGCGCAACGCGCCTGATCCCCTGTCACTGCTATCTTCCAGTTCGCCGGCCGGCGGTTTTGATGCAGTGATCGCCACCGTTGGCGCAATTGAAGCAGTGCAATGGGGCCTGGAGTTGCTGCGGCCCAAAGGACGGCTGGTTCTATTTGCAGCCATGCCCGGCCAGAGTCCAGTGGATCTCTTCCGCGTCCATGTGAAAGAGCTGGAGATCGTCGGTGCCTGCAACGATGAGGATCGTTTCGATCACGCCGTGCGACTGCTGGCCGACGAACAGCTCAAACTCCACGAATTGATCACGCATCGCCTACCATGGCAGCAGTATGAACAGGCATTCTCACTGGCGGCAAACCGACATGATGCGGCACTGAAGGTAACACTAATTTGGGACAACGAGGCGGCACGATGAAGATCACTGACGTTGAGGCAATGGTTCTGGATACCGGAAAAGACTACCCCGACCCTTCAGAGGCGGCCGAGGCGCATGGCGTCCGCTTTGTCAGTCTGATTCGCATCACGACCGATGAGGGGATTGTCGGCTGGTCGGACATCGAGACCCAGCCGCATGTGGGCAAGGCGATTGTGGATGCACCCTCCGGCGGCGAGGTCGGCTTCGAGTCGTTGCGTTCGGCCCTTGTGGGTGAAGACCCCATGCAGCGCCGCCGGCTCTGGGAAAAGATGTATCGCTATCTGGGCTACTACGGGCGCAGCGGCGCGGGCATGCAGATGATCAGCGGCGCGGACATTGCTCTTTGGGATATTGCCGGCAAGGCGCTCAAGATGCCCATATGGCAGCTCCTGGGCGCCAAGTACCGCACCCGAGTGAAGGCCTATGCGTCGACCCTGTTCCGTCCCACGCCCGATGACATGAAGCGAGCCGTGGCGGACTATCTCGCCCGCGGTTTCCGGGCCATGAAGTTTGGCTGGGGCGTCTTTGGCGTCGACCTTAAGCTGGATGTTGCCCTCGTAAAGGCCGCACGGCAGGAAGCCGGTGATGGCATCGACCTGATGGTGGATGCCGGCTGGTACGGCACCTCGCGTCGCCAGCCATTTAAGTCACGCAGTCTTAAGGACACCATCATCCTTGTCTCGGAGTTGGAGGAACTGGGTGTGTTCTGGCTCGAGGATTTCCTCCATCCGACAAATATCGAAGGATACGCCCGCGTCGCCGAGCACACCCATCGCCTGCGCCTGGCGGCCGGCGAACAGGCCGAGGGCATCGAGCAATTTGAACGCCTCGCCCGCGAAGGTCGGGTCGATGTTCTGCAACCGGACTTAAGCCGCTGTGGGGGCCTGAGCGTCGGCCAGCAGATCGCGGATATGGCCTCGCGCATGCAGATCGACTGTGCCCCACACGCATGGCTGACAGACCTGCTGAAGGCAGCCTCGCTCCATCTGAATGCCTATCTGCCGAACTCCCTCTGCCTTGAATTCAACGTCTCTTCATCATCGCTGTTGAACACCTTGTGCCATGGCCACATTGAACTCAAAGATGGGTTCATCGATATTCCGGATGGGCCCGGGCTGGGCGTCGAAGTGGATGAGCGGATGGTCGCGAAGTATCGCGTTCTATAGACCGGTGCATGGATGACCTATCAGATTGGCCATTTCTCCTTGCGGTTTGCTTTGGACGGCAAACTGGAACAACTGTCATGGCACAACCTGCCAGGCTTCTTGTACGAAGCTGACGAGCGCTTCGAACTCGCCCCCGGAACGTCGTTCCGTGTCGCGGGGTGGGATGAATGTTTTCCGACGATTGACCCATATCGCCAGAGCCCGGTGATGGGCGAACTGGTGGGTACGGCACCTCAGTTCAGTCAACGGTCAGGCGAGATCTGCCAGAAGTGGCAGACACGCCAGTGTGCCGTGACGCGGCGGTTCTGCGGTGTCCCTGATACCGGCGAACTGCTCCTGGAGTTCGAGGCGCACAACACGTCATCCGTGCCCTGTGAGTTTGTATGGGCAAGTCATGCACTCTTTGGCACCACCGGACTGCAAGAGGTCCGTGTGCCCGATCGAGGATGCCTGCGCGGTTTTGGTCTCAATGGCACTTGCACAAAGCAGTTCGTCCGCACCGGTGATCCGATAATATTGGTTCGCGATGACCTGAGCATCCGCCTGCGGACCGACCAGCCCTGGTGGGGACTCTGGATCAATCGTGGCGGCTGGCCCGCGGCCAGACCGGCCGGGTTCGGTTGTCTCGGCATTGAAGCAACCAACACCGCTTCTGAAGTTCCGGCCGGAGGAATCGTGCAGCCTGGCTCGATGTTCCATGGGACTGTGACCATAGCCTGTCACCACCGAAGAGAGACGATGACATCACCATGAGAGATCTGATCATTGCCAGCATCGGTATCCACGCCCTGGAAATGGCGGAGATCGTCGAGCGGATCAACCGCATCGCGCCCACATGGAATCTCCTTGGCTTTCTCACGCGCGATGGCCAGGATCGCGACCGGCACGCGGTTCATGGCTATGACATCCTGGGCACCATCAAGGATGTGGATCGCTACCCGCACTGCTGGTTCGCGATCGACAACGAACGCCCGGTCCAACTCCCGGAAGACCGCTTGGCGACCATCGTGGATCCCACGGCATTTGTTTCCCGCACCGCGCGGATTGGCGCGGGCTGTGTTATCTATCCTCACTGTTACATCGGCGCCAATGCCGAGCTGGGCAATCGCGTGTTTGCGCTCGCCGGGGCGGTCATCAACCATGATGATCACCTGGAGGATGATGTGATACTTTGCACCAACGTAAGCCTCGCTGGCTCTGTGCACGTGGAGGCCGGCTGCTATCTTGGGCAGGCTTGCACGATTCGCCAGTTGCTGCGAATCGGCCGTAAAAGCATGGTCGGGATGGGCAGCGTTGTTATTCGCGATGTGCCGCCCGAAACTGTGGTAGCCGGAAATCCAGCGAGGGTCCTGCGGCCCCGGAAGTGATTTGTATGAGCCATAACGCAAGTGGAGTAATCATGAGTTCCGATGCGGAGATATTCACGTTCGTCAAGACCAACCTCTATGTGCCGGTCGTCTGCGACATCCTCGATTCCCTGGGATATCGCAACCAGGCGATGCACCATCGCCTCCGCCCGTTGCTGCAGGATCGCCGAGATTGCGGCTTTGTCGGCCGAGCTCGCACCCTCCGTTGGATGGCAACCGACTACGTGGTCAAGGAAGATCCCTATGGCCTGGAGATCGACGCGATGGACTCGCTGCGGCCGGGCGATGTGGCCGTCCATTCCACCGACTACGAGGGCGCCAACGCCCCCTGGGGCGAGCTGATGTCCACGGTCGCCAAGCGCAACGGCGCGGTGGGCTGTGTCTGCGACAGCCAGATCCGCGATTGCGTCCGCATCGCCGACATGGGCTTCCCGGTTTACTACACCGGCATCCGTCCGCTGGATTCGATGGGACGAGCCCGCGTCATGGCATACGATGTCCCGGTTCGCTGCGGCGATGTATTGGTTCATCCCGGCGAGCTCGTCTTTGCGGACTTCGACGGAATCGTGGTTGTCCCCCGTGACATCGAGCAGCGTGTGCTGGAACTCTCTCGCGACAAAGCCGGCAAGGAATCGCTCTCGCGCCAGGCCCTCTTGGCAGGCAAGACTCTGCGCGAGGTATACGACACGTACGGTGTACTCTAGCAAGCCCCAAGCCTTGACAGCTACCGCGCAGTCCGTAGAGTACCCCTTCTGACAACTTGGTCAGTGATTCCGGGGCCATAGTGAAATGGGATCACACCACCATGGCATGGTGGGATTCGGGGTTCAAATCCCCGTGGCTCCACTAAGCACCCCGGTTTCCCGGGATTTTTTCATGTCCAAGAGGATTCTAGCCAGTGTGCGCCGCCCTGCAGGCAGGCGACATACCCACTGATCGCTGATACACTTCCGCCCCGAATATGCC
>CAIQIQ010000088.1 GCA_903871935.1 uncultured Phycisphaerales bacterium
CGACGGCCGGCGGTTGGCGCATGCCAAGGGCGATCTGGCCAGCATCACCAAGAGCGATACCGACAGCATCAAGGCGATCATTCCGCAGAAGACGCTGCAGATGATTGAAAAGCTGTTGACCGATGGCGAAGAGAAGATCGGTATTCAGCTTCGTGATACTCAGGTGATTTTCCATACCAATACCGCAACGCTGACAAGCAACCTGGTGGAAGGGCAGTATCCACCATACGAGGATGTGATTCCTAAGGATCCGGACAAGAAGATGACCTGCGGGACGGCGGATTTTCTGTCGGCCGTGAAGCGGGCATCGCTGCTGGTGACCGAAGACACCAAGGGTGTTCGTTTTGCCTTCAGCAAGAAGGGCCTGGTGCTGACCAGCCGTTCGCCGGATGCCGGCGAATCGACGATCAATTGCGCCTGCAAGTTCGACGGCGCTGACGTGGAGATCGGATTCAATCCGACCTTCCTGATTGAGGCGTTGAAGGTGGCCGATAGCGACGAGATCTCGATCGAGATGACAATGCCGAATCGGCCTGGTCTGCTCAAGAGCGGGGCGAATTTCCAATACGTGATCATGCCGGTGAATCTGCAGTAAGCCCTGAAAGGGCGCGACCCCGGGGCAACGCCCTGGGTATGGACCAAGGGATAACAAGCAAGAGCCCCGAAGGGGCGTGATTGCATAGCCCAGGGCAACGCCCTGGGTTTGGACCACCGTGTATTGACCCAAGCCCTGAAAGGGCGTGAGAATGGTCGCCAAGCGAGATAACCATGGCACGATCTCTTTCTCACGTCCTGATCCACGTGATCTTCAGCACCAAACACCGTGAGCCAACGATTCCCGCGGATCTTCGTCCTGAACTGTTCAAGTATCTCGCTGGTACGCTGCGCTCTATCGAGTGCCCGCCCCTCCAGGTTTCCGGCACCGGCGATCACATCCACGCCTGCCTCCAACTATCACGAACCAAGGCGATTGCGCAGGTCATAGAGGAGATGAAGACATCATCCTCAAAGTAGATGAAGACAAAGGGCGTGGAGGCTTTCGCATGGCAAGCCGGATACGGCGCATTCTCCGTCAGCGGATCGAGGGCCAATGACGTTGTGGCGTATATCGTGCGGCAGGAAGAGCACCACCAGCAGCTGAGTTTCCAAGAAGAATATCTCCAGTTCCTCCAGCGCCACGGCATCCAGTTTGACGAACGGTACGTTTGGGATTGACCGACACTATCACGCCCTTTCAGGGCTTGCGTGCGTACTTGATCGATTACCCAGGGCGTTGCCCTGGGCTGTGCAATCGCGCCCCTTTGGGGCTGACAGCCTTCCGTGTGCGGCATGGCGACGCCGCCATCTTCCACTTCCTCCTCCTGCCTCCTACACTTGCGCATACCCGATGGAAGCGTATCTCTATGCGGACATGTTCAAGCTGGAACAGAACCACTGGTGGTTCGCGGCGAAGCACAGGATCGTTCTGTCGATGCTGCAGCGCGCATTGCCTGCCCGATCGGGCAAGCTGAAGGTGGCGGACCTGGGCTGCGGCTGCGGGCGGATGCTGCAGTTGCTGTCACAACAGTATGAGGCTGTGGGCGTGGATGTTTCGCCACTGGCCGTGGAGTTCGCGAAAAAGCGGAACGTAAAGGTTGTAGAGGGACGCCTTCCCAATGATGTGCCACTGACGCCTGGAACGTTTGATGCTGTGCTGATGCTCGATGTGCTGGAGCATCTGGACGATGATGTGGACTCTGCTGCTGCTGCCGCGAAACTGCTCAAGCCAGGCGGCATCTTCCTGCTGACGGTGCCGGCGTATCAGTGGCTCTTTGGCCCGCACGACGTAGCGCATCATCATCGCCAGCGCTATACGCGAGGGCAGTTGGAGTTGGTGCTTAGAGAAGCTGCGCTGGAGGTGAAATACAGCAGCTACTGCAACACGATTCTATTTCCCCTGGCGCTGGCGCAACGTGCGGCACAGCGAAGCAAGAAGCATCAGCCCGCGCAGATCAGCACGTCAATTCCGCCACGCCCGATCAACGCGATGTTCCGTGCGGTCTTTGCCTCCGAGCGGCATCTGCTGGGCCGGGTGGCGCTGCCGTTCGGACTGAGCGTAGTGGCGATGGCTACGCCTTTACGAAGGTGAGCACCTCGCACGCCGGCACAAAGCCATACTTCCGCGCAAGATCCCCGGCGCCCGGTGCATCCTGCGGCAGGGCGCACAGGACATGCTTGAACACGGAGCGCACACAGATATCGAAGATCCATCCCGCCATGGCCCGGCCATACCCTCGGCCGCGTACTTCCGGGTGTACGAAGAATTCCTGTACGAAACCTGCTTCACCGATTGACAGCACCGAGGCATAGGCGACCGCTCGATCGCCCTGGATTGCGAGCACGGCATCGACGCGCGAGTCATCGAGGTGACACATCGCGGCTTCCTGAGCCTGGGCAGCGGGGGCACCGGGGTACATGGTCGACATGAGTTGGGCTACATGGGCGAAACTTGCACGGGCGGGGACGATCGTCAGGTCCGGATGTGTCTGCGGCAGTCCCGTGGGCATGTTGCCGAGGCGATAGAGCACCAGGCGACGAGGAAGCATCCCTTCGGGCGCCACTTCGGGAGAGGGAAGATGCCAGACCAGCGGCTCGGTCCTGGCTTCAGCGAAATGGGCGCGAATGGCCGGCCACTGCTCGCCGGTGATCTCACCCATCAAACAGTTCGCCTCGGGAATGCCCGCAAGATCAGACCGGGTGTAAGCCGCGGCCGGCCCGAAGCCGGTTTCCTGTGCCACCTGCGAACACCAAAGCTGGGTCGCCCGGCGGTAAAGCCGCTGCGGCGAACCCTCCTCGTCATGCTCAACAACCGGAAGTGCCACCATGCCCCGATTGTACGGCATCGCTGCCGCGATTAAAGGGGTCGGGAGTCTTTTAAAAAGACTCCCGACCCCTTTATATCACTTCTTGGCTTTGTCTGGTTGGACAGCCGGGTCGGCCACGCTTGGCTGCGCCGGGGAGGGGGCGGGGGCGACTTCGTTGGTGGGTTGGGCCGCCTGCCGGTTTTCGCGGCGGATCGCCTCGTAAACCTCTTTGCGGTGAACGCTGATGTCTTTCGGGGCGGTGATCCCAAGGCGCACTTTGTCGCCGCGGATGTCTACCACGGTGACTTCGATGTTGTCGCCAATGATGATCGATTCGTCCCGTTGACGGGAAAGTACGAGCATGACTGTGGCTCCTTCCTGGGCAAGGGGCCTGAGAAACCCGATGCAGATCACGTGCAAATCCGTTTTGCACGCCGGCGACACACCCGCGCATCCTTGCTTGAGGCCGCCTTCTTTGCCGTAGCCAATGGCAGCCTAACCCAAAAGGTCTGCCACTGCAACCATCTTCTTTTCAAAGAGTTAGAACGGCCAAGTCCGGATGCTGTACGGTTTTGGCCACGTCCAGACGGTCGAAGAGATAATACGCCGGCGTTTCCTGCCCGCCAAGGCAAAGGCCGTGCATTCCTGCCTTCGCGAACAGCGGGTGGTGCGTTGCCAAACGCGAGATCGCTTCTGTATACCGGGTCGGCGACTGCGACAGTAGAAACCGCACCATCGCAACTGCCAGCCCGATCCCGCGAAACTGCGGGTGGACGATCACTCGGCTGATGGTGCGGAGATGCCGATTCAGGTAGGCCCAGCGCCAAACATCCGGGACCAACCCTAAGCGCAGCGCCTGCCGACGGATATGGCAACTCAAGGGTGGATTGGAGAGGACGCCGACGGCGATCAGTTGCCGCGTCAGCGGACTGGGCAGATAGTCGATCGCGGCCGTCAGTGCGAAACTGGCTGGGGCGCCCTGTGTGTAGTGAAACCGCGCCAGCCGGCGATAGTCGCTTGCCGTACCGAGGCGAAAGACGATCCGTCCTGGAAATGGCAGGTCGGCGCGGTTCATGCAGCGCGCTCCGACAGAAGATGGAACTGCCCAAAGTCGCAATGAACGATCAGGTCGGGTTTCAGAGCCTTCGTAATCGCATCGTGGCAGGTTGCCGCGACCATGCAGAGCCGACCATTGGCCGAGATCTGCCGGCGCGTCAGGTGTGCTACTACCCCTGCACTGATCGGGTCGAGCTGCGTTGCGAACTCATCGCAGAGCAACACTCTCTGCGATGGGCAGGCGATCGTGCGCGCCCACGCCATCGCCAGGCGCAGACGGAATTGCTGGCCGGTACTCAGTTTACGCGCCGGTGAGAGGTACGTGTACACCTCTCCCAGGCCCATACGCCCAAGCAGTTCCAGCGCTGCCTCAGTCTCGATCTGCGGGAAGCAGTCGACGGCGATCGCATCGGGCATGGTCAGGGCGTGTACAGGGATGGCTCGGCCATCGAGCTGCCGCTCAAGTTGCGCCAGCAGCGACGATTTGCCCGAGCCACTGGC
>CAIQIQ010000089.1 GCA_903871935.1 uncultured Phycisphaerales bacterium
TCCACCGGATCGTCGAGCTTTACCTTCCCTTCATCCACCAGCATCATCAGCGCCGTTGCAGTCATCGGCTTGGTTGTGGAGGCGATCCAGAAGACCGAGTCCGGCCGCATTGCATCCTTCGCAACCAGATCCGCATATCCCACGGCATCGATGCCCAGCACCTTTTCCGCGGAAGCCACCAGCGTGACCGCCCCGGCCATCACGCCCCGATCCACAAACGCCTGCATGCTTTCCCGAATGTCGTTTGCCATGTCCGGGATTCTACCTCGCCAGCTTCTAATTGCCTCACGGCGCCTCGAGCATTTCGACTGTCAGATCATCCAGCCAGATCGTCCCGGAAACCTCTGCATCGAACTCGCCACGCTCGATCGCGAAGATGCTCTGCTCGGCCAAGGGCGGCATCTCACAGTCAATCGCGAGTTGCTGCCATTGTCCCTGTCGCTGCAGGTCATACTTGGCGCTGTTCACGTTCGTGATCTAAACACCCTTGGCGTCATTGAGTCCGAGTTTCACGTAGGGTGGAAGATCCTTGGCCGACCAGTCGGCGACTTTCATCCAGCAGGTGACACGGTATCGTGCCCCGGGCTGGAGGGCATTGCCCAGCGGCAGATAGGCGTAGTCCCAATGTTTGCCCGGCTGCCGGCCGGCCACCTTCACGCTGCCAGCGGAGTTGTATCCCTCGGATGCGTGCGTAAGGGTCATGCCCGTCACCGGCACCCACCCCGCGACATCCTTTTCCAAGTCCAGCTTGGGCAGCCTGGCGGCGGCCAGTGCGCCCGGCTTTGCCTCGATGGACGCCAACGCATAGGTTCCATCAGTCTGGCGTCCCTTCATGGCAAGCTCGATCGTCTGCGCCGGTTTCTCTGCATTGATCATTCGCGCTGCCAGCGTGTATGTGCCCACCGGAAGATCGGACGGCACGCGCAACAGGGCGGATTCGGTCACCGGCACGTCCGTCCACCAGCGTGTCGTCGGCGTGCGCGGATAGGTAAGTGTCTCGACCACCGTCTTGCCCGTGGCATCCTTGAGCATCCACTGAACTGCATAGGAATACGCAGGCGCTGCGATGCCGCGATTCTGCCAGGTACTGCGAATTACGATCCGGCCCGGGATACCTCTCCCGGTGCCCACCTGCTGGTTCACTTCCAGTTCCGATATCGCCAGGTGATAGCCCAGCTTTGCCGACAACAGCTTGAGCGCCTGCCGGTAGTCGTCCGGCGGGTTGAGCATCTGCTTGTAGCTCAGCAGGTTGATATGCCAGTAGCTGATCGGATCTTCCAGGCCCTTCTCGAACGTCTTGATCAGATCCCACTTTCGCTGCTGCATCTCCTCATAGCCGGCGTACATCTCATAATTGCACAGGATGCCCCGCTTGGCGTATTCGCGGTAGAAGCGCGGACCCACATCGTAGCTCGCGCCTTGCGGATTGAGCCCATCCTGCCGAAAGTTCACGCCGCGCATGGCGGCATAGTCATTGATCGTCGCATAGTCGCCGACGTTGAGGAATATCCGCGTGTGCGGAAACGCCTTCACATACGCATCAATCATATGCCGATATGCCGCGATGTAACGATCGGGAGTGAAGCCTGTGTCTGCCAGTTCCTGCGTTGACCAGCGCGACAAATGCATCTCACCCCATTCGCCGATGCCGCCGATGTCAATGAACTCCAGGCCGTCCTTGCCATCAAGATACTTCCCCAGTTCTGCAATGAAGCGATCCTGGGCTGCCAGGTACTTCTCGTCCCAGAAGACCGGGTCCACCTGCCGATCCACATACAGCCCCTTATGAACCACATACGGCACGCCTGCATCAAACATCCACTTGGGACTGACATACTCGCTCTGCGAGTGCATGTTGGAACTCATGAAGCGGAAAGCGATGCGCTTGTGCCACTTGGTCACCCACAGATCGAACAGCGGCTTGAGTTTCTCGTCAAAGCGATAATGCCCCTCGCCATCGCCCGCATTCTGTAACGACGCCCAGTCGGCGCGGTGATAGCCGATCTGGACCAGCGGGTAGAACCACGCATTGACCGGGAGCTCGGCTTCATTACCGGTCAGGAAACAGTAGATCCCCATGCCCGGATTGTTGAGCACCTCATCCGAATACGCCGGTGTGATCTTCTGCATGGGCGTCGCCGCGCTGGCCGCGCGCGGAGCCACGGATTGCAGACACAAGATGGAGAGGGTGACGAGGGTCGCAGCGGCAAACAGTCCTTCGGTGCGCATAGGCATTATGCTCCTGTATTGCAGACTACCACAGACTGCAACAGACTGCAGAGGAGCGTTGCCGACATAACGTTTGGGCTGGAATCTCTCTACCGTCTTGATGACGATCGGCCAGGGGCAGATGTGCCCGAATTCGGATCGGTCACACTGTCATCATTCTGTGCTCCAGCGCGTCGACCGGCATCATTGCCTTTGACCGTCGGTGCAGGGGGAGGCGCGGGAGCCGCGGGAGGTGCTTCCGCTACCCGGCGGGGATCATCACGGCGTGCGGTCTGCTCGCGCTGGGCCGTCTCGCGCTGCATCGCATCGCGCCGGCTCTCGGCTCGCTGGGCCTCCGCCGCCGCACGCTGGGCAGCATCATCGCGCTGGGCCTCCTTGCGAATGTTATCTTCCCGCTGGACCTTCGCTGGTGGGTCGACCTGAACTGTCTGGGCCGGAGGATCAACGCGCCGCACTGGCTGGTCGGCCTTGCTTTGGTCGCTGCGCTGCACCCGTACTGGAGGGTCCCGCTGCTCGGGGATGCGCACCGGCTCGGGCGTGGGCGCGGGCGCGGCCTTCGGTGCATCGCTGCGCACGGGATTCTCTGGAATGCGAATCACGATCGGGGCCGGCCGCTGCACTGCGCTATCGCGAGTCGGCCCGGACTCCACCCGCGATGGCGGAGTCATGCGCTCGTCACTGTTGTCGCGGCGAACGTTGTCCCGTTTCTGGCCTTCTTGTGCCCCTGAAGGTGGCGCGCTGACCTTGGTCGGCGGCGCAACGCGGCGCACAGGCTCGTCCGCAATTACCGGCGGCCCTTTATCGCCGCGATTGCGCAGATCTGGTGGCGTCAGCCGCACCGGCGGAGCAACAACCGGTCCTGGAGCATGCACATCGGGTCCGCCGTCGCGACCATGATCAACATTTGGCCACGGATTTGCATTTTGCCGCCCATCATCCGGCCGTAATTGCCCTGGCCCATGATGCATCTGTTCTGGTGGAACAATCTTCACCGGTGGCGGACCATGTGTCGCCGGCGGCGTCACGGGACGCGGATGGTCGAACCTCCGCACGTCAATGCGATCCCCATGGTGATCGCGCCATCGATCGTCGCGATCGCACCAGTCGATTGGCCGAGGGCGAACGTACTGCACCGGCACCCACCAGTACATAGGATATGCATCGATGTACGAGTACGTGTAGACCGGGTAGGGCACGTATGTTGTGCCGTTGTTGTAGTCCGTGGTGCCAGAGATCACCTGTTCCGATGGACCCATTGTCTGTGCCTGCGCTGCCTGTGGTTGTCCTTGCGCTACGGGTGAGAGTTTCACTTCAATCGGCGCGCCCGCCGGCAGTTTGATTGGCGCAACATACTGCGGCAGGCTGCCCGGACGCTCGACAACCGCCTCAACCGACTCGATCGTGCCGTCCGGCCGCACCTGCGCCAGGGTCATCAGCCGAATCCGCCCCACATCGTCCGTAGATCCCAGAGCCACCCAGTTCGAGCGCTCCAGCAGACCAAGATGCACTTCGGCGTCGGGCACTGCATTCCCGGCCGCATCTTTCACCACAAACTCAACCTGCTTCTGTTCGAATCTCAGCGGCTCAGGGGAATTGCTTCCGCGATCCAGGGCGATGCTGTAGATGTCGAGCCGTCCACCGCTCGTTCCGCCCTGGAAGTTAAAGCGCATCTGGTCGATGAATGCGTCGGCCGGCACCTGCGAGAGATCCTTGCGAATCTCATGCACCACGCCATCCTGAACCAGATCCTCGAGATTGATCACCGTCAGGGCATTCATCCGCCCGCCGGAATCAACCAATTGCACATCCATAATCCGGTTGGCATAGGTTGGCCCAACGGCCAGATCGCGGGCACGATATCGCAGTGTCAGGATCGGATAGCGCTGCACCTCAACCGCATATCGCAGCGGCCAGGCGAAGCTCCCTCCCACATTGGCAACGCCCTGAAGACGGGTGTACTCGCTCGTCTGCTGCGCCGCCGCCTGCCCACCCGCGGGCGTAACTTGGGGTGGGCTAAGCCACTGCAGATCAAACTGCACCGCCGCTTCCGGCGGTTCGGACGCCACAGCGATACCGGCCAACCCAACCATCATCAGCGCCGCAAATCGGGTCATTGTTCCGAACATATCAGCCTCCCATCTGAGGCATGCCCAACACCAGTGTGCCGCAGAGCGATCTCAATAGCTAGACCCCACATGTTAACAATAGTTAGCCAAAATAAAGGGGTCGGGAGTCTTTTTTGTGAAAGCCAGAGAGCAAATGGCATTCGGATAATCGTTAAGTACCATCCATAACGGGAGTTACGACACTCTTCGAGACGCTTCAAGGACGGCTTTGGACCCGCCAAATGCCGCGCCTCGTGTACCGGCTTCCGGCATATCGCATTGTATGCGTGACATCTCCTCAGCCGTCACGACAGTTCCCAGAGGATGTTGAAGAGGTGGCGTTTCATGCCTTTGCCTCAGTCGCAACTATGGGTGTTCCACATTCTGGGCAACGGTCTTTGATGGTTCGCAGGTCGTAGCCACAGGTTAGGCACAACCCTTTGAGTTTGCGGTCGCGATTGCGGCGATATGACCGATACCACAGGCATGGAAGAACAAGGGTGATGCAATAGATGAACCAATCAGGTGTGTCAAACCATAGTGGCCCTGTGGTGTTTGCAGGATTCTGGAGGTGCACGTCAAACCCGAGGTAACCCCAGCGGAAACCATTGCTGGAGTCATCTGCAGGAAACTCATGGAATCCAGTCCAAGGCCAGACCGTGATGCCCGTCGTATCCATCACTTCAATGCATCCATCGTTGGACCGGACGAAGTACGTCTCCCCACTCTCACCGCGGTGGCTCCACAGAATCTGCACCCAGTAGCTCCGCACCCATAGCACCGTCGTCGCCACGCATAGCAGTAGCGACAGTGCCGAGAGGATGTTGAAGAGGCGGCGCTTCACTTGCGCCACATTATACCCCATGGGGCTCTCAAGCATGTGCAGGGAGGCTCGCGGCAAAAGATCCATGAGTGCGCCGAATCTGATTGACATGCCGCTGCACACTGTTATAGTACTGTAATCACTTATGCTCTTCCGTGTTGAGCCAACTTCGGGCACGCCCATTACACGCCAGTTGTCAGAGCAGATCCGCGCTCGCTGTGCTGGCGGTCAACTCAGGCCCGGCGATCGTCTGCCCAGCGTGCGCGCGATGGCGGCGGATCTGGCCGTCAACCAGAACACGGTCCTTCGCGTGTACGAACGGCTGACAGCCGAGGGGCTCCTGGAACGGCGGCACGGCGATGGGACATATGTCGCGGGCCGCCTGCCGGCCGGGGGCATGCGCTCACAGAAGGAATACCTGAAACAGGAACTGCGCCGCCTGGTTGAGCAGGGACAGATGCTCGGGATGAGCCTGGAAGACATGCAGCAGGCGATGGCGGATCTCTACGAACCGGAGGAATCATGACAGACGATGTAATCGTGGCGGCCGGTGTTGAGAAGCGCTTTGGCAGGACCGAAGTTCTGCGCGGCGTGGACCTGACGGTTCCGCGCGGCTCGGTGGTGGGGCTGCTGGGCACTAATGGCGCTGGCAAGACCACCCTGATCAAGTGCATGGTGGGACTCCTTCGGGTGGCCGGCGGTCAGTGCCGCATTCTGGGCGACGATGCCTGGTCCCTCAGTCCCGAAACCAAAGCCCGCATCGGCTACGTCCCGCAGGTCATCAGCTTCTTCCCATGGATGCGCGTGCGCGACCTGGTGCGATACACAGCGTCGTTCTACCCAAACTGGAATGAAGAACTCTGCGGCCGGCTGATTCGGGACTGGGAGATCCCCGCCGACCAGCGGGCGGGAACGCTGTCGGTCGGCCAGACGCAGAAGGTCGCCATCGTCCTGGCCGTGGCTCACGAGCCGGATGTGCTGATTCTGGACGAGCCGGCCGCCGCCCTCGATCCGCTCGCCCGCCGGCAATTCCTCCAACTGATCATCGATATCGCAGGCCCGGGCCAGCGCACCATCCTCTTTTCCACCCACCTCACCGCCGATCTTGAGCGCGTCGCCGACCGAGTGGCGGTCCTGAAGTCGGGGCAAGTGACCTGGTCTGGCCTGTTGGAAGATCTCAAGGAACAGACGCATCTGAACCTCGAAGAGAGTTTCCTGGAGATGCATCATGCGTAACCCGGCCTTGGCTGTAGCGAGCACAATTCCGCAGCGGCTGTTCAGTGGACTGAGGCCGGCATTGGGGCCGCTGGCATTCCTCATGATGGGCGTCAACCCCCTCCTGAATTCCCAGTCCCACGGCCAGCACTTCAATTACGGAGCAATCAGCGGATTTGCGCTCTTCGCTGGCGTTGTGGCATTCCACGCCAAACAGGTTGTCCTGGACACCAAGGGGCGGCTCCTGCCTGGTGCCCCTCGTATTCCGCTCGCCGTGGCAGGCATCATGTTGCTGATCTATCTTGCCGCGATGCCGTTGCTGGTTCACGCAGTCGGTCCCGCACCTCTGCTGCCTCTGACAGCAGTGATCTGGTTGGTCACGGCCTCCGCACTCCATTTCGTAGTCCGGTCATCCTGGCTTTCCGCTGTGTTGCCCCTTCTGTTCTTTTTCACAGCTCTCAAAGGTGACTCGGCTTTGCAGATGCGCGTTACCGCCGCCGTCGAGACACCGCCAATCGCGTGGTCACTGATCGCATTCAGCAGTGCGTGGATGATGTACGCAGGCAGACTGTTGTCCCGCATGACTGAGGAGTCGCCGGGCTATCAGCCTATTGGTCTGCGCCAGGCGCGATGGAATAGATCCCTCGGCTCGACCGGCGAGGTCAATCAGGTCTGGCGCGATCCCACGCGTGCGAGATGGCTTGCGTTTGCGGCACCCGCAGAGCACCGACTGCAACGCGCCACGCACCGCGGGGCATCCGACAACCTGTGGACGCGCTGCAGGCGATGGCGTTCAGTCAACCAGCGCCCATATGCGATAGCAGTGATGGTGCTTCTTATCAGCGCGCCGAATCTGTGGATGACGCGCAATTCGCCACGTCTCCCAGGGGGACTACCGCAGTTGTCGCTTATGCCGCTGCTGACACTGTTTGCCCTGATTGGGGCGTTTACCGGACTCATCTATGCGCAGCAGTGGCAGATCAGAAGTACCGACATTCTGAAACCGGGCCGGCGAGAGGACTTCTTTCGCGAGATGGGTCTATGCGTAGCCATTGATATGGCCCGCAATGTCCTCGGCGCGGCGGTGCTGCTTGCCGTGCTCACTGCGCTCGTTGCTCCGGCAAGCCTGCCTCCGTTGTGCTCGAGACATATGCTCCTCGCGGTCATCATGGCAAGTGGCGGCATGGTCTTTTCGCTCGGCAGTGTGGTTTGGTTTCTCCGCCTTCGCCTGCCGGTCGTCGTCGGCATGTGTACCCCGATAGCCCAGTTACCCCTGTTCATGATGTCGGCCACGACGGCTTCCCTGCCTACGGCTCTGCTGGTAGCGGCCGGTTTTGCAGTGATCGGCCTGGGGCTGACCTACGACGCCTACCGCCGGTGGCTGGTGACGGACTTGGGGTGAGCAGAGAAAGATGCGGAAGTGGGCCAAGAAGAACGCAAAGTAGTGGCGACAATCCTGTCGCCACGGATAGAGCGTGTTATGCACTTCACGTGATGTCTCCGAGGAGTCGGCTCAAGAGCACACAGGCGAACGCGACCAGGTGCAGCCCGGCAACGGTGGATGCCAGACGCTCATAGTCCTTTGCCAGACGACGGAACCGCGCCAGCCA
>CAIQIQ010000090.1 GCA_903871935.1 uncultured Phycisphaerales bacterium
CGACCTTAAGAGAGGGTATTGGGTCCTTGCTCGCCATGCGCGGCAGAGAGTATAAGCGATCCGCTCACGGTTCGCTTGCGGCAAGCACCACTGTATTCAGGAGAGAGCCTAACGAACCGCCACGCCCGCCACCGCACCGTCGCCCGCAACTTCGTGCGTATCAAGCCTGGCAATCTCCGCACCCGATCGTGCCAGCAGCATCTGCAACTCTTCCAGGCTCTGGATGTTCTTGCCGCCCACGCCGGTTACCACCGTGCCTTCATGCACGCCCTGCTTGGCATAGGGTGAACCGGCGGTGATGCTCTTCACCGCATAACCGCCGGCGGCGGCGGGCGTGAGAACCATGCCCGCCCAGTACAGGCGCTGATTTGCCCGGCACACCGCAGACCGCGATGATGGCCACACCTGCGGCGTCACGGTGATAGTTCTGTTTCCGCCTTCGCCCGCCAGCGTCAGTCTCACCCGCTTATCGATCTGCAGATTGCTGACAGCGCGGGCAAAAGCATCGGAGTCGGCCACAGGCACATCGCCGATTCGCGTTACCACATCGCCAGTGTGGAGCTGGGCGCTCGCGGCCGGTCCGTCCGTCTGCACCGAATCAATATGGGCTCCGCCGCCCGGCGTGTCGGCCGTCGAGACGGAAACACCCAGATATGCATGGTTCACGATCTCGCCAGCCCCAAGCTGCCGGATCTTCTGCATCAACCCATCGTTGACCGTAAACGCAAACCCGATCCCATTGGTGTTCTTCTGGGGCAATACCACCGCCGCGTTGATGCCCATCACCTTGCCATCGAGATCAAACAGCGGCCCGCCCGAATTTCCCGGATTGATTTCCGCGGTAGTCTGGATCAGGTTCGAGTAAAGCCGATTCTCCTGTGAGCTCAAGCGTATCAGCGATCGATTGGTGGCACTGACCACGCCCACGCTTAGCGCCAAGTCGCCGCCGGTCGCCAGCCCGTAGGGGTTGCCCAACGTCAGGCACCACTGCCCGCGCTTCGCCGAGTCGGGCGAAGCGAACTGCACTGGCTTGAGACCCGTCGCGGGGATCTTGAGTACTGCCAGATCGCTGCGCGGGTCGGTGCCGACAATCATTGCGGGATAGACCTTCTGGTCATCGGTCGTGATCCAGATCTGCTCGGCCTCGGAGACGACATGCTCATCGGTCACGATGTAGCCGTCCTGCGCGATGATGAATCCCGTCCCTACCGTGCGTGAAACGCGATCGAGGGCCGCCGCCAGGCGCGGACCATCAACGCTACCGCCGATCAGCAAGGATGCGGATGAAACTGGCTGCGTTCCAACTGATGAAATCGCCACAATGCTGGGGCTGACCCGGTTGGCAACCTGGGCAAAGCGAGCCTGCAGTCCGGAGAGTTCAACCGTGCTGGCCGTGGCGACCGGCGCTGTCGGTCTTGCGTTCTCGTGGTTGGCCGCGCAGCCCATGTGGCCGCTGCAAGCGGCCACGGCCAGCGTGCCCCACGCCATCCCTAGCAATCCTCTGCAGTACTTCATCTCCACCTATAGCCCCTCTATATGCATGTACCATAGACATGGTTGGGGAGACCCCACACCAACAATGCATTCTGCCGCTCGGCCCTCGACAACGACCGAGCTGAGCCACGGACGTACCCTCAGGCTCTTCGCTGCCTGCAGGAGCACCGCTGAATGTAAGTACGCACAGATCCTCGATCAGATCGGCAGAAATAGCCATTCTGCCATGCATCAACTACGACAACTGCGACAGACTGCCGGTTTCTCACACGCGAACGTAATGCACACCACGGCGAGTATCCTCTCCGCCGAAACCGATGCGCCGGGCTCTACTTTCCGAACGCGTCGATGGCCGCCTTACGGAACGCCGGCAGCACCGGATTGCCCTCAACGCCAACGAATCCTCCAGTCTGCTGCACCATGAAGACCATGACCAGGCCGCTCTGCGGATCGATCCACAGATCGTTCGCATGCGCGCCACCGTGGCCGCATGCGCCTGCTGGTGCGCCGGCGCGGGTGCCATCAGCGCACGTGGTCGACCACGCCAG
>CAIQIQ010000091.1 GCA_903871935.1 uncultured Phycisphaerales bacterium
CACCAGATTGATATACCCCCACCAGTGCCCGACACGCTCTTCCGTTCCCGGCGGCGCAAACACATCCTTCCACCACGATTGCGCTGCATCGGGCACCAGCATCACCACGCTCACCGGCCACGGCAGGGCGATCGCCAGCAGCGCCAGTGCCCCCGCCCCCATCGCCAGCAGGTTCGCCCTGTTCTGATTCTTTATCGCGTCGTCCCCTTTCACCACCTTCCGATACACCGCGAACGCGGCCCAGGGCAACACCGACTGCAACAGGCTCACCGGCCCCTTGCTCATGATCGCCAAACCCAGGCACACCCCCGCGCCCAGGCACCCGCTCCACCACCTTCCGCGCAACACGGCCATCGCCAGGAACCCATTGGCCAGCACCACCCAAAGCGTCAGTTGCACATCCGTGTTCGCCATACGTCCAAAGCGCAGCAGCAACACCGTGCTGCCACACATGGCCGCGGCCGCCAGGCCCACCACATCATCTGCCAGTATTCGCCCCAGCCACCATGTGCCCAGCACCACCAACGCCGCCGCTAACGCCGAAGGCCAGCGCGCTTCCCGGGCAAGTTCGCGAAACGCCGCCTCACGCGCGCTCAAGTCCCCGCTGCGCGTGCTCGCGATCGTCGCCGGCCGCATCCCCGCCGCCGCGATCCATGTCGCCAATGGCGGCTTGAGTATCCGCGGCCGGCCATGCATATTCGGGATCCACCACGGCCCACCCTCCCGAGCCTCCAACGCCGCCTCAATCACGACATTCTCGCTGGCGTTGGTGAAATCCTGAATCCCGATATTGACCAGGTAGACCCCAAAGAACGCCGCCGCCAACAATAGCGCGACCAGCAACGGGCGCCCCGCGCTCGCGCGGGCAAGTGGCAAATCGCCACCACTTAGGCCTTGCATCGCATCACCGTGCTGGTCCATGCCTGCCGTATTGTTAGCCCGCTCCACTCCTTGTCAACGCACGCGAAGATCCAATCACATGCGCTCTGATGCGCTCACACAACGGTTTCCTTTCGCAGCGCGATACTTACCGGAGGATTACGACTCATGGTCGATCATTGCTGCGTGGCCTGTGGAAGAAACGAACAATCGTTATGGACACTCCAAGCACGATCCACACAACAAACAAATCAGCAAGTAGTTCGCTTACGGTAAACAGCTCATCGCGACGCCCACCGAACCTTGAAAGTACACCCCAAGCCAAGGCTGCAAGGATCAGCAGATACAGCGGCAACCAAGGCATGACGTGCAATAACCCCACGGCCATTCGCCGGACCAATGACGGCTCAGGCGATTCGACCGGCTCGTAGCCCAAGACAGGCGGTTTGTCGGCAGGTGCTGCCACGGCAGCTATTGTATCGAACACCCGCCCATGAGTCGCCATCAGAATGCCGGCTGATCGAAATGATCGCCGCGAAGTCTTCATATATGCAGTGGCACCGATGCTCGAGGGGATGAACGACCTATTGGCCAATTGTCTGTTGCAGTTCAATAATGGCCGCCGCGATCTTGCGCCGGGATTGCTCATACCAGGCACTGTTCAACGCGCTCTTGGCGGCTTCCATCTCCTTGGGATCGAGTTTCTTATCCTTCAGGGCAGTGTTGGCTTCGATCGCCATCGCCGGCCCGCCCGCTTTCGCGCCGTCAACGTCAACCGAAGCCAGCACCTCCGACAGTACTTTCATGGCGGCGTCAGCCGCCGCCGACTTGCCGGCCTTGCGAGCACTATCCGCCAGTGATTCCAGCGTGTAACAGTACATCCAGTCATCAACGCCCTGACGCATGGCTTCCCACTCCAACGTGGGATCATGCATGACCGAAGTCATCGAAGGATATACAACATTCCAGTCTCGGTTGTCGCCATCCAGGTCAATGAACCAGTCGCCGGCGCCTTCCATATAGGCAAAATACTGCGTAGAGGATGCTTTGAGCTTGTACTGATAGAAGCCCGGCCGATAGCGGTTGACCTCGGGATTCACATCGATGCTCGGGCAGTAGAACATCAAGGTCTGCCCAGCCTTGCGGACGGCCTCCGCACGCTGCTCGTTTATGTAGGAAAGGTTGTAACAAACATAGTCCAGCAGATTGCCCAGTTGCGGCACGGCAGTGGGGTTAGCCGTCACATAGGTCTTGGCGCCCGGGACATCGCGTGTCCAGGTAAAGTGCTTCTTTGTCAAGTCGATTAGAACCTGCGTATGCGGTTCATCAACGGCAAAGAATCCGACATCGAACCCTTCCGCCTTGGCAATTCCCATCTCTTCCTGAACGAATTGTGTGTAACGATCATGATTCTTCGGGTCTTTCAGCAAGCTGCCCAGATTGCCGCTGCTGGTGATCAAAGGGGAACGATAGCCAAGTTCCTTGAGCATCTTGTATGCTGCGTGGCTCTGAGCGACCTTGCGATCACCCTTTTCATCGGGATTGAGCATCGGGCCAAGCTCACTGACAACCATGTCCATCCCATGATCGCGCATATCCTGTGCTTCAAAGGGAGAAACATCGCCATAGTTAATGTAATAGAACTGCCCGTGCGTCGAGTGATCAGGATGCTGCAGCGCAAAGGGATACACGCGCAGCTTGATGGGGAACGTCCCTTTGCCGCCGTTCTGGCTGCTGACCTCTAGCTGCCCGGCGTAATCACCGGCCTTGGCATCCTTGGCCACACCAAAGGTAATCGTCGCGATCTCCAGGCGATTTGGCATGCAAGCCTGGGCATCCTGCTCCACAAGCTGTTCGGGGCAGACGCGGTAATCCTTGCCCCAGCTTGAGCCGATGCGCTGCTCGCTGTATCGCGCCCAGCGTGTCGGACGCACGGCCACCGGCATCGCCTTGGCATCGGCCCACTTCACGCTGACCTCGCCCACATCCTTGATCGCCCGCACCGCGGCGCTCAGCGTCAGCGTCTCGCCAGGGGCCGCCTCCAGAGCGATGCTGTCGGTGAGCTCAC
Organism: uncultured Phycisphaerales bacterium; assembly: GCA_903871935.1. GTDB lineage: Bacteria > Planctomycetota > Phycisphaerae > Tepidisphaerales > Tepidisphaeraceae > CAIQIQ01. The sequence goes on from CAIQIQ010000091.1 coordinate 2,948, forward strand.
CTTCCTTGGGCTGACTATTGGCAAAAAGCTGGCGGTGAATCGGCGGAAAAAAGACACGATATCCGCGCTGCGTTTCGGCCGCAGTGAATGCCGGCGCCAGGCCGGGATCAGGCAACCCCAGGTCCTTGAAACCCGGCAAGAGCTTCTGCCTCACCGCCTCGCGTCTCGCCGCTTCCGCCTTCAACGCTGCGGCGATGCTCGCCTTGGCATCTTGTTTGGTCGTGTTGGCGGAGAAGAGCGTCAGCGATGCCACCGGAATATCCGCCTTGATATTGTTGATGGCAAAGCGGAAGGTCTTGCCATCCTGGGAGCGCATCATGGACCGGGGAATAACAATGGTCTCATCTTTCCACTGACTATCGCCAGCCCCGCCGAAGCTGCCGACATAACCTGCCCCATAAAAGCCGCAGCCTCCCTTGCCCGCATGCACGAACACCGGCGCCTTAGCCACATCTTTGAAACGCACGCGCAGGAAAAACACGCCGTTTATCGCGCCGTAGTTATTCGGATCAAAGTCAAAGGCAGGTACGCGAATACCCGCCTGAAAAACATCGGGTTTCAGCAGCCGATACTTGATCTCGCCCTCGCTGCCGGTGACACCGAAACGGTCCGATGGGGAAAGATTCGGCACCTTCGTGGCATCCATTTCGGCCGCCGAACCAAGATTCCACGTGTAGTAATTGCCCTCTGGAGCACCATCCTGCGCCCTTGCATCTGACCCCGCGCTACTCAACCACAGCGTGATTACCAGGATGCACAAGAATTGTTTCATGATGCTCCGCCAGACTGATAGACCTGAAAACAATGCCCGTCGACGACCATCGCCGATGAGTGCAGCCGCATTATCAGCGAGACAAAGAGGATTGCCAATGCACTCGCCTACCGGACAGGCCGCCTCACCAGCGACAGGAGGCAGACCACGCCGGCAAGACCCAACACTGTCGGCTCCGGAACCTGCACGCCAAACGAGTTGCCTTCCTGGTAGATGGTTCCCTCCACACCACCAAGTGTGAAATGGGGTGTGCCGACAATGCTGTCGAACGTTAATACAGGATATCGACCGTCGGGCATGCCCGCAGGGACACAGATCGTCATCACCGCCCCCGGCGCAAACTCCAGCGTGCCGTTCACAGCGATCAGATCACCCGCCTCGTAATCGTACCGCGCCCCATCACCTACGCTCAGCCCATCCAGCCTGAGCGTGCCCGGGCTGTCGCCAGGCGCGATCACACCCGTCAACATCACCGTCGAATGCACCGTCCCGCTTCCTGTGATCGTTCCGCCAATGCTCATCGAGGGCGCAGTCACCGTGCCATCGACCCTGAATATCGACTTTTCCTCGCCGGCCACAGCTCCTGAAGCCGCCAGCGTATTGTACTGATCGACAATCACTGATCCCTGATTACTTAGACTTCCGACATGCAATGTCTGTGGCACGCCCGCTGTCCCCCCGGTGGCATGCACCGTGCCGGCATTGCCCAGTACCGCAGGGCCGAACGTGCCATACCCGCCCAGCGTGTGCGAAGCGCCATTGGTAATGACATTGACCCCCACACCGCCAAGGTTCTGTCCCTGCAGCGAGAAACCGCCCGAGCCGGCGAAAGCGAAGGTGCTGCCGGAACTGACGGCCAGCGACATTGTCCCCGCCGCCGGATAGCTCCAGCCGGCCCCGCTGTTGGCGACGCTGTTGTTCGTCACGCCATCCATCAGCCACAGGTTCGCCGCATACTCGCTATCGGCCACCGCCGTGAAACTGCTGCCCAGCGTGGCACTCGACAGGCTCAGGTAGTACGGGCTAAGCACTCCCCCGATATAGCACTCAGGAATCGTCGAGCGCGCCCGCCATGCACCATCCAGCGTACCTCCGCTGACTGTCGTAAACGGCACATAAACTATGCTGCCCGTGATTCCCCGAACCGTCCCGTTATTGCTCAGCGTGCGCAGCGTCCCATAGGCTCCACCTATCGGACTGAAGTTCCCTCCCGATCCAAACTCGATGATGCCATCGTTCGTCCATTCCTGCAGGCCAGCGCTCAAACTCAGGAAACTGCTGCTTCCCTGTACCCGAATCGTCCCGCCCAGCGATGATGCCCTGTGTTTGTAGACCGTGAATGTCCCCGACGCGATCGTCAACTCACTGCCTGGTTCCATCACCAGTCCACCAACTCCCGCCGATGCAGAAATGCTGGGGAACGCACTCACTCCGGTCCCAGGGATCGTGGCCAGATCTTTCAGAGTGCCATTCAGGTTGCCCGTTGGCACACTCTTCGGATTCCAGTTGTTAGCGTTGCTCCAGGAACTGTTCGCCGTTCCACTCCATACCGCATCGGCCGCACATGCCAATGTGCCCGATGCCGCCGCGGCCGCAATAGCCGCCCCGATGCCAAACCTGCTATGCACGCCCACCTCCTCCCAACTCTCTATCCGGGTACACTCGCACTATCGCACCCGAACTCCTTCGAATCTCCGTTTAAGCGGACTCAGCAGAAAGGATAAACACCCGAGATTCCTCATGCAAGCTTCAACCACGTCAGTTTGCCGCCACCTCGGATGGGCGGCGCGGGCGCGGGCAAGGGCGCCACCGTCATTCTCACCCTTGACGCCCCACCACTATCCCTTATATTGCCCTTAACGCCGCGGCTGTGGCGAAATTGGCAGACGCGCAAGGTTCAGGTCCTTGTGACCGCAAGGTCGTGTAGGTTCAACTCCTATCAGCCGCATTTACCGGGGCGACTTGGCTAAAAGTCGCCCTTTTTACTGCGCGGGTGCCGAGCAATCATGCAGATAGACCGGGCAGAATTTGAGCGACTGGTCCTGGAGCAACTCGATTTCCTGTATCGAGTTGCGCTCAAGCTCGCCCGTGATTCAAACAAGGCCGAAGACCTCGTCCAGGAGGCCTGTTACCGCGCCATCCGCTCCCGCGAAAGCTTCCAGATGTCCCCTGGCGGCATCCGCCCCTGGCTCGTCCAGATCCTCCGCAATGCCTTCCTCACCCGCGCCACCCGTGAAGCGCGACAGCCCCGCCTAGCCGAGGATGATGCCCTTGAAAACGCGGCCGGTCCTGTCGCCGGCAGCCCGCC
>CAIQIQ010000092.1 GCA_903871935.1 uncultured Phycisphaerales bacterium
AAAGCCGAAGAAGGGATTTGAACCCTTAACCCCCGCTTTACGAAAGCGGTGCTCTACCATTGAGCTACTTCGGCGTGTGGGTCGGTACTCTAGCCAATCGGCGGAGGAATCGCAACTGCGGCGTAAAGCGTTTGTGTGGTAAGCTTTACGTGCGTGACGGTGCTCTTGAAGTGGCGGCGTCGTGGTGTGGATTACGTGCTGCGGCAACGGCCGGAAGTGCGCCCCTTGACCGTGGTTGTTGATCTCAGGTAGCGTTAGGGCGATGGAGGCAGTTTAACCGAACGTGTCTAACTCATCTGTTGTCACGAAAGCACAGGAGTCGCGGGGGCAGGGCGACGGGCCTGGTCAGATTGCCCCCCAAGTCAGCAACCGCGAGCTGCTGAGGTGGATGTTCCAATTCCTTAAGCCGGTTAAGGGCCTGGCTCTTATTGCCTGTACCTATCTGGCCATTGGCGTCGCGATCGAAGTGGTCACGCCGCGGCAGTTGGGCCAGACGATCGACACCATTCAGAAGATGGCCGCCGAGCATGCTCAGAGTGACCCTGGCGTGTGGGCCTGGTTGATTCGCGGTGAAGGCAAGGCCGGCGAGATTCGGACGGATGTGCTGGTGTTGCTCGGGCTGGTGACGGCTGGTGCGATCATCGGTTACCTGCGCAACGTGGCCTCCATGCGATTCTCAATGGAGATGGTCTATTACCTGCGTGAGGCGGTGTATGACAAGCTGCAGCGGGTTGGCTTCTCATTTCATGACAGCATCAGCAGTGGCCAGTTGATCAACCGTGCGCTCTCGGACCTGCAGAACGTGCGGGTATTTCTCCAGAGCTCCATCCTGAGCGTCCTCGAGATTGTGCTGATTGTCGGGGGATTTGTGATTCTGCTGCTCACGCGCCAGCCGTGGGTGGCGTTGATTGCCCTGATTCCGCTGCCGATCTGGACCTGGTACATCATTCGTTTCAGCAAGATGGTGCAGCCGAAGGCGAAGGCGGTGATGGAAGCCGGCGACCGCAATGTGCAGATCATCGCCGAGAACATCGCCGGTGTGCATGTGGTCAAGGCATTCGCGACCGAAACCGGAGAGATCAACAAGTACAGCAAGAACAGCGTTGAACTGTTCGGGAGGATCCGCGCACGCATCCGGGTATTCGCGAATTTCAACCCCGTGATCCGAGCGATTGCAACGGCGACCCAGCTTGGTCTGGGTCTGGCGACGGCGTTGATGATCATTCACGGCAGGATGACGCTGGGCGATCTGCTGGTGGTTGGCTGGTCGATGGGCGCGATCCTCGGACGGCTCCAGAATGTGGCAGCGCTGAACAACCAGTATCAGGATGCGATCGTGTCGGCCCGTCGGCTGCATGAGGTGCTGATGGCGCCGCCGGTGGTGAAGGAACTGCCTGGTGCGCCATCGCTGCCGCCGGGCTCGGGAGCGGTGGTCTTTGACAACGTGAGCTTCGGATACGATGCGACGAAGCCGGTGCTGCATGACATCAGTATTGCGGTGTCGCCAGGCATGATGGTGGCGATCGTGGGGCCGACGGGCGCTGGCAAGAGCACCCTGGTGGGTTTGCTGGCTCGGTTTTATGACCCGCAGCGGGGGAGCATCAGCGTTGATGGCGTGGACATCCGCGAGGTCAACCTGGAATCGCTACGAACACAGATCGCGTATGTGTTCCAGGAGACGTTTCTTTTCTCCAATACGGTCGAACGCAACATCGCCTACGGCAATCCCGATGCTTCCGCGGGCGAAATCGAAATCGCAGCGCGCCTGGCGCAGGCACATGAGTTTATCGAGGAGTTGCCCAAGAAATATGAAACGATCCTGGCGGAGCGCGGCGCGAGCCTGTCGGGAGGGCAGCGACAGCGGCTGGCGATTGCGCGGGCGATTCTGCAGAACCCGCGCATCCTCATCCTTGACGATGCCACGGCGGCGGTGGACTCGGAGACCGAGGACCTGATCCGCAAGGGGATGAAGTTTGCGATGCAGGGGCGCACCACGTTTGTGATTGCGCATCGGCTTTCGACGGTACAGGCGGCGGACATGGTGCTGGTGCTGGAAGAGGGGCGAATCACCCAGCGCGGCACGCATGCGGAGCTATTGCGGCAGGAGGGGCATTACCGCGAGATCGCGGCGGCGCAACTCTGCCGTGACGAAGATATCCGGAGGGCGGATAGCCCTTCGCACATGAAGCGCCTGCTGAGCCCCAAGGCCTTCGTCGGTGCGCCCACCCATCTCGAGTCCGATGCCCAGAACGAGGAGACGGCGCGATGAGCGTGACACTGCGCAAGCTCAAACGCTCCTGGCTGACCGGCTCTTCCATGGGCACCAAATCCAGCGCGCAGGAGACGGAGGATGATCCGAAATACAAGCCCATAAGCCTGGCGATGGTCCGGCGGCTGATGCGGTGGATGAAACCCTATCGCCGCTACTATTTCACGGGCATCTCCCTGGGCGTGTTGATGATCGGCATCAGGATGACCGAGCCAATATGCACCCAGCTTATGGTGGATCATCTGGCCGATTTCATCGCTGGGAAGACGGCCCTGAGTGCTGCTGGTATCACATGGTATTGTGTGACCATCATTGCGATTCAGGCGGCGCTCTCCGGCACAGCATTGCTGTTGGATCGCGGACGCATTCTGGTCATGACGTTCGCAGGTGAGAATGTGCAAAACGATCTGCGTCGGGCGATGTTTTCCCATCTGCAAGAGCTCTCGATGAGCTATTTTGACAAGAATAAGCTGGGCCGGATCATCTCTCGCTGCACCAGTGATATCAGCTCGCTGCGCGAGGTGAATGTCTGGGGCATCGATGCATTACTGCTGAACCTGATGGTGGTAGTGGTGGCATCGTTTGCGCTGGCCGCCTTCACTGACATTCGCCTGTTCCTTTCCGTGTGCTGGCTCGGCGTGGTGTTCTTCCTTGCCCACCATCTGGCCCTGAAGGTTTCCGGGAAGAGCTGGCAGACCGTGCGCGAGGGTTATACCCGCGTGAGCACGAACCTGGCGGAGAATATCACCGGTGTCCGCGTGGTGACGGCGTTCAACCGGCAGACACCCAACCTCAACGAGTTTAACCGCCTGCAAGAGACCAATACCGACAACAATGTCGCGGCCTCGCGCATCCAGGGAGGTTATCAATCGATCCTGGGGGTAACGGGGTTCATCGGCAAGGCGATCATCCTTGTCTATGGCGGCTACCTGGTGCTCATGCATCGCGAGGGCATCAGCATCGGCAAGGTGCTGGCAGCGAGTCTATACTGGGACTGGTTCATGTACCCGATGCGCGACCTGGGGAATTGGTTCAGCAACTACATGATGGCCATGGCGGGCGGTGAGCGAGTACTGAACCTCTTGGAGACGAAGCCCGAGGTGGCCGACACCGCTGATGCGAAGCCGCTGCCGCGGATTGAGGGTGCGGTCGAGTTCGACCATGTCACCTTTGGCTATAAGCCTGAGGTGCCGGTTCTGTTCGACGTCAGTTTTGCAGTCCGGCCGGGCCAGACGATAGCCCTGGTTGGCCACACCGGCAGCGGTAAGAGCTCGATCATCTCGCTGATTGCCCGTCTGTATCAGCCGCAGCAGGGCCGGATACTCGTGGATGGATACGACATCCGTCATGTTACCGGCGAGTCGCTGCATCGCCAGATGGGACTGGTCTTGCAGGTGAACTATCTGTTCACGGGCACGGTGATGGACAACATCCGCTATGTGCGGCCGGAGACTACGGAGCAGCAGGTGATCGAGGCGGCCCGATCCTTGGGCACCCACGATGCGATCATGTCGCTGAAGGATGGATTCAATACCGATGTGGGCGAACGCGGCGCCAATATGAGCCTGGGGCAGCGGCAACTAATTTGCTTTACCCGGGCATACCTGGTCGATCCGCGGATCTTCATGCTGGACGAGGCGACCAGCGCTGTGGATACAGCAACGGAACTGCTCGTACAGAGATCGTTGGAGAGACTGATGGCGGGGCGGACAACGTTCATCGTTGCCCATCGCTTGTCCACGATCATGCGCGCGAATGTGATCCTGGTGATCGACCACGGCAAGATCATCGAGCGCGGCACACATCAGGAACTGCTGGCGATGGATGGGAAGTATCGCCAACTTTATGAGCAGTTTGCCTATGGGGCTACGCTGCCCGTGGAACCTGCGATTGCTTGAGTATTTCCTCCCATGACGGACAGATCGGCGCAGCCATCCACGGCCTGTTTCAAACGAGGCAATGCAGATATCATCCCTGACGCTGGCTGAGTGCAAGGGAAAGCGAGTCTGGATGCCGGAAAAGATCGTCCGCGATGTTGTCCATGATGTGATTGCCTTCCGGATGGAGGTGCCGGTTGATCGGTTGCTCTTTGACCTGATCAACGCGGCCGAGATGCAGCGACTGCGACGCATCCGTCAACTGGGGCTGACCAGCCTGGCGTATCCTGGGGCCGATCATTCACGCTACAGCCACAGCCTGGGGGTCATGGAAACGACGCGGAGAATGCTGAGCCAGCTTGAGTTGGACTTCCGAATCGACCCATACCAGCGGACGGTCTGTCTGGCGGCCGCGCTGCTACATGACCTGGGACATGGCCCGTTCAGCCATGTCTTTGAACGTGTCAGTGGGATTGAGCATGAGGCGGTGACGTGCCGCATGATCCTCGACCCCAGCGGAGAAGTGCATCGACTACTGGTAAATCATCATCCCAGTCTGCCCCATGACATCACCGAGATGCTCTGCCATCGGCCGCGATCTTTCTTGAGCGATGTCATCTCCAGCCAACTCGATGCCGACCGGTTTGACTACCTGCTTCGCGACAACCTCATGACCGGCAGCCGCTATGGCGACTATGACCTGAACTGGCTGCTGCATGCGTTGGCGGTGGATACGGTGGGGAACCGCCTGGTCGTGCACGCGAAAGGGGTCTCGGCCATCGAGGCGTTTCTGCAGTCGCGCTATCACATGTACCGGAACGTGTATTTCCACAAGGTCGTGCGAACGGCCGAGGGGATGGTGCGGCTGGTGCTGCAGCGTGCCAAGCGACTGGCGGTACAGGGCCGGCTGATCTGGCCGGCACCAGAGGATGCGGTGCATAGTGCGCTATTGGGGAGGCAATTGACGCTGCAGCAGTTCACGGACCTGGACGATGTTTCGGTGCTGCATTGCTTCAAGCAGTGGGCGGGAGAAAGCGATGCGGTCCTGGCCCGGCTGTGCCGGGGGCTGCTATATCGTCGGCTCTACAAGGTGATTGAGCTGCCGGTGGATCTATCTCGGGCCGAGACTGATACGCTACTTATGAAGGTTCGAGATGTGGTGGCCGGGTCCGGCGGCGATCCGGATTACGACCTGTTCTACGATGAGCCGGCCGATACTCCTTACGATCTGGCGGAGGGGGAGGAGCGAGGCGAAGGGGAACATGTGCGGCAGATTGCCGTGCTGGATGAGCAGGGCAAGGTGGTGCCGTTTGCGACGTTGTCTTCACTGCCTGCCGCCCTGAACCGCCAATTGTTCTTCCGTCGAGTGCACGTGGCGGATGCGTACGAGGTCCTGGCGAAGCAGGTGGTGAAGTAAGACAAGCGCAATGGTTGGCTGACGTCGTGAGCTGGATTGCAGATGGCGGGAATATGCTTGCGGCGCATCAGCCGGAGCAAGTAAGCTCAGCGGCGGCGGAGGGGTTAGTTGAGGTTGAAACATGACTCAAGCGAGCCTCCGTGCAACGATGGATATCGCGCCGCTTGTGGCGGCGATGAAGCGACGGCAATTGCTCTCTTCCGGGCAGGAAGCGCCTTTCTTCTTTCAGATCGGCGACAGCTTTACTGTGGGCGATGATGTGTGGTCCGGGCTGGTGATCGCGTCCCGGGATGCGCTGTATCTGTTCAGGGAGACCAAGACGCGCGAGGGGCTGCGCATGGCGGGCGTCTCGTCGGACGCGAACCTTTCCATGTGCTCGAAGGAGCTTCTGACCATCGAGTACGCGGATATTCCCGGCGCCATTATCTCAGAACCTTCCTGGCAGAAGCTGGTGAAGAATCCTTGTCAGGTGAGCGTGCTTCTGCGCGATGAGGTGCGCACGGTCGCGCTGGTTCCCCGCACCTCCGACATCGAATTTGCTTCACGTTATCCGCTGGTCAGGGTCCAGTGTGGCAAGATTCTGCCCTGGGATGCCGAGGCGATCTTGCGTAATTCGGGATGGGTGCCGTTACGACCGGTATCTCAGCCGGACGGTGCGGCTCTATCGAAGGTAAGAATGGAACGGCTGCGGTGGACAGTTGTCGTTGTCGGGCTCTGCGTGCTTGTACTGGTAGCCCTGACCGTGGCGATGGTCCAATCCGAGTTGCTGAGCGCGCTGGCGTCGATGGCGCTGTGTCTTCCCCTGCTGGGGGTACTGGCCACGTTTGTGGCGTGGTATTCCCGGCCGAGGCAATTATCTCACCCCTAAAAGCGTTCGCTCGCGGAGCTGCCGGCGGGGCGCCCCCAGCACATGTAGCGACACGCTCTCGACCGGAGGGCTTACTTGGCCGCCTTCTTGCGGCGGCGGAGTTCGGCGTCGATGAAGGGGTCGAGGTCGCCTTTGTCGAGGACGGACTCAACGTTTGAGGTTTCGACGCTGGTGCGGTGGTCCTTCACCCGGCGGTCGTCCAGAACGTAGGAGCGGATCTGGTTGCCCCAGGCGATTGCGCCTTTTTCGCCGACGATCTTCTTGAGTTCGTCATCGCGTTTGGCCTGCTCCAAGAGATCGAGCTTGCCTTTGATGATCGCCAGGGCGAGGCGCTTGTTCTGCTGCTGCGAACGCTCAACCGAGCAGGTGACGGTGATGCCGGTGGGTTTGTGGACGATGCGGACCGCGCTGGCGACTTTGTTGACGTTCTGTCCGCCGGGGCCGCTGGCGCGGACGAAGGCGACGATGTCGAGATCGAGTTCAGGGATCTCGATCTCCTTGTCATTCTCGGGGAACTCGGGAACCACCTCGACCGCGGCGAAGGAGGTCTGCCGTTTGTTCTGGGCGTTAAAGGGAGAGGGGCGAACCAGGCGGTGGACACCGGCCTCGGCTTTCAGGTAGCCATAGGCATATTCGCCGCCGACGCGGAAGGTGACACTCTTGATGCCGGCCTGCTCACCATACTGGCGGTCTATCTCTGAAGCATCCCAGCCTCGGCGTTCGAAGAAGTAGAGATACATGCGGGCGAGCATTTCGGCCCAGTCCTGGGCTTCGGTGCCGCCAGCGCCGGATTGGATGGAGAGGAAGCAGCCGCGGGGGTCGTTCTTGCCGCTGAGCAGCGACTGCAGCTCGATCTTCTCGCCCCTGGTCTCCAGGTCGGCGAGCATTTGGTCGGCTTCCTGCATCGAGGCATCGTCGCCGGCTTCGGTAGCCAGTGCCAGCATAGTCTTGGCATCGTCCAGGCCGGCGAACATGGAGTCGATCGGCTCGATCTGGATCTTGAGCGCTTTGACCTCGGTTACCACTCCTTGGGCGGTCTCCTGGTTATCCCAGAAACCGTTCTCCCCCATCTTGGTCTCAAGTTCCTTGCGGCGGGCGCGTTTGGCTGGCAAGTCAAAGAGAGTCCCGGATGTTTGTCATCCGGGCCTCAAGTTCCGCGATTGCTCGGGGAAGGTTGTCGTGGATCATAGGTTGGCGGAGTGTAGGGTATGGGGGTGCGGTGAACAAGGTGGGGCGGGTGAGTGTGGGTTATAGCGGCATGAACTGGCTGATGATGATATAGGCGATGCCGGAGACAAAGGCAGCGCAGGGGATGGTCAGGACCCAAGCAATGATGATGCGCTGGCCCCAGATCCAGCGGACAGAGCGGACGCTCTTGGTGGTGCCGACACCGAGGATCGAACCGGTGATGGCGTGGGTGGTGGAGATCGGGACACCCTTGATCAGGGTGAAGCCGAAGATGCCCATTGCCGCGGCCGCCTCAGCGCAGAATCCGCCAATGGGTTGCAGGCGGGTGATGCCCGAGCCCATGGTCTTGACGATGCGCCAGCCGCCAAAGCAGGTGCCCAGGGCGATGGCGAAGTTGCAGGAGAGGATGATCCACCATGCGGTGTTGTGCACGCCGCCCATGAGGTGGATCTTGTTGAGCCAGGAAGTGGGATCTGGCGCTGCCCAGTGGGACATGCCGGCCGTTGAGAGGAGCATGACGATCACGCCCATGGTCTTCTGGGCGTCGTTGCCGCCGTGGCCGAGGCTGTAGAGGGCAGCCGAGACAAGCTGCAGTTTACGGAAGATGCGATCCACCCGATGGGGTGTGGTCTGGTTGCCGACCCACTTGGCCAGGGGCGTCAGTACCTTGAGTGCCGGCCGGTTTGCAACGAAGTAGGGGAACTTGGCGGCCCACCAGATCAGCCAGGAGACGATGGTCATGTTCACGACACCCAGCAGAAAGCCCAAGATCGGCGCCAGGAAGATGCCCAGGATGATCATGCTCCAGCCACTGAACTTGAGCGCTGAGACGCCCGATTTGAGTACGGCGGCGCCGCCGATGCCGCCGAAGAGGGCGTGCGAGGAACTGGTCGGCAGCGCCAGCAGCCAGGTGACGATGTTCCAGACGATCGCGCCGACCAGACCAGCGGCGACGACGTTGACGTCGATCAGGCTGTGTTCGACTAGTTCGCCGGCGACGGTGCCACTAACTTTGGTGCCAAAGACAAATGCGGCGCCGAAATTGAAGAACGCGGCCCAGAGGACTGCCTGGGCGGGCGTCAGCACGCGCGTGGAGACGATGGTGGCGATGGAATTGGCGGCATCGTGGAAGCCGTTGAGGAAATCGAAGATCAGGGCGATGAAGATGATCGCGACGATGATGTAGATCGAGTGACTGATCGGCGCGGCGGCCGCTGTGGTCGTTACCTGGGCGAGAGTTGGGGGAATCGTCAGCATGGGTAAAGCATCAGTGCCAGTCGGGCGGTTCGAGTCATCACCTGCAATAGAGCTAGCCGTTCTTGAGCACGATACGCTCAAGGACGTTGCCGGCATCTTCGCAGCCGTCAATGGCATCCTCGATCAGGTCAAAAATGTTCTTCCACTTGATCACGTTCAGAGGATCGACACTTCCCTCAAAGAGTCGGCTCATGGCGGCGTGGTTGGTGTCATCGCCGATGTTCTCCCATCGATGCAGATCGATCAGTTTGTCCTGCATGTCCTGCAGTTTGCGGCTTTTGCGAAGGCGATAGATGGCATCGCGAAGCGCCATGGTGGCGGCAAAGAGGTTCTCGGTCTGCTTCTTGAATTCGGGGGCCATGTCCTTGATGTGGTACAACCGGAATCGTTTGGCCAGAGCGTCCACAGCGTCGATAATGTTATCCAGTTCGCCGATCAGGGCGTGGATGTCTTCGCGGTCAAACGGGGTGATGAACTGGCGGTCGAGGCGATCCAGAGCCTCGTGGGCTAGCGTGTCGCCGTCATGCTCTTCCTGGCGGATTCTCTGGACATGGGAGTCAATGTTGGGGAATTCATTGGCCAAGGCGCGCAGATGACCGGCGGTTGATACCGCGTGATCGGACAGCTTTTCGAACAGGTCGAAAAACACTGTATCCCTGGGCAGCAGATTCAGCATCTTAAGTTACGCTCCGGTGAGTTAAGAGAACACCAAGATTACAGTACAGCGCATATTGTAAAGACCGGTGGCTGGCAGGCAAGCGGCAGCAGGTGCAGCGGCGGGAACGGCCTTTCGCGAGGCGCATAACGCATTACCGGAACATCGCTATGACTTTGTTCAGCGATGCCACCAGGGCGTCAATCTCAGCGACGGTGTTGTAGAAGGCCAGTGATGCCCGGGCGGTGGCTGGGATATCGAGTTTGTCCATCACCGGCTGGCAGCAGTGGTGCCCGGTGCGGATGCAGACACCGTCGCCGTCGAGAATAGTGCCGATATCGTGGGGGTGGATACCCTCGAGCACGAATGAGATCACCGAACTCTTGCTGCCGGCTTCACCAATCAGGCGAAGGCCCGGAACCTGGCGAAGGCGATTCTCGGCGTAACGCATCAGACCGTGCTCGTAATACATCAGATTTGGGAAGTCGATGGAGCGGAGATAGTCGGTGGCGGCCGCCAGTCCCACGGCATCGGCGATATTGGGAGTGCCGGCTTCGAACTTGTAGGGCAGGTCGTTCCAAGTGGATTTCTCAAAAGAAACGGTGGCGATCATGTCGCCGCCGCCCTGGTAGGGAGGCATGGCCTCCAGCAGCTCTTCCCGGCCATAGAGTACGCCGATGCCGGTAGGGCCGAACATCTTGTGGCCTGAGAAGGCGTAGAAATCGCATCCGATCCTGCGCACGTCGGTGGGGAAGTGCCCGACCCACTGGGCGCCATCGACCAGCACCCTAGCCCCGGCCTGATGCGCCATTTCGGTGATCTCTTCAACCGGGTTGATGGTTCCCAGGACATTGGACAGATGCGTCACGGCCACCAGCCTGGTTCGCGAGGAAAGCAGGCGCGAAAAGGCATCCATGTCCAGCTCGCCGCGCTCGCTGAACGAGATCACCTTGAGGATGGCGCCGGTGGCTTCGCACAGAAGCTGCCAGGGCACGATGTTCGAGTGGTGCTCCATGCCGGAGACGAGGATTTCATCGCCTGCATGGACGAATTTCCGGCCGAAGGACGAGGCAACCAGATTGATCGACTCGGTCGTCCCTCGGGTGAAAATGATCTCGCGGCTCTTGCCGGCATTGATGAATCGGCTGAGGGTCTCGCGGGCGCCTTCGTAAACATCGGTTGCCAACTGACTGAGCTGGTAGACGCCACGATGGACGTTGGCGTTCTCGAGCTCGTAATACTGCTTAAGGCGATCGATCACTGCCAGGGGCTTTTGTGTGGTGGCGCCATTGTCGAGATAGACGAGGGGTTTTTTGCCACGCACCAGTGTCTGCAGAATGGGGAAGTCTTTTCGCACCGTCGTTGGATCAAAGGTGCTCAGACACTGGGCGCAGTGGCGGTCCAGTTCAACGCCGGTGAGAATCTGTTGAACGACGGAAAACTCAGTCATTGTCGTCGTAGCCATATTCATACAGCCCTCAGGTGGCCTCGATACGCAGATCCTGTGGCAGTCCCTGTTGGGCCGCCAGATATTGCTCGATCTTCTGCCGCGCGGGAGAGAAATTCATCCGCGAGGTCATATCGGCCGCGAACGCGTAGATCAGCACGTGCCGGGATGCTTCGGTGGAGAGCCCACGGGAACGCAGGTAGAAGAGCATGTCTTCGTCCAGGGGCCCGGTGGTGGAGCCGTGGGTGCACTTGACATCATCGGCGTAGATCTCCAGGGCGGGCATCGACTCCATCATGGCCTGATCGGTGAGCAGCAGTGTGCGGTTGGTCTGCTTGGAGTCGGTGTGCTGGGCATCCTTCTGCACGAAGATCCGGCCCTTGAACACGCCGAATGCCTGATCGCCGACAACGTTCTTGTAAAGCTCGCGGCTGGTGCAGTCGGGTTTCTCGTGGCGGATGAGCGTATGGTTATCGATCTGGCGATCCTTATCGACGATCAGCAGACCGTTGAGCGTGGCATCGGCATGAGGACCGTCAAGGATGATCTCAAGATCGTTGCGTACCAGCTTGCCGCCCAAACTGGCGGAATGGTTAACGTAGTGGCCGGACTCGGCGATCTGAGCAACCGTATTGTTGATCGACCATGTGGTATATGAGGTCCAGTTGGACTGGTAATGTTCGACGGACGCACCACGGCCGATGAAGACCTCAGTCACGGCATTTGAGAAGGCGACATCGGCCGCATCGCCTGCGTTGGTTTCCACGACACGCAGGATCGCACCCTCCTCGGCGATCACGAGAATTCGCGGGCACATCAGCAGGGGGGCGCCGGCCGTTGTCGAGAGCGACAGGACATGCACCGGCCGGGCAATCTCGGCAGCGGACGCTGCGTGAATGACGATGACCTGATCGAGGAAGCCGGCATTCAACGCCGCAAACGGCGTCTTTTCCACGTCAACCAGGGTTGCGAGGAGTGACCGGCAGCGGGCGGCAACGGTCTCGGGCAGGTCGGACAACAGCCCAACCGTCAGTCCGCGCGACAAACCATCCACCTTGCTGCGGTCGCGGTTCAGCCGACCATTCACGAGTACCAACTCGGCGGTACATGCTGATGCCAGGGAATGCTGCGCAACCAGCGAGGCCGCGTCGATCATGCCGGTGGGAAGTTGCCAGTCGATCTCCGCCAGTGGGTCTGTATTGGTGAAGCGCCACTCCTCATCTTTTGCCTTGGGAAGCCCGGTTTGCAGGAATCGCTGCATGCCGGCCTCGCGGAGAGGTTGCAGACTGCCGCCGGCAGGGCGGGTTAGTCGCGTGAAGCTTTCGATGTTCAATTGCTCTGTGCTCATGAGATATTCTCGCGACTGCTCTTATGCGCGAACGGCCTCATTGTCTTCGATCCAGTCGTAGCCGCGTTCCTCAAGTTCGAGGGCCAACTCCTTGCCGCCTGACTTAAGGATCCGGCCATCGATCATTACGTGCACCTGATCGGGCACAATATAGTTCAGCATCCGTTGGTAGTGCGTGACGATCAGGATCGTCTTGTTTGTATCCTGACCTTTCACCTTATTGACGCCGTTGGCGACGATCCGCAGAGCATCGATATCCAGCCCTGAG
Source organism: uncultured Phycisphaerales bacterium (assembly GCA_903871935.1). GTDB lineage: Bacteria > Planctomycetota > Phycisphaerae > Tepidisphaerales > Tepidisphaeraceae > CAIQIQ01. The sequence goes on from CAIQIQ010000092.1 coordinate 12,595, forward strand.
TCGGTCTCATCCAGCAGCGCCAGACGCGGGTTGATCACCGCCATCTGGAAGATCTCGTTGCGTTTCTTCTCGCCGCCGGAGAAACCTTCGTTAACCGCGCGGTTCATGAAGCTGGAATCCATCTCCAGCAGTTTCATTTTGCTCTTGACGAGCTGCAGGAACTCAATGGCGTCCAGTTCAACTTCCTGGCGGTGCTTGCGGATGGCATTCACGGCGGCCTTGAGGAAGTAGCTGGTGGAGACACCGGGGATCTCAACCGGGTACTGGAAGCCGAGGAAGAGACCCTCGCGGGCTCGCTCTTCGGCATCCAGTTCGAGCAGGTCCCTGCCGTCATAGAGGACCTGGCCGTCGGTCACCTCATAGACATCCCGGCCGGCCAGCACTTGGCAGAGCGTGCTCTTTCCAGAGCCGTTCTTGCCCATGATGGCGTGGATCTCGCCGGTGTTGACCGTCAGATCGACGCCCTTGAGGATCTCGCGACCCCCGGCTCCGGCGACCTTTGCGTGCAGATTACGAATCTCAAGCAGTGCCATTGTTCTCTTTCCTCTGGTGCGTATTCCTGGCTATCCAACTGACCCTTCGAGGCTTACCCCCAGCAGTTTCTGGGCTTCTACGGCAAACTCCATGGGTAATTCCTTGAAGACTTCCTTGCAGAAGCCATTGACGATGATGTTGACGGAGTCCTCCAGAGCGATACCGCGCGTCTTGCAGTAGAAGAGCTGGTCCTCGCCGATGCGGCTGGTGGATGCTTCGTGCTCGGCCTTGCTGGTGGTGTTCTGGACTTCGATGTACGGGAATGTGTGCGCGCCGCATTTATCGCCCAGCAGCAGCGAGTCGCACTGGGTGTAGTTGCGGGCGCCGGTGGCCTTGGGCATGATCTTGACCAGACCGCGATAGGTGTTCTGGCCAAAGCCGGCCGAGATGCCCTTGCTGACGATCGTCGAGCGGGTGTTCTTGCCGATGTGGATCATCTTGGTGCCGGTGTCGGCCTGCTGGTGGTGGTTGGTCAGGGCCACGGAGTAGAATTCGCCGACGCTGCCATCGCCCTGCAGGATGCAGCTTGGATACTTCCAGGTGATGGCCGATCCGGTCTCCACCTGTGTCCAGGTGATCTTCGCATTCTTCCCCTTGCAGAGGCCGCGTTTGGTGACGAAATTGTAGATGCCGCCCTTGCCGTCCTTGTCGCCGGGATACCAGTTCTGCACGGTGGAGTATTTGATCGTCGCATTCTCCATCGCCACCAATTCAACAACGGCCGCGTGCAACTGATTCTCGTCGCGCATCGGGGCGGTACAGCCTTCCAGGTAACTTACATGAGCGCCTTCATCGGCGATCAGCAACGTGCGCTCAAACTGGCCGGTGTTCTTGGCGTTAATGCGGAAATAGGTGGAAAGCTCCATGGGGCAGCGCACACCCTTGGGCACGTAGCAGAAGGAGCCATCAGTGAACACGGCCGCGTTCAGGGCTGCATAGAAATTGTCGCCCGCCGGCACAACCGATCCGAGGTATTTCTTGATCAGTTCGGGATGCTTCTGTACCGCTTCAGAGAAGGAGCAGAAGATGACGCCCATCTCCGCGAGTTTTTCACGGAAAGTCGTGGCGACGGATACGGAGTCGAAGACAGCATCGACTGCTACACCGGCCAGCGCTGCCCGTTCCTGCAGAGGCACGCCGAGCTTCTCGTACATCTTCAGCAGTTCTGGATCGACCTCATCCAGAGTCTTTGGGCCAGCCTTCGCCTTTGGGGCCGAGTAGTAGATGATCTCCTGGTAGTCGATAGGGGGATAGGTGACCTTGGGCCAAAGCGGTTGGGTCATCTTCTTCCAACGCTCAAACGCACTGAGCCGCCATTTGAGCATGAATTCCGGCTCGTTCTTGCGCGCCGAGATCACGCGGATAATATCTTCGTTCAAGCCCTTGGGTACTGTGTCGGCTTCGATCTGCGTGACAAAGCCCCACTTGTACTGTTGGTCGGCGAATTCTTGGATTTGCTCAACGTTGGTCGGCATTTACAGCTCCATAACCCCATTCGCAGCAGCGAATTGGGTCGAACCCAAGCGATACCGCTATACTTGAGATTGAGTCTCAACGCTCCTAAAGTATAGCGTTTGGTCATCCAATAGTCACGTGTGGCCTGCGTATTTGAATGCTCGAGCGAGGGGCCGCTGGTACCACTTCGGGTGACGGATGCGGCCGGTTCGTGGTTGGGAGGTGCTGCAATGGCTGCGAGACCATCGACATATATTCTGCGCAAGGCTTGGTTGCTGGGCCAGGAGATGGCCAAGAAAGAACGCCGGTTGCGACCCGATCTCCGGGATGTGGCTCTCCATTCCACATTCCCCTTTTTCAAGAAGGTTCACCGCTATCAAATGGAGAGGACGGCTGGGTTCGGGTACTGGGATGAGAAACTCCACAAATTGATCGAACGCGAGGGTAACGGCCGCGGAGTGCGGATAAATGACCCGCGCGTGTGGGAGGCGTTCTACACCTACTATGGTGAGCCGATCCGGGATGTCTTCTGGGCTGCCTGGGAAGATGCGTTCATGCTCAAGGCGATGTATGAGCAGGAATCGGCTCGCATTGCGCAGGCCCAAGCCCGCGTGGCACCTGTGGCGCCGATCCATGTGGCGAATGCCGTCGGCCCTGTCAAAGAACAGCCCGAATTGTGGGACCATATCGCCGAGAAGGTCTTCGAGGAATTGGGTGGCGGCGAGGATGATGAGCGTTGGCAGATTCCCGCGGCCCACGCCCAAGGCGAGAAGGATATGCTGCCGCCCGAGAACAGGAAAGCCGCCGGATAGTATCCGGCGGCTGTATGCTTGCTGGCTTGCCGAACTGCGTTCACCCTGCAAGAGCGGCATCGATCGCCGCCTTGAAGTCTTTCTCCTGGCGCAGACCGACGAAACGCTGCACAATCTCACCATTCTTGAACAGGATCACCGTCGGGATTGCACTGATTCCAAACTTCATCGAGATATCACGGTTGGCGTCCGTATCCACCTTGCCGACTGTCACTTTGCCCGCGTACTCATTGGCAACTTTGTCGATGGTCGGGGCGAGCATGCGGCAAGGCATGCACCACTCCGCCCAGAAATCCAGAAGCACGGGAACAGTTGCCTTGGCGACTTCCTGCTCGAAGTTCTGGTCGGTGATCTCTTTAACGTTCGCGTTAGCCATTTATACTCCTGTGTAGGGTTCTGTGCTCAGGGCCGATGATAGTTGCGTTGCCGAGCCAGTGTCAATGTTTGAATGAGGTCGATAGCAGGGAGGGTGAAGACCCATGGGGGAACCTGTGGGTGCGGGCCCATGGTACGACGGAGCAGAAGGCGATGCTGAGCCCGTGGCCGGTGTCCTGGCCAAGGAACCCATCCGGCGAAGGTGAACGAGCCGATCAGTTCCACGGAGCAGGCGACCTGGCAAGCAAGTCTTGAGCGGAGCCGCCTGTTTGGCGATGATGCATGGATGTCGAAGACGGTGCTGAGGCTGGATCTGGAGCACACCATCCGTCGCGAAAGCCGTCCGGTGCAGGCGAAAGGAGACAATGCGAAGCATAACTAGATACGTCCCGGTTGATTCTCCCGATCTTGAGCGGGATTGCCGGCGGTTCCGTGGGCGGGTTCGCGGACAACGCCTCGCGCCAGTTGGCCGCAGGTGGCCAGTTCTCCTGGAGTCAGGCAGGACGAGCCGCGCTGGTGTCAGGCACCATAGGCGGCGCGACGGGCGGCGTATTCTACGGCGTCGGACAATTGCTGGGGATGGCCGGGAGCGCCGGCGGCCCGTCTTTGGCAGCGCTGACCATTGGAGGACAAACCAGACAATTGGCCGCGGCCGGTGACGCCACTTGGGCACTGGGTGCTTCCTCCGGCATTGCCGGGTCTCTGGCGGGCACCGTATTTTCGGTTAACGGTAACGATCCCCGCGCAGTGAGTGATTTCGTGTCGTCTGGCGCGAGAATACATGGGCCGCGCGGTATCGGTGCCTCGGAACTTACCTCACAACACCATATTGCCACGCGGTATGGATTCTGGGGAAGGCAGTTCCGGAGGATGTTCCAGCAGGCCGGAATGACCATTGAGAACAAGATGAATCTGATAGCCGTCTCCGGTCATCAGGCGCCCCACGGATGGTATAATCTTATGGTGTACCAGCGACTTGCAGCGGCTACAGAAGGTTTGGCTCCGGGCACCCAAGCTTACAGCACCGCATTTCGATCCGAACTTCTGCGGCTCCGAGTCGACGTTCTGCGCCAAGGACCAGGCGGATTGTATGATCTTCTGACATCGCCTGCGTCGGCGCTGGAGCGAACACTTGCGCGAGCGGCGTTTTACACAAGGTAGTCGAAGATGGCAGGTTACTATAGTGTGCTAGATCCCCGTGGATTTGACGAAAACGCATACCGGCGTTACTGGTTCCTTGATTTGAGAGATGATGCACGACGAGAATTCTTTGATCCTTGGCCCTACATTAGTGGGCGGCCAGTTGAGAGCGATCGCGAATTGTGTGTGGCAATCGAAAAGCCTGGTGACCCGCTTGATTTTACGTACGGCTACAGCTTTGTGCCATTGATTGTGCCGCGCGTAGCAAGTCTGCTTACAGAGATGGCTGCGGACGACATTCAGCTGATCCCGGCGCGTCTGCCCGACGGACAGTGTCTGTTCATCCTGGTTGTTATTCGACTTGAGGATTGTCTGGACTACCATCGTTCGGACGTAACCCGATTTACCCGGGAACACGCATGCGCAATTGGGAGACCAGAACGCGAAGGTAAGCCCCATATGGTGAAGCAACTCATCATTGATCCTTCCAGAACTCATGATCGCAAACTGCTTCGCGTTCAGAATTGGTCTGGTGATTTGATTGTCCGCGAGGACATAAAACAAACCTTGGAGAAAGCCGCCGTTACGGGCGTCACATACGCCTCAGTGACCTGATGTCTGCCTTCTACCACGCGATCGGTTCGAATCCGGAAGAATCCGGAGATTCAGAAAACGGGTCAGGAACGGGTCGGGAACCGAATACCTGGGTCCGCCAGTCTGACATAGCTCAATGACCTTACCCATGTTTCCCATCCCACCCAAAATCGTGAAAGATATTTCGCCGTGCCTAAGTCCCTGTCATTCCTCAACTTCCATTTTTGGCAGCCTCCAAATCGACCCTATAAATGGGGAGACCGCGCGATCGGGTCTCGTTCTTTGACAAGTGAAGATACGCGCCAAGGCAAAACGCGCCGGACGGCGTCCGTGGGGTACCGTGCCCCGAACTGTGCGCGCTAACTTGAGCACCTTTGCCATTGGTGTTAGTGACCTCACATAACACCCGGAGTGCGCACACGAACTTGAGCATCTTCCCCGAGCGTGCCTTCCGAATTCTGACTTCTCAACCTATCCTGCGCACCTTTGCCATATCAGTGATGCATCTCACATACCTACTAGGGGTGCGCACACGAACCTGAGCACCTTGGTCATTGAGGTTGGTCATTCACTGGTCATTGGGATATGGTCATTGGTGATTCCAGCAGGACTTATCCCCAATCGCCCCGAACTTGCGCATCTGCTCCCCAAATCTTCACCTAACCGCTTATATCCACAGCACTTGCCACACAGGGGGTACCCGGCGAACAACTTGCGCACCTGCCACTTATCCACAATCGCTCACCTCTCGGAAGAGCGGGCACGCCCCGATAGCAGGCGCTTGACGTGCAGCATGTTCAATGCCGCGCTGAGCAGGATCAGCAACCCCAGCAGGATTAACAGGACCGATACAAGCGGGCGTTCAGTCAGCGGCGACTCTTCTCCCATCAACAGGCTGGTGGAACCGGCAATGGGCATCAGCACCCCCAGCGTCAACAACGGTGGGATGGCCGTTTGTCGCAGCAGAACACCTCGGCTGACCTGAGGTGCGGCAGGCTTCCGCTCGGCCGGCACTCCCGGCTTTCCCGGGAGTGGTCGAATACTGCGACTTACGCGATCGATGTGCGGCAACTGTTGCGCCGGCTCGGAGGCTTCTTGCGGCGCGTGCTGTTCGTGCTCATGCTGAGCATCGGTTTGCCCGGAAGCCAGTGTTTCCAGGGCCTTGGCAATCTCTTCCTTTGATGCGGCCATCCATCATCCTCTGGCCTGCAGCGTACACCGACAGTGCGGGTTTTGCACTGCCATGAGAAGTCCCGGGCATTATACTTACGGTATGGCACAACAAAGCCGCGACAACATACGCGAACCCGTGGTGGCGGGGAGGTTCTATCCGGCATCGGCAGGGCAGTGCGCAGCAGAAGTTCGCTCTATGCTGGACCAGGTGCAGGCAAGCGATATGCCTGAGGGTAACTGGATTGGTGCGGTTATTCCGCATGCCGGCTGGATTTGCAGTGGGCAGATAGCCGCCGGGGCGATTGCCACCCTGCGCAAGTCGCGGCCGCAGGCGGATCTGGTTGTCGTGTTTGGTGCGGTTCATACCGTTGCTGGTCTCCAGTATGGTGCCGTGGACGATCACCAGGCATGGCGCGTTCCCACGGGCATTAGCCCGGTGGAACAGCGTATCCAGAAGCAGGTCGCTGATTCCGGGCATCTCTTGCGGCTGGATGGTCGACCACATCTTCGCGAACACTCCATAGAGGTGCAGTTGCCATTGATCCAGGGGGCTTGGGGCCTGGTGCCGATTCTTCCCGTGGCGGTGGCGCCGATCCCGGCGGCCGGTGAGATCGGGCGCGAAGTGGTACGCCTGCTCCAAGGCATCGCTCACAGTCCAGTCTTTCTTGCATCGACCGATCTGACGCACTACGGCGCCGATTACGGTTTTGAACCGGCCGGTCCTGGTGGCGACGGTTTTGCATGGGCGATGGATAACGATCGCCGACTTCTGCAGCAGATCAGCGCGATGGATGCCAAGGCGGTCGTGCGTGAAAGCCAGGAGCATCACAGTGCCTGCGGCGGCGGCGCGGTGGCGGCGATGATTGGCGCGTGCCTGGAACTGGGCGCATCAAAGGTGCAGATCCTTCAGCACACCAACAGTTTTGAGGTGCTGAGCCGCAAACTTGGACGCCAAAACGCAGACTTAGCGGTTGGGTACGCTTCAGTGGTGATGCGATGAGGCTTACTGATGCGGATGCGCAATATCAATAAGTTGTCTTTAGGCGAAATACGGTGCTCCACTCAAATCCAGAGGTCGTTTCTATCCACCGCTCGTCCACCGCGTATGCACAGCTTAACTATCGTAAACGCAGTGACTTAAGTGCAATCGATGGAAAGCTTCTGTAAAATGCTTTTTTCCTGCATGCGCATCCGCTAGAGTCAAAGTGGTGGCTTAGCCTCCGGAATCGTGGCCGCGAACAGCTGAGAGTTCAAGTAGCTTTCGGACGTGGCCATGCGAGATGTGAAGTTTGAACGATCTCGCATGTACGAACGCCGGAGACAAGCCAGATTTAGAGAAACCGAATACCGACGGATCGATTCTTGTTCGCATGGACGTGAACTGGCACTTGGCCCAATGAGGACCAGGAAAGCAGGAGACGTCATGAACGAGAACGAGTTCCAGACGAAGCTGACCGAGCTTATGGGCGAGATCAGCGCGTTGCCGGCCGGTGAGCGGGAGAAGTTCGCGAAGCTGGCCGATCAGACGCGCAAGCAGCACGAGCAGATCACGCAGACCGTCAGCAGTCTGCAGGAGAGTCTGGACTATTTGCGCCTGAGCATCAAGTATCTGGTCTTCGATCTCGAAGCCACGAAGCGTGAGAACGGATACCTGCGCAAGATGCTGGAGCAGGCCAGTAATAACGATTAGCAAGCGATCGACCCGCGCGACGACGGTGGCACTTGTGCCGCTGTTGCGTCGGGCCACACAAGAAGCCCCGGACCGCTCTCGGCCCTGGGCTTCTTTATTTGGGGGTAATCCACCTTTGCCGTCTGAGAAGGAAAAGAGCCGAGCCGGCGAGGACCGCCGCAGTTGCGGGTTCAGGAACAGCGGATGGCACGATGGTGCCAATCCAGTCAAGGTTGCCGGATATGCTCGTCAGGTACGAAGCGGAGGGGCGGTCCGGGGCGGGGCCGAATGTGCCTGGCCCGGTCTCTACATAAAGTCCACTCTGGTCAAACAGGGCAGCTTGAAATGAGGAGGTATCGGTCAGGGCGTATTTGTACGGGCCATCAACGCTGTAGTTAAGGCCGGCGAGTTTCCAGGTTCCGCCATCGTTGATAAAGACGCCACCACCAGAGTCGCCAAATGCGAGCTGCCCCTCATTCTGGCCGATGACCGGGTCGAACAATGTCACGAGGAAACGGCCCAGCGACGGGTCAGTGATTGCGTCGACAACGGTATTAGTTCCCCAGTTCCTCAGGCCGTCATAGGAACTGGTTGTCCACCCCCAGCCCTTGAGGTTTGCGCCAACAGTGATGTTGGAGCTTGCAGGCACACCGCGTCCGAAAATCACCGCGTTCTGGCCGACCTCTGCTGATCCGGTGTAAAGGGGGGCGTAGGTTGGGAAGGTGCCTTGAATATGCCAGATGCGCAAGTCGGCGTTTGGCGCGGTGTCATAGGAGATTGTCTTGTAGGGCAATCCGCCGAAAATGAAGTCATTGCCCAGCACAGCGTCGGGTCGGTCGGGAGCGGCTGGGTTGTCAGGGTTGATGTGGGCGGCGGTGATGAAGCAATCGGGGGAGATAGGTGTGCCCAGGAAAGCGCCCCAGTTTCCCTGGTATTGCCAGCCGCTGTCGGTCAGCAGGCCGGAGGGGGCGCTGAGGTTACGAGACGGAAAGCCGCCGGCATCGATGACGATTACCGCAAATGAGATTGCCGGCACGGCAAGGATGGACATGATTGCGGCAAGACAACGAACCCTGGTCGCGTGCATTTTGCCTCCTCAGCTAGCTCAACCATGGCCATTCTAGCTGTGGACCCAGCAGCGGGCCATATATAATCACGATGCAATTGGGGGGAAGGACAGGGCGAGATCGTTGCTGGCAATACATATCACAGAGGCGGGTGCGTTGGGATGGCTTTGGCCGTTACATATCCCTTCTGTCTTGGGAACTCCGATTGGGCGATCCCTACAATCATCAGATCGCTTTACTCCTATGCCATGTGTCTGGCAGGAGTTGCGGCGATGAGTCTGGAGGGTAGCTGGCGTGACGATTGCGCAGATGAGCAAGCAGAGCGATAAGGCTGGGTTGTCGCTGGGGTTCGGCTTTGAGTTTGCGGACATGTACTGCCGCGAGGGGCTGGTGCGCCTGGACCAGGCCTTCATGGGCCAGCTTCAGCAGCGCTCGCCTGATTTGTGGGGGAGGCTTGTGACTGCTCGGCGCGAGCCTGCTGCGGTGACGGCGAGCGGCCTGTCAGATCTCATTGTTGAGTCAGCACCGTTCGTTGAGGACTTCATTGCCGAGCTCTTCGGGATCGAGGCAGGACTGGGCGAGTTGCGGGCGCAGCATGGTGTCCTGGCGCCGTTATATGCGGTGAAGCGGAAGTTCGTGCAGCAGAAGGTGAATCGCTCTACGGCCGACCAGGCGAAGGCGATCAGCGGGTTGGCGATCGCGGCGGAATTAGAAGGGCTGATGCAGGCGCCGCTAACCGAGCAAACCTATGCGGAATATGTGATGCGGTGGAATGGCGATCCCGCAGCGCATACGCGGGAACTGCAGCTTGCGGGGGAGTATGCAGCCTGGGCGGCGCTGTCGCCGGAAGGGCAGGCGCGGCATCACGATGGAATCCTGTTCAAGCTGCCGAAGAAGCTTGATGTGCAGCATCTGGTGCCGGTGGAGCAGGTGACGATCCATGGAATTTCGCAGTTTGCCTATGGAGAGAAGCATCTGCGGCATCGGGAGGGGTTCCATCTGACCGATGCGGGCACCGAGCTGGCCGGGGCGCTGGATCAGGCGAGCTACTGCATCAAGTGCCACCATCAGGGAAAGGATAGCTGCTCGAAGGGATTGCGTGAGAAGACGGGGGAGCCGAAGAGCAGCGCCTTTGGTGTGCCGCTGGCGGGGTGCCCGCTGGAGGAGAAGATCTCGGAGATGAACGAGGTGAAGGGGCAGGGCAGCCCAATCGGGGCGCTGGCAATCGTCACGATTGACAATCCGATGTGCGCGGCGACGGGGCACCGGATCTGCAACGACTGCATGAAGAGTTGCATCTACCAGAAGCAGGAGCCGGTGGATATCCCGCAGGTGGAGACGCGCAGTCTGAAAGATGTGCTGGAACTGCCGTGGGGATTTGAGATCTACAGTCTGCTGACGCGGTGGAACCCCTTGAACATCGAGCGGCCGGTGCCGCGCGCGGCGACAGGGCGGAAGGTGCTGGTGGTGGGGCTGGGGCCGGCGGGATTCACACTGGCGCATCATCTGATGAACGATGGGCACACTGTGGTGGCGGTGGATGGGTTGAAGATCGAGCCGCTGCCGGTGGAGCTTTCGGGGGTTGACCTGGGCGGGGTGCGCCATGCGATCCGGCCGATCCGCGACATCACGGAAATCTATGAGCGGCTGGATGAGAGGGTGATGGCCGGGTTTGGCGGGGTGGCGGAGTATGGCATTACAGTGCGGTGGAACAAGAACTTCCTGAAGGTGATCCGCCTGCTGATCGAACGGCGGAGTGAGTTTGCGATGTATGGTGGGGTTAGGTTCGGCGGGGCGCTGACGATCGATTCTGCATTCGACATGGGATTTGACCATGTGGCGATGTGCGCGGGGGCTGGACGGCCGACGGTGATCCCAATGAAGAACGGCCTGGCCCGGGGAGTGCGGCAGGCGTCGGATTTCTTGATGGCGCTGCAGCTCACGGGGGCGGCGAAGGCGCAGTCCCTGGCGAACCTGCAGGTGCGGATGCCGATCGTGGTGATCGGCGGCGGGTTGACGGCGATCGATACGGCTACCGAATCGCTGGCGTACTACCCGGTGCTGGTGGAGAAGTTCCTGCGGCGGCATGAGGAGCTAACCGAGGAGATTGGCGAGGGCGGAGTCGAGGCGATGTGGGTTGAGGAGGAGCGGGCGGTAGCGCAGGAGTTCATTGCCCATGCCCGCGCGATTCGTGAGGAGCGGGCGGCGGCCGCCAAAGAGGAGCGAGCGCCCCGTCTGATCGACCTGTTGAACTCTTGGGGCGGAGTGACGATCGCATACCGGCGACGGCTGGTCGATGCGCCGAGCTACACGCTGAACCATGAGGAGGTGGCGAAGGCGATGGAGGAGGGGATTCGCTTCGCTGAGTGCCTGGCGCCCGAGGCGGTGGAGGTGGATGCTTTCGGGGCGGCGATGGCGCTGAGGCTCGAACGGCAGCAGGCGGGTGCGGGTGGAGCACTGGTGAAGACGGGGGAGCGGATTACATTGCCGGCGCGGACCATCCTGGTGGCGGCCGGGACGCAGCCCAATACGATGCTGGCACGGGAGGATGAGCACAACGTGCGACTGGACGGGCGCTATTTCCAGGCTATTGACGAGCAGGGGAATCCGGTCACGCCTGAACGGACGAGTAAGCCGGCATCGCCGCAGGTGTTGATGTCGCTGCGGCCGGACGGCAGGGCGGTGAGCTTTTTTGGCGACCTCCATCCCTCCTTTAGCGGCAATGTCGTGAAGGCGATGGCTGGGGCGAAGCAGGGGTATCCGATCGTATCGCGTGTCTTGTCGCGCGTGGCGGGTTTGGGTGTTTCACCGGCCGAACTGATCTGCAGGCTGAACGATGAGCTGCGTGCGGTGGTCCATGATGTGATCCGGCTGACGCCGAATATCGTCGAGGTGATCGTTCGGGCTCCGCTAGCAGCGCGGGCGTTCAAGCCGGGGCAGTTCTACCGCTTGCAGAACTACGAGACATCGGCCTCCCGGATGACGACGAAGGCGGGGCAGACGATCCTGGCGATGGAAGGGCTGGCGTTGACGGGGGCGGCGGTCGATATGGAACGGGGGCTGCTGACGACAATCGTGCTGGAGATGGGCGGGTCATCTGACCTGTGCGCCCTGCTGCGGCCGGGCGAAGCGGTGGTATTGATGGGGCCAACCGGTACGCCGACGGAGACGCCGGCGAAGGAGACTGTCATCCTCGCTGGCGGCGGGTTGGGTAATGCGGTGCTCTTCTCGATCGGCCAGAAGCTGCGCGCACAAGGGTCACGGGTGATCTACTTCGCCGGGTATAAGAAGATCGTTGATCGCTACAAGGTCGAGGAGATTGAGAAGGCGGCGGATGTGGTCACGTGGTGCTGCGATGAAGCGCCGGGGTTTACACCCTCGCGGGTGCAGGACCGGGCGTTTGTCGGCAATATCGTTCAGGCGATGCTGGCCTATGCACGGGGGGATCTGGATGAGGTGCCGATATCGCTGGCGGATGCCGATCGTTTCATCGTGATTGGGTCGGACCGGATGATGCACGGTGTGCAGGAGGCGAGGCATACGATTCTGCATCCGTACCTAAAGCCGGGGCACCGCGCGATCGGCAGCATCAACTCGCCGATGCAGTGCATGATGAAAGAGATCTGCGCCCAGTGCCTGCAGATGCACCACGATCCGGTGACGGGGAAGGAGATGGTGGTCTTCTCCTGTGCGAACCAGGACCAACCGCTGGACCATGTGCGGTTTGATAACCTGCGCTCCCGGCTATCGCAGAACAGCGTTCAGGAGAAACTGACGCGGTTGTGGATTGACCACTGCCTGCGGCTGCTGAAGGCACGCCCGCCGCGGGGGCAGCAGGTGAAGCAGCTTCATCCGATCCCGCCATGCCTGCGGTGAGATGGGTGTGAGATGCTAGCCGAGCCGAGCCGACTTGTCGGGGCGTTTGGGAAATCGTAGGATCGTGGCAGATGAGTACAGGAACGCCTCCCAGACTGGTGAGGGAGCTTATCGCTGCGCGCTCCCTGCAGAGCCTGGCCGATATTGTGGCCGCGGTGCGCGCGTGTTGCGCCTACGGGCTGTGGGGAAGTTCGCTGGCCGCAGTGACGGCGACAATTGGCAAGCGGCTGAATCGGCCGGTGCTGGTAATCTGCGGACACGTCGATGAGGCGGACGATATTGCTGATGACATGGAGTTGTTCCATGGAAGACGGCCGGATGTTCTGGCGCATCTGGAAATGGGGAGCAGCCTCGGGCGCTTCAGCGAGGAACAGGTTGCCAACCGGATGAACCTGCTGGCGAGTATGGCGGGGGCGACCAGACCGGGAGATCCGCCGCGGCTCGTGGTGGCGCCGATCCATGCATTGATGCAGGCGGTGCCTTCGCTGAAGCAGCTTGCCCAGATGCGGCTGACGCTCAAGGCGGGAATGGCGCTGGAGCCGGAGAAACTGATTGTCTGGTTGTCTGAACATGGATTCAACCGGTTGGATCAGGTGGAGGTGCCTGGGGATTTCGCGGTGCGCGGCGGCATCATCGATGTTTATCTGCCGGGCGAATTCGATATCGCAACGGATCAGGTGGGACTGACGGTGCGATTGGACTTCTTCGGCGATGAGATCGAGTCGATTCGCCGGTTTAGCCTTGATACGCTGGGATCGCAGGATGCGGTGGCGGAGATCACGATCTGTGATATCAAAGGGGCATTGCCGGATCATGCGGACTCAACCTGTTTTATCAACTATCTGCGCGAGGATGCGGTATTGGTGTTCTGGGCGCCGCTGGAGATTTCCGAGCAGTCGCGCAGCTACCTGGAGCGATTGCCGGACCCCGCGGGAATCTATCCCCTGTCGGCGATCCTGAAGATGGCGTCGCGCTTCACGTGCGTGGAACTGAGCGAGTTTGACCAGGGCGGGGCGATGGCCTCGATCATCGGTGAAGCCCAGAAACATGTTGCGCTGCCCGTGCGCTCGCTGCAGAAGTTTGAGACCGATGCGAAGCAAGCGATCGGGGAACTGGCGGAGTTGGCCAGGACGCATCGGGTGTGCGTATTCTGTGAGAACACTGGCGAATCGCAGCGATTCGCCGAACTGCTGGAACAGCACCAGCAGGGACTGAGCAAGGACCTTGATATCACCGCGGGATATCTGCACCGCGGATTTGTTTGGGAGGAAGAGGGCGAAGCGCCGCTGGCGCTGGTGGGGCATCACGAGTTGTTCAACCGCTATCAGGTACGGCGGCGAATGAAGCGGGTGATTGAGAGCCGCCCCGTCGATTCGTTCACAGACCTGAAGCCGGGCGACTATGTTGTCCATGTGGCCCATGGCATCGCGCGGTTCATGGGGATTCAGTCGTTGGCCCGTGAAGGCAGGAATGAGGAGTTCCTGCTGCTGCGGTTTGCCGAGAATGCATCCTTGCATGTGCCGGTATCGCGCGTCGGCCTGGTGCAGAAGTACATCGGCGGCTTCTCGGGGCATCCGCAGCTTTCGCGGCTGGGGTCTGGGGTGTGGGAGAAGCAGAAGGAGAAGGTCACCGAAGCGGTGATGGACATGGCGGCCGAGATGCTGGACGTGCAGGCGGCCCGTGAGGCGCAGCAGGGCGTTGCCTATCCACCTGATACCGCGTGGCAGAAAGAGTTTGAGGATGAGTTCCCGTATACGCCCACGCAGGACCAGGTAACAGCGGCAATTGAGATCAAGTCGGATATGCAGAAGACGCGGCCGATGGATCGCCTGCTGTGCGGCGACGTCGGCTATGGCAAGACCGAGATGGCCATGCGAGCGGCGTTCAAAGCGGTCGAGTATGGGAAGCAGGTGGCGGTGCTGGTGCCCACGACGGTGCTGGCGGAGCAGCACTACCGCTCATTCCGTGATCGCGTGGTGAATTATCCGTTCACCGTGGAGAGCATCAGCCGGTTTAAGACGACGAAGCAGCAAAAGGAGATCACGCAGAAGTTGGCGGAGGGAAAGATCGACATCATCATCGGCACGCACCGGCTGCTATCGAAAGATATCAAGTTCGTCGATCTCGGTCTGGTTGTCATTGACGAGGAGCAGCGCTTCGGGGTGACGCATAAGGAGCGCCTCAAGACACTGCGCCAGACGGTGGATGTGCTGACGATGTCGGCAACACCGATTCCGCGCACGCTGCACATGAGTCTGCTGGGGATCCGCGACATCAGTTCGCTGACGACAGCGCCGCAGGATCGCCGCAGCATCGTTACCGAGATCATGTCGTACGACACCGAACGCATCCGCATCGCGATCCAGCGCGAGCTGCAGCGTGAGGGGCAGGTCTACTTTGTGCACAACCGCGTGTACAACATCATGACGGTCGCCGAGGAGATCCAGGCTCTGGTGCCCGATGCGCGGATCATCATCGGGCACGGGCAGATGCCCGAAGGTGAGCTTGAGCAGGTGATGCTCAAGTTCGTGCGCCATGAGGCGGACATTCTGATCTGTACGACGATCATCGAGTCGGGGCTGGATATCCCCAACGTCAACACCATCTTCATCAACAAGGCGGATCGGTTTGGGCTTTCGGAACTGCATCAGTTGCGCGGCCGGGTGGGGCGGTACAAGCACCGCGCATACTGCTATCTGCTGTTGCCGCCGGACCGGCCGGTGACGCCGGTGGCGGCGAAACGGCTTAAGGCGATCGAGGAGTATTCGCACCTGGGGGCTGGTTTCAAGATCGCGATGCGCGACCTGGAGATTCGCGGCACGGGAAACATTCTTGGGCCGGAACAGTCCGGGCATATCGCGACGGTGGGCTATGAGATGTATTGCCAGTTGCTGGAAGAGGCAACGCGGCAACTCAAGAACGAGCCCAGGCCCCAGCGGCCCGAAGCGCACGTGGAGATCGGGCTGTCGGCCTCGATACCACGGACGTATATCGACAATGACAGTCAGCGCCTGGACGTCTATCGGAGGATCTCGCGATGCACGGAACTGGAGACGGTGGAGCAACTCCGAAAGGACATGGAGGATGCATTTGGCGAGCCGCCTCGGCAGGTCATGCTTCTGTTTGCCCTGACTGAGCTGCGCCTGTTGGCGGGGCACTTTGGCATCGAGAGTGTTATCAAGCACGAGCCGGATATCGTGTTGAAGGTGCGGAATGCACTGCAGGCGCTGTATGGGATGGAGGGGGCTCCGGGCACGCTCAGGGTGGTGGATGAGCAGACTGTCTATTTCCGGCCACCCCGGAACTATCTGGAGCCTGAGATTCTGCTGGTTGCACTGCGGAACCTCATGAGGAATGCATATGATCGATTGAAGGCTGCGCCGGCGCCAACTCCGGTGGCGGCACTTCCCGATGTGATGAAGCAAGCCGAAGTTGCCGGGTCAAGCGTGACGGCCGTTCCACCTGCGCTGGCGGTTTCGGAAACGCCGCGGCTGGCGATCAGGCCCGCCGGCAAGACGGCCGAGATGCTGACGCCACATCAGGTCGCCCAGTTGGAGAAGTTGCAGTCGCTCAAAGAGCATGGCGTGCTGACGGAAGACGAGTTCGCGGCGGCCCGGCAGAGGCTGCTCAAAGGGTGAGCTGGGACAGCGATCGCGAACCGCGACAGTAAGTCGTGTGATGAAGCCGCCCGTAAGGCGGTGCGGGCGGCGTCGCCGGTGTGTGGCGCGAGGGATCCGGTCCGTTGGTACAGTGTTTGCCCGTGTTTCAACTGGGCATGATATACAAACAGAAAAGGGGGGCAGAGGATGTCACAGCAGCTTGGGCTTGAGATCACTGGGGCGCACCCTTCGACCCAGCAAGAGCAAGACGGTGGCAGGTGGAAGCCCCATTGGTTGCATTGCGGACATGCCTCGGCCGTGGCGGATCCGGTCGAAGCTTGGAGACGTTTCGTGGTGGAGCACCCTTCGGCTTCGGTCTATTTCATGCCGGACATTGCCCTGCTTCCGGGACAGAACGTCTGTGAGCCGGTCGTTTATGCGCACTGGCAAGACGGCGGCAAACTAACGGGGCTGGCGATTCTCCCGACACGGTCCTTGAGACTCACCATTGTACCAGGCGCGCATACGTCGTTGCCCGGTCGGCGTCTGCTTGAAAACGAGCCACTCACGGACGGCACGGATGACCTGCTCAACGAATTCGCGGCCAGTGCGTGCACAATCCTGGATGCTCCGGGCATGGACTGCCTGATTCTGCCGGATGCAGAAGCTGAATCGCCGTTGCGGCCGGCTCTGGCGCGGATAGCCAGGGAGAAGCATCTGCTGTTCCGGGAACTGGCCACGCCGGCGCCGCACAGGTGGATCCGCTTTCCAGATCGTCCCGAGGAGTATTGGTCACAATTCTCCAAGAAGACTCGCTATAACTTCCGCTATCGTGCCAAGCACCTGGAGCATACTGTACGGCGAATTGAGGCGCCGGAGGAGATCGAGGAGTTTGTAAAGCTGATCGATGGGCTGATCAGCCGGACGTGGCAGCATCACCGGCTTGGGCTCAAGATCGACATCGGACAGAAGTTGGAGCTGTGGCGAGAGATCGCGAAGTTAGGCGCGTTCCGCTCGTACTTGCTGATGCAGGGGGATCGGGCGATTGCGTTTGCCATGGGCGTTCAGTGGAAGGGGCGCTTCACCTATGAAGACACCGGCTACGACCAGGAGTTTGCGGCCAAGTCTCCGGGCCAGGTGCTGCTGTACCGCGTGATCGAGGACCTGATCGCCCAGGATACGCCACGACTGCTGGATTTCGGATATGGGGAAAACGAATACAAGCGTATCTACTCGAACCACGAGACGCTCAGCGGACCCGTAGTGATCGTGCGCAATGCGATGTTCCCGTGCATGGCGGTGCGAGCTTCGCAGTTGCGATCAGCCACCGGACGTGCCGCACGCGCGATGCTCGCGCGGACGGGAGCCATGTCACTGGTCCGCCACCTGCACCGCGGGCACGTGCGCATAGGCAGGACAAGATCCCCGGAAGCGCCGGTAACCGTGGAAGGGTAGCCGGCTTGAAACCCATGTCTATCCCGATACGCACAAGGGAATTGCGCTTACCCTATGCATTGGCCGTAACGGCCTCCTCGGCTTTGCGGGTTTGAAGCATGTCCATCATGTCTCTAACCTCCTGAGCAAGCTTGCTGGTGGGGAAATCAGCGAGGATGTCCTGGCCAACTTGTATGGCGTCGGCCCAGTTCTTCTCGTGCACATCCTTCTTGAAATGCTCGCGGAGGCGCTCGATGCGGGCCTTGAAGATCTCCAAGGCTCCGTCGCGCAGTTGTGAGACCTCCTCGGCCGTGACGTAGATGTCGAGCTGGCGGAGGATGTTGATGCTGCCATCAATGTCCTTGAGGGCCACGGCATCGCGCCATCGTTGCAGCAGCGTTTGTTTCACGGCGTCTTTCCGCTGGATCACCTGTTGCCGCAATGGCAAGGTCATCTCGTGGCCGGGATAGGTCGCGGCGAGGCGTTCGGCAAGCCCGATGGCCTGGTCCCACTTCTCGGCGGAGCAATCACGATCGATTTGCGCGATGGCCTCTGTCGCAATGCGGCGAATCGCGGCATCGCGGAGTTGAGCGATCTCAGAGCGCAATTGCTCGGACTCCTGTTTGTAGCCAAAAGAATTCTCGACATCGTTTACCAAAAGCAGGGCGGCATCGTACTGGCCACGCGCCATCTCCTCACGGATCGCACGATGCAGGGCGTCGTAGTCTTTGTCACGGAAGGCGACGGCCTTCGCTCGTTCAGAGATGAGCTGTTGCTCACTGATCAGGTTGAGCATGACCGAGAACTGTTCCATGCGTTCGGCGACAAGGTTCGTGATCTCCGTCAGGCGATCGGCATTCTGGCTCGCGGAAGATTTGATCTGTCGGCAAATAGCCCATGCCAGGAGCGTCAGCACCAGGCCAAGCACTTCCAGGTTTGCTGAGGGTCCATTGCCATGCGCTACATGCACTATGGCAACTACGCCGAGATAGGCGGCCGCGAGAACAAAATACGGCCAAGTTCGGATGTCTTTCTGCTGGCTCATCGTACAGCTCCTTGTCCTGCAAACAGCAACCTCACTGCTTCTTAGAAGCGCCGAGTCAGTCGCCGGCGACAACATGGGCTGAATCGCCACTGTCGATTCGCCAGAGACGCGGTTATCGCTAGCCTGCGGTATCGAGGCTCTGGCGACGTGCTAAAAGTCACGGTCGACCCATCCAGCGAGGTACTGGTTGTTCTTCATTTTAGCACAGCTAAGGGCCACTAAGTAGAGCAAACTGTGCAGGTTTCCAATCTTCGGCATTCCCGCTTGCGCGGCAAAGGCAACGGGATGCGGCCGGTATCCGGCCGCATCCCTGTAAGTGCATGACAGAGCCTAAGCTGCGCGATCAGCGGAGGCGGAGATTGCCCAGGCCTTCGCCAATGTCGGCGCCTTCGATACCGCCACGCAGGCCCTTGGCCTTGGTGCGTTCGGCACGTTCGGTTTCGCGGACTTCCTCTTCCTTGGCCCACTGGGCCCGCTTGAGAGAGAGGCCGATCTTGCGCTCGTCGGAGTCGACGCGGAGGATCTTGACGTCGAGTTCCTGACCGACCTTGAGCGCTTCCTCGGGCTTCTCGATCTTCTGATCGGAGATTTCCGAGATGTGCAGGAGGCCTTCGAGGCCGGGTTCGAGTTCCACGAAGACGCCGAAGTTGGCGATCTTGGTGACATGGCCTTTGACGACCATGCCCGGGCGGTAGTTGGCCGGGATGACGGTGACCCAGGGGTCTTCCTGCATCTGCTTGAGGCCCAGAGCGATACGCTGCTTCTCCTGGTCCACGGAAAGGACGACAGCGCGAACGACGTCGCTCTTCTTGAGGATTTCGGAGGGGTGGCCAACCTTCTTGGTCCAGGAGAGATCGCTGACGTGGAGCAGGCCGTCGATGCCTTCTTCGATCTCGACGAATGCGCCGTAGTTGGCGATGTTGCGGACCTTGCCTTCGACCACCGAGCCCGGCGGGTACTTCTCGGCAACCTTCTCCCAGGGGTTCTCCTCGACCTGCTTCATGCCGAGGGAGATCTCCTGCTTGTCCTTGTTGATCTCGAGGATCTTGACCTTGACCTTCTGGTCGGCGGCGATGAGTTCGGAGGGGTGGTTGATGCGCTTGGTCCAGGACATCTCGGAGATGTGCACCAGACCCTCAACACCATCTTCGAGCTTGCAGAACGCGCCGTAGGACATGATGTTGACGACGCTGGCTTCGTGCACGGAGCCGACGGGGTACTTGCTCTCGATGTTTTCCCAGGGGCTGGCATCCTTCTGCTTCAGGCCCAGGGCGATCTTTTCTTTGTCCTTGTCGATCTGGAGAACCTTGACCTCGATCTCCTGGTCGATCTTGAGAACTTCGGAGGGGTGGTTGATGCGGCCCCAGCTCATATCGGTGATATGCAGAAGGCCGTCCACGCCGCCGAGGTCGATGAACGCGCCAAAGTCGGCGATGTTCTTGACGGTGCCCTTGATCACCTGGCCGACGGTCAGGCCCTCAAAGGTCTTCTTCTTGAGCTCTTCGCGCTGCTGCTCGATCATCTTGCGGCGGGAGATGACGATGTTGCGGCGTTCTTCGTCAATCTTGAGGATGACGGCGTCGATGGTGCGGCCGATCCAGTCGGAGATCTCGCCGGGGCGGCGGATGTCGATCTGGCTGGCGGGGAGGAAGACGGGGACGCCGATATCGACCAGCAGGCCACCTTTGATCTTCTTGGTGACTTTGCCGGCGACGGAGTCGCCTTCCTTCTTGCTCTTCATGATGGCTTCCCAGTTGATAATCCGGTCAGCCTTGCGCTTGGAGATGCGAACGGTGTCGTTCTCGTCATCGACCTCTTCGACGAGGACCTGGACAACGTCGCCGATCTTCACATTCTCGGGCTCATCGAACTCGCCCTTCTCGAGGATGCCTTCAGACTTGAGGCCCAGCTCAACGACGAAGTCGTCGCCGGCATGGCCGGAGATGCGGCCCTTTATGATCTTGTTGTTGGAGATGTCTTGTGCGCCTTCGCCGCCAACGAACATGTTGACATTGCCGGCCGCATCGCCCAGAGCAGACATCACGGCTGCATTGACATCCGCGTCCATGTCTCCGAGCGAGTTGATGAGATTGAAATCGACCATAAAAAAAGAAACCTTTTCGTGCGCGTGGCCATAAAAAGTGTGCGTTGCCATCCACGCTGCTGGCAGACGCCCAAACCATGAATTTTGAGCTTGCCGGAACACCCGGCAAGCGGAGAACAATGCAGTATATGTGCCAGTTGATGGAAAACAATGGTGTTAGGCCGAGTATTGGACCGCGCCGGTGCGGCAATGAACATAAGATGTTCAACCGGTCTGGGCGGTGGCTGTGGGAATATCTGGCACAATGCGGTGCTGAAGAGGTCATCAAAGCCGCTCTGTGGCGGGCATGCAGCGGGCCGTTGGGGCGAGGTCGTCAAGCGGCGGAGCCCATGCGCGGTAGTTACGTTCTGGCAAGGATTTAGGATTGCCTCGCGGTGTGAACTGTTGCTTCGAGGTAGCCGGAGGGATAGTTTGTTGGCATGAGTCGCACGGCAATCGGCAGTTCGTTGGACCGCAAGCGGCTATTGCAGGTTCTTCTGCCTCTGTTCCTCGCTTCGATCATCGCGTATCTGGACAGGGTCAACCTTGCGTATGCGGGGTTGACGATGAATAAGGACCTGGGGTTTGGGCCTTCGGTGTTTGGCATGGGGGCGGGCATCTTCTTCGCGGGGTATGTCCTGTTCGAGGTGCCGGGGGCGCTGATCGCGGAGAAGTATAGCCCGCGGGTATGGCTAGCGCGGATCCTGATCTCCTGGGGGCTGGTCTCAGCGCTGATGGCGCTGGTCACGACGGAGTGGCAGTTCTACATGGTGCGCTTGCTCCTGGGAGTCGCGGAAGCGAGCTTCTATCCCGTCGCGTACGCGAGCGTTATTCCACGCTGGTACTCGGCGGCCGAGCGGCCCAGGGCCATTGCGCTGATGCTCACATCCCTGCAGATCTCCGCGATCATCGGCTCACCGTTGGCGGGGTGGATACTGTCGCTGCACCTCGACTGGATCAAAGGCTGGCAATTCCTCTTCCTGATCGAGGCGGTGCCAGCGCTGGTCTTCGGGTTCATCCTGCTGTTTTGGCTGAAGGACTGGCCGAAGGATGCCCCATGGTTGACGCAGGAGGAGAAGCAGTGCCTGGAGAGGGCGTATCGGGAGGAAACGGATGCCAAAGACAGTGTGAGGAAATATACCGTCCTGCAGGCATTGGGAAATACAGAGGTCCTGAAGTTGTGCCTGACCTATTTCCTGTGGATCACGGGTTTCTGGGGCTACAACTACTGGATGCCGACAGTTCTGGAGGAGGTCTCCGGCTGGTCGACGATCAAACTGGGATGGATGATCGTCATCCCCATGGGCCTGTCGCTGCTGGCGATGGTCCTTATCGGGTGGTCATCATCGCGGACGGGCGAAAAGCGCTGGCACGGCGCGATTCCGATGTTCATCGCGGCGGCCGCGATGGCCGGCGGAACATCCGCCAAGGGACCGGTGGCGGGACTGATCTTTGTCTGCTTCGCGGGGATCGGCGTATTTGGGGCGTTTGGGGTGTGGTGGTCGTATCCGACGACGTTCCTGTCGGGGGCGGCCGCGGCCGGGGCGATCGGGTTGATCAACTCCTGTGGGAACGTTGGGGGTTGGGTGGGGCCGTACCTGACGGGGTTCGTCAAACAGCTCACGGGATCGTTCAACAACGCGTATATCTTCCTGTGCATTTGCCTGGCGGCGGCCGGGGTGTTGATGCTGACGCTGAAGAGAAGGGAAGCATGACCCGGGCATGACCACCACATGGGTCCTTGCGGAAGAAAGGTTTCTCATACTTCCTGTTGATTGGGCGATGGCTGGATGGGTAAAGTGGTGTCTCGTTTTGGCTGTGTCTGAAATCGGCTTGTGGGTTATCGATTCCTGACCAGTTTTCCGGATTCCAAGGAGTGGAAGAAATGGCTGTGCCAGCGTGTAGCAAGTGCGGGCGAGTTATACCTCCGGAGGACATCAACGTCGGCAACGATCTTGCTTATTGCCGCGCGTGCAATACCGCATGCAAGTTCTCATTGCTTGTCAACGCAACAGAGATGGAGGACGGCGTAGACCTCGGCAACCCGCCCAGTGGCGTATACCAGCGGAACGACGGCATCAGCACCGTCATTAGCGCCAGCCAACGTTCCCTTGGCGCTGCGCTGGCCCTGCTGGCCATGTCGCTGTTCTGGAACGGTATCCTATCGACGTTCCTACTGGTCGCGTCGGCGGCCACGCTCAAGAATATGGGCATGGTGGTCCCGCCTTGGTTCCCTGCGCCAGTCATGAACGGCAAATTGATGGATGTGGGCACGACCCTTTTCCTCTGGATCTTCCTCACCCCGTTCATCCTGATAGGCACAGGAATGATCGTGGGTGTGCTTGTGTCGCTGGCCGGGCGGACCGAGGTCGAGATCGGCCGCACGGAAGCCTCGGTCTTCACCGGTGTCGGCGCGATCGGCTATCGCCGGCGTTTCGATCCAGGCAATGTCACCGATGTGCGCTTTGTTCAGACAAGCTGGCAGGTCAACGGCCAAGCCCGGACCTGCATTATCATCGGGACCAAGGATGGAAGGCAGATCAAGTGCGGCAGCATGCTCAGCGACGTGCGAAGAAAGTTCCTCGCTGCTTCTTTGCGCAAGTTGCTCATTGGATGACGACGACAGGGAAGCCGACATAAGGAGATACGTCCGGCTCTGTCTCGACCCTCGCAATGTCCTCTCCCGCCCTTTGAGGGCGGAGGGGTTGTATGCGAAGAACCCAGGGCTGCGGGCAAGAACGCCTTGCCCTGTGCTGTGGTCTGCCGCCCCTCCGGGGCGGAATCCCGAGGATCGAGACAGGGCCGACACGTCCGTCTTGGGTCCCTCAGCCGATGACCGCGAGCAGGTCACGGCTGGCGATGGTGCTGCCGGGCTGGACGAGGATGTCTCTTACGGTGCCATCGTGGGGGGCGTAGACGGCGGTTTCCATCTTCATCGCCTCGATGGAGAGCAGGCGGTCGCCAGCTTTGACCGCCTGGCCTTTGGTGATGTTCACGGTGGTGACCTTGCCGGGCATGGGGGCGGGCACGTGGGTGGGATCGTCGGCGTTGGCCTTGGGGTGGCGGTGGAGGGTCATCTCGACAGAACGGTCGAGGACCTCGACTTCGCGCGGATGGCCGTTGAGTTCAAAGAAGACGGTGCGCATGCCATCTTCGCGCAGGTCGCCGGTGGTGAGGTACTTGACGATGAGGGTCTTGCCCTTTTCCAGGTCGATGTTGACCTCTTCCAACAGGGGCAGGCCGTAGAAGAAGCAGGGGGTGGGGATGCCGCTGGTATCTTCGTAGGCCTGACGGTGCTTGTCGAAGTCGAGGAAGACCTGTGGGTACATGACGTAGCTCATGACATCCGTTTCGGAGGGGGAATGGCCGATCTTTGAGGAGAGCTCACGGGCGGTGGCGGCGAGATCTACCGGAGGCATGAACTCGCCGGGGCGGCGTTCGATCGCCTTGGCACCGGCGGCGGAGAGGATCTTGGCCTGAACGTCTTTGGGCCAACCGCCTTCGGGATGGCCGAGCTGGCCCTGCATCATCTCGACGACACTCTTGGGGTAGTTCAGCGGCCGGGGGCTGTTGCGAACATCGTCGGCGGTGAGGTTATTGGTGACCATGAACAGGGCCATATCCCCGACGACCTTGGAGGAGGGGGTCACCTTGACGATATCGCCGAAGAGTTGGTTGACATCGGCGTAGGCGTCGGCGACTTCGTGCCAGCGATGGTCGAGGTGGAGGGAACGGGCCTGCTGGCGGAGGTTGGTGTACTGGCCGCCGGGCATTTCATGATGGTAGACGTCGGCGGAGCCGCTTCTAATACCCTCCTCGAAGGGGTAGTAGTATTCGCGGACGGATTCCCAATAGTCGCTCATGGCGTTGAGCGTGTGCAGATCGAGGGCGGTATCGCGCGGCGTATGGGCCAGGGCCGCGACGATGGAATTGAGGCAGGGCTGGCTGGTGGTGCCGGAGAGGCTGGCCAGGGCGGCATCGCAGATGTCCGCGCCGGCGTCGGCGGCGCGGAGCACGGAAGCGGCATTGATGCCGCTGGTATCGTGGGTGTGGAAGTGAATGGGGATGCCGACTTCCTGCTTCAGAGCCTTGACCAGTTCATAGGTGGCGCTGGGCTTGCACAGGCCAGCCATGTCCTTGATGGCGAGGATGTGGGCACCCATCTTCTCAAGTTCCTTGGCCATGCGGAGATAATACTTCAGGTCGAAGCGCGGGCGGGTGGGGTCGAGGATATCGCCGGTGTAGCAGATGGCGGCTTCGCAGATGGAGCTGGTTTCTTCGCGGACAGCGGCCATGGCGACGGCCATGTTCTTCGTCCAGTTCAGGGAGTCGAAGATGCGGAAGATGTCGATGCCGAGGCGGGAGGAGAGCTTGATGAATTCGTGGACGACGTTGTCGGGATAGTTGGAGTAGCCAACGGCGTTGCTAGCACGCAAGAGCATCTGAAAGGGGATGTTGGGGATCTGAGTGCGGAGATCGGTGAGGCGCTCCCACGGGTCTTCCTGGAGGAAACGCATGGCGCTGTCGAAGGTGGCGCCGCCCCACATCTCGAGGGAGAAGAGATCGGGGAGGAGGCGGGAAATGGCCGGGGCGATCGCAAGCATGTCGTGGGTGCGCACGCGGGTGGCGAGAAGGGACTGATGCGCATCGCGCAGGGTGGTATCGGTGATCAGCAGAGCCTTCTGCTGCAGGATCCACTGGCAGAACTTCTCGGGGCCGAGCTGCTGCAATTTCTGGCGCAGGCCGGCGGGTGGCGGTTCGCTGCGGTTGTAGGCGGGCACCACGGGCTCGGAGAACTTGCGCTTGGGGTCGAGCTTGCCCTTCACATCGGGACGCGAGTTAACGGCGACATCGGCGAGGTAGAGCAGGACCTTGGTGGCGCGGTCGCGCTGAATAGCGAGGTGGAAAAGCTCGGGAGCAGAGTCGATGAACGTCGTGGTGGCGGAGCCGGAGAGGAAGGCCTGGTGGCGGACCACGTTGAGCATAAAGGGAATGTTGGTCTTTACGCCGCGGATGCGGAACTCCTGGAGGGCGCGATCCATGCGGATGGCGGCTTCTTTCTTATCGGAGCCCCAGGCGGTGACCTTCACCAGCAGGGAATCGAAGTAGGGCGTGATCACTGCGCCGGCAAAACCGTTGCCACCGTCCAGACGCAGGCCGGCGCCGCCCGGCGAGCGGTAGGTAGAGATCTTGCCGTAGTCGGGGATGAAGGAGTTCTCCGGGTCCTCTGTGGTGACACGGCACTGGATGGCAACGCCGCGGGCTTCGATCTTGTCCTGCGGCGGGATGTTCAGAGGCGCTTCGTGCAGCTTGTGGCCCTGAGCGATGAGGATCTGGCTCTTGACAATGTCGAGGCCAGTCACCATTTCGGTGACGGTGTGCTCAACCTGGATGCGTGGATTCACTTCGATGAAGAAGTAATCGCCGGTCGCGGCGTCGACGAGAAATTCAACGGTGCCGGCATTGCGGTAGTTGACGGATCTGCATAGGGAAACGGCAGAGTCGCAGATGCGGCGGCGAAGACCCAGCGGGAGGGAGGGGGCAGGGGCGACTTCGACGACTTTCTGGTGTCGCCGTTGAACGGAGCAATCACGTTCCCAGAGGTGGACGAGGTCGCCGTGCTGGTCGCCGAGGATCTGCACTTCGATATGCTTCGCCTGGCCGATGTAGCGCTCGAGGAACACCTCGGGACGGCCGAAGGCGGCGCCGGCTTCGCGCTGGGCTTCGGCGACTTTGTTCGCCAGTTCACCTTCGTTCTGGACGACGCGCATGCCCCGGCCGCCGCCACCGAAGGAGGCCTTCACCATCAGGGGGAAACCGATTTGCCTGGCGGCTTTGGCGATCTCGGCGGGATCCACGAGAGCATCCTCGGTGCCGGGAACGGTGGGGACGTTGGCTTTCTTCGCGAGTGCCTTGGCGGCCGTCTTGTCGCCAAACATTTCAAGCTGCTCTGGGGTCGGACCGACGAAGGTGATGCCGTTGGCAGCGCAGGCGCGGGCGAGAGCGGCATTCTCGGCGAGGAAGCCGTAGCCGGGGTGCATCGCGTCGACGCCATGTTCTTTGGCGACGGCGATGAGGTAGTCGATGTTGAGATAGCCTTTCACGGGCTCGCCGCCTTTGGCGGGGCCGATCCGGTAGGACTCATCGGCCTTGAAGCGATGCAGGGAGAAGCGGTCTTCCTGGCTATAGACGGCGACGGTGCGCAGGCCCAATTCGGTGGCAGCGCGGAGGACGCGGATGGCGATCTCAGAACGATTGGCGACGAGCAACGTTTTCATAGTGAAAGCGGTCCTGCATCAACAGCATAGGGATGTCCTATGAGATTCTGTGGGAACTATAGCACTCGCAAAGGTCGCGGGCGTGCTTGAGCAGGCGAGGTGGTTGCGTCATGCGGCAAGCAATGCTAAATCATCCGGGCATGGCAGAGTTTGACGTGATGGCGGAGGCGTATGATGCGATGATCAACTGGGAGCGGCGGCTGGCGAATGAGACGCCGCTGCTGCGGTGGGTGATTGAGCAGGCGAGGGCAAAGAGTGTGCTGGATGCAGCGTGCGGCACCGGAAGACATGCGGCGATGCTTGCCTCGTGGGGGTTGCGGGTGCAGGGGGCTGATCTGAGCGCGGAAATGATCGAGTGGTGCCGGGGGCGGCATGGGGAGGGAAAGACGGGGATGCTCTCGTGGGCCCAGCGGAGTTTCACGGAGAAGGCGCCTGAGCCCTGGGATGTGGTGATCTGCACGGGCAATTCGCTGGCCCTGGCGGGGAAGTTGGGTGTGATCGAGCAGGGGATCAAGGCGATGGCGGAGAGTGCCACGCGGGCGCTGATGCTGCATGTGGTTAATATCTATGGCCGGCCGGATGGGCCGGTTGTGTGGGACAAGAGCATGCGGGTGCGGCTTAAAGGTGGCGAGCATCTGCTGCAGAAGGGGATTCATCGCTGCGCCGGCCGGGGATATGTGGACTTTGTCCTGACATCCTTGCAGTCGTTTGAGGTGACGACCCGGTGTGCGGAGTTTGTGGGACTGCGGCGGAATTGGCTGGAGGAGCAATTGCGGGGGAATGGGTTTTCGCGGGTGCAGTGCTTCGGCGGGTATGGGCGGCAGGAGTTTGATGAGGGGAAGAGTGGAGATCTGATTGTGATCGGTATAAGGTAGACGGCCACTTTGTCTTTGGTGGGGGGATGGGGTACAAATCGGCGGCAGTATGGCCGAGAAAACGATTACCATCGACGATGTGCGGCATGTGGCGAAACTTGCCCGGCTGCACCTGAACGCGGACGAGTTGGCGCGGTTTACGCTCCAGCTTGGGGGCATTTTGCATTACGTGGAGAAGCTATCGGAGCTTGACGTCACGGGCGTTGAGCCGATGGCACATGCGCTGCCGATCAGCAATGTGCTGCGGGAAGATGTGGCGGAAGAGTCGTTGCCGGTGGAGAAAGTTCTGGCCAACGCCCCAGCGCGCGATGGGGATTTCTTCTCGGTGCCGAAGGTGATCGGCGGCGATGAAGATTCGGCGGGGTAAGGATGCGGCTTTCGAGTTAAGCACGAAGACCGAAGATGCGAAGAAACGAAGGACCACCAAGACATGCTGGCGTTTGACACGGTTGTGGCGGCACGAGATGCGATCCGGGCGAAGAAGGTCTCGGCAGTTGAGCTTGCGCGGCAGTCGCTGGACCGGATTGCCAAAGTGGATCCGAAGGTGAGGGCGTTTAACAGCGTCTATCCGGAAGTGGCTCTGCAGATGGCGCGGGAAGTGGATGAGGGGAAGCGCAGCGGGCCGCTCGCGGGTGTGCCGATAGCCTTGAAGGACAATTTGTGCACGACGTTTGGCACTACGACCTGCTCGTCGAGAATGCTGGCGAATTTTCATGCTCCATATACTGCGACGATTGTGCAGAAGCTGGAGGCGGCCGGGGCGGTGTTTGTGGGCAAAACGAATCTTGATGAATTCGCGATGGGCTCATCGACGGAGAACAGCGCCACGCACACAACGCGAAATCCGTGGGATATGGAGCGGGTGCCAGGCGGGTCTTCGGGCGGTTCGGCGGCAGCCCTGGCGGCCGGGATGTGCTGCGCTTCGGTGGGATCGGATACCGGCGGGTCGATCCGGCAGCCGGCGGCGCTGTGCGGGGTGGCCGGGCTTAAGCCGACCTATGGGCGGGTCAGCCGGTATGGGCTGGTGGCGTTTGCATCATCCCTAGATCAGATCGGGCCGTTCACGTGGAACATGGCGGACATGGCGACGATGATGGAGGTGATCTCGGGGCACGATCGCCGCGATGCCACCAGCGTCAATGAGCCGGTGCCGCAGTATTCGACGGAGGTGGGTAAGCCGCTGGCCGGACTGCGGATCGGGATCGCGAAAGAATTTCAGCTTGCCGCCGGGATAGATTCGGCCGTGAGCAAAGCGGTAAGCGAAGCGATCGATGTTTACCGCAAGCTGGGCGCGAGCGTGGTTGATGTCTCGCTGCCGCATACCGACTATGGCATCGCGGCATATTATGTGATCGCCCCGTGCGAGGCCTCCAGTAACCTGGCGCGGTATGACGGTGTCCACTTTGGCCATCGAACCAGTGAGAAGGTGAGCGACATTGTCGAACTGTTCTCGCGTTCGCGCGCGGAAGGGTTTGGCGATGAAGTTAAGCGGCGAATCATGATTGGCACCTATGCCCTGTCGAGCGGGTACTACGATGCCTATTACGTGCGGGCGCTGAAGGTTCGCACGCTGATCAAGCGGGACTTCGATCAGGCGTTTGAGAAGTGCGATGTGATTGCGTGTCCGACATCGCCAACGCCCGCGTTCAAGGTTGGCGAGAAGAGCGGCGATCCGCTGTCGATGTATTTATGCGATGTTTTCACGGTGACGTGCAACATCGCCGGGATAGCGGGGCTGAGCATTCCGTGCGGGTTTGCCGGCGTGACCAAGCCGCTGCCGATTGGGCTGCAGCTTCTTGGGCCGGCATTCAGCGAAACCAGGCTGCTGCAGGTGGCCGGTATGTACCAGAGGGCGACCGATTGGCATCAGCGCCGGCCGAATGTGGCATAAGTAGTTATTGTACAATGGCTTAGGATTTCACGCGAAGTTATGGCGTGCGATGCCGGGATGCTAATACCACATTCCATGGGGGATAGCGATCACGCTGGGGCACTACATTTTGCGTTTGCCCCCGCGATTGGGTACCTTCTAGACTGATGCGCTGCCCCTTTTGCTATGCGGAGAAAGATCATCTGAAGGTGATTGACTCGCGAACCTGCGAGGGTGGGCGGGCTGTGCGCCGGCGTCGGCAATGTCTGAAGTGCGAGAAACGGTTTACCACCTACGAGCGGGTTGAGGAACAGATTAAGCTGGTGGTGGTAAAACGGGATGGCCGGCGTGTGCCATGGGATAGGAATAAGATACTGACCGGGCTGGAGCGGGCGAGTTTTAAGCGCGCGGTGCCCGAGAGCGAACTGCAGCGGATTGCGGACGAAGTGGAAGAGGAAGTCTATCGCAACCACGAGCGCGAGGTGTCAAGCCAGGTGATCGGCCAGGCGGTGATCCAGCGCTTGCGGAGGATTGATCAGGTTGCCTATGTGCGGTTTGCCAGTGTTTATCACCAGTTTGGCACATTGGAGGAAATGATCGAAGAAGCGCGGCGGGTTATTGCGGCACGGCGCTACGACGTGCCGGGGCAGGGACGATTATTTGGGGATGAGCAGGCGGCGGCGTCGGAAAATCATGATCGGCCTGTGGGCAACGGCACCAGGGCCAGGCGGACTGATGGGGACAAAGGCGGCAGCCGGCCGCCAGGATTGAACGCGGAGATCGCATGACTGTGATTTCAAGTGTAACGTCAAGGTTGCTTCTGACATGCATCGCAGGGATGGCGCTGGTAATGCTTGCGGGGTGCACCGAAACGGGTCGTCCTTCCACAACGATGCCGGTTTCGCGCTATCAAAGCCAGGGGTTGCGCAAGGTTCCGGAGTATCTGCAGGGGACGATCTACGAGCGTGCGGATGTACGTGAGACCACTGCGTACGCGGTGTCGGGGTATGGACTGGTTGCGGGGCTTCGCGGCACGGGTGATAACAGCGCGATTCCACAACTGGTTCGCGAATACATGATAAAGGAAATGCGCCGCGGCGGGTTTGGCAGCGAGAATATGGGGACGCAGGATACGGGGCCAGAGACGATTCTGCGCGATAATCGATTTGCCGTGGTGCGCGTGGATGGATTGATACCACCAGGAGCTCGCGAGGAAAGCCGGTTTGACGTCTACGTTTCGGCGCTGGATGAGAGCTACACCAAGAGCCTGTCACATGGGCTGCTTTATATGATGGATCTTCGGATCATGGGGGCTAATCCGCGTAATCCCGGCGGCAGTGTGAATACCAAAGCGGTGGCGACCGGTCCGGTGTTTGTCAATCCCGCGTATGCGCTGCTTTCAGGTGAATCATTGGATGCACAGGCACAGGCGAGCCTGCGCTTCGGCATGGTGATGGATGGCGCTGTCTGCAAGATCGATAACCCGCTGATGATCCGAGTTCGGGATCCGCAGTTCAGCACGACGCGGGCGTTGGAACGCCGGATCAACGAGCGTTTCCAGAGCGTTGCGGACAAGACCAACGCGGTTGGCCAGCTTGCCATGGCGTCGGCTCAGGATGAGGCTACCGTGAGGGTGTATGTTCCCCGGTCATACAACGGTGATTGGGAGCATTTTGCCGGTGTGGTCCGACATCTGTATCTGAAGGGCGATCCGGGCTACCTCGCGCAAATGGCGCAGAAACTGGCTGATGCGGCCGAGCAGCCTGATGCGCCGCTGGAAAACATCTCGTTTGCTCTGGAGGGCATTGGCCCCTCCGCCCGGGCGGTGCTCTCGAAGATGATGAAGAGCCCGAAGCAGGACGTGGCATATGCGGCAGCGCGGGCGGCGGCGTTCGTCAGCGATGATCCGGCGGAGCCAAGGGATGTGCTGTTGAAGATGGCGAAGACTCCAAACCACCCGTTCCGCATCAATGCTGTGCGCACACTTGCGTCGATGCCGAATTCGCCGGAGACGAATACGGCAGTGCGGCAACTGATCAACAGCGATAACAACTATGCCCGAATCGAGGCATATAAGGCACTGGCGCGAAACCATGATCCTGCAGTGATTACCCCGACAGTGAACCCGACAGTACAGGAAAAATTCGCTCTGGATATTCTGCCGTCCAGTGGTGCGCCACTGATCTATGCCACTCGGCGGGGACTGCCGAGAATAGCGATGTTTGGGACGCGGCAGTCGATGGTTACACCGGTTACGTTTTCGGCACTCGACGCCCGGTTGACGCTGACGGCTGACAAGGCTGACGGATCGGTAACGATTTATTACCGGTCTCAGGCGGCATCCGGCGATCGCGTCACAGGAGTAATCCGGCAGGAATCACGGTCGGACCTGGCGAATATTCTGGCGAGGCTTGGAGGTGAAGCAGGACCCGACGAAAAGCGGTTTGATTTCAGTTATTCCGATATCGTGGCGCTGCTGCAGTCGATGCACCAGCAGGGGAAACTCGTCGGCAAGGCAATGGATGGGACGGAAGTGCCCATTACACTGGTGATTGAGGAAGATACCGGTCCGACGCGCGACGACATTCTGTCGGCCCCGCGGATCCCCGAGACAGAGCGAATGGAGTCCGAAGGCCAGGAGATGATGGCGCCGCAGATCCCGGATACCGAGGCGCCGGCAACATCGCCGGCGGTACCGGTGACCGGTCCGGCGAAGAACGGTCGGGCGAACTAGCAATGATGCCGGCCGGAGTGAAGTGTGTTGCGTGGTGGATGGTCAGGGAGGACCTGGCGGATGCGACTAAAGAAACTGATAGTTCACGGCTTTAAGAGCTTTGCCGACCGGACGGAGTTCGTCTTCGATTGCCCGATTACCGGCATCGTCGGTCCCAACGGCTGCGGCAAGAGCAACGTTGTCGATGCCATCAAATGGGTGCTGGGGGAGCAGTCTGCCAAGAGCCTGCGCGGCGACGCCATGCTGGATGTTATCTTCAACGGCTGCGCCACGCGCAAACCTGGTGGACTGGCCGAGGTGATGCTGGTTTTCGACAATCCCAGGCGCGAGGATGGGGCTCGCATCCTGAACATTGATGTGGACGAGGTGGCGGTGGGCCGGCGGCTCTTTCGCGATGGCACCAGCGAATACGTTCTGAACAACCAGAACACGCGCCTGCGCGATATCCGTGAGATGTTCCTGGATACGGGCGTAGGCGCCGATGCCTACAGCGTGATCGAACAGGGCAAGGTCGACCTCCTGCTGCAGTCGAATCCCCAGGAACGCCGGGTGATCTTTGAAGAGGCGGCCGGCATCTCCAAGTACAAACAGCGGAAGAAGGAAACGCAGCGGAAACTGGAAAAAGTGGATCAGAACCTCCTGCGCGTGAACGATATTGTGCAGGAGGTGGACAAGCGGCTGCGCGGGGCGCGAATTCAGGCCGGCCGGGCACGCACCTATCAGGAGTATTCGCAGCGTCTGGCCGGGCAGCGGTTGAGCTATGCGCTGCGCGAGTACCATATCCAGGAAGGGCAGCTTAAGGAACTGGGAGTGAAGCAGCAAGACGCGGGGGCGCGCGTTGTTGATGCCGGGGAAACGGTGCAGTCGCGGCAGCGGCAGCTCGCCGAAGCACGCAGCACCTGGCAGGCAGTGAACGAACAACACCAACAGATCGAACGGGCACTGCAGCAGGCGAGGTCGACGCTGGAGCAGGTGAAGCAGCAACAGGGATTCTGCCGTCAGCAGCTTGAGCAGATTGCGGAACAGCAGGAGACATTTGCTGCGGATCGCGTGCAGACGCAGCAGCGCCTGGAGGAGGCGGTCGCAGCGCTGGAGAGCGAGACCAGGACTCTGGCTGAACTGACCGCAGCATTGAATCAGCAGCGCATCGCGATTGAGCAATCGGCAATGGCATTCAAGGAAGGGCAACTGCAGCTCAACCAGCTCAATCAAGAGATCGAGCAGCACAAAGGCGCCATCCTGGAGTTGATGCGGCGTCTGGCGCAGGTAAACAGCCGCCTGGGAGCGATTGAGATCGAGCAGCGCAATCTGGCTTCTCAGCACGAACGGTTGAGCGGGCGCCGCGAGGCGATCAATGCTGAAGTTGCCGCAACCGATGAGCGGAAGAACGCTCTTTCGGAAACTCTCCAGGGAGTCGTCGATGATATTGCGGTGCGTCAGGCCGGCATGGATGCCAAGAAACTGGAGGCGCAGAGCCTCAGCAAACAGGTGGCGCAGCTTACCCGCGAGATGAGCGAGGCACGCGAGCATCGGTCTGCGCTGACGTCGCGGCAGAAGGTTCTGCAGGATCTTGAGAACCGCCGCGAAGGTGTGGCCGAGGGCGTCAAAGCGGTGCTGAAGCAGCGTGAGCAGAAATTCCCGTTTGTGCGCGGGCTGCTGGCCGATTTGGTGAAGGTTGATATCGAACATGTGAAGGTCGTTGAGGCGGCGCTCGACGGGCGCGATCAGTGGCTGGTGGTCGACGATTCGACGGCGGCGGCGGCGGCGCGTGAGCCGCTGGCGGCTCTTGATAGTCGCGTTAGCATCCTGTGCACGGATCGGATGCGGTCGCAGCCTGACGGCTATGACTGGAACCGTCATCCGCAGGGCGTTCGTGTGGCGGCGGACCTGGTTCAGGTCGAAGAACGCGATACCGCGCTTGTTCAGCATCTGCTGGGGCGCACGCTTGTGGTGGATACTCTGGCCGATGCAATGGAACTGCAGGCGTGCGGCAGCGTTGGCCATCGTTTTGTAACGCAGGAAGGGGAACTGATGGAGTCCGATGGCACCCTGCGCATCGGCAAGCTCGGGGCATCGATGGGTATTCTGTCCCGCCGCACCGAACTTCAGTCAGTCACCAAACAGATCGCCCAGGCGGAGCGCGTGATTGCGAAGCTGCAGGAACAGATCGAGCAGGGAACGGCACAGGCCAGGCAGCTTGATGCGGAGATGAACACGTTGCGAAACGAGTTCTACCAGCTCAATACGCAGAAAGTGGAGCTGACGAGCCAGCTTGGGCAAGTCAATGATCGGCTGCATGCACTGCGGCGCGAGCAACCGCTGATCGATCGCGAACTTGATATCGTCTCGGAGCAGGCAGAGAAGTTGCAGTCAGAGAATGCTCGCCTCGCGGTGCAGCGGGTGGAAATGGATCAGCAGCAGACGCAACGCCAGGAGGCGATTGAGGCCAGCACCGGCCGGTTGCAGGACCTGGGTGTCGAACTGCAACGGCTTGCGGAACAGTTGACCGGTGCTCGCGTAGCCTTGGGCCAGGTCCAGGAGAAGCAGCTTGCCAGCCAGCAACAGGTGCAACGGCAGTCCGCCGCGCGCACTGAGTTGACGCAGCAACTCGAGCGCATCGCTCGCTCGGCCGAAGCGCTGCAGGTTCGCCAGGGAACTGTGGAGCAGGAACTGACTGTAGCGCAGGAGCAGGAGGCCGACTTGCGCCGTCAACAAGACGAGTTGACAGGCCAGGTGCGCGAGGTGGCGGAACAGGCCGAATCATTGCAGGAGCAGGTGCGGTCGCTTGACAGCGAACTGGAAGAGATTCGAAAGGTGCACGCTGAGGCAGAGCGTGCGGTGCATGAGTTGGAACTGCAGCTTGGCGAATTGCGCGTGCGACGCGAGTCGCTGATCCAACGCACTCAGGAGGAACTGCAGCTTGACTTGCCGGCGAAGTATCGCGAGGCAGCCGGTGAGGATGGCAGCGGCTATCAGCCAGCCGAGATTGACTGGAACGCGGTGGCGGATGAGATCAAGATGCTCCGCGACAAGATTCAGCGCCTGGGCAATGTGAACCTCGATGCGATTGGCGAACTGGATGAACTGGAAACGCGGCAGAAGTTCCTGGCCGATCAGGTGGCGGATCTGACGACCTCAAAGCGCCAGCTTGAGGAGCTGATCGAGGAGATCAACCAGGCGTCGAGTGAGCGATTCGAGAAGACGTTCAACCTCGTGCGTGAGCAGTTCCAGGGGATGTTCCGCAAGCTTTTTGGCGGTGGCAAGGCTGATCTATACCTCGAGACGGAACTGATGGATCAGACGCCTCAGATTGGACCTGATGGGCAGCCGCTGCCGGTGAAGAAGATCGATATCCTGGAGGCGGGCATTGAAGTGATCGCCCGCCCGCCGGGCAAGCAGCCGGTTTCGATCAGCCAGCTTTCCGGTGGCGAAAAGACGATGACTTGCGTGGCGCTGCTTTTGTCGATCTTCAAGAGCAAGCCCAGCCCGTTCTGCATCCTCGACGAAGTGGACGCAGCGCTGGACGAGGCGAACAATCAACGGTTCAACCTGATCGTGCAGGAGTTCGTGAAAGAGAGCCAGTTCATCGTCATTACGCACTCGAAACGTACCATGCAGATCGCCGACACGCTCTATGGGGTTACGCAGCAGGAGCATGGCGTATCGAAGCGCGTGGCGGTGCGGTTCGATCAAGTGGGCGAAGACGGCGATATCGAACATCAGGCGGCGTGAAGAATGCCCGCAACTAAGATGCCTTGCGGGCGATGGTCCGGTGCCGGATGTTATCCTGCAGACGCATGAGCCCTTCGAGCAGGGCCTCGGGGCGAGGCGGGCACCCGGGGATGTAAACATCAACGGGCACGACGAGATCCACACCCTTGACGACGTGGTAGCCGTACTTGAAGTAGGGGCCGCCGCCGATCGTGCACGCTCCCATGGCTATGACGTACTTGGGGTCGGCCATCTGGTCGTAAAGCCGCTTGACGCGTTCTGCCATCTTGCAGGTCACGGTGCCGGCGACAATCATCAGATCCGCCTGGCGGGGCGTGGCGCTGAATTTTTCCGAGCCGAAGCGGGCGATGTCGAAACGCCCTCCGCCGACGGCCATCATCTCGATCGCGCAGCAGGCCAGGCCAAAGCTCAACGGCCACAGGCTATTGGACCTGCTCCAGTTGATGAAGTAGTCCATGCTGGTGACGATCAAGCCTTCTTCGAATCGGTTCTCTATCCACGGCATAGATCCTCAATTATGGTCTAACTGCAGCAATCTCTCAAGCGGGGCGGTGATTGTGGATAAGTGACAGGTGCGCAGGTTCTGGAGCGGGGTACCTTAGTGTGCTATGTGCTGTGGAGATAATGGGTTAGGTCAAGATTGGGGGGGGAGGTGCGCAGGTTCGGAGCGATTGTGGATAACTCACGCCAAGGATGAAGGGTGAAAGCGGAAGGATGAGACACGAGGAGAGGAGTTAGCCACAGATGAACACTGATTGACACGGATTCGGAGGGGAAGATGCGCAGGTTGTGTGCGCGAATCTGCGCCGGTCGTAACATCTGGTGCAACAGGTGGTTACGTGGGAACTGAGGGGGGAGATGATCAAGTTTCACTTTGGTCAAGAGGTCACGTGTCGCTCGATAGTTGTGGGCGAAGACAAAGGTGCGCAGGTTCGTGTGCGCAATCCAAGGCAATAAGTAATCGGAATCACCGATGAGACGAAGGTGCTCAAGATCGGTGCGCACGTTCGGGCGGCGATTGCCTACTGGTCTGGTAGGAGTAGTCGTATTTGGTTGTCAAAGAGCGTGGGTCGCTGCACTGCCAAAGGGCGAAAGCAGAAACCAGAAAACAGAAAGACACAGAGGCCGCGCGAAAAGCAGGTCCTCTACTATAGGGGGTGGTGGGCAAGAGTTGATAAAGGAAGATTGAGGTCCGACAAGGGTTTATGATCGGCAGGGAAAATTCGCATTTTGTTAAGCAGGCTCTGGCATGTGGATTGCTGTGCTTTTCCGCCGCGAAGACGCCAAGACGCGAAGGATGCGAAGTGGCAAGGGGCGTGTGTTTACGGTTCGTTGCGGCGGAGGATTGGGGCGGTAGAGTGGTGTTTGATCCGGCCCGCAGAGATGGGCCTGGGTTGGGTTATCGGTTTGTGATCTGTCGTAAGGAAGCTATCATTGATCTTTTGCCTGGCTTCATGAGAAACAATGACCAGTGGCCCCTTTTCTGGAACGTCCCATAGTAACTATTTACCGTGCCACGGCACGAAACAGCAAATCGATCGCCCTGAGGAATTCGCGTGGTATCGTGTAATTGCTCTGTTTTGGTTTTGGAGATTGTGGTATACCTGCCGGCGCCATGGATGGCGTGCAGCAGAAGGA
>CAIQIQ010000093.1 GCA_903871935.1 uncultured Phycisphaerales bacterium
CTTCCTGCGCGAGCAGTTGGCCAAGCTGTAAAGCGCTCTGCGCGGCGATGGTTCCGGGCCGCCGCAGCTTACCCGCTCCCTGGAGTCGCCGTGGCGATCCGTGGCGGAGCGGCCGTGCCGATCGGCTGGTCGCATATTCCTGCCCCCAAAAAATCTTCAAGTTTTTTGGAACCCCCGTTTTCCCGCCCTTTTCAAACAAAAACCCTCCCAACCACCCCATAAGGTAGAGGGACGTGTTTTCGTTCGTAGTTCAAGCTTTAGCTTGCGTTGGTTGTTCAAGCTTTAGCTTCCTCTGCGAACCCCACCCCTCAGCCGCCGCTATTCTTTCTCAATTGAATACGACAATTCCTACCGGACAAGTAGGGATCGCTGCCCGAGATGCGCATCGAACCTGCGCATCTTCCCTTGAACAGTGAGCAGCACAACACACCGCCGGCCAACTTTGCGCGCTAACCTGCGCATCTTCCCGCATCGGTGATTCATCTCACCGCCGCCCCCAGACATGCGCACACAACCTGAGCATCTTGGTCATTGGTGCTTGGACCTTGGTCATTCATTGGTCATTGGGATTTGGGCATTGGTCATTCCGCCAGGCCGAGTTATCCACAATCGCGACGAACCTGCGCACCTCCTCCCTCATTTCCACGCTAACCCCTTGTTCCCAAACCACTTGCCGCATCCCACCCCCGCCGCTCAAGAACCTGCGCACCTGTAACTTATCCACAATCCGCCTCCGTGCCTGCATGGTTCGCGAGAGCTCTTTCTTTGACGGGTCAGACCGTCGGAAATACCCTCTGCCACAATGATCCGCCGGCGCTCCTCCAACCTCTTCATCCTGATCCCCCAGGCGGAGCACGCACGGGCCGCGGCCGAACTGGTCGCCCAGGTTGGCGGCATCGTGCACCTTCCAGAGCGGGCGATGGAACTGGCCGATTGCCTCCGCGCTCAGGCAACCGGCTTCGCGGAACTCGATGCCACACCTCCGCTGAACCCCACAGGCCGGCCGGCGCACTTCAACGAACTGTCCATAACCCGTCAGTTGCACGCCTGGGCAGCCGGATCAACCGCGGCCCAGACGGCCGGGCCCTATGCAGGCCTGCTCGCCTCCATCCTCTCGTTACAGCGTTCGGCCGCCATCGCCAAGGGCCAACTTACCCTCCGCGAGAACTTCGAGGTCAACCGGCACCAGCAGCTCGAGATCGAACGCCAACATCGCCTCCGCCCGGCCGCAGGACTGACCAACGATGCCCCCATGCGCAATGGCCTGCCCGAACACTCCCCCGACCTCACCGACGTCCAGCGGCACCTCATCTACGACTATCGCCTGATCCTCCTGCTGCAGTCACTCGTACTGGAACTGTGCATGCACCAACGCATCTTCGGCGACTTCCCGCCAACTCCACCAAGCCCGGGCCAGGACTCTCTCGCCATCCACTTTCGCTGGATCGACGGCGAGCATTTGTCGCTTGCGCCCTGGCCATTTGCACCAACCGAGATCGCGGTGACAATCACGGGCTTGGCCGTGCCCGCGAAGGCATACGACCACGAACTGGAATTGCATGAGGCAATGGCCAGTGCTCTGCGGCAAACGCTGCAGATCACATTGGTTTGCGAAGGATAAGTCATGGCAGGGATGCGCGGGATGCGCGAGCTGTACTTCAACCGGCGGGTGGCGCTGATGCTGCCGCTGGGATTTGCCTCGGGACTACCGCTGGCGCTTACAGGAAGCACACTCGCCGCCTGGGCGCGTGAATCAGGCGTGAGCCTGTCGCAGATCGGCCTGCTGGGGCTGGTCTCCTGGCCTTACGCCATGAAGTTCCTCTGGGCCGCCCTCATCGACCGCTACAGCCTCCCCTTTCTTGATCGCCGGCGCAGTTGGATCATCATCTGGCAACTGCTGTTGATCCTCGCAATTGGCGCGATGGGCTTCTGCAACCCGGCCGGCGCGCCGCTGGCCCTGGGCATCACCGCGATCTGCGTGGCCCTGTTCTCCGCCAGCCAGGACATTCCACTGGACGCCTATCGCACCGACATCCTCGCCGGGCCGCAGCGGGGATCGGGCACCGCCATCTACGTCGGCGGCTATCGCCTGGGCATGATCGTCTCCGGCGGGATGGCGCTGGTGCTGGCCGACTGGGGAATGTCCTGGACCGCGGTATACATGCTGATGGCCGGCTGCATGAGCATCGGGATCGTGGCAACACTGCTCTCCGAGCCGGCCAATCCCAGCCTCAAAGCTCCCGCATCGTTGCAGGAAGCGGTAGTCGCTCCGTTGAGACAGTTCTTCCTGCGCCCCTCTGGCTGGCTGGTGATCGGCTTTGTCATCGTCTTCAAACTGCCCGACATCACCGCCTCGCAGTTCAGCACCCCATTCCTGATGGACCTGGGATTCTCCAAGACCATGATCGGCACCGTGAACCAGGTCTTTGGTCTGGCCGTGTCGATCGTCGGCGCTCTCGCCGGCGGGCTGCTCGTGGGGCTGGTCGGGCTTCGGCCGTCACTCTGGATCTTCGGCATCCTGCATGGTGTCGCCAACCTGGGGTTCTGGATCCTGACCTTCCATCCCGGCAGCAAGCCCCTGCTGGTAACCGCCATCGGGGTGGAGAACTTTTGTGCCGGGCTGGTGACGGCCGGCTTCACCGCATTCCTGATGTCGCAATGCGACAAGCGTTACTCCGCTTTCCAGTTCGCCCTGCTCACCGGCGGCATGGCGCTATCACGCGTCATCGCGGTAACGGCCGCCGGATACCTCGCCGACCATGCCGGCTGGCGAACCTTCTTTGTCATCAACATGGCCCTGGCACTGCCGGGAATGGCCCTGCTGCCCTTCCTGCCAGAAGCAGCAGTCGAGGAGCCAGAGCCAAGATCGTCTGACGTGGTCGGGGTGTCCGCAGCCAACGATCCATCGGCATCCTGATCCTGCGCTCCGGGGTCCTGCACCAGCAACATCACCCGCCGGCAGGCAGCGTCAAGAGCGGCATGCGGCCGCTGCCTGCGGTGGACTGCAACGAGATCAGATAGTGCAGCAGGCCGAAGGTCGCCTTGGAGTTGCGGTCGGCGTCATCGATGTAGAACCAATAGTCGCGATACTTCACCTTCACATAAGCCCGCTCGGGCTCCTTCGGCGCCCACTTCACCGTCATCACGCTCTTCGTAACCTGCGCCCAGTCAAATAGCGTCTCGGTGCCGCGGATCTTCGTCCGTTCCACGAGGCCCGAGGTCACGTGCTCTGGGGGCGCCTGGACGGAGTGGGACAGGAAAAACAGCACGCCCAGCATCGATCGCGTGCTCAGCACCAGGGTTGTACCGTCGTTCTGCTCAAAGGGTGTGCTCAGAACGATCATCCGAGTATTGGCAGGCAAGTCCAAGGTCTTCAAGACCGTAGAGAGATCCTCCGAGGCGTTGAGCTGAGCGGCCTTGGCGGCATCCACGCGATAGGCAACCTTGTGGCTGGAGTCCTTATCGGGAACGACCACGAACACGCCAAGTTTGCCGAGCCGCTTGAACTGGGCGGCAGTCTTCTGGAACTCCTCGTAGGTCGGCGATTCGGCCGGGGTGGGGCCGGACGCGGAAACCGCGTTCTCCAAGCCATTCATCCGTTCAGCGCAGATGTTCAACAGTCGCTCGCTGCTCCACCCGGAGCGAGAGAGCAGAACAATCGTCTCCAGCGGGATGGGTGAGAGCATGCGCTTGGCGAATTCCTCGCCCTGGAGGGGCATGTAGGAGACGGTAGGAGTCTCCTTGAAGTCCATGGACCCGCCAACGCCGATCCCTGAACCGTTGCGACGCCACTCGCCGCCGCTAAAGCTTGCACTGCCGCTGGCATTGACACTGCGGTCGAAGCTGTACTGCGCTACGACGCTGGAGAGTTCCAGGAACATCGGGGCATCGAGATAGCGGAGGCGGACGAGGTTGGTCAGAAGCTGCTGATTTGTGGACTGGATGAGTTCTTCATTGAAGGCCGGACGCTCGTTGGAAATGGACTTGGGGCCGATGCCCGAGCCACAACCTCCGGAAGCAAGCCCCAAACCAACCGCCGCGCAAAGGATCCACTTCATAGCCGCTTCTCCACTGTCCATATCTCACGAACGACAGAAACATCCGCCACTGGCGGGCTGGCATTATAGGCAAACGTCCGAGTTGTCCAAGGAGCGGCCGCTATGACTGGTCTTGGCCGCACGGTAGCATGGCTACCCCAATCCGTTCTAAGGGAGAAACGACAGCGCCATGCTTGATCGTCAGCGCTTTGCCAACATCATGTCCTACCGGCCAGTGGACCGGATTCCGGCGTACTACTTTGGTCTGTGGGATGAGACGCTAACCCGATGGAAACAGGAAGGGCTGCGAGATGACCTGCCAATAACGCAGCAGGCGGGGTTGGACGATGACTGGGAACTTGGGATGTGGGGACTGCACGGGCTGAGCACCGTCAGGGCGGTTTTTCATGACCCGCTGACGGTGGTTGAGGAGACCGATTCGTACCGGATCGAGCAGCAGCCCAGCGGCGCAATCACACGTAATAGCAAGCTTGGATCGTCAATCCCACAACACCTGAAGGAAGCGCTGGAGCCGACTTGGGATTCGTGGCGGCGATTCAAGGCTGCACTGGATCCGGATTTGCCGGAGCGCCGGATCGATCCGGAAAAGCTAGAGACCAAGGCTCATGAGCTGAACGATCAACAGGGGACGGTATGCCTCTTTGGCGGTTCGCTCTACGGCTGGGCTCGCGACTGGATGGGTGTCGAGGCAATTTCGATGCTGGCTTACGATGACCCGGCCATGTACGAGGAGATCATCGACACCCAGGCGAACCTGTACATGCAGGTGAATGAGCCGATTCTGCAGAAGGTGCAGGTTGACTTTATCTACATCTTTGAGGACTGCTGCGGCAAATCAGGTCCGCTGTTTTCACCCGACACCTACCGCCGTTTCTACCACCGCTACTACGAGCGTCTGGTCAGGTTCTACAAGGACCACGGTGCCAAATACGTGCTGCTGGACAGCGATGGGTGCGTCGATCCTCTGATCGGCTGCTGGCTGGATTCGGGAATCGACATTGTCTTTCCCATCGAGGTGGGAACATGGAAAGCCGATCCGGTTGCTCTGCGCCGGCAATATGGCAAACGGTTACGGATGATGGGCGGCTTTGATAAGCATCTGATTGCGCGCGGTGAAACGGCGGTTCGAGAGGAACTGAAGCGGCTCAAGCCGCTGACGGAGGAAGGCGGGTTTATCCCCATGCCCGATCACCGCATCCCGCCGCACTGCTCATGGGAACAGTTCAAGGGGTATGTGAAGGTATTTCGCGAGGTGATGGGTTGACCCGACATCGCGTCAGGGTCCGTACGCACGCACCAGCGCAAAGATCACCTTGAGGAGGATGATGAGCACTATGATCCCGCCGCCAATACCCGCTGCTGCAGGTGCCATCGTTGACGTTGACAGGTATGAACGTCGTTGGCAGTTCTCAACAAAATCCCATCCGCAATCACAACGCTCAGCCTCCGGCGGATTGATGAGCCGGCACTTCGGACAGGTCTTTGCTTGTGCTTCCTGGCGCATGGTACGTTACCTCTACCTGCGCAGCGATGATCGTGATTCCCCTACCTGCTGACCAGCCTTCGCGTCGCCGCCAATGGCCAACATGCAGCGCCTGGTCAGATCCACCGCCCTAGCCTCAACCCAGAGGCGCGGGGTGTTCGGGCGCGAGTCGACAGCACTGTATCCTCATTGGGTCCACCGAATGGAGCCGAATGTCTGATACACGAGAGGCGGCCGCTGGGGATTTCAGCGGCCGCCGTGAGTTTCTCTCATCGGGGGCTTGCGCCCCCACTGCAAACGATTACCGCGTTGACGGCACGGGCCCGGCGATCACATCGTATTG
This sequence comes from uncultured Phycisphaerales bacterium, assembly GCA_903871935.1. Classification (GTDB taxonomy): domain Bacteria; phylum Planctomycetota; class Phycisphaerae; order Tepidisphaerales; family Tepidisphaeraceae; genus CAIQIQ01. Next base: position 5,885 of record CAIQIQ010000093.1, read on the forward strand.
GCTCATCGCAGTTGTATCGCCCGAGCAAATCAGCTCAATATCCCGGCGGATATCCGACAGCCGGGTGTCGATGAATCGCTTGGCGACCGCCTTCTTGCGGGCGTTCTTGGCGGCCTGGCCGAGGAAGAGGTGGCCGACGAGCACCGCGATGGCGGAATCGACCAGCTTTCGACCGTACAGGTCCATGTACTCCGCGCCCTTCTCTTTCGCCACGGCGATGCCCTTCTGCATAAGGGCCTTGGCCTCGCCAAGCTTGGCCTTCAGAGCGATCAGTTCAGCGTCGGCGTATTCGGCCAGTTCATACTCATCGACCTTTCGCTCGAACGCGCCTGAGCAGACACCGCGAACTGCCGCCACAACCTGGAGCTGGCTGGTGCCTTCGTAGATCGTCGTAATGCGTGCATCGCGCAGAAATCGTTCGGCCGGGTAATCCTTGATATATCCCGAACCGCCCAGCACCTGGATGCCATCCGAAGCCACCTTTACGCACATTTCCGACGCGTAGTACTTGCTCATCGGCGTGAGCATGCCGTTGAGGCGCTTCAGCGACCGGGACATTTCCTTGCGTTTCTTCGCCTCGGCCGGGTCCTTCGGGGGGTTGAACTCCATGACCCGAAGGTTGTTGTTCTCCAGATCGCAGATGCGGGCTGTCTCATAGGTCAGGGCGCGGGCGGCCTCGATGTGGATCTTCATCTCGGTGACCAGGTCGGCCACGGCGGGCAATCGCTCGATCGAGACGCCGAACTGTTTGCGACTGTGGGCATAGCTGCGGGCCAGCCGATAGGCGGCCTCGGCGACGCCCAGTGACTGACCGGCGATACCCAGGCGGGCGCCGTTCATGAGGCTGAAGACATAGCGGATCAGGCCAAGCTGGCGTTCGCCGATGAGAATAGCCGGGGCATCATCGAAGACCAGTTCGCAGGTGGGCGAACCGTGGATGCCCAGCTTCTCTTCAAGGTGACGCACGCGGATGCGCGGGCAGCGCTCGGCCAGCAGCATTGACAGACCGCGGCCGTCGGTCGTACCGGGCTCGGTACGTGCCAGCACCAGCAGGATGTCGCCGCAGCCGTTGGTGATGAACCGCTTCACACCAGTGAGGCGCCAGTTGCCATCCTCATCCTGCCAGCCGCGAAGCTGAACAGCCTGCAGATCCGAACCGGCGTCGGGCTCGGTCAGCACCATCGCACCACTGACCTCGCCGCGTGCGAACCTCGGCAGGTACTTGGCCTTCACTTCTTCCGTGGCAAAGGCGTTGATCGTTTCGGCAATCCCCTGCAGGCCGAAGAGGTTCATCAGCGAGGTATCAGCGCGGCTGACGATTTCGGTCGCCATCGTGTAGATGGTCGCCGGGCAGTTCAGGCCCTGGTATTTACGGGGGAGGGTGAAGCCCATCATGTCCGCCTGCGCAAGGACGTTCAGATTCTCTCTGACATGCTTGCCCAGGGTCACGGTGCCGTCATCGTTGAGCGTGTTGCCTTCGATGTCGACATGCTCGGAGCGCGGAGCAATCTGTTCGGCCGCGATCTGCCCGATGATGGTCAGAACACGGCGGTAGTTGTCGATCGCATCGGCTTCATTCTTCGGCGCGTAGTCCGCCCCGTCAGCGTTGCCAAAGCCATCCTCCTGCACTCGCGCCAACTCGGCCAGGTCCAGGTGATCGAAGAGGAACTTGATGTCGTCGTTGTCGGTATAGAAGTTTGCCATAACCTAAAACCTTTTCACCGGATAGCCGGAGCCGTCACGCCTTCGGGCTTGATTTCCGGGGCGATCGCATCACTGCCACGCGCTCGGATCGCCTTGATCATCATCGGCAACACCTTGTTCAGATCGCCGACAATGCCGTAGTGCGCCACGCCAAAGATCGGGGCATCCTTATCCCAGTTGATCGCAATGATCTTTGCACTCTCTTCCATGCCCGCACGGTGCTGCACGGCGCCGCTGATGCCGCACGCGACATACAGTGCCGGCCGCACGGTTGTGCCGGTTTGCCCGACCTGATGTTCCTTGCCGATAAAGCCCGAGTCCACTGCCGCACGGCTTGCGCCTACAGCGCCGCCCAGCACGCCGGCCAGTTCGTGAATCAACGCGAAGTTGTCCTTCGAACCCACCCCTCCACCGCCAGCCACGATGATGCGCGCGCCCTTCAGGTTCACTTTCCGCTCTTCGCGGTGCCGTTCGATCAGCTTCACGGCAAGATCAAAATCGTTGAACTCAATCCGCTCCTCGACGATCTGGCCCGACCGCTTCGGATCGGCCGCGATCATCCGCATCACGCCTTCTCGCACCGTTGCCATCTGCGGCCAGCGGTCATAGTTGATGATCGTGGCGATAATGTTGCCGCCGAAGGCCGGGCGGACCTGCATCAGAAGATCCTTATGCACTTCCTTGGTCTTGATGTCCGTGTAGTCGCCGATTTCGAGGTCGGTGCAGTCGGCCGTCAGCCCGCATCGCATCTCCGATGCCACCCGCGGCGCCAAGTCTCGGCCCAGAGCGGTTGCCCCAAAGAGCACGATCTGCGGCTTGTGCTTGTGAATCAGTTGCACCAGCGACCGCGCATACGGCTGTGTGCGATAGTTCTCCAGCCGCGTGTCGTGCACGTAGTAGACCTTGTCAGCACCGTGGGCGATCAGCCGGTAAGAGAGCTCGCGAACGTTCCAGCCCACCAGCACTGCACACATCGGGACCTTCAGCCGGTCGGCCAGTTCGCGGGCCTTGGAACAAAGCTCCAGCGAGACCTCGTTCAGGCTCTCATCCTCCTGCTCGGCAAAGAACCAGACTTCACCTTTGCGATTGACTTCGATCATTGCAGTTCCTTCGTTTCACTACGAACGTCACACGGAGCAACACAGAGTTGCTTGTGTGCTTTACTCCGTGCGACTCCGTGGTTCAATGCCTTATCCCAACGTGTGATCGACGATCAGTTCGTGGACCATCTTGCTGACAGCGGCCTCGGTGGCTTCCACCTTGGTGAAGCCTTCCTTTGTCAGCACAATCGACTGGATGCGGTTCACCTTGGTCGGCGAACCACTCATGCCGCACCACTGCAGGTCGGCCTTGATGTCGTCCAGGTTCCAGACCTCCAGCAGCAGCCCGGCGCTGCGCATCTCTCCTGCCCGCTTCTCAACCTCGGCCTTCTTCTGCTCGTCAGTTGCGCTGGGCATCTCGGCATTGACCGCCGCCCCGATCTCCAGGACGCTGCGGCAGCGTTTCGAGCGCATCACCCGCCTGGCTCCCGCGGGACGCGGTTCATTGGCCGTGTCGATCACCGTCACCAGCACCGGCAGCTTCGCCTCCAGCACTTCCCAACCGTTGCCGACATTGCGCCTGATGCGCACCTTTTGGCCGGTCAGGTCCACCAGTTTCTCAAAATACGTGACTTGGGCAATCTCCAGTTTCTCCGCAAGCTGCGGCCCGACCTGTGCCGTGTCGCCATCGATCGCCTGTCGGCCGCAGAAGACAAAGTCATACTGGCCAAGCTTGCGAACCGCCTGGGAGAGGATGTAGCTGGTCGCCAGCGTGTCGCTGGCCGCCGCCCGACGGTCGGAAATCAGGATGCCCCGATCCGCGCCGCGGTACAGGCATTCGCGGAGCACCTCACACGCCGTCGGAGGCCCCATGGTAAGCACCGTTACCGTACCGCCGAATCTCTCCTTGATCGCAAGGGCCGCTTCCAGCGCATGCAAGTCTTCCGGATTGAAGATGGTCGGCAGGGCGGCACGGTTTACCGTGCCATCCGCCTTCATCGCATCACCCGTAATATTCGCAGTATCCGGTACCTGCTTCACGCAGACGACGCACTGATATGCCATCGTAAAATGCTCCAATTATTCCCGCAAACAACAGAGGGGGGGAAGAGTATCGGGGTAAGCCACCCGCGTCAACCAGAATCGGGCCTTCATTAGGGCGTTTGAGCACAGTCCGCTCACCCGTCGGCGCGTACCATACCGCTCGCTAACCTCACCTCCAACGATCTACACCCTTCCCAGCATCTTCCTCTCCGGCTGAAACCCAAAGATCCGCCGCGATGCCAGCAATGGTCTCAGGAGTATCGGACACAGCGCCGCTGTATACAGCGTCGATACCAGCAGCATCTCCACCGGCGGCCGTGGCGGCATCCGCAAGCCCACGATCGACAGAATCACCCCCTGCAGCACGCCCCCGGCGAGCCCCAGCAGGATATGCGTCAACCAGTGCTCGCGATGGATGGCCGGCTGAGTCATCCGCACCGCGGCGGTTATCGCCGCATACATCAGCGGATTCACCCCCAGCGGGACCATGCTGAGCATGTCCTGCATCAGCCCAATCAGGTACGTCCCCAGCAGCGCCGAATCGCGCGAGGCATACAGGGCGATGAAGATCACCACCGGCAACACCAGGTTGGGCGATGCATCGCGGATCTGAATATGCTGCGCCAGACCGCTCTGCAGCCCCAGTGCCAGATACGCAAGAATGAGTGTCGGTATGAATCTCACTTGACCAGCACCATCACTTCCCTGAGTGTCAGCAGGTCCTCCTGCGGACGAACTGTGATCCGGGCCACCTCCAGCCCCTCCCGGGAGGTCTCGATCGCCTTCACGAGCCCCAGGCGATATCCCTGCAAGGCCGTAGGGTAGTCACTGTCGGCCACCACCGCCCAGTCGCCCTCTTTCAGCCCCGCATCCCTCACCTGTTTCATTGAGAGGATTCCGCAGACCAGTCCATTCCTTCCATCGCCCTCGAAGAGCGTCCTCAGGCTGCCCAGCTCTTGGAAATGCCGGGGGTTCTCGGAGAACCGGCCGAAGCTCGCCGTGATCCGGAACCCCCGATCGGTGATGAGCTGCACTTGGGCTCCCCCACTCCATCCTACCCTATCCAGCTTGCCAACCATGCCACCAGGATAGAGCGCCGCCATTCCCGCGCGCATCCCCTGCACTGGCCCCTGCACCAACAGGGCTCGTCTCATGCCCGTGTCGTTTCCGGTGACGCGCAGCGGCCGACAAAACTCGCGAAGCGGCCCGACTAGCTCACGCTCGGCGTTAACCTCCTGCAGGGCGCGCAACTGGGCGGTAAGGTTCGCCACTTCCACCCGCAGATCGCGGTTCTCGTCGGCGATCTCCTGATACGTTCTTGGTCCGCCTCCTGATCGCTCCACCTCGACCGCTTGAGGGCTGATCCGCCTGGATACCACGCTGGCGACGGTATGGATGGGATACGTGATGGGCATGAAGATCCGCTGGATCTGAGCTCTGGCCTTATCCGAAAAGGGTTTTGGCGCGATCATCGCGCTGACCACCGCAACGATGATCAGGCCCGCATAGATCCTGTTGAACGTAATCCAAGCCATAGACCTGCATCAGTATAAGCGAAGAATGCCCTCTGCGGTTGGCGCTTTTGATTTGCCAACACATCCTTCTTTCGTTAAAACGTTGCGGTGGATCGGGTTATCGTACACATGTGTCAGGTAAGGATGTAAGTTCGTGGCGGCAAACGCTTCCAATCCATTGGTCGAGTGCGTCCTCCGGCAAGTGCTGGTTAACGACGAGGAATTCCTCGCCTTTGGTAACAGTCTACATCCTGAAACGGGTATGGCGGATTACCGCTTTGCCACCGACCAGGACACACACGACCCCGAGACCGCATTCTGGCAGGTTCGCTGGGGCGGCAACTTCGTCTTCGTCTCCAACTCAAGGGATAAGGTCCAGAGAACCGCCGAGGAGTATTCCAATGCCGGGTTTCTCCTCGAACGCCCGATCAGCAGCGTCCGCCAGCCGCTGAAGTTTCTTCCCTTCCTCAGCCGCAAAGTCCACTACTTCCTCGCCCGCAAGATGCAGCTCATTCCGCCGGGCGATATCACCGACCGCTTCACCTACATGGTGGAGCTGACCGCCGACAAGGCCCGCGACCGCTATGTCGTCACCAAGCGAGTGCCCACCGATGAATGGGTGATCAATCGCCTCAAGCGCCGCTGGCCCGAACTGCCCTACGACACGGTCGAAAAACGCGCCAAGAAGTTTACCGAAAAAATATTCCCCCTCTTCCTTACCCGCGAAGCCGCCATCCTGAAGATCCTTCAGGAACATCTGCCCGAGCAATACCGCGGCCGCGTGCCGCAGTGCGTGAACGTCGAGAAGGACTCGCGCGGGTTCGTCCGCATGATGCAGATGAACTGGCTCCGCAACGGCGGCCGGCCGCTCCGGCAGCTCGAGTTCGCCATGCAGGCCGCCGACCTCCTGCGCGCTGTCCACGATGCCGCCGAGGTCATCCACCTCGACCTGCGCCTTGATAACATGGTGGTGACACCCGACGGCGTCGGCTTTGTCGACTTCGGCTCGGCCGTTCGCGTCGGCGAGGATATCAGTTCCAATCCGCTGCTTGCCACCCTGTATGGCGAACTGATGAAGACCAGCCACATCCAGCGCATGCTCGATCAGATGACGATCTCCGGACACGTCACCGCAGAGCACATCTGCTCCAGCCGCGGCAAGGTCGACAAGGCGGTCGATGTCTTCTATCTCGCCGTGCAGTTCAACTCACCCCATGACAACCCCGACCTGAAAGAATTGATCGAGTTCAAGCCGGGTTCAGACGAGGCCGTCGCGGTGCAGCGCCTGACCAAGCGCATCCTGACGCCACCGGACCCCATGAACCCGCAGATCAAGTCCGCCAAGGATGTCATGCGGGCCTTGGAGATGGTATCTGAGGAACTCTACGGCGCTGTCCCCAGCCTCACCACATAGCCTCACTGTTCCGCTGACTACCGCCGCTGCCCAATGCTCTCCAGCCACCGTTTCAAGTCAGCCGGCCACGGCGAGTCAAACCGCAACGTCCTGCCCATATCCGGATGCACGAACTCCAGCACGCACGCGTGCAGCGCCTGCCTTGGCGCCCGCGATACATCGATGACCGGATCTCCCCCGGCCGCTGGCCTCAAGTACATCTTCTCACCACAGATTGGATGGCCCATCTCCGCCAGGTGAATCCGGATCTGGTGCGTCTTTCCCGTCTCCAGCCGGCAATCCAGCACGGTGAATGCGCCGTCCAGCAGATACTCGACGACAGCAAAGTGTGTAATCGCTTCCTCCGCCTCGTCTATGCCCTCCGTCCCCTCCGCACCGTCCGCACCCGCCACCGCTCCTTCACCTGTCGTCTCAAGCGAACCGCGCAAACCATCGCCCCGATCGCGCACCAGCCACGACCGCACCGTCTTCCCCTCCGCTCTCCCGATCGCCACCGCCCAATACCTGCGCTCGATGCTATGCGCTGCAAACTGCGCGATCAGCGCCTGCTGCGCCTCCCGCGTCCGCGCATAGACCATTAACCCGCTGGTATCGCGATCGAGCCGGTGAACGCCAAACACCTCGTATCCCTTCGCCTCCAGAGCCTCCACCAGCGACTGCTGCCGCTGCCGCTTCTCCTTTGTCCAGTTCCGTTGCTCGCTGCGCCGCTCAGATTCCATTCCCGCCGGCTTCTCCACGACCAGAACCGCATCATCTTCGTAGAGAATGTCCACCTGCTCGACCGACGGCAGCGGCCGGGCAGACTCGCCCAGCAGTTCCAGGTCCTCTCCCGCGCGCAACCGCCGCGTATCATCCACACACACCACACCGCCCACCCGCACGCGCCGGGCATGAATATGCCGCCGCGCTTCGCTCCAGCTCAAGCCCGGCCGGGCAATGCGCAGCACCGCCGCCACCGTGGCCCCCTCCTGTTCCGCGGCCACCACAAACTTCATCTCTTGTTTCTTCATTACTTCGATCCGCCTGGCGCATCGTGCTGCACACCCTTGGGGGTCAGCTCAACGGCCGGGAAGCTGTCATAGACACGGATCCCCGTCGTCGTCTTGACCAGCTCCGGCGCTGGCGTGCTCACCGTCACCACGCACTTCCGCAAACGCTCCCGCGCGTTCGCCTGGATCTGCTCCAGTTTGACTGCGTTCACCCGCTGCGGGAACTGCTTCGAATAGTCATAGCCAAGGCCCCACAGTTCATCCAGGCCGGCCGTCGCCGCCTGCTCCGCCACCGTCTCCTTGCTCATCGCATCATCGGTCAGCAGAAGCTGCTTCGAGCGGTCAAACCAGTCCACCTGCATATCCGCAGGCGTGCCCTGCAGCCGTGCGATGTTCAAGAGGATCTTGTCGACCACCTCGTTCACCTTGTCCGGCTCGCATCCGGCATAGACGAAGAACGTGCCAGGGGTCTGCAAACTCCGCCCCGGCCAGATCTGCGCTGCCACCACATACACCAGCCCCTCGCCGCGCAGCGTCTCATGCAGATACCCCGTCGGATACCCCCACCCACTGGCCATCGTGTCGGCCACCGCCAGCACATCATAGCACTTCTCGCCGATCACAGGATTCGCCTCGTACCCGATCACCACTCCCGCCAGCCGCTGCTGCGTCTTCTGCACATCGACCCTCAGCACCGCCGCCTGCGGCCGCCGGTCGGCCGGCTCGATCGCACCAGTCTCCTGCACCCTCGTCACCGCCATATTCAGCTTCGCTCCCTGCCCCAGCAGTTTCTGCGCAGTCTGCTTCGCCTGCTCCGGATCGATATCGCCATAGATCGCCAGCACCCGCCGGCTCTTGAGCACCGTGTCCGTATAAAAGCTCTTGAGCTGCTCCGCCTGCATCTCCGATACCGTCGCCGCCTCGCCGCTCACCTGCATGTGATAGGGCGATGACACCGGAAAGTACTGCTTCCGGAAGTACCGCATCGCCTGCGCTGACCAGTCCGCATCGCGCGATGCAATGCCGGCCAACACCCGCTTGCGCATCGTTTCCAGCTCATCCTTCGCAAACGCCGGGTTATTGACCACATCGGCATAGATCTCCATCCCCTTCCCGAAATCCTCCTTAAGCATCGACGCATTCCAGAACCAGCTATTGTTTCCGCATGCGCTCTCCACCGATGCCCCCATCGCATCAAGCTGTTCTGCCAACTGCCGCGCTGAGCGGAAGCTCGTGCCGCGCATCAGCATCTTCATCGTCAGGTTGCCGATGCCGTTGTTGGCATCATTCTCCGCCGTCAGCCCGCCCGTGGCATACATCCGCACCGCAATCAACGGGCTGGTCGGCACGCGCCGAACCAGCAGAATCGTCCCATTATCCAACTCGCTGCGATACACCTGATCCGCCGCCTGGGCGCTGACCTGTGTTGATGCCTGCGTCCCGGCCGCCCGCAGAATCTGCTCCGCGCCCGGCAATCCCTTCCCCTGCGTTGCCTCCTCCGGCAGCATAACCGTCTTGATCAGCCGCTGGTTGTCAAAATACTTCCTCGCCACCGCCTGCAGTTCCGCCGGCGTCACCGCAGCGATCCGCTGCAGGTACTTGTCCATGAAATGGGCATCTCCGGTCGACAGGTAATCCGTCGCCATTGATGCCGCCACGTTCTGCGTCTCCTGCAGTTCGCGAAGCTGGTTCACGCGCATCTGCGTCTTGGCCCGTTGCACGGCATCCGCATCCAGTGGTTGGCGCTTCGCCTGCTCCAGCACAAGCTGCACCGCCTCGGCCGCCGCATCCATCTTTTCCGGCTTCACCTCGAACATCACCGCAAAGCTCCCATCCACATACTCCGGTGTGGAGCTATACGCCGATATCCCGCTCACCAGCCCCTTGTCGCGCACCTCGCGCACCAGCACCGACCCTTCACTCTGCCCGAGCACCGCCGCCAGCAGATCCAGCGCATACAGGTCATTGCTGTCCAGGCGCACCGTCGGGTACGACAGATTCACCTTCGCCTCGCCGATCTTCGGCATCGTCGCCACCAGCGTCCGCGGCGTCAGCACCGCCGGCTCATCAGGGATCGTCCGGTCAAACACCCGCCCCGCCGGCACGTCGATATACTTCCGCATCGCCTTGAGCATCTCTTCCGGCGACAGATCCCCCGCCACCGAGAAGACCATGTTGTTCGGTTCATACGACTGCCGGTAATAGCTGTAGACGTCATCACGGCTCAGCCCCTGGATGACCTCCTGATACCCGATCACCGGCACCCGCGCTGGCGATACCTGATACCGGTTCATCTCCATCATCATGGAAAACTGCCGCTCCGGCTCGCCCTGCCCCATCTCCAGCTCGCGCTGCACCACCTGCCGCTCCCGTGCATACTCATCCGGCGTGATCTTGGCATGCAGCATCCATCCGGTCACCAGGTCGGCCGCCTTGTCCAGATTCTCCGGCGTCGTGTTAACAAAGTACGCTGTATGGTTCGTGCTGGTGTAGGCGTTGGAGTTATTGCCGATCTGCTGCAACAGTTCCCTGCTCTGCGCCTCGGTGCGCCGATCATTCGACCCACCCGCCACCAGATGCTCCAGAAGATGGCTCAGCCCGCCGCCCAGCCACTTGCCTTCATAGACCCCGCCCGTGCGCACATACCCGCGCACCGACAAAACCGGCGACCCCACCACCCGCTTGGCAATCACCACGGCGCCGTCATTGAGCACCGCCACAATCTCATCCTTCCCCTGCATCAGCCGGTACCTCTCCCCGGCCACCGGCACGCCGTTCACAGCGACCTCAGCCGTTGTCGCCACTGGACCCGCTTCCGCTGGTGCCGGCGTCACGGCCGGCGCAGTCGCTGCCACCGGTGCCGGTGCCGTCGCCGGTGCCGCCAGCCCGGCCGTCCCCCCCGCGTCTCCAGGCGCTGTCGTAGCCGCCTCCTTGTGCGCGCATCCCCCCGCTAACATCGCCGCCAGTGCAAACACAACCGCCGTCTTCATCGTCAGTGTCATACTCGCTTCCCTTTTTTGCGTGTGTGTACTTTGGGTGATTGTAGTCCTGCTCACCATCCCTGCACAGTTGCGGGCCGCGGCGAGCCAATGCCCTGACACCGCCGCCACTGTCGCCCCTCGGCTTGAATACCCGATGCTCCTGGCTCCGGACGATTATTCAATAGAGAGAGTAACGACGCCGAGTCAACAAACTCTCCGAGATTGACACGGTGCTGAACATCGGCAGTACCGGCGGGTTCACCGGCAATGAAGAGATGCTGGACCTCGATTTGACGTAATTGATATCGGCGACATTGACCAGGCCATTCCCATCGAAATCCGACCGGTAACTGCTTGCCGTCTCAGGGAGGCTGCTGCGACTCTTGGTCTGATTGATGTCCGCCACATTCACCTTCCCCAGACTCCCGCCGGTCGAATCCCCCGGCAGAACATCGAAGCGGAAAGCAAAATCGCCCCCCGCCACTCCATTGCCGGAGGGGAAGGTGCTGGTAACGCCCACCTGGCTGTAACTGGTCGGGTTCGTCCATTCACCATCCAACACATTGCCCGCCACATCGGTCACCGGAGTCGCTCCACTGCCGGGAAGGGCAATATAGAGCTTATCCGCACCGATCGCCGCCGACAGCGACCAGGTCGCCACATGATCGCTGGAGCTATAGCTAAAGCCCGAGATGTTGTAGCTGCCAACTGATCCCACAATGGCAAACTGCGCCTGGGCAACCGACACATCCTCACTGAAGGCAACCGAGATCTGATTGAGATTGCGCCAGGGGAGCGTCTGCAATTGCGTGCTGCCGGCGCCCACCGGAATCGCAAAGCCATAGGTGGAACTGGAACCGCCGACATTGGCCGCCAGGAAAGAGAGAAAGTTAGTGTTCCAGGCAGAGCCCTTCACATAAACGGCCGTCACAGTTGGGGCGATCTCATCCACATCGGTCACCCTGATCGTGAAGCTCTTCTCATACCACAAGCCCCCCTGATCCGTCGTCCGCACACGAATGCTGTAGCTGTTCTTGGCCTCAAAGTTGAAGATGGCTGCCGACTGCAGCGTGCCGCCTGAGATGGTGAACGAGGCGTTGTCCGCGCTGCCGGCGCCACTGACCAGAGAGTAGGTAAAGGAGTCACCGGCATCGGGATCGCTCGTACCCAGGGTTCCCACGGCCGTACCCGATGGCTGATTCTCGGCAATGCTGTTGGGCGACAGCGTGATGTCCGTTGGTGCCCGATCCAATTCAAGTGCCCCGATGTCGTAGGCCAAGCCCACCGGCCGGGGGGCGCCCGTGTAGTCATACGCAGGTGCGTTCTTGCCATTGAAGCTGGCCACGCCGGCGTTGAGCGCCACGCTGGCGGGCGACAGGTTGAAGTTCCGGCCGGCATAATCCGCAAACAGCGCTGCGGGGGTCGAGATGATCGAGTGCGTATCCTGTCCCGTCGTCGCCTGCCACTGCGCCAGGCTCACAATCGTTATGTTGTCGTTATAGCCAAAACGGTTGCACACCACGTTGTAGTCACTCCGGAAACCCGTCAGTGAGCCATCACTGTTGTTGATGTCGATGGCTGATTTGATTGTAACGTCCGTGTAGAGAATGTTGTTAAAGATGGTGTTGTCGTGACTGTTGCCGCCGATGAGAATGACGTTGCGGCCCGAGCCTGGCTTCATCACCACAGTGTTGTTCACGATCGTGTTGTAGCTGGATCCACCAGCGCCTTCGCCGAAGTACAGGGTCATCCCGCTTGCCGAGTTGTCGTAAAGCAGGTTGTCCTGGATGGTGCTATACCGCACCCCGGACATGTTGATCCCCGCGCCCCCGCCGTTCCAGGTGTACTGTGTGCCGTTCTGGGCCGTGTACGTCCGGTTGTTGCCATTGCCGTAGATCGTGTTTTTCTCGATCAGTTCGTAGTCGTTGAAGCCGTTAAACAGGTTGATGTCGGGATTGCAGTGGATGCCGTTGCCCGTATTGCCCCAAATCGTGTTGCCACGCACCGTTGCATAGTTGGTGGAGTCGGAGACGTAGAGGCCATGCTCCTTCACGCTGCGGCTAAAGGTATTGTTCTCCACCGTCGGATAATTGGACTGCGCCACCAGACTCCCCCACACGCCCCAATTGTCGCAGGTGTTGTTGCGGATAATGACGTACCACGTCAGCACCGCCCGGATGCCGGCTCGTGTGCCATTCGAATTGGTCGTGCCGTTGGGATTGGTCGTGGGCATGCCGTTGCCGGTCATCGTAAAGCCCTCGATCGTCACATAGCTGGCGCCTTCCAGGTTAATGCCATCCGGCGTACTGCGGTTACGCGTGTTGATTGTCGCCCCAGGATCGCCGCTGAAGGTAATTCGCTGGCTCGCCGTACCGCTTGTGCGGAAATCGAAGCCTCCGTATGTGCCCGCAGCCACGTGCACGGTATCACCAGCGGCCACCTGATCGGCCGCGTACTGCGGGGTCGCCCACGCTGAGCCCGGCGACAGACCGTTATTGCCATTGTTGCCCGAGGTGGACACGTAGAACACGCTCAGAAGGGTTCTCTGCTCGAGGCGTTCCACCATGGAGGAACTGCCGACCCCATGCCTGGGCATCTGACGACGATGGTCCTGTCCCAATCTCGAAAGTTGTGGAAACTGCACGGAAGTGTCTCCTCTTGCCAAACGGTGGAACTCAAGTGTGTATGCCCGCATCTGCGATGTCCCGGAAGGTCACTTGCCGACGATCACCAATAACAAAGTCTCGTAAACTATGGTCATGAGCTGGCTAGCTTTATAGTTGGCCGGGTAGCTGCGTCAAGCGGATTCCACCTGTCAGGGGTGTGGCCATCTTTTGTGGCAAGACCCCGTGGCACGTGCCGACCTCGGTCGTAGCAACGCCGCCGGCGCAGCCGCTTCCTTATTGGCTGCCACAAAAGATGGCCACGCCCCCTGTCAGTAGCTATAAACGACCCCAAACCGCTTCTTGAACTGGAAGTAGTCGCCGTTGTTGACCGTCCCGTTAGCGTCATAATCACACAGATCGAGGAATCCAGTCGTGCCAACGCTCTTGCCGAACGTCTGTTTGAACCAGAAGTAGTCGCCATTGTTCACGGTCTTGTTGCCGTCGTAGTCGCCATAGAGGCGATGAAAGCGCTGGCTGAAGTTGCCGCCCAGCGCATTGCCCGCCAGGTCCTGCACCCCGGCGGCCGCAACCGACAGGTCATAGATCCCATCGGCCAGCGAGCCGCCCACCACACCGATGCCCGAGAAACTCAGGACATAGTTCTTCTGATCTCCCGAGGGGTTGCTCACCAGCAGCGTGGTATCCGGTACCTCCGAGCCATCGCTCTTCTTCACCGTCACCGCGCCAGTATCCAACACCACCTTCTCGCCGAAGCTCAACGTCAGCTTCTTCACCATCGACCGCTGCACGGCCCCATCATTGATGGACGATGTCGGCAATGCCGGTGCCGTTCCATCGACGGTCACGGCATAGGGCGCGGACGCTGCCGTAGTATGTGCCAGCGTGTCGCTGGCCGTAGCCGTAAAGTTATAGCTTCCGTCGGCCAAACTGGTGCCGGTATAGTCAAAGACCCAGTTGCCAGAACCGTCGGCCGACGTCGACCCGGCCAATACGCCACCACGATAAACCGTAATGGTCATTCCCGGCTCTGATGCGCCATTGATCAGCAGCGTCGGGTCACTGGTGATGCCATCGCTGGAACTGCTGCCGGTGTCGGTGCTGATGCTCGTGATCGTGGGAACAACCTCGGCCACATTAAGCACGTTGATCGTAAAGGTCTTTTCAAACCACAGCCCGCCCTGGTCGGTCGTCCGCACGCGGATGCTGTAGCTGCTCTTGGCCTCGAAGTCGAACGACGCGGCCGTCAGGAGCTGATCGCCGCTGATCGTGAAATTGACGTTGTCCGTGTCGCCCGCGCCCGTCACCAGCGAGTACGTTGGCACGTCGATGGAGTCGGGATCGGAATTACTGAGGCTACCGACCACAGTGCCTGGCGGCGCATTCTCACCTACAGTGGCGGAAGAAAGCGATGCATCGTTGGGTGCGCGATTCAGGCGAACCTTGGCCACGAATCCATCTGATCCGCCATTGGGGCTCGTATCGAAGCCACCGGTGACCCAGCCGGCGGAATCCGTGCCTCCGGTAACCCAGGCATTGCCCTGTGCATCGACGGAAATACCGCGGCCGTTGTCCGTCCCAATTCCACCCAGGAAGCTGGACCAGCCAAATGTCCCATCCGCATTTACCATCGCGACAAAGGCATCGGTGCTGCCGCCGAACGATCCGTCAAAACTACCTGTGGCCCAGCCGCCCCGGCTCGTGTCCCCCGTAATCCATGCGTTGCCGTCCTGGTCCGTAGAGATGGCGACCGGTTCTTCATCGCCGCTGCCTCCCAGATAACTGGACCAGGCAAGTGTTCCGTTGGCGGCAATCTTCACCACAAAGGCATCGACACCACCGTTGTAGGTGGTATCGAAGCCACCCGTGGCCCAGCCACCGCCATAGGTGTTCCCTGTTACCCATACACTGCCGTCGCTGGCCGCGGCTATCCCTGCGGCGTAGTCATCGTTAGACCCACCCACGTAGCTCGTCCACGCCAACGTTCCGTTGGCGTTGATCCTGGCCACGAACCCGTCTATGGAACCGCCCAAGGTCGTATCAAAGCCACCCGAGACCCAGCCGGAAGAATAGGTGAACCCTGTCACACATGCGTTGCCGCTGGCATCCACAGCTATGCTTTCACCGTAGTCGTCGCCGAAGCCGCCGAGATAGCTGGACCAGGCCAATGTTCCATTAGCGTTGATCTTGGCCACGAAGGCATCCTCGGCGCCACCATTGAAGCTCGTATCGAAGCCGCCAGAGGCCCAATTCGAAGCGGCCGTTATCCCTACCACCCATGCATTGCCCTGCGCGTCCAATGCAATGCCATTGGCCTTCTCAGTGCCATAGCCACCCAGATAGCTGGACCAGGCCAGCGTTCCATCGGCATTGATCTTTGCCACGAAGGCATCCTGGGTGCCGGTAAGAGTGGTATCAAATCCGCCACTCACCCAGCCGGATGAGCTGGTACTCCCTGCCACCCATGCATTACCGTTTGCGTCCAGGGCGATGCCGTAGCCATAATCGAGGTTGGATCCCCCCAGATAGGTGGACCAGGCCAGCGTGCCATCGGCATTTATCTTTGCCACGAAGGCATCGCTCGAGCCGCCATAGCTGGTATCGAAACCATTCGTTACCCAGCCCGCCGACACGGTGGTCCCAACCACCCATGTATTGCCACTGGCGTCCGATCTCGTGCCCCAGACGCAGTCCGAGTTGTTGCCACCTATGTAGCTCGACCACACTACGGCAGGGACGCCATCGGTGGTTATGCTAATGGGAAATACGCGCTCCACCCAAAGGCCGCCTCCATCTGTGGTGCGGACACGGATCGTGTAGCTGCTCTTGCTGGCGGCGTTGAACGTTGTCGCCGTCACCAATTGCGCCCCGCTGATCGTGAAGCTCGCATTGTCGTCGCTGCCATCACCCGGAACCAGGCTGTAACTGAAGGAGGAGAGGAAATCCGGGTCAGTTGTGCTGAAGTTGCCTGCGGCCGTGCCGACGGGCAGATTCTCCGAGATGTTGCCTGGAGTGATGCTCAGATCCGTCGGGCTCTCATTCGCGTTCAGGATGGCGATAGCGAATGAATTCTCGAAACTCAGTCCGCCCTGATCGGTGGTGCGGACACGAATGCTGAAGTTCCTCTTGATCTCGTAATCAAACGTCTGCGCGGATTGAAGCTGGTTGCCGACAATCTGGAAAGAGCTGTTATCGGTTGATCCCGTACCGTCGACCAGACTGTACATAAAAGTATCGCCGGCATTCACATCGGTCGTCGAGAAGCTGCCGATCGCCGTACCGGCCGGCTGGTTCTCGGCAACAGTGCTCGCAGACAACGTGACATTCGTCGGCGGGTCGTTGGCATCGATCACCGTGATGGTGAACACCTTCTCGAACCACAATCCACCCAGGTCCGTCGTCCGCACGCGGATGCTATAGCTACTCTTTACCTCATAGTCGAAGATCGCCGCGGTTCGTAGCGAATTGCCCGAAATCGTGAACGACGAATTGTTCGCGCTGCCCGCTCCGCTCACCAACGTGTAGGCAAACGTGTCGCCGACGTCCGCGTCGGCCGAACTGAACGTGCCGATTGCCGTGCCTGTCGGCTGATTCTCCGCAACACTACTGGCCGACAATGCGATATCCGTCGGCGCGGTTTCCACGACGTCGGTGACCGTGATGGTGAAGACCTTGTCATACCACGAGCCGCCCTGGTCGGTCGCCCGCAGGCGGATGCTGTAGCTGTTCTTTACCTCATAGTTGAACATCGCGGCCGTCAAAAGCTGATTTCCGCTGACGGTAAAGCTCACGTTGTCCGTGCTGCCGATTCCACTCACCAGGCTATAGGTAAAGGTGTTGCCCGCGTCCGGATCGGTAGCGCTCAACGTGCCCACTGCCGTCCCAGCCGGCTGGTTCTCCGGAACGCTGCTGGCCGACAAGATGATGTTGGTGGGCGCCTCGTTCAAGTTGGTCACGCTAATCGTAAAGACCTTCTCAAACCACAAGCCGCCCTGGTCCGTCGTCCGCACGCGGATGCTGTAGCTGTTCTTCGTTTCATAATCGAAAATCCCCGATGTCCGCAGCGTGGCGCCCGAGATGGAGAACGAGACGTTATCCGTGCTGCCGGCTCCGCCCGCGAAGGTATACGTAAACGTGTTCCCCGCATCCGGGTCCGTCGTACTAAACGTGCCCACAGGTGTGACTTGGGGCTGGTTCTCAGCGACGCTGCTGGCCGACAAGCCGATGTCCGTCGGCGTCTCGTTGACATTCGTCACCGTGACCGTGAAAGCCTTCTCAAACCACAGCCCGCCCTGATCCGTCGTCCGCAGGCGTATGCTGTAGCTGCTCTTGGTCTCGTAATCGAACATCGCCGCCGTCTGCAGCGTGCCCCCGGAGATTGAGAACGATGCGTTGTCCGTGCTGCCAGCCCCGCTGACCAGAGAGTACGTAAATGTGTTTCCCGCATCCGGATCCGTGGTGCTGAGCGTGCCCACCGCCGTGCCCACCGGCTGGTTCTCAGCGATACTGCTGGCCGACAGGCTGATGTCCGTCGGCGTCCTGTTGGGCGGAAGGAAGGTCACCGTGATCGTGAAGACTCGTCCGATGAACAGCCCACCCGCGTCAGTTGTCCGTACGCGGATGCTATAGGTGCTCTGGGTCTCAAAGTCGAAGACCGCCGCTGTCTTAAGCGCGTTGCCCGAAATCGTAAACAAACCGTTGTCCGTGCTGCCCACCCCGGTCACCAAAGTGTACGTAAACGTGTCGCCGGCGTCGGGATCAACCGTGCTGAACGTACCCACCGTCGTGCCAATCGGCTGATTCTCGGGCACGCTGGTGGGTGATAGGGTAAGGTCCGTTGGGGCCCTGTTGGCCAGGGTCGTAGCGATGCTGATATTGCTGGGGTTGAACGCACCCCACACTCTATAGCTTGATACCCGATAGTAGTAGGTTGTGCCCGGCAATAGCCCAGTATTCGAATAGGTGACAACGTTCGCCCCCACGCTGGCAATCCCTGACCACGTGACGCCATCCAGGCTCCGCTCAATCCTGAACCCGGCCTCATTATTGGAACTGTCCGTCCAGGAAAGGTTGATCTGGCTGCTCGAGATCACGGTTGTGCTCAGACCCGAAGGGGCATTGGGCAGCGGAACACTCGGAACCGTCCCACTGATGGTGTACTGCCCGATATCCCCATACCCGCCGTGGCTGCGCACGACCAGGTAGTACCGGCCGGCGGTATACGAGCCACCCATATACTCCGTCGTGCTCGGCGTGGAGTCGTTGGAGAACCAGAACGACCCGTCGCTAAACCGCAATTCCAGCATGGAATCGAGCATGGCCCCGTTTGGGCCATTCAGATTGATGCTCATCGTGCCGTCAACGGGGATATCGAGGATGTAGTAATCCGCATCGGCCGTATTGCCGATAATCGCCGAGGCACTGATATTCCCGTTGACCACCGTCAGTGTCCCCGCCGTCCCCGTGGTATCCCCAACATCGTCCGCCTTGTACCCGAATCCGTTCGTCGAGCTGGCGATGACTGCCAGATCATCCTGCATCGTCGTCGAACTGGTACTGGTCCCGTACCACCACAGCCCCCGGGCGGAAGAGTAGCTGTTGCCCATGATCGGGGCGCGATAGGTATCGCCAGAGTAGTAATCCTGCACCAGCGTCGTTCCGGAGTAGAGGCTTTGATGATATAGCCCAAACGAATGGCCCACCTCATGAGCTGTGGCTTCGCCAACATACTTGGGGAAGCCGGCCCCAAGATTATCGGGGAAGATCCAGACCTGGTTCGGCGCGGTATTGGAAAAGCCACCGACATATGCCACGCCACCGGCCAGCGAGCCCAGCCAGCCTCCTCCGCCGCCGATCACCGCCACCACCGTCTGCAGGTCGTTCGTGTTCCCTGGATCCACCGTCGTCACGTCCACATTGAACGGTGAATACTTCTCCGATACCCGCTGCCAGATCTCCTGGATGTTGTTCAGTTCCGTGGCGCTGAAACTGTTGGGATCCGTGTCAATGCTGTAGGCAGGAGTCGCCGGCACGCTGTAGGCACCCCAGGTCATCGCCGAGTAGCCGTCAAAGTCCAGGTAGATCTTCACCGCCGCCGTGGGATAGCTGTGCAGCGCCGGCACCGACAGCGGTCCTGCCAGCACCCCGTCAGGAAGCGAAGGGGCAATCGCCTTGGGAGTATCCGGCAGATATGGCAGCGCCATATCCAACTGCAATGCCGGATCGACGCTCAAGAGCGTGCGCGACTCCAGTGCCTCGATGGCGGCTGCCGCGGCCCGGCCGATGGTTTCTTTGCGTCCGAGCTTCGTGTATCTCCTGGAACCTGCCGCCATCGCCAACCGTATGTTCGCCATCGCCATGCCCTTTCGTCACTCCCACCACTTTGAATGGCGCGCAAACGCCATCACCCAGAGCAACATGTCGTGCGAAAGTCCGAGGTGGGATTCTCGAGCCGGCCCATAGCCCGCTGCCGTCCGTCCTTCCGCAGACCAGTTTCTATCGAAGGATCATTATCGGCCGTTAGCTTTTTCCATGCAAGAAAATACCCACCGTTTTCTGCAAACGTCTGACCATAATCGCGGCTTGTGCGGCGCGCGCAGGCGCGCACCGCGACTTACAGCAATCTTTTCAGATTGTAACTATTTACCGTGCCACGGCAGGATTATGACGAATCGGGCTGCGGCTTATCCGGGAAGTCAAAGGGCTGGTTGGCCCACGACGCCATCAGCATGTCCTTGTAGGTCTCCAGCAGCGGCAAGTCGTGCTGGCGGATC
>CAIQIQ010000094.1 GCA_903871935.1 uncultured Phycisphaerales bacterium
AGGTGGAGAGAGGCTACTGGATGGGCCCGCGTTACTGGACCGCAGAGGCGATCAGCCTTGAGCTGGCGGGCATGAACCAAGATAACGCCTCACCCTATGGCGTTTATGACCCGAATATGAAGGCCTACGGCGGCGCCACCTTCGACTATACAGCGCCTATCCCGATGGGGCAGAGGTGGAATTCGTACTGGAATTACACTCCCAATCAGTTCAAGTTGCAGAACGTGGATCCGGCCGATGGTTACTACCTGACCCCGGGTGTCATCTACGGATGGCTATGTGATCTGAGTGTGGACCAGATCCGTTTCCGTCATGGCAACAACGACTCGATGAATGTCCTGTGGGCCGATGGCCACGTCTCTCCGCTGCGCGTTGAGGAGGCGATTTATCGTTACTGGTGCATGAACTACCGGTAACTTTCAGGATTGCGCTTGATTTTCAGCGGGCTGGCAGAGATCCCTCTGCCAGCCCGCTGGTTTTGCCATCCCATCCCTGGCACCAATCTGAATGGCCGTCCTGCAATGTGCCTTTCGAGACGCTGTTGCGTCATGCATTGGCCCCCGAGCAGATGACGGTCGGGGAGCGTGAGGCCATGCTGGAGCATCTGCGGTTGTGCATTACATGCTCTGAAGCCTACACCCAAATCGCCCAGGCCGAGATGGACGATCTGGCCGAAGTGCAGGGCGAGTTGGCGATGGACACTTCCCACATCCCCGTGGACCAGGGCCTAGCCGATCTGTGGCGCCGGATCGACGCGTATGAGGCGGAACAGGCCAATGCAATGGCGAGTGTGCATGTGTCGTATCACTGCATGGCATACGTGCACCGGCTCCACAAATGTCCCCACAACTGGCCGTACTGCGGCGATACTGGCATGTCACTGTTCGAGTGTATGGGCTGGTGAGGTTTGTTTATCGCTTTTGAGGTCAATAGCATCGTGACGCTGTGTCGCCCCTCCAACGCCTCCAATCCATACGCACAGAACGCCGCCAGACAACCACTGTGTGCCTCTTGCTTCTACTGCCACACACACGCCGTAGCGGGTGCACTGCGTTCCCACGGATTCCGTGTGGAGGACACGGTACATGCTGGTCGACAGCGTCTATATTGGACGAGTCGGGTGGGCTATCATGCACAGCAGTCTTCTCAGGAACGTGCGCGATGTGCAACGGTTGTGAACACTTGGCCGGAACCAGCTTGGCGGTCGTGCCTGTTCTATTCGGGCCGCTGCAGATGCTGGTGGCGCTCCTGCCAGCGATCCTTACGGCGTTAGTGGGCCTGTTGCTCGCCGTTTTCCGGCCCCGAGTTCTGCGGGCATTGCTGATTCTGCTGTGGAGGCAGAAGCCGGCGGTCGTCCTTCTGGCAGGGGTAGTACTAGCCGTAACGTACGGACTGCCGCGAGTCTGGCAGCATCGTAGCGGCGGGAATGGCCAGCAGCAGGCCGATGCGCCAGACTGGGCGATGTTCCGTGGGGGCCCTCAGCGGCGCGGGACTGCAGGCACCGACCCGGATCCGACTACGGGCGGGATGTGCTGGGCATTTACCGGCGAGAAGACTTTCCACAGCAGCCCGGTTCTGGTGGGTAATCGCGTGTACGCGGTTTCGGCTGACAAGGGCCTGTTTGCCGATAGCGGGGCCATATACTGCCTGGACGCTGGTACCGGCGAAATCGTCTGGCGGAGTGTTCCCAAGGGATACCGGGCGTCGTTCTCCTCACCGGCTGTCGGAGCCGGTTATGTCGTCTGCGGCGAAGGTCTCCATGACACGCGCGATGCCCGGGTCCTGTGCCTGAATGCCGGCGATGGTCAAGTACTCTGGGAACTGCGGACCAATAGCCACGTCGAATCCTCTCCCTGCATCAGTGGCGATCGGGTGTTTGTTGGCGCCGGCGACGATGGATATTACTGCCTCGCCCTGGCAGGCGATGGGCATGGCGGGCCCAGAGTGCTCTGGCACGCAACGCCGGATAGGTTTCCTGATGCCGAGAGTTCGCCCCTTGCCGTTAAAGGCCGCGTCTACGTAGGGCTGGGCGATGGCGGACACGCCGTGTGCTGCCTCGATGCGACGACCGGGAAAGAGTTCTGGCGAACGCCGGTGTCTTGCCCCGTATTCGCGGCACCGACGTTGACAGGCGGAAGGCTCCTGGTCGGAATGGGTATCGGTAACTATATCGAGGATGAGCAGCAGGTTCGCCAGAAGCGGCTTGAAGCGCTGCGGAAGCAGGGGGGCACGCCTGAGCAACTGGCGGAGGCACAGAAGAGCCTGCCGTTGGGTGGGGCGGTCTGGTGCCTCGATGCCGAGAGTGGCAAGGTGCTCTGGGTGTTTGATACTCCCGCCACTGTGCTCGGGGCCGTGGCAGCGCAAGATGATCGCTTCTGCTTTGCCTCGCGGAATGGCCAGGTGTTCCTGCTCTCGCTGGAAGGCAAGGAACTGGCTCGCTGGGATGCACATGCCAGGATCCAGGCCTCCCCGGCTCTCACGGATCGACATGCGTATGTGACAACGGAAGCGGGCCGCGTGTATTGCCTGACACTGCCGGAGTTGGCGCCGGTCTGGGAGGCTTCCATCGGGGGATCGGGGCAATGCCTCAGTTCACCTGCGGTCGCTTACGGCCACATCTACAGCGGCTCCGACGGTGCGGGCCTGGTGTGTCTGGGCCAACCCCGTTTGGAGAAACGTGACGATACATGGGCGGGGGCACTGGGTGGGCCTGGCAAGAACGGAGGGCTGACGGCAGGGCCGCTCGCCGAGGATGGGCAGTATCTGTGGAGCTTCAATGCGGACAGATCGGCGCCTGGGGCGGCCTCGCAGGCCTCTTGGGGAAGTCAGGGCGGCCCGCCCTCAACCAGGATAATTGGCCCGGCCGCCTGCCTGGGGGATCGGCTGTACGTTCCCGTTCTGGATGGCCCGCGCAAGGGGCTGGCCTGCCTTAAGAACGACTCGAAGAGTGCACAGGCGCCTTCGGAGCTATGGTTTGCTGAGACAGCGTTGGGGGTGGCCGAGTCGCCCGCAGTGGCAGGACAGATGGTGTTTTTCATTGAAGGAGCGATGGGACAACTGGGGCGCCAACTGCATTGTGTCGACGGTCAATCGGGCAAGACTTTCTGGCAGATACCTGTAGAGGCACGTTCTTCGGGGGAACTACTGCTGGCGGGCGGCCGCGTCATTCTGCAGGACACACAGGATTCGCTGACCTGTCTGGCATGTGACGGCAAGATGTATTGGCGGCAGAAGACCGGCGCGCTCGCAGGATCACCTGCGGCTACGGACGACATACTCATCACGGCCGGCGACGGCCGGCTCTGCGCGTGGGATCTGCCTACCGGGACACTCCTGTGGAGCGTATTGGTCGACTCGCCGCGTGGCGGGCCTGTGCCCCTGGATACCCGGGTGTATTTGGCCCAGGGAGAGGGGATCAGTGCGTACAGCCTCCTCGATGGGAAGATCCTCTGGTCAACGGAGCCCGGCCGGGTCGCCGGGCCTATTACCACGGATGGCCAGCGCCTTGCCTATGTGAACGACAAGGGTCAGGTGGTGGTGCTGGACTTGGGGGGCAATGTCCTTCAGAAGATCGACGAGGCGCTGGATGTTGCAGCGCCGCTGTTCTGTGGCGATCAACTGGTTTACGCCTCTCCCGCCGGCATCCTGAGTTTCGACCTGGCCGGGACAACCGGTGCGCGCCGCTGGTTACGGACCGCGCGTTATGGTGCGATCTGTTCTCCGCTGATCGTGGTGAACTCGCGTGTCTACTTCGCCACCGAAAAGAACGGTCTGATCTGTGCCGGTGGGCGGGCAGGTGCGCCATGACCGACACCCGCAAGCTCGTCTATCTGTTCGGGGCAGGCCAAGCCGAGGCCGATGGCACTCGTGTTTCAATCATCGGAGGCAAAGGCGCAAGCCTCGCAGATATGAGCCTCGCCGGCTTGCCTGTACCTTCGGGCTTCACCATCTCCGCCGAGTGCTGCCGAGATGTGTTGGGCAATCCCTCTTGCCAGTGGCCTGCAGGACTGGAAGAGCAGGTTCGGCAGGGCCTGCATCGTCTTGAGGAATTGACCGGCCGGCAGTTTGGTGAACCTGAGCGGCCCCTGCTGGTGGCCGTTCGCAGCGGTGCCGCAGTCTCCATGCCCGGGATGATGGACACGGTTCTGAATGTTGGGAGACACCCGCACCTGCGGCCGTGGGATGAACTGGTCCAGTGCATCAACGCCGTCTTCAAGTCCTGGGACAGCCGGAGGGCGGTTGCCTATCGTCAGCGACATCGCATCGCGGATGACCTCGGAACAGCCGTCACCGTGCAGGTGATGTTCCCCTCGCAGGTTGCCGGCGTGCTCTTTACGCAGGACCCCAATGATCCATCCACCGACCGAATGATCATTGAGGCGGGCCTGGGGCTGGGCGAAGCGGTGGTATCCGGAGAAGTCACGCCCGACCGGTTCCTGGTGCCGCGGGACCCGGGGAAGCAGGTCCAGTTCATCGCCGGCCGATCTTCGCAGCAGGCCCCGGTACTGAATCCTGGGCAGGTGCGGCAATTGTGCCAACTGGGGCTGAAGGTCGAATCGCACTTCGGCAGGCCGATGGATATCGAATGGGGCCTGGCCGACGGCCATCTCGTCCTGCTGCAATGCCGGCCGATCAAGGGACTGGAAGTGGCGATCGCGGCGCAGGAGGTCCGCAAGCAGGAGATCGCCAGGCTCAGGGGATTGGCCGGTCCGCAGGAGCGCTTCTGGGTGGCGCACAACCTGGGCGAGACGCTGAGGGCGCCGACGCCGCTGACGTGGGACATCATCCGGCATTTCATGAGTGGCCGGGGCGGATACGGGCTCCTCTATCGCGACCTGGGGTTCCGGCTCTCGCGCCGCGTGCTCGACGAAGGTTTTCTGGAACTGGTCTGCGGGCGGATTTATGCCGATCCGCGACGGCTGGCGGAACTCTTCTGCGACGGCGTTCCGCTGGTCTACGATTTACAGGCGATCCGGCAGGATCGTGGAATTCTGGACGGGCCGCCGACGAAGTTTGTTCCCGAGCAGGCAGATGCGGGGTTCCTGCTTCGCCTGCCGGGGATGGTTTTCTCGATGGTGCGCAGTGGCCGGCGCATGAGGCTCCAGCGGCCGGGCGCCGCTCGGCATTTTCGGGAACATGTCCTGCCGCCGTACCTGGAGTACGTGCGGACGAAGCGGCATCAGGACCTGTCACGTTTGAGCACGGCGCAGGTTATTGAGGAACTGCATGAGCGCCGAAAACGAGTGCTCGACGAATTCGGCAAGGAGTCTCTCAAGCCGGGCTTGTTTGCGGGTCTCGCATTCACGTCCTTGCGGCAGATGCTCGTGCAACTCATGGGCGTGCAGCGAGGTAATGAGCTGCTGAACAACCTGGCGATGGGACTTGAGGGCGATACCACGGTCGAGCAGAACATTGCCATCGGTTCCCTGGCCGAGGGTGATCTGCCGATGGCGGATTTTCTGGAGCGGTTTGGACATCGCGCTACGAACGAGATGGAACTGGCGGAGCCGAGATGGAGAGAAGACCCCGAGCAGGTGCAGGCGGCCGCCGCGACGATGCGCTTGCAGGGCGGCCTGCTGCCGGAGAGGGTCCACCAGGAGAAGTTGGCGAGGCGACACCGGGCGCAGATGGCATTGCCGCGATTGCTCGCGCGATGGGGTGGCAGTTTCCAGCGGGAACGCATCGAGAGAGATCTCGCCGAGATGCAGTCGCTGCTGGTGTACCGCGAGACGGGCAAGCACTATCTCATGATGGGCTACGAGGTCATCCGCGTGGCGATCCTGGAACTGGCTCGCCGCTGGGATCTCGGCGACGATGTGTTTTTCCTCCACTTGGAGGAACTGGAGCGATTCGAGATGGATCGCGCCAGGTTGCTTGAACAGATCCCGCGCCGCAGGCTCCGCTGGCAGGCCGCCCAACGGCTGGAGATGCCGGAGGTCATCGAGTCTCGGGCGCTCGACTCCCTCGGCTTGTCCCCTCCGGTTACCGCCGGCGACCATCTGCAGGGCGTCGCCCTGGCGGCGGGCGTCGCCCACGGCATCGCCCGGCTGGCGACTGACCCGCGCGAGGCGCAGAACATCGGCCGCGACTACATACTGGTTTGCCCGTCGACCGACCCGAGTTGGACTTGGCTGTTCGTGCACGCCCGCGGCCTGATCGTCGAACGCGGCGGCATGCTCTCGCACGGCGCCATCGTCGCACGAGACTTTGGTATCCCGGCTGTCGCCTGCGCCGAGGCGATGCGGCGAATTCGCGACGGGCAGAGGATCCGTCTGGATGGCAACCGCGGGACAATCCAGTTTTTGGATGAGGGGCAAAGCGCGTGAGCCACCTCAATGAACACATTCTGCGAATGATGGATGCCGTCTTTGGCTGGCTGCTGGCAGGGCCGCGCAGTCTGACGCTCATTGCACTATCAGTGTTGACGGCGGCGATACTGGTAGTGATCCGTCGTTTTACGACCGACCAGGATCTGCTTGCGCGATGCGCCCGCGATCAGAGCAGGCTGAAGAATCTGGCCAGGCTCGCGCGTCGCTCAAAGGACACGGAAGCGCTGCTACGATACCGCACGACGAGATCGATGATCGCGATGGTCAAGGCCCGCTCTGAGATCAAGCCGCTGATGGTGTCGCTAATACCGGTCGCCTTGCTGGCGATGTGGGCCTGTCAGCGGGTAGCTTACGTGCCGCTTCGTGCCAACCAGGACCTACAGGTGGCGATGTACCTGCCCGTCTCGGCTGATGGGCGAATCCTGCACCTTGTGCCCGTGGAAGGCGTCGAGTGTGCCTCTGGTTGGGTTCAGCAGGCAAGTCTCGTACAGCAGCGCGCCCAGACGTACTGTCGCGCGCAGTGGGAGCTTCACGCCCGAGCGTCGGACCAACTCTATGACCTGACCTTCCGCTATTCCGGCACTACGTACCACAAGGGCGTGCGAGTTGGCCAACGGATCTACGAGCCGGCCGTCCAGCGGTATGACGACGAAAAGGTGCTGGCCATCGAGACGCACATGGAGGAATCCAGGCTCTTTGGTCTTATAGGCGGAATTGGCTGGCTGGCGATGCCGCCGTGGCTGACGGCATATTTCCTGGTATCCATCCCCTCAATGCTGCTGCTCAAGAAGATTCTGCGGATTCGGTAGAGCTGGACGATCCTGCTCAGTTTCTTTGCTGGCGACGTCGATCCTCAATCGAGGATCACATCCACGCCTGTAGCGGGCGCCTTCGCCGGCCACGGTATCTTCTTTTCAATGCCCGCCTTGCCCGGCAGGGAATATCTGATTGTGCAATCACTCCCCTGGCGGAGCGGAGCCAGCACCGGGATGCTGCCGGCCGTGAATGTGCCCAGACACTGCGTCGCATTGGGGCCTTGCCAGATACTGAAGGTGACCGGACCGGCCAGACCTTTCTTCAAGGCCACGTGAAGCATCGGCTTGTTGAAGGCGTCGTTGTAGTAACAGACGATCTGGCCATTGGCGAAGGCGGCCGCCAGGTCCAGGGCGCCATCGCCGTTGAAGTCCCAGATGCACCCGGCCACCTGGCCCACATCGGCGGGCGTACCCTCGGGACCGACCAGCCGCAGTTCGCCTTCCTCGCCGAAACAACGGAAGCCACGGCTGAAGTGGTAGCTGAACTCGGCCTTTGCGTACATCACGCACAGGTCCATCCTGCCGTCGTGGTTCAGGTCCGCAGCGCAGCAGAAAGACGCCCCCGGCGCGCAGCGATATCCGAGGCTGCCCCCCGATGAGATCACCGGGAGCAGCCCTCCCTTGCCGTCGTTGGCCCACAGTTCGTTCTTATCAGGGCCGCTCACAAACACGTCCAGCGTGCCGTCACCGTCGAAGTCACCGAGACAGAAGCGGGCCGGTCCCTCCGTGCAGGAGAAGGGAAGCGCCTGCGGAGGATGGAAACCATCAGTTCCGCCCCTCCATAGCACGCCTGCCTTGGAGCGAGGCTGGAGGACGTCGACGTACCCATCGTTATCGAAGTCTGCTGTGATGCATGCGCAGGTCACCCCGGCCGCGCCGGTGACAGGATCGCCGCCCGGCAGCGACGTTGCCTGCCAGGCGCCGTCTCTATCGCGGCGCAGCAGCAGGGGCAGGTCCGACGTGGTCACTAGAATCGCTGGCTCTCCTTTGCCGACAGCACAGGGGGCAAGCCCCAGGCATCCGCCGGGCATGGGGTAGCCCTTGTCGACGATACTGAACTTCCCGTCGCGGAACTGCCGCACCTGGATTGCTGATCCATCCCAGGTGACCAGTTGCGGCAAACCACTGCCGTCGAGGTCCATCCAGCAGAACTGCTTGGAGCGGCTGTCAAGGCCGGTCTCCACGGTCACATCCTTGAACGTCTCATCATCCTTGTTGGCACGGTAGATCTTGTCTCCCTTGGCCGAGGCGACGAACACGTGCGGGCGGTGGTCATCGCCCAGTTCGAGAGCCTGCATTCCTGCAATCGTTCCCTCCGCCGTGCCCAATACTGCCTTGTCGCGCATCCATGAAACGCCCACGGATACCGGTACCGAGGCTTTAGGATCCGCCAGCAGGTACCGGCACAGACGCACCAGCATGTCTGTACCGCCTGCCCAGACTCCACTCATTTGCCGCGCCAAGCCTATTTGCCAGGGGCCGCCTTCAGAGGCGGTCAATTGCAGCCACACTCCGGATACATGCAGGCGCGCGGTCTTGCCGTCCTCGGACGTGAATACGATGACGGGCTTGGCGCCGTTGGACGACAGGACATCCGAGATCTCCTGAGCAGCGTCATCCTTTGGCCGAGCCAGGCTCATGACTGGACTGGGCGGTTTGCCCTTGAGTGTCTCGCTGACCGCGATCCGGTAGCCGGCCTGGGCATCCGCTGCGAGCGTTCCGGTAAAGATCGTCTGCGATTCCTTTACCAGGTGCACGGGTGTGAACTTCGGGTCGATGAAGCCATGTGCGATCGCCACGATGCCGATGGTGCATACGAAGGCTGCCAGTCTTATCAGCCGTTGCATGGATCCTGCCCCTTTTAGTTCCTTAGGGTTTTCGCCGCGTCCGCGGCCGCCCCGTACAGCCGTGCGGACCGCTCCTGCCAGCCAAAGTAGTACTCCTCGAACGCGCGGATCATTGAGTTGCCCTGAAAGAACATCGTCTCCTGCAGGTTGTCCGCCAGGGCCTTCTTCACCCTTGCGGCCAGATCCGCCGGCAGGTTGCCCCGCTCGATCGCCTGCTCCAGGAAGATCCGGACCTCAGTCTCCTGCAGGCCTTCGAGCAAAGCTTCGAAGCGGACGCTGGATTGGGCTCCCTCCTTGCCTGGCCAGAGCATGAACAGCACCGGGACGCCTGTCTCCCACTTCGCAACGACACAACCGTCGTAATGGACGCCGGCCCACTCATCCGCTCCGACGCGAGTGAAGCCGCTCCTGCCGAAAGCCAGGGCGTGGTCGGGCATGATGCGGTACGCCAGGGGCAGCGAAGTCGTGTGCATGCCGAAAACAGTTCCGCCGACGCGGGGGTTAAGCACATGCAATCGGGGACTGCGCCAACCCTGGTCCATGCGGAAGGTGGGCCATTTTCCCCAGTAGCGGATCGTCTCGACAAGTTTGTAGACGTTCTCGTTCTTGGCATAGGTGCCGTTGGACATCATCTCGTGTGGGCCGGCGATCCAGAACACGTCTGGAGTCGCCTCCGCCAACACCTTCTGCAGCTGCGGATCCGCTTCGCTTTCCAGCGGATGGCCCCAGTACACGGCCTTGTCCAGCCCCCGGTCCTTCATGTGGGCCAGCAGCGACCTGGCGAACGCCTGCCATGCTGCCACCGACTCAGGGGCGTTCGCTGTACAATCCATATCCATCAAGGCCATCTTGCCGCTCTTCTCGTCCATGAACCTGACTTGTCCCGGCGTCGGAAGCTGCGCAGCGCTCTTCATTCCGTGCATCACCACGGCATTGATCACGCGCGGCGGTCCGCAATGCTTCAATACCAGGTCCAGGTATTGATCCAGGATTGCGTAATCGAAAGCCCAGGCGCCATCCTTCGTGCGCGTCCAGCGGATCATCGAGTCTTCCCGGTTGCCATACTCGGTGTTCACCAGCACCGGCAGGTTGACCCACTTGTTGCCGATTCGTCCGAGCTGCGCCAGGCTTGCCGCAATCAGCCTGAAGTGATCATCCGACCACGCAGCAACGCCGTACTGCCTGGCCACGCCGTACGGGTTCTCCTCGCAGCCCACCAGGGTCTGGAAGTCTCTGGGTGAGGGTAGGGCCCAATCGACGACCGTCAATTCCACAGGTATTTCGACGGCCGGAGTCTCCCGTGTCGCGACCTTCACCACTCCACGGTACTGGCCCGCAGTTGCTCCGGAGGGGATCCGTAGCGACAGCCAGATCGGGCGGCTGGCATTTGCGGGAATCGTCCCCGCAGGCCGGGAGGTGATCTGGTCAAAAATCCAGGGACCAGACTGTCCTTCCATGGCGGCGAATGTGTCGAGAGTCCTGCTGTCGGGGAAAGCGGCGTTCAGGCCGCGTTCGTCTCCCAGGTACTTCAGCGTCCATTGGTCGGCCGGAAACGGGAGCACGCCGGACACCGTGACTGCCGAGCCAGGCAGTGTTTCCTGTCCAGCGATTTGCCTGAGCAATCCGGGCGTGACGCTCAACCCTGATACCGACTTGTCCGTACCGACCATGATCTGGGCCGAGTACGTGCCATTGCGGGCCCCGACGATCCGGATGGTTCCCGCCGACTCGCCCGGAGGCAGAAAGTCGTCGCTGCGCATCTGCCTGTTCACGTCCGCTACCCACACCTGCAGGCCGCCGGGTCGTGTCGTTGCGCTCCTGAGGGCCTGCGACGAGCTGCGAACCTCGAGTTTGCACAACTGCGCATGGGGCCAGGGCCGCATCGGACCGCCCCAGTTGGGTTGTCGCTCGTTTTTGAGCACGATCGGATGGAAGTTGCTGGCATGAACTTCGATAGCCAAAACGTTCACCGCGGCGCGCAGCAGTTTCGCCGGGATGCGGACCGGCCCAATCGTCCGGTCCCGCAGCGCGATTCCTTCGGCCGCGTAAGCCTGCTGCGGATAGTCCTCGCCGCAGGCGTCCGCATCCAATTCACCGGCCGGCAGATGGCCCCGCGCGATCTCCTGCCCGTTGATCAGCACACGCAGCCCGCCGTGGTATGTCGCCGAAAACGTCAGGTCCGCAGTCGATGGGTCCTCGATGACCAGTCGCGCGCGGTAGTACGAATGCAGCAACCCCAGATCCATGGATTCATCAAACTGTCCGAGATTCGGCCGGGTGATATCCCGGGGTGAGGTCCCCTGGAACGGCCTGCGCCGGAGCACCCAGCCGCTGTCATCAAATGACCCCGAGACCCAATCCTGCGGGGGCGGTCCGGCCGGCGTGGGGGCAAAATTGGCGAACATCGGCTGGAACACGTGCTCGGTCCAGTCGACCTTCGATGGGTCCTGTCCCTTCTGTTGGAGGAATCGTTCGGTGTCGCGCTTGAGGCGGTCGAAGCCATTCTTCGAGAGTACCTGCTCGCCTTCGGTCTTCAATACCACTGGGCAGTAGCGATTGACGCCAAACCGGTTGTAGTGGCGGAAGTACACGCTCGCGTCCAGGACGACGCTGCCTTCGGCTGCCAGGGAGCAATGGCAAAAAGACAGCACTATCACTGCCAGGGAACACGCGGACGAGAAAGACCTTCGCATGGGCAAACTCCACGGGAACCGGAACGTCAAGGCATCTTCGTCACTGCCGCAACTTCCGCGGCCGCCTGGTACAGCGCTCGTGACCGATCTTGCCAACCGTGATGGTACTGCTCCAACTCATAGATGCACAGCTTGTTCTGAAAGAAGCCTGTCTCCTGGAAATGCCGATCGAGGACTTCCCGCACGCGCTGTGCGAGGTCTGTTGCCAGTCGGCCGGAGTCCAGTGCCTTCTCCAGGTAGATTCTGGCTTCGGCCTCCTGAATGCCCTCGATCAGTGCCTCAAAACGCGCGCTCGATTCAGCGCCCTTCTCGCCCGGCCAGAGCGTAAACAGCACCGGCATTCCAACGATCCACGTTGGAATCCGCATGCCGTCGTAATGAACGCCGGCCCACTCATCTGCGCCGACGCGAGTGAATCCACAGCGTCCCAGTGCCAGCGAGTGATTCACCAGGGTGCGATATGCAAACGGATGCGACACACTCGTCAACGACATCACGCTGCTGTCGATCCGCGGGATGGCCAGGTGCACCTGTGGCGCGTTAAAGCCCATGCCCATGCGGAATCCTGGCCAGTTGTCGAAGTATCGCACAGTTCCGAACACGTCATAGTACTTGGGCTCCTGATAGCCCCAGCTACCGATCTGGTGTGGTCCGCCGGTCCACTTCACCGCCGGCAGATGCTCGCCCAGAAGCACGACCAGGTCATGGTCCGATTCACTGTCCAGCGGATAGCCCCAGTGCATGGCCTTCTCTAGGCCCTTGGCCTTCATGTGCTGGTACAGTTCTGTGGCGAAAGGCTTCCATATCTTCTGCTTCTCTGCCAGCGGCATTTTCTTCCCGCCGGCGGGCATGGGCGAGGCCGTACCCGTTGCCTCGTCGAGGACCATCACCTCCGGTGTCACAGGAAAGTTCTGCGTTTCCATGCCGGCCATGACGACGAAATTGATCATCCGCGGCGGGCCCTGGAGTTTGATCGCCAGGTCAAGGTACTTGTCCAGGATGGCAAAGTCGTATCGGATATTGCCATTCTTGCCGCGGGTCCAGCGGATCATCGAGTCATCCTTATTGCCGAACTCCGTGCCGCGCAACACCGGCACGTTCAGCCAGCGGTTACCCGCCCGGCCCAACTGCTCGAAGCTCGCCGCCAGCAGCCTGAAATGCTCCTCCGCCCACAAGGCCACGCCATACTGCCTGGCTACACCGTAGGGGTTCTCCTCGCAGCCGACGTACGTCTGGAAGTCTCTGGGATCGGGCAACTGCCATCCGATCACTTCAACTTCTACAGGCACGGTTTGTGATGCCTGGTCATCCGCCTGCACCTGGATTGTGCCGGAGTACTGCCCCGGCGGGGCACCCGCCGGGATCCTTAGTGAGACCCAGATCGGCCGACTCGTGCCCGCCGAAACGCCCTGCGCCCGGCTCGTGATCTGATCAAAGATGAACGGCTCGTCGGTCCCTTTCATCTTCCAGTACTGCGCCAGTTCCTTCTGGCTGGTGAACGATCCACCCAAGCCGCGCTCGTCGCCCAGGACGTGCGTGAAGCCGTTCGTGGGGTAGGGCAACATATGCAGGATCGTCACGGACGACGCAGGAATGATTTTTCCACCTTCCCGTTTCGCCAAGTCGCTGATGCGTGTCTTAATCGCCCTGATTTCCTTGTCGCTGCCGATAACGATCTGGCCGGCACACGATGCACGCTGTGCGCCGACTAGCCTGAGTGTTCCGACAGGCTCACCCGGCGGCAGGAAATCATCGGAAGAGATCCGGCGATGCATGTCTGCTGCCCAGATCTGCAGGCCACCCGGTCGAACCTTGGCTGAGGCAACTGCGCCCGAGGCACAGGTCAGCGAAAACTTGCCCAGGAAGCAGTGCCTCCACAGCCCCTCGTGGTCGTGCAGTGAGTTCCAAGACTTGCTCAGTTCGGTCTTCAAGACCACCGGGTGCAGCAGGCTGCTGCGCACTTCGATCGCCAGCACGTTGGCGCCTTTACGAAGGACGCCTGGCGGCACCGTGAACGGTTCCAGTGGGCGATCTCGCAGCGACTGGTCTTCGTACGCTTCCAGCGGGTAGTCATCACCCGCCGTGTCGGCCGCCAGTTCTCCCTGGGGCAGGTGGCCTCGCGCGATCTCCTGGCCGTTGACCAGCACACGGATGCCCCCGCGATAGGTTGCACGGAAAACCAGATTGCCGGCTTTGGTCGGGTCGTTAACCACGAACGTGCCGCGGTAGTAGCACGTCTGAAGGCCGGCCCCGAGGAACTGCAAGACCCCGACGTGGACCTTGGCCATGTTGCCTTCGGTCGCCTCGGCGGGCAGATCGTTGGGCATGTCCACTTGGAACGGCCCGTGCCCGTCTACCCAGGATGTATCATCGAAAGAAGGTGTGGCCCATTCGGCTGGTGGCGGAGGGGCGGTGAACGGATCGTAGAACATCCTGCGAAAGACGAAATCCCGCCAGTCAGCGCCGTCGGCCTTTAGATTCGCGGCTTGCCGCAGCGCCTCGATGGTGCCGACTTTGCGGGCCTCCTTGAGCACGACAAGGCTCGGCCGGAACACCGCGAAGTTGTCGTTGCCGGACACCGTCAGCGACTTCTGCGTGGTCTTCATCACCCGAGCGTAGAGCACATCGCCCAGCGTCTGCGGCCCCGCCGATCTCAAGGCCGCGTGTGAGATCTGGTCCTCGCCGAAGCGGTAGTATCGCTTGAGAACGCAGGTCTCGTCGATGATGGCGCCGGATCCGCCCGTAACCTGTGCCGCTGGAAGTGGTGCGGCCAACAACACGCAGAACACCCCGACGAACCACGAGCCAATCTTCTTCATGCCTGGTCCTCGCTTTGAAAACCATCCGTCGGCAGTGCAGTGCAATGGCGCTGCTGCCTTACCACTTCGCATCGCAGGCAGATGGATTTCGCCTGTCCATTCCAAAGGCGAGATCGATCGTACCGGTCGCCAGCAGGAGCTTGTCAGTGAGTGTATAGGCTTCGTTATGGTTCGAGAAGGCGTGGACATACGGGAGGGTGAGCCAGACGAAGCTGATGAGTCCAGGACCTTCGACAGCGGGACGTGGAAGACACCGGGGAATGCCTCTCCATTGTGGGAGATGCTCGGAATGGAGATCGAGCATGTCGCCGATGGGCTCGGGCGTCTGCGCGAGAGCGTACTGACTGCTGGGAACATCCAGAACCGTCAGATTGCGGCCCTGGTTCCATATGAGGCGGGTGTCGATCCCACGCGGGACCTCCGCCCACACACGAGCGGGATGTCACATCTGGATGACCGTATCCCGCGAGAATTGAGCAATCTGCTCGATCGCCATGCGATCTTCGATGGTCGCGCTGCTGTGGACACGGAACGACTTCTCATTCGCCAGCGTATCGCTCAATCGCCGCAGGGCGGCGTCGGCGCGGGCTTCAATGTCGGCTGGAGGAACTTCCATCGCGGGGCACGCCGATCTGTCAGGTGCGATACGTTTCCTTGCGGAAGAGTATAGGCAATGGTGGCGGACTATCCTGTCTGCGCTTCAGAGTTGTGCTGAGCCCTGAGCAACTGGCTCAGGCGCGCCGGTCGGTGTTTCTGACGGCATCTCTCTATGATGCACTGTGCAGTTGGGTGAATCGCCGCTACCGCGAGAAGCTGGCGGCGGTCGACCTGACGGATCCCCGCCAGGTGGAAGAGAGTCGCAGGGCGTTGGATGAGCTGACGCAGATACTGCAGCTTGGCTCGATCTACGCGTTTCAAAAGATGGCTACTGGGCCGCCTGGGTAATCGCCCAAGTGACTTCGTAGGTCTTGGCGGCATCAGCGTAGGGGGAGCGGATCAGGTCGGGGCGATTCTCGCGGATGGCGCGGAGGAAAGCTTCCATCTCGGCGTAGTAGGGGTCGTTGGTGCCATCCACCGGGGTCTGCGTGGAGCGTGCCTCGCCAACGCGGAGATCGAGGTGGCACTTGGGGGAGTACGGGTCGCGCAGGATGGCGCTCAGGCCATCGGACCAGACTTCCAGTTCGGTGTCGTAGGCCTTGCCATGCTGCAGGAGGGCGTGGGTGAGCGTGCCCAGGGCGCCAGAGGTGAATCGCCATTGGGCGATGGTGGCACGGGCGATGCGGTCATCCGGCGACAGGCCCGCGTCCATAGAGATGCCAGCGGGGCTGACGGGCATGCATCGCAGGGCGCCCAGGGGAGAATCGGCGGGGATTTGATGGGCGACGATAGATCTCAGGTCGATTTCGCCCAGGAGGTAGCGGGCGAGGTCAACGAAGTGTGTTGCCTGCTCGATGACCGCGCCGCCAGAGCGGCGGCGATCCCAGAAGGCGGGAGACAGGATAAATGGGTAGGCCGCGGCGTAGCGCCCGTTGAAGATGCAGGGCGGCCGGCCGGCTTGCGTGGCATGCTGCAGATGTTGCCGCAGGTGATCGACGACATTCAGGTAGCGCAGCATGTAGCCGACGGTGACGATCAGTGGGTTGCCAGCGCGCGAGCGGGCGGCGGCGAGTTGCGCGGCGATTGCCTTCACCTGCTCTGGCTGAGCGACCGAAAGTGGTTTCTCAACGAGCATGTGGATGCCGCGCAGGGCGCAGGCGACCTCAACGGCATCGGGGCCTTCGAGTCTGCCATGGGCGCTTGGGGGCAGGCCGATGATGACGGCGTCGAGATCCGCGGCATCGAGCATTTCTTGCCAATGGCCGAAGAGGCGGCAGGTGGAGTAGATGTTGGGGTTTGCTCCGTGTTGGCGCAGATCGAGCTGACGCCGGGCGCGGGCCTGGTCGGGGTCGGCGATGGCGACGACCTCAACATCGGTGAAGCGTTCGAGGCGCGAGGCGTGGTCCCAGGGGCCTTCGCCGCCGCCGAAGTTGACGAAGCCGGCACCGATGAAGCCGATGCGCAGCAGGTTGGAGGGGTCGGAGGGCATGATCGCTGCTTCCTTTGGTGCGATTGTAGAGTAGGGCGGGCCGAGGATGGAACTGTGAACTTGAGAGGAGGGCGGGAGAGCGAGAGGGCGAGAGGGGGAGACACGGAGACAAGGGGAGATTGTGGATAAGTGACAGGTGCGCAAGTTGTTTGCGGGGATACCCCCTATGCGCCAAGTGCCTTGAGGGCAATGAGTTAGGTGGATATTGGGGGAGGAGGTGCGCAAGTTGGATGCGATTGTGGATAACTCCTCCGAGGAAGAGCGGGGAGCGGATTGCGGATTGCGGAAACGAAGAGGTCGGAGGTCAGAGGTCGGAAGAGCGTTCCGTTTTGTTCCACTTTGGTTCACTGCCTGTTTGGCAGGGGCTGATGTGTGCCCGAAAAAGTGTGACATTGAGTGACAAAGTGCGACATTGGTCAGCAGGAACGTAATACGTGATACGTAGTACGTGGCAGAGCAGGGCGTACGCGTCGCATCGCGGGAGACCCACTGACAGCAGTCGATGGGCTTTGGGTGGTGCGGGTATTCGGTTGTCAAAGATCCGGGGGGCGAAAAAAACACGTCTCTCTATATATATGGGGTGTTTGGATGGGGATTCGCGCGGAAAGGGCGGAAAAAGCGGGGGTGAAAAAAATACGCAGATTGTTTGAGGGCAAGAAGGGGTAAGGGGATGACAAAGCGACGGAGCGACGAAGGGGACCCTCCCAACCCCACCCGCCGACAGGCGGCCCCAAGGCGCCGCCGAAGGCGGCTGAAGAGGGAATGCGCCGACCGCGTCGGCGCGTAGGTCGAAGACCGCTATAGCGTCAGCAAGTGTTCCGCGTACGCGCGGTGGAAGCGGGGGCGTCCAGAGCAGGACGCCATCGCCGGTGAGTGGAGCGAACAGCAGGCGCATACCTCATCCTGGGACTCAGGGAGGATCAGGCTATGCCATGGCGTTGCGAGAGGGAATTGGTAGAGATTCGCAATCGGCTATTGAGGGAGGGGACGTCGGTGGTAAACTGAGCGGCTTCAGGAAGTTGGCTTTGAAGGGAAAGAGGTCGGGTATGGCGAAGTGGCATCGGGTGGTGGGTGGAACGGGATCTTCGTGTCGGAATGCTCAGGTGAGCGGCATTCGGAGGGCCTGTGTTGAGGCTTTAGAGGGGCGGGTGCTGCTGGCGGTGACGGCGGGGGAGTATGCAAGCATCTGTAGCAGCTATCCGAGCTTCAATCTGCCGGCGGATATGGCGTCCATCAACATTATTGAGATTGCGCCAGACCAACTGAGTGTTGCGAACCTGGAGGCCGCGATTACATCCGCGGCGGCCACGACGCTGCCGGATCTAGTGGTCCTGCGAACGACCGACATGCAGAACACGATTGCGTACGCCGGTTCGGCCGACGAACTGGCAGTCAATATCGCTGCGAGTCAGGGAGCGATCAGTATCGTGGGGTCCGGCACGCGCCCGCTCACACTGGATGCGGGCGCCAAATGTCGAGTGATGTCCGTTGGAGGGAGCAACAGCACCACCACGGTCAACCTTGGGGGGATGGTCCTGGCGCGGGGTGTGGTCACAGGTTCGTCCTATGGTGGTGGAATCAACCAATCGTACGGGACGCTCAACCTGCACAATATTGCGATAAGCAATAATATGGCATCTAGCAAGGGCGGAGGCATGTACCAGGCCAACGGCACATCAACGCTGACGAACGTCACGATCTGTGCGAACGCGGCGGGAACAGGCGGCGGGGTGTACCTGGCTTCCGGCAACTCCACACTGGCGAACGTGACGGTAAGCGGGAATACGGTCTCCGGTTCGT
Organism: uncultured Phycisphaerales bacterium; assembly: GCA_903871935.1. Lineage (GTDB taxonomy): Bacteria > Planctomycetota > Phycisphaerae > Tepidisphaerales > Tepidisphaeraceae > CAIQIQ01. Next base: position 18,390 of record CAIQIQ010000094.1, read on the forward strand.
ATTCCGAGGGCGGCGGGGTGTACGTATATTCCGGCAGGTTGTCGCTGCGCAACACGCTGGTTGCGCGGAACGGGGGCTATTCGCCGGACCTCGGCCGGTATGGAGGTACAATCACGGCTGCGAGCAGTCTGATCGGAGATGGGAGCGGCCAAAGCGCGGTGGTGAACGGGGCGAATGGCAATCTTGTGGGTACGAGTTTAAGCCCGATTGATCCGATGATTGCCGAGGGCAGCAGTGCGGGCATCGGTCTGTCACCTCTGCCTGGTAGCCCAGCGGTTGATGCCGGCGACAACAGCTTGATTAGTCCGGGCTTTGGTACCGACATCTACGGGGCCGCGCGCATACAAGGCGATCGGGTGAACATTGGCGCAGTGGAGACGGTGTTGGCTGGAACGCCGGGGGCAACCTATGTGGTAACGAGCTTGGCGGACAGCATTGGGGCAGACGGTGTAGTGACATTGCGCGAGGCGCTGGCGGCAGCGAACTCGAATCAGGCGGTTGGCAATGCTCCGGCCGGATCGTACTCGGCGGCGGATCGCATTGAGTTCTCCGCGGGGCTCATTGGGACGATTATGACGAATGGTCATCCCTACCAGATCACGGGCAGCGTCACGCTGGTTGGACCCGGTGAGAGCCAACTGACGCTGGACGCCGGGGGTAGCGGTGGTGTCATGGACATTCGAGGGGCATATGACGTGAGTGTCAGCGGGATGGCATTGACAGGGGGCAATGCTCCTAATGGTGGCGGAATCTGCGCAATAGGTGCACATTTGGCATTGGATCACCTGGCGATCAACGGCAACAGGGCATCATCTTGCGGTGGCGGGGCGTACCTGTACGCCGGTACTTCACTTGTGACAAATGTGACGATCAGTGGAAATAGGGCGGGAAGCGGTGGGGGCCTTTACCTCCACTACGGCGTGTCAACGGTGACCGACGTGACGATTAGCGGCAACTGGGCGTCTGACGGCGGCGGAGTGTGCCTGTTTGATGGCATGCCGGTGCTGACGAATGTGACGATCAGTGGTAACGGCGCGCAATGGGGTGGAGGCGTGTACCAATCATCGGGCACGTCCACAATCACGAATGTGATCATCACCGGGAACACGGCGGATCAACAAGGCGGCGGGTGGTTCCAATACGATGGCGTGTCGACGCTGACGAATCTAACGATATTCGGGAACACAGGGCCATCTTCCGGTGGGGGAGCATACCTGGCCTCCGGCAGCTTGTCGCTGCGGAATACCATCGTTGCCCGGAACGTCGCTGATACAGCGCCGGATATCCGTCAGGCCGGCGGCGCGCTTATCGGCGCCAACAACCTGATCGGGGATGCCACTGGCCAGAGCGCGCTGACATGGGCGAATGGCAATCTGGGTGGAACGAGTTCAAGCCCGATGGATCCGATGCTCGCCGAGGGCGACAGAGCGGGTACTGCTCTATCTCCTGTTACAGGCAGTCCCGCAATTGATGCTGGCAACAATAGCCTGATTCCCACGGGCGTTGCTGCCGATGTCTACGGCGCCGCGAGAATCCAAGGCGCTCGGGTGAACATCGGCGCGGTGGAAACCGTACTTCGGGGCATCCCGGGAGTGACCTATGTGGTTACCAGCCTGGCGGACAGTGTTGCGGCGGATGGTGTGCTGACGCTGCGTGAGGCGCTGGCGGCGGCGAATTCAAACCAGGAGGTGGGGGATGCGCCGAGCGGCTCCTATTCGTCGGCCGACCGGATCGAGTTTGGGCCGGCGCTGATCGGCAGCATCCTGACGCACGGTCAGGCGTACCAAATAATCGGCAGCCTAGTTCTGGTCGGACCTGGTGCGAGCCAACTGACCCTGGATGCCGGGGGTAATGGCGGTGTCGTGGACATCCGCGGGCCATATGAAGTGAATATAAGCGGGATGACGCTCAGCGGCGGCAATGCCGCCGGAAATGGTGGGATCTATGCATGGGGCGCGCATCTGGTTCTGGATCATCTGGTGATCAGCGGAAACGCGGCCACCTGGGGCGGCGGAGTGTATATGGATTCCTGCGCGGCAATGCTGACGAATGTAACTATCAGCGGGAATTCCGCATTGAACTATGGTGGCGGCATATACCAATCATCGGGCACATCAACGCTGACGAATGTGATCATAAGCGGAAACACGGCTTCATCTTATGGAGGCGGGGGAATGTACCTGTACCGCGGCACATCAACGCTGACGAATGTCGTGATCAGTGGAAACACAACGATTGCTCCGCAGTGCCGTGGCGGCGGACTGTATCAGTACTACGGCACGTCAACGCTGACGAATGTGACGATTAGCGGCAACACGGCAGCTCCCGGTTCCAGTGGCGGCGGGATGTGCCTCATCTATGGCACTTCCACGCTGATGAACACCATCGTCGCGCAGAATACCGCGCCCTCCGGACCAGACATCTACAAGAGCAGCGGTACGCTGTCGGGCGCGAACGATTTGATCGGAAATGGGTCAGGCCCGACATCCTTGGTCAACGGCGTTAGTGGCAATCTCGTAGGCACGTCCTCCAGTCCCATCGATCCTCGGTTTGTCAGCATGGCGGGAACGGATTGGGCCGCATGGGATCTGCGTCTGCAGGCCACGTCGCCAGCAGTGAATGCCGGCAACAACGCTTGGATCCCGACAGGTGTCACGACCGACACAACGGGCGGGCCACGAATTCTGGGCGGAACGGTTGATATGGGGGCGTACGAGATGGATCGACCGCCAACCGACGTCGCTTTGTCCGCTACGACTTGTGCTGAGAATCAGCCATCGGGAACGGTTGTAGGGACGCTTACGACGGCCGATCCCGATGCGGAGGGCGTGTCCACCTACTCGCTGGTGAATGGAACGGGCAGTGACGATAACGCTAGCTTCACTATTAGTGGCAGTCAGCTTCTGACGGCGGCGAGTTTCGATTACGAGACAAAGCGTAGCTACTCGATTCGAGCGCGGACAACCGATCAGGGTGGGTTGTGGTTTGAAAGCACTTTCACGATCAGTGTTCTCAATGTGGCCGATGTCGTGCCGACCATTACGGGAATCAGCACGGATACGGGCACCAGTTCCAGCGATGGCATCACCAGTGACTCGACGCTGCTGATCAATGGCATATCGGAGCCGGGAATGACCATCACGGTCTATCGCGGCGGCGTACTGGCCGGGACAACGTCGGCCAATGGATCTGGCAATTGGGTGTTTGACTATACGGGCACCAGCCTGGGCGAGGGGAGCTACAACTTCACGGCTACGGCTTCGGACACACTGGGAGATACCACGGCGGCGTCTGCACTCTATGCCGTGACCATCGATGGAACTGCACCGGCATTGCCGACTGCATCGATCAATGATGGGGCCGCGCAGCGGTCGATGGTGAAGAAGCTGACGTTGAGCTTCGGCGAGAAGGTCGTGTTGGGAACGGGCGCGGTGACGGTAAAGAAGAGCGA
>CAIQIQ010000095.1 GCA_903871935.1 uncultured Phycisphaerales bacterium
GCTTCACCCGGCCAAACACTTCCAAACGATTACGCTCTGTTCTGGACATACGAAGCTCATCCATCCGGCCGATATACCCCGGCCTCAAGGGTGACACTTCTATTTGAGCTATGCCATGACAGTTCTACTCGCGCACAACACCGGCCATTCCCGAGCGCTTGCACCAGCGAGCGTCCGCGGCTAACACTTCTGCTCCGGTTACACGAAAGCAAAGGAACCCCATGCTTTTGAGAATCGCCGCAATCCTGTGCGTCATTCCCGCCCTGGCCTCCAATCTCCAAGCTGCTGACCCGGCGGCTCCGCCCGCAATCGGCTGGCGCGGGAATCTGACGGGATTGTTCCCCAACTCCACGGCGCCGCTGCAATGGTCGCTGGTCTCCACCGGTCCGACAGAAGGCATGGGGTGCGCGGCGACACTTCCGGCGGATGCAAGCGGGAAGGATGCCACGCCCGTCGCAGGCGGGTTGGTTACGAAGTGGCTGGCGATCGGGCCGTTCGATGTGAAGGATGGGAACGCGGAATTCGCCAAGGAACTGATTCCCGGCGAGATGACCCTTGCGCCCAAAGCGGGAGACAAGGTCGGGGAACTCGAATGGAAAGCCGTGGCACCGGCCACCGATGGCGTGAGCTTTCTGAGCGTCGACGCCATCGGCGCAAAGGGGAAGATCAATCAGGGCGCGCTGGCGACGTCGTGCCTTTTCGTGAAGAGCGCCGGGCGGCTGCGCGCAGTGGTTGAGCACCCCGTGCAGATGAAGGTCTTCGTCAACGGCACGGAAGTCTATTCCAAGGCGCAGCAGTGGATTGCCGTTGGCAGCGCGTATGGTCTCAGCAACAATCGCTGCGCGAACATCTGGCCGGCCGGTTCATCGTTTGAATTCGATGTGAAGCCCGGCTGGAACCGTATCAGCGCAAGACTTATGAGTCCGCCGCGCGAAGGGTGGAACGACCTGAAATTCATGATGCGCCTGGGCGATGCTCCCCCGGTCAAGTACGAGCGAAGGAACATCCTGTGGGAGACGCCGCTGCCGGACCACAGTCATGGGGCACCGATCATCGTCGGGCAGCGGGTCTTCGTGACCAGCGAGCCGGACGAGTTGATCTGCATCGACAAGAACACCGGCAAACTGCTGTGGTCGGCGACGAACAATTACTATGATGCCACGCCCCAGTCCGACCGCGATGCCAATCCCGCTTTCAAGGAGAAGGTGGAACCGGTGGCGAAGCAGCTTGCGGAGGAAAAGGATCCCGCCAAGCGCTGGGCCGCCCGGAAGAAGCTGTACGATGTCCTCCAGGAAGTGGACAAGGCCAGGTACACGATCAAGTTCGATGGCCACCTCCAGGGTCACTTCGAGATCGTCGGCTTCACCAACACCCCCGTGAGCGATGGCAAGTACATCTATTTCTGGAACGGCGCCGGCGTGGCGGCGTGCTATGACGTCGATGGCAAGCGTCAGTGGATCCGGCGACTCGACGCCGAGAAACTTTTCTATTCCGCATCGCCTGCGGTTATCGGCGGCAAGCTCGCGGTGTATTTAGGCAAGATGTACGGGCTCGATGCCAGGACGGGCCAGACCACGTGGGAGCAACCGGAGGTCAACAAGACGGTGGCCGCCCTGCTCTCCGCGCGACTGGCCGGGGTAGATGTCTTTATCAGCCAGCAGGGCGAAGTGGTCCGTGCCTCGGATGGAAAGATGCTCTGGAAGAATCCCCATAAGATCACCAACGATACCGGCTGGGCGCCGCCGACGGTTCTGGGTGACGTGATGTATATTCCGTGGTACGGCACCGGCACGATGTGGATCCTGGACTTTGCCGGCTGCACGGGCGATGAATGGAAGCCGAAGGAAGACTCGATCACCGGGATAGGCTCAGGCTTCCCCCGCCTGCCCACTGCGCCGCTGGGAATCCCGCGGGAGCAGACGGCCGGCTCGCCGCTGATCCATGATGGCAAGGCCTATATCATCGACTGGTGCGGCGGGTATTACGTAGTCGACCTGAAGACGAAGAAGACGCTGGCCGCCAAGGCGCTATTGTCCGAGGGCGACGCCAACTATGTCGCCATGCCGGCCGCGGCGAGCTGCACGCTCATCGGCAGTCACATCGTCGCCATGGACAACCAGGGACACTCGGTGGTGCTGGAGAGCGGCGGCGAGTGCACGGAGGTCGCCCGCAACCGCATTGCGATGCAGGTTCCGCGCGAGTGGGCCATTACCACACAGGAGTACACCAGCTACGCCCCGCCCGTCGCTGATGGTGATCGGCTCTATATCCGCGGCGAGCGGCACCTGTACTGCATTGGAGCATCGGCGCCATAGCGCGACTATCTACCGAGAAACAGGTCACGACCTTTGACCAGGTTGATCATCTTGCGGTCGGCGATGCTGCGTTTGTTCATCCAGAAACCGCAATCCGGATGTACCCAGGTGACTCGCCCCTCTCCCACGATTCTTGCCGCTGTTTCAATGCGCCGGGCGACTTCTTCGGGGCCCTCAACAGTATTCACTTTGACATCAATGACGCCGATGCCCAGGCCGATCTCAGGCCGCAGCCCATCCCTGAAGTGAGCCAACTCGTCGTATCCGCGGAAGGCGAATTCCAGCACGACGTGATCGCAATGCAGGGCATTGAGATACCCAATCAGTTTGGCCCACGTGCCGCGCTGAATGCTCTGCCCGCCGTAGTTGCCAAAGCACATGTGGACACCGCGCTCCCTGGCTTTGGTGGAGGCGTCCAGGATGAGGTTGATGCTGGCGGCGGCCCAATCGGATTCATGGGGATGGCCGGTGATGTTGGCTTCGTCGACCTGCAGAACATCCGGGTCGATGTCGGCAACCTGCTGTGCCAGGGCTGCCCCGATGGCCATCGCCAGGTCGGCGCGCGACGGGTAATGATGATCCATGAGCGTCTTGGCAAGCATGTGCGGTCCGGTCATGGTGAACTTCAGCGGATGGTTCGTCAGTGACCGCGCGCGGCGGTAGTCACGCGGAAGGTTGAGCGTTCCTTCGCCCACCGGGGCTTCAACAACGCCAGCCGGCTCAGCGCGAAAGCCCATGCCCTGCTGCCTGGCGAAATCCGCGATATCTCTGCGCGTGATCTGGCTGCGGATGCCGCTCATCGGCCGGGTGAAGTACTCAATCATTCCGTTGGTGTCGGGATGATTCACATCGAAGCGATAGAGTTCGCCATCAGCGATGACATCGATCCCGGCCTGCTCCTGCGTTTGAAAGACGACCCGCGTGGCGTCGATCAACGCCTGCTGGCTGGGCGATGCAACAAGCCATTCGGGAACGGGATAGCTGCCAACGACTGTCGTTCTGATTGAGGGTTGGGACATGAATCCTCTATATGTTTGCTTCCATGCGAATGCAGGATCAGCTGGAGGCCACGTGGTGCCGCAACTGCGGTCATCTGCGACGGATTATACCCCTACCCCCTGCCTCCGGCTCGGTTCGCTCCGCCAAGGCGGCCAGTCTTGCGATGAGATCGCCCCCGTGTAGGATCGTCGGTCAGTTTACTCTTCTTGAGCTCACAATCTTAAAGGGTTTGTATGTACGAGCACCACATGCAATTCGCGCTTGCGGTACTGGCTTTTGCCTGCACCGTGTGTTCCGCCAGTTCAGTCTTCTCCGGCACCGATTCGTTTCCGCCCGGCTGGATGGCCCGTTCGCCCAGGGATGAGATCCGCCCGGCATTCTCATACGATCCCAAGGGCGGTCCAAAGAATGCCGGCAGCCTCATAATCACCCACGATCAGCGCAATGGGCTCGATGGCTGGTTTGGACGCTCCTATCCCGTCACCGGTGGCGACACCTACCGCTTCGAGGCGCTGCGCAAGTGCGCCGGCGTGGCCGTGCCGCGTCGCAGCGCCCTGGTCCGCATCATCTGGCAGGATGCCGAGGGCAAGATGGTGGCGCCCGATGTCGCCGAGGCGGAAAAGGGCGACCCGCGCGTGATCTGGAATGCCGAGCCGGAGCACCCCGCCGACGGCCAGACCGATCCTCAGGGCTGGACCACCGTCAGCGCTGTCTATCGCGCACCATCCAAGGCTACGCAAGCCATCCTCGAACTGCATTTGCAGTGGGCTTCCGGCGGGCGCGTAGAATGGAGCGAGATCACCTTCGCCAAGGCGGCTCCACTGCCAGCGCGGAAGGTCCGCCTGGCCACGGTCCACTACAAGCCCACCGGGAAATCCCCACGGGATAACTGCCAGGAATACTCCCCGCTCATCGCTGAAGCTGCCAGGCAAAAGGCCGACCTGGTGGTACTGGGCGAAACGGTGACGATGGTGGGTGTAGGGAAAGGCCCCGTCGATGTCGCCGAACCGATCCCCGGCCCGACCACCGACTATTTCAGTTCCCTCGCAAAGCAATACCAGACCCACATCGTCGTCAGCCTCAACGAGCGCGAGGGACATCTCGTCTACAACGCTGCGGTCCTGCTCGGGCCTGATGGCAAGCTGATCGGCAAGTACCGCAAGATGTGCATGCCGCACAGCGAGGCCGAAAGCGGCGTCATGCCCGGCAACGACTATCCGGTGTTCGACACGAAATTCGGTAAGGTTGGCATGATGATCTGCTACGATGGCTTTTTCCCTGAAGTTGCCCGCGAACTGACCAATCGCGGCGCTGAAGTAATCGCGTGGCCGGTGTGGGGATGCAACCCCCTGCTGGGCAAGGCCCGCGCGTGTGAGAACCACATTTACGTCATCAGCAGCACTTACAGCGACACCAAGGATGGCTGGATGATCTCCGCCATCTTTAATCCCGGCGGCAATCCGATTGCCACGGCCGATACGTGGGGCACGGTCGCCGTGGCCGAGGTCGATCTGAATCAGCCTTACATCGGGCCATACAACCTGGGCGACTTCCATGCGATGCTTCCGCGGCATCGGCCTGTACAGGTGGCGGAACCGGGTGTATCGCACCGAAATGTGAGCTTGGAGCACGTGAGATGAAACTCGCCTTTAGCACTCTGTCCTGCCCGAGCTGGACTCTCGAACGCGCTGTTACCGCCGCCCGTGAGTATGGATACAGCGCTATCGAACTGCGCCTGATTGACGATCAGACGCTCACGCCAGCGCTGCTGCGTGCGAACCTCGAGCGCGTACGCCGGGCATTCGCCGGTTCAGGCATCGCCATTTGCGGTCTGGGCAGTTCGGCCCGGCTCGCCGACAACGCCCCCGAGCGAGCGCCTCACGAGCAGGAACTGCGCGAGCTGATTCCCATGGCGAAATCGCTCGGCGTCCCCATGATTCGCGTCTTTGGCGGCAATCGCCCTGCTGGTGCGGATGAGGCCCGAGGCATCACCAACGTGGCGGCGGGTCTGAGCACCGTTGCGCCCATGGCCGAGGATGCCGGTGTCTCGCTGCTGCTGGAGACGCACGACGACTTTTGTCGTTCCGAAGTGGTGGCTCGGGTGATGGCCCAGGCCCCCAGCCCGGCCGTTGGCGTCATCTGGGATTCGCATCACCCCTTCCGCCACGGCGATTCCATCGCCCTGACCTGGAAGAATCTCGCGCCGCGGCTCAAGCACGTCCACATTAAGGATGCCCGTAAAAGCCCGACCGGAAAGGCCAGCGGCTGGGACCTGGTACTGCTGGGGGAGGGCGAGGTGCCGGTACGCGAGATGCTGCAAACGCTCAAGGCCAACGGCTATGACGGGTATGTTTCGGTGGAGTGGGAGAAGCGCTGGCACCCGGACATTCCCGATCCTGAGATAGCGCTGCCCCAGCACATGGCAAAGCTGCGCGAGTGGGGACTTCCGACTCGATAGTCGCGGGCGTACGTACGTCAGGAGATCCAGCGGCCACGGGCGGTAATGATCCAGCGATCGCCCTTCTTGCGGCAGCCGAAGGTGCTGCCTGATCCGGCCCAGCCAGAGCCCGTGCCGGTGGTGACAGTGGCGCGATCGTTCCCCTCGCGCTTCACGGATTGGATGTGCTCTTGGGAAACAAAAGGCGGAGCTGCCCCGTTATGCAACTCTTCCTGGACCAATCGGATCAGGGCGAGGACGTCGCCGTCGGGGAGGTCCGAGGGACAACGGAATGGATATGATGCATCGGGCAGTGCAGACGGGCGCGCATTAAGTGATTGGGGGACAGGGCCTATCAGCGCGTAGGGCTGCATGTCGGCGGGAGCGATCTGCGCATTGGGCCAATTGGCTATCCCCGGGTAGATATCGCAGAACGCCCCTCGGGACAATGACGAGTTGGAGGGTTTGGGCAAGAAGTAGACGCAACCATTCCACTGGACGCGGTTGTTGAGGCGGTATGAATTGTGGATCTCGAGATACCAGATTGGCTGGGTCGTGTCGGCAGCGTGGCGCAGGTATTGAACGATCTTGGCCAGATCCTCTTGTTCCAAGGGGATGGCACTGCGATCGCGATAGAGGACGGTGAACTCAGTCGGTGAGGTCGTCGCGGTGCGCGGGCCGGTCGGCCACGTGGTGAGGTACGGCCGTGTTGTCGGACTGTGTCTCTGGCAGGAGTTGAGACAGAGAGATGCGGTCAACGCAGCAATGTAGAGCGGACGACGCATGGCTTGCTCCGTCATTTCCCAACCTTCACCTCCACGCGATCGGCGCCGATGCTTCCCAGCAACTCGATGAGCAGGCTCCCGTCGACAACTGCCGCCGCGGCGAGCATGTCTTTCCCGTTGACGCTCATCACCTTGGGCGCTTCGCCCGTCCAGCCTTTGATCTTGAAGACCGGGGCAAGGCCGGCGGAGCCTTCATTGCCTGCAAATGCAAAACTCAACGGCCCAGGGCCCTTAAGCACGTAACAGCCCTCGGACTCGTTGAAGCCATCCTTGTTAAAGTCGCCGGGGTCATCGGTTACCACTTCAGCGCCGGTAATCCTGGCCGGTTTGCGGTAGTCGGCCGCCACGCCCAAGCCGTCTGCCGGGGCCTTGAATTCCGGCAGCAGGCTGCTGCCGGCGGCGCCCAACTGGATCATGCACGCCCAGGTGGACTGATATCCCTTGTCCATCACGATCCCGTTACTGCCGTAGCCGGCGCGGTCCCAGCCGAGTTGGCCGGCCGGCCCGTGCCGCATGTGTCGCGTGAACAGCGCCTGCTGCTCGGCCGGGATGGTGATCATCAGCCCGGCTTTGACCGCCGCCGATGTTGGGTAGGCCATCGTCAGTTCCTCGGCTTTGTCAGCGCCCTTCCACTCTGGGTGCGCGGGTGTGCCAAAGCCCATCGGCTCACCGCTGGGGTTGGCCGTCTGCGCTGAACTGATCATCAGATGCGGCCCGTACTCGCTGCTCCAGTGGAAAGGCTTCTCGCCGTTGTTCTGGACCGTAACCTGCGAGATGATTCGCCCCGCCGGGTAAAACGTGTAGATGCCGCTGACGGTGAAATCGGTGTGAACCTGCTTGCTCCACCAGACGAACTCGGACTTCACGCGGACGCGGATGCGCGCTGGCGACTGTTCGATCACCTGAAGGTCGCCTGTGGCCTTCAGATCATTGTGCCCGGACGACGGCCAATCCGCGCAGCCGTCATACGCGGGCTGTGTGCTCGCGGCCACCTTGTACTGGGCCCCGTGCCAGCCGATCTCCAGCAATCCACGGTCGGCAAACGCCAGGTTCTGTTTTGCCTGGGGATCGTTCTGCAAGTCGAACAGTTGGGAGATCCCGCCGCCGGTGCGCTGGGTGACGACCGCCTTGTAGACCCCGGGCGAGATGATGCTGATCGATCGCTCGGCGGGCGCGCCCCCGCTATCGATTGCCTCCATCATCGCTGCGGAGACATCCGCCGCCCGAGCCATCATGGTGGATGCAATGATCAGCCCTGCCATGGCAAAAGCCCGGAACAACCGCCCGACGGCAAACATCGCATGACCTCGACTCGTCGATTTCATGACCGCTCCTTTACTCGTCGTCGCTATCACCAAACAGGCAGGTCATTCCGCACGCGCGTGGCGCGCGCCACGTGCGTCATCGTCATGCTCCCGTACGTTTGCCACATGGGCTGGGCGAACGCCACGCCGTGGCGCATTCCCCAGAAGGCCGTTACCACCTCGTAGTTCCGCTTGAATGCCCGTCCGGACTCCGCTCCAAACACCGCTGCCCGCGCTTTGCACTGCATCGCCCGGAACGCCACCTCCATGTCCTCAGACACATCCACGACAAAATCCGGCTCGTGCAGCTCGTTGACGTCCACCTCAATCTCATACATACCCGCCCCGCGCAAGTCACACGGCGGGTAGTCACCCGCGATCCCGCCGTGCCCCACGTAATAGATCACATCCCGCATCGTCCAGGACAGGTTGCGGTGATCCGCGTGGCAGTCCCACGGCGTCGGATAGAGCAGGATGTTGGCCTTCAGGCGCCGCAGCGCGTTGACCAACTTCATCTTCATCTCCATGGTCGGGATGATCTTGTTGCACGGCACATCCAAAAACTCCGCCTTCACGCCCAGGATGCGACAGATCTCCCGCCCCTCGATTTCACGGAGCACGGCGATCTTCTCCTGCTCAGCCCCCGGCGGGCGCACGGTCTCACCCAGCGTCACGCTGAGCTGCCACACCTCGTGGCCGGCCTTGACATACTTGGCCGCCAAGGCTCCGCAGCAGCAGATGTCATCCGGGTGTGCTGCAACCACAACCACTCTCATCTTCGATGAACTCTTCTTTGCCATGGCACGTTTCCTTTCGTTTAGTCTCGCATTCACTCCGCCCACGCTCCCGTTGCAGGACTGAAACGGGGCCGCAGGAACTCTGTTCCTATCTCCCGTCATCGCTTCAGTCGCTTCCGGACAACAGAATCATACTCCTGAGCCGGGAGGACCCCGCGGCTGCCGTCAACATACATCACATTACAGCCCAATGAGCCGTGATTGGCTAGCGGCTCCAAGATCAAGATGTCACGATTTGCGAATCGCGGCCTCGGGGGTGTTGCCAGATACCAGTAACTGCCAAAGGGAACTGCGTTCGGCCAAGACTGCGGAATCTCACTGCCAGCTTGAGGGGCGGCCCTGTGACTGGCAGGACATTGTGGAGCCGGACCGGACCATCCCCACCGTTTACTTAAGTACTCCATGAGGTCAGCGGGCACCGCTCCGTGGCTCTCATCCAGATGAGTTCTGATCGCCATATCAATTCCGCCAAAATTCGATGAACAACTACCCATATCCGCTCGGTACCGAACCCACTCCAGCCCTAACCAGATACCCAGGGCGGTCACGACAACAAGACAGCATGCCCAGAAACGTCGATGCATGACCATCACCTCGCGCTCCTTGATTGCGCCGACAGGCCAACTGCATATTTGGCACGACAAGGACAATTCCTATCACCGTTCGCTCTAGCGAATGGTGATCTAACACTTCCTGATTACGGCTCCGACATACCACTCTACCGCCTCATTCCGCCGTCTCAACGGACGGAAGGAATATTCGCGCCCTGCTTGGCCAGAACCTGCCGCAGGGCGGCCGGATCGACGGCGCCAAAAGGCACGCCCTGCCGCACAGCGAACCGCGCTGCCACCCCTGCCGCCTCGCCCATCGCGAAGCAGGCGGGCATGGTGCGCACCGAGCTCTGCCCGATGCGGTCCGCAGAGACGCAGCGCCCCGCCACGAGCAGGTTCGCCGGCCCACCCGCAGGAACCATGATCCGGTATGGAATGCCGTAGAGGAATCCCGCCGGCTGCTCCTCCAGCACAGTCTTCGCCTTCTTGTCGGACCCATGCAGGTCCACCGGGTAGTCATAGACCGCGATAGCGTCATCGGTTATGCGTCCCGAGCGAAACAGGCGCTCGTCCAGCGCATCCACACCCCTGATCCGCCGCGTCTCGCGGACGCCCGGCAGCAGGGCCGTGGCGGTCAGGACAGCATTCTTCATGCCCGGAATGTACCGGCGGGCAAGGGCCATAAAGCTGTGGGCGATCTCGCGGCCGCGCATCATGGCCCGGGCGAGGTCGTCGGGGTTGGTGCCGTCAACGTTGAAAACATGGCCGTAGTTGTAGGCGCGGTATCCCGGCTGCAGGGCGATGTCCGCGATCATGCGGTGCTCGGCATCATCCCAGTCGGGAAGCCGACCGGCCGCAACTGCCTCGCGGAGGAATCGGTTCTTGCCGACATTGTCCGGGAACTTCCTCAGCCAGCGCCGATATCCATCGGGGTCGATGCCCGCCACGGTGAAGCAGAGCGTCACCCCCATCATCCGGCCCTTGGAGTCACCCTTGACGAAACGCACCCCGGACCTCGCCGCCACATCGCCATCGCCCGTGGCGTCCACGAACGCCTTGCCCAGCACCACCTGGCGGCCGCCCTTGTTCTCGATCACCAGCCCCCTGATTCGGCCGCGCTCACGGAGCACAGCGGAGACGAAGGTGAAAAAGAGCGTCGTCACGCCCGCCCGGTTGACGAGATCGTCATAGATGAGCTTCAGTTTCTCCGCGTCGATGGCCGGCCACTGCTCGACTCCCGGCTCGCCGTTACCACCCGCCGCCTTGAGTCGCGAGAGAATCTCGCCGGCGATCCCGCGGATCAGGGGCGCGGTCGCACCTTGCGAATACGGGGCCAGGCAGGGCACCAGGCCGCCGGTACTCATGCCGCCCAGGCAACCGATCTGTTCGAGCAGCAACACCTTAAGCCCGTTACGCGCGCCGGACACGGCCGCGGCCACCCCGGCCGGGCCGCCGCCGGCCACTACCAGGTCGTACGCACCATAGACCGGCAGGCGTCTGGCGGATTCGGTCACATATGTGGGCATCAGAAGCTCCTTTTCGGGAAGAACGTCCGCGAGCAGAGAGACTCTCACTCGGCCTCGATCACAGGGCCTAATCCTCCTTGAACACCGCGGTCCCCATGCGCTCGGGCTTTCCCGCGATGAAGTCGTTGGCGGCGGTCATCTCATACGCAGGGCACCAGATGACCTGCCGGTTGCGTCCTTCGAGTGACTGGTCCGGAAGCAGCGGCGTGCCGCTGGCCGGAGTTGCCGTCGTGTTGACACGCCAGCGCTCGCCGGGCCGCGGCCGGCCACCGAGGTATTTCCAGGGAAGCGTGTAATCCAGACGCCACCAGTCGCGCCCGCAGGAGAGCCGCCCCTTGCCCATCTCGACCGGCTGGCCGGTCTTCAGGACCGTGTTCTGCCGGTCGATGATCTCGTAACCACCCTTGAGCAGCGCCCAACCTTCGCTCAGGATACACCAGACATCCATCCGGCTCCCGGTGCATTCGCGGTCGATATAGACCCGCCAGAAGAAGGTCTCGCTGCGCGTGCCGCGGAACTCATCCCACCGCCGCCTCCGCGCTGCAACGTCCACGCCGCGCTCGAGGATGCCCAGGGTCAGCCCCCTCGCGCTGTGTGTCATCCTGAACGATACGTCGGTCTCCTGCTTCCAGTCGCGGCCCTCGAAGAACCCGAGGAAGTCCTCAATGCAGTTCTCCGCGTAACGGAAGCACTGGTCATGACGCAGATGGACAAACCCACCATCGCGGCCCGCGGCTTTATCGGAAAGCGCCACCATGGCCGGCGGAGTAAAGCCGGCAAGCTCCCACTTGAGATACTCCAGCCATGCAGTGGCATTCCGGCGCAGGCGTTCCTGCCTTCGCGTACCAAGCAGCCTCACCGCATCGTCAGCGGCGGCAATGGCTTCGCGCAGTTGCCTCACAATCAGCCGCGCTTCCTTCGGTCGGATGATCTTGTTCGGCCTGACCGTACGACGGATCTCGTTGAAGCGGTCCAGGCTGCGCGCATACGCGGCGAACGCGACGAATGGTACGGCGTGGCTCTCGATGTGCCGCACGAGGCGGCGGAGGCGCCTGATGTCATCCTCGAAGAGAGTATCCTGCCACCAGAGGTGATGGCGCATGGATAGCGGATCGCTCTTCTTTGTGAACGGCCGCAGGTGTTCGAGGTCGTCGACTGTCTTGCGGAGCAACCAGAGTGTCCGCGCCCGCGAGCCGGAGAAGTACATCGCGAACAGGTCGACCGATGCGCGCATCTCCCAGTAGTCGCGCATGCCCCAGTTGTACATCCGCCGCGTCTCGGCAAGCAGCGTCTTTGCCAGCGCATCGGGCTTGCGCCCCGCGGCCTTCGTCGCGGCGGCGAGCGCACGGTCACAGTGTCTCTTGAGCATGCGCGCCACCTCAAAAGGCGACAGCGGCGCTCTGGGCTTGTTCGGATTCACGAAATCGATGATCGGATAGGTATCATCCGGGACGTTGCGCAGTTTTCGGTTGCGATTGAGCCACGCCGTGGTGATGGTCATGGAATTCGTCGGCTCATCGTTGACAAACCGCGGCGTCAGGTGAAGGAATGGGTCCTGGTAGTACGAACGGATGCCGGGGTAGAGGTAGCCCTCTTCGCTGGTTGAGTGCAGGAACTGCCGGAACGTCGTCAGCGTTATCCGGCTGGCCTCAATCGTCGCCTTCATCGTCTGTGCGGCCCGGCCGGCGCTCATGCCAGTCCTTGTCTCGAGCCGCCCGCGAAGCATCGCGGCCGACGGCTCATTGCCGCGCACGTAGTCGACCGCGGCATCGAGGTGGCCGCGGTTGAGTAGCGCCATGTTCAGCTCGTGCGACTTCATCACCCGCCGCGCGTCGATATCCGGCGCCAGCAGTTCATAGATCGTGTGGAACGCAAACGAGTCCGCGCCCTTGTTCTGCACATCCGCGAGAAGCCCGCGCACGAACTCCGGATCGCTCCAGAGATAACGCGCCTGAACCGTGCCGCAGTTGTGGCACGGGCCAACCAAAAACATGAATTCGGTGTCCGGGAAGTTCTCCTTCCACTCCAGGACGCGCGGATCGGCCTTTGGCCAGTAGTAGTAGTCCGCGCGGTCCTGCACCTTGTGCGCCAGGCGCAGCTTGCCGGGGAACGATTCGAGGATGCCGCACATCGCCTTGGGGGAGTTGAAGTCCCAGAGCCGAAAGACAAGTTGCGGCGGAGTTTTCGCAGCCAGCGCTTCGGGTAGGAGCGTGCGCTTGAGGAACGCACTCGAGTTGGGCGCGCTCTCGAAGTTGATGTAAAAGCCCGACAGTTCGGGGAGGATCTCAAAGGTTCTCCTGAATACGTAGCGTGTGTACGCATCCACCACCGGGTGATCCAGGGCGGAGAGGCGGCTGCCGGCCTTTTCGGCCTGGAAGATGATATTGTGCGCCTTCGCGAGGCCATGTGGGAAGTGCGTCAGGTAGTGCTGCATGAACGTGTCGAGGCCGAACGCCCTCGCTACGCCAAACGCCCTCTTCAGCCCCGCGAGCGTCCGCGCGCGGTCTCGCTTCGACGGCGCCGGCGCCTCGGGAAACTCCTCGTAGTCGAGGTAATATTCGAACGGATGGTAGTGAGCGTAGAAGACCAGGCCCGTGAAGTGCTTTCGCACCAGCGCCTTCACATACGGCACCCAGAACGCCTCATCGAGATCGCCCACCGGCGCATGGGCACGAAACGCGCTGTCGCCCGAGCCAAGGATATTGGCCTCATGCTTGTAGAGCCGCGAAGTGAAGCGAGGGATGATTGCCTCGACATAGTCGCGACCGCCGCGAAGCTTCTCCGCAAGGTTCAGGATACCTGCTAGAAACGCTCGCGGCCGCCCTGCCGATACCTTAAGCCCCTTGTCGTCGGCGCCCAGCGCAAAGCCATCCGTGTCGGCGAGCGCCTTGTCCGCAAAGAGGCGAACGGATCCGCGCGCCGTCGCGATTCGCCCGCTCTCGATACGACCTGATGGCAGGTCGGCAACAGCCCACGCAAGGCCCTTGTGAACATCGCTGAAAAACGCGTCACTGGCAGCCAGTTCCTTCATCTTGAGTCCTCGTGTTTACCGCCAATGGTATCGCAGCGGACGGTGGAGCATAGGGCTCCGCACAGCTAAACGCCTGGAAAGCATTCCGGTAGAATGCGCTGGATGAAAACGACAATGACAACGATCAGTGCCGGTATCGCGTGTCTGTGCATGTTCGGCATTCTGTGCTCCATAGGCGTTTCGGCACTGGCGCAAGATGCGCCTGCGGGGTTCTTTCGCACGAAGCAGGTGGATGGAAAGTGGTGGCTGGTGGACCCCGCCGGACAACTGTTCATCTCCAAGGGCGTGACCACGGTGTCGTTCGCCCAGGACAGGATCAAGGGCACCGAGGTCTCGCCCTACGAGCAGACCAACACCGCAAAGTACGGCACACAGGATGCCTGGCGCGATGCGACCGCAAAGCGCCTGATGGGCTGGGGGTTCAACACGCTGGGGGCGTGGTCGGATGAGCGACTGTGCAAGGTCACGATGGACGGAAAGTACCTGGCGTGTGCCCCGACGATCGATTTGGGGGCGGCCTACGTGTCGCGGAAGAGCAAAGGCGAACAGGCCTGGCTGCACGGCATATTCCCTGATGTGTTTGACCCGGAGTTCCAGACCATCGCCAGGGAGATCGCCACCACGCGATGCGCGCCGCGGAAGGATGACAAGTCGATCCTGGGCTGGTTCACCGACAACGAACTTCGCTGGGGACCGGACTGGCGCGGCAAGGATGAACTGCTGACGATGTTCCTGGCGCTGCCGGCGAAGGCGCCCGGCCGCATTGCCGCCGTCGAGATGCTCCAGCGCCGATATGGCGAGATCGGCAAGTTCAATACGGTCTGGAAGACCAGCTTCGCCGACTGGCCGGCGCTTCGCGCGGCCGGTGCGGTAGCCCCGCCGGTCATCCGCAAGGAGGTCTACGCGCAGAACCAGGAGGTCGAGCGCCAGGCCAGTTTGAAAGACCCCAACCGCGAGGCGTTCGTCGCCGATTGCGACGAGTTCTCATCCCTGCTGGCCGAGGCCTACTTCAAAATCACCTCGCAGGCCATCAAGGCGGCCGACCCGAACCACATGGTGTTCGGCGCCCGCTTTGCCTATGTGCCACCCAAGCCAGTTGTCGAGGCGGCCGTAAAATATCTGGATGTAGTATCGTTCAACTGTTATGGGACCGATCCCCGGCAGGTCATCCGGGCCTATTCCGTATTCAATAAACCGCTGATCATCGGGGAGTTCTCCTTCCGCGGCAAAGACAGCGGCCTGCCCAATACGCGCGGCGCCGGCCCCATCGTGGCCACGCAACAGGATCGCGCTGATGCCTTTGCCAAGTATGCGACGCTTGCCCTGTCGCAGCCGAACCTGGTGGGCTATCACTGGTTTGAGCACTGCGATGAACCCAGGGAAGGCCGATTCGACGGCGAGGACTCCAACTATGGCGTGGTGAACATCAAGGATGATATCTACACGACGCTGACGCAGACGATGACGCAGATCAATGCAAAGGCAGAAGAGTTGCATCGAGCGCCGACAGCGAAGTAGGCCAATCCATCTTCTGCGCCACATCCGCCGTCTGTTGCACCCTCTTCATCTCGCGTGATCGCCGTCACTTCTTGACTTCGATGCGCTCAACGGCCAGCCACGCCAGGTCTTCGAGTTCGACCGTGCCGGTCACCTGGCACGTGCCGGTGATCTCGCCCTTGCCGATCTTCTCAAGGATCGCGGCCACCGAGGGGTCGGCATTGGGGGCAGGGCGCAGCCGATAGCGCAGCTCGTTGATCGCGATGCGCGGGACGCCATGGGCGGTATGCTGGACCGGACCGGTCCACGTGTCGTGGGTGCCCTGCGCCAAGGTCTTCAGGATCATCGTAGCGCCGGGCGGCACCTTGACCTCGGCAAAATTGGCCGGAGCTCCTCGCCGCTGGGCCAGGAGCCACACGGGCAGTTCCGGCTCGGCCAGTGCCGTGACACATTCGTGTTTGCCGCCGAGGTACTCCGTGTATTTCACCGGGCCACCCAGTGCCTTCAGGGCCTTGACGATCTGGCGAGTATCTTCGGGCGTTCCCGTGTTGTCGTTATCGCCATGGAAGGCCCAGATGGGGATGTCCTTGATCAGCGGGGCCAGCGCCGGCCGGTCGCCAGGGCCGCCGGAGATGGCGAAGGAGGCGGCGAAGACGCCGGGAAAACGGCTGATCAGCTCCCACGTGCCGCAACCGCCCATGGAGAAGCCGCCGACGTAGATGCGGCGGTCGTCGAGGTGGAACTCCTGCTGCAGTTCGGCGATGGTGGCAATCAGCATCCGCGAGGGGCCGGTGACCGGCGGGGTCTGGCCGAGGCCGACGGCGTGCCAAGCCAGCTTCGGCGGGCACTGCGGAACCAGCACGAACGCGCGCGTCCGGTCCCCGTCGGCCAGGAAGGTCTTGGCAATGGATTGGAGTTGCGCCCTGTTGTCGGTGCCGTTCTCGCCAGACCCGTGCAGCCAGACGATCAGGGGCCATGCCCGGTCCTGCGCGAGGGGCTGCGCGGAGGCATAGTCCTTGGGTACCAGCAGTTGGTAGGGCAGAGATTCGTCGCCTTCCCGGTGGATGCGGGCATTGAACTGGCCAGGGGTCACCGTGGCGGAACTGGTAGTGGTGATGGCTTGCCCGAGTGATTCGGCAGGACCGGCCGCATCGATCCCCAGCCCCCACCCAACCAGCCCGGCCAACGTCATGGCTATCCCCAGCGTCCGCCGGACGTTGCTGATCCGACCCATCTCCTGCGCCATATTCGCTCCTTGTTTTATTCGTCCAATCTCACGCTATCGCTGTCACTTCTTGACTTCGATCCGCTCGACTGTGAGCCAGGCATAGTCTTCGATTTCGATGGTGCCGGTAACCTGGCATGGGGCAGTGATCTCGCCTTTGCCGATCTTGTCGAGGATGCCGGCCACTGAGGTCTCGGCGTTCTTGGCCGGCCGGAGGCGATAGCGCAGCTCGCCGATCGTGAGGCGGGGAGCACCGTGGAGAGTGTGCTGCACGGGACCGGTCCAGGTATCGTGGGTGCCGGCCGGCAGGCCCCTGGTGATCAGCAGAGCGCCATCGGGTACCTTGGCCAGTTCGAAGTCGGCCGTGGCTTCTCGCTTCTGGGCGAAGAGCCAAACAGGCAACTGGGGCTCGGCAAGCGCTCGGGCGCACTGATGACCAACGCCACTATATTCCGTGTACTTGATGGTACTGCCCAGGGCCTTGAGGGCGGCCACAGTCTTGCGAGCATCTTCCACCGACACCATGTCGTCCTTGTCGCCGTGGAAGACCCAGATGGGAACGTCTTTGACGAGCGGGGGCAGTGCCGGGCGATCGCCGACAGCGCCGGCGACGGGGAAGGCGGCGGCGAAGACGCCGGGATAGCGGACGAGTAGCTCCCAGACGCCGATGCCGCCCATCGAGAAGCCGCCGACGTAGATGCGGCGGCCGTCCAGCCGGAACTCTTTCTCGAGCTCGGCGATGGTCGCAATCAGCATGCGCGAGGACTCGGCAACCTCGGGGGCCTTGTTGAAGCCGGCGCGGTGCCAGGCCATCTTCGGCGGGCACTGGGGAAGCAGAACGAAGGCGCGGGTATTGGCGCCGTCGGAGAGAAACGTGTTGGCGACGCCCGGGAGTTGCGCCCTGTTGTCAGTGCCGTTCTCGGCAGAGCCATGGAGCCAGACAATCATGGGCCAGGATTTGTCCGCGTCAGGCATGTAATCCTTGGGGATCAGGAGTTGGTACGGCAGGGACAGGGCTCCGTCGCGATGGATGCGGGCGCTGAACTGGCCAGGGGTCGCTGAGGCGGAACTGGTAGTGACGATAGCTTGCCCGCATGATTCGGCCGGCGCGACCGCACCAATCCCCAGCCCCCACCCGACCAACCCGGCCAACACCATGACTCTCGCCATCGTCCGTCGCACGCTGCTGATCCGATCCATCTCTTGCGTCATACCCGCTCCTTGTTCTAGCCGCCCCATCTTCGCCGCCGCCACGCGACAAGGCAACGAGGCTAGCCGCGGGAGATCCCACCTCGGGGCACACGAGAAGCACGGAGAACTGACCGGGAATGGATTCCGCGAACATGGAGATGGACGTCCGGAGTTAAGGGCTTACCTCCCGTCGCGATTCTCGATATCCTGTATTCATATTATGTTGCGGCAAGTGTGAGGGGAACTATTCTGGTTCCTCCGCGTCTGTTTATTGGGTATGGCAGTCTGTCCATTGGAAGGAGATTCGCATGCGTACATGGTCTATTGTCGCGCTGATTCTTGTTTCCAGTCTGTCTCTGGTAGCCGCGCAGCCGCCGGCCGCAGACCAGGAGGCCCGGAGTGCAATCGTGGGCGTCACCGTTTACCAGTCCAGTGCCCTGGTGGCGCGCGAGGTCGCGGTGCCACAAGGCGTGGGAGCGTTGGAACTGGTCGTGACCTCACTGCCGGCATCGACGGTCCAGAACTCCTTGTATGCCGAATCAAACTCGGAGATTCGCGTTCTGTCGACCCGCTATCGAACCCGTCCTCTCGAGCAGACATCGCGCGAAGAACTGCGTAAGTTGGAGACCCAGCTCAAAGACCTGCAGAAACAGCAGCAGACAACGCAGAAGCAGATCGAGACCGCGCAGGCCAACCTGCAGCTCCTGGCCAAGCTGGAGAATTTCACGCAGGCGACGATGACGCAGTTGACCGAAAAGGGGATGCTCAATACCGATGCGGTGACCAAGCTGGCGCAATTCATCATGGACACCCGCGGAGCCCGCAACACCGAGATTGTGGGTATGGAGCAGCAGCTTCAGTCTTCCAAAGAACAGCAGACATTCGTTCAGCGCGACATCGCCCGTCTCTCAAGCTCCTCCGACAAGACAAGCCGCGAAGCGGTGATCGTCGTCGACAAGACAAATGCCGCCGCCGGAAAGGTCACCCTCTTTTACCTGGTATCGGCTGCCTCATGGAAGCCGCAATACAAGTTCCGTGCAACCATCGACAATCCCCAGGTGGAAGTACAGTATCTGGCCGCCATCTCGCAACAGACCGGAGAAGATTGGGCTAACGTCGACATGACCCTTTCCACCGCCATGCCCATGTTCAATGCCGCCCCGCCAGACCTGGCGACACTGGAGGTTCAGTCGGTCGCGGCGGCTGCAAGTGGTGGTGGCGGGCGATCGGAGGGCGTCAACGTCGATAACCAGTTCCGTGTGCAGTCGGGTATGTCCAACTATGGGCAGGTTCTGAAGGCCAAGCAGGCGGCCGAGCAACAAACTGCGGACAAGCCCAGCGCCGATCGGGCATATAACCTGGCGGCCGCTGTCGCGCAAACCGATGAACTGGTACGCGACCGCGAGGAACTCAAACAGGAGCGAGCCGCGTTGCCGGTGATGCGCGAAGGGCAATCCGTAACCTTCCATCTCGAGCGCCGTTTGACGATTCCCTGGCGTGACGATGAACAACTTGTAGAGGTATCGCGTCAGTCGTTGCCCGCCGAGTTTCTGTATAAGGCCGTCCCCGTGCTGACTCCGCATGTCTATCGCCTCGCCGAGCTGACCAACAACAGCAAACAGGTCATCCTTCCAGGCGAAGCAACCATGTACGTCGGCACAGATTTTGTCGGCCGGGCAAACCTGCCGCTGGTCGCCATCGGGCAATCCTTCACCGCGGGCTTTGGTGTTGATCCGCAGATGCAGGTGCAACGCCAACTGGTGGACAAGACCCGCACGATCCAGGGCGGTAACCAGGTGCAGACCTTTGAATACCGTCTGTCGGTCAGCAACTACAAGAACCAGGCGGTTAAGCTGCAATTGTGGGACCGCATCCCTCACGCCGAGGGTGATGCGATCACAATTGCCGTGGCCACCACGACCCCGCCCATCAGCACCGACGAAACCTACGTTCGCGACCAGAAACCCAAGGGCCTCTTACGCTGGGACCTGACACTGGAACCCAACGCCAGCGGCACCAAGGCAATCCTGGTGAACTACCAATACAAGATGGAATACGCCAAGGACGCGATGATCGGCAACGTCTTCAATAAGTAGCTCAATCTCGTCCATCCGCGCAAGTGACTGCGGTCCAGTAGAACCCGCGCTTAACCACCTGCCAACGCTACACTTAACCCGTGGAACCAAGTGCCCTGGCTATCTCTCTGTTTCAGACGGCGTGCTTGCCCTGAAGTCCCTTGCTAAGTCTCAACCGGGTTCCCGCATGCATCGACGTCTCTAGAGCGCTTGACCGAATGCCAGTTCGCCGGACAATGCCCCTTCTCTATAGAAAGTGTGCCGATGGATGTGCTCAAGCAGATTGATGATGTGGCGAAGCAGGCCCGCGAGGCCCTGGACAAGGTGGGCGACAGCCAGGAACTGGAGCAGTTTCGCATCCAATACCTCGGCACCAAAGGCGCTCTCAAGGACCTGATGTCCCTCCTGGGCAAGGTCGCCAAGGAACTCAAGCCCCAGGTTGGCCAGCAGCTTAACACCCTCAAGAACGAGATCTCCGGCGCGTTTGAACAGAAGAAGACCTCGCTGGCCAGCGGCCAAGTGGCCGGCCCACAAATTGACCTCACCGAGCCGGGCAAACGCCCCGCCATCGGCAATGAGCACATCCTCGTCAAGGTAACCAACGAATTGACCGAACTGTTCGGCCGGATGGGCTTCTCCACGGCCGCCGGCCCCGAAGTCGAGGATGAGTTCCATAACTTTGTCGCACTCAATATCCCGCTGAGCCACCCCGCTCGCGACCCTCTGGACAATTTTTACCTCGCCCCCGCGGGCGAGGGCGCCAGCTTTGAGGATGTCCCCGAAGGCAAAGCCACGCTCCTGCGCACGCAGACCTCGACCGTCCAGATCCGCGTCATGCAGAAACAGCAGCCCCCCATCCGCGTGGTCATCCCCGGCCGGGTCTACCGCCCCGACACCCACGATGCCACCCACCTGTCCATGTTCAATCAGCTAGAAGCCTTGGTCGTCGACAAGGGCGTCACCATGGTGGACCTCAAGAGCACCGTGATGCAGTTCGTGCATGCGTACTTCGGCCCCACAGCCAGAGCCCGCTTCCGCCCCAGCTTCTTCCCCTTCACCGAACCGTCGGCCGAAGTGGACGTCTGGTTCGAGGATAAAGGCCGCTGGATCGAACTTGGCGGATGCGGCATGGTCCACCCCAATGTCTTCAAGGCCTGCAATATTGACCCCGAGGTCTATACCGGCTGGGCCTTTGGCTTTGGCATCGAACGCATCGCCATGCGAAAATATGGCATTGACGATATCCGGCTCTTCGTGGAAAACGATGTGCGGTTCCTGAGCCAGTTCTAGTTTTTGGAGTACGGGGACTTGTCCCCGTTTTTCCGCAGGCAACCCGTTGCCTGTGTGTCGCGACAAAGGGCCTATGAACAGCGCCATCCGCATGCTCATCTGCTCCGAAGCCGAGGTCGATCTCTATGCCTACAGGCGAGGCCGAGAACCCCATTGCATCGTCCGGATCATCCGCGGCAAGCGCTGTCTGGTACTCGACCGCTGTATGGCCGAATGGGGCGCCGCCATGCAGTTGCCCTATTGTTTTGAAGGAACCTGGCCGTCACTGCGACAAAGCCTGCAGGATTTGGAGTGGCCAGCGGACGCGACTTTGGTGATATTGCTTACAAGTGTGAACCGTATTCTGCCAAGAGTGGCCACCGAGTTCGGCCAACTCTTGCAGACGCTCTCAGATTTTGCGACAAACCGGCCAAGCCGGCCGGGCTCGCCAGCCAATGTGGAGGTCGTTCTCCATGCCGAACCGCGGTATGCCGAGGATGCCGGGCGGCGGCTGGCGAATGCAAGTGTGAGCTTCGCTCCGATCGAGGAGTAGGAAAACGTTCCTTCACGCGCCTCGGGAGGGTTGCAGGGAGCCGGGCTTAACCGGATGATAGGGAACCTAGGAAAGTTGTAAGGACGAGTTGACATAATGCCCATAAGTTCTGATCACGCAATTGAAGTCTTCAACAACGCCACCGAGGAAAACGGTCTTTGCCCTCTCCGCCAGAATCAGGTGATCTACCTGCCCGGCGAAGGCGAAGTCTGGGTCACCGGTGACATTCACGATCACCGTCGCAACCTCGACAAGGCGATCCGATCCTCTGACCTGGGGAACAATCCCAAGCGCCATATCATCCTCCAGGAACTCATCCATGGCGACCGGATCGACGCCAATGGCTGCGATGGCTCCTGGGAAACGCTTTACCGCGCTGCCGAACTCAAGTGCGACCACCCCAACCAGGTGCATTTCCTGCTCTCCAACCATGATCTGGCCCAGATCCATGGCGAAGGGATCATGAAAGGCGGCATGAGCGTCTGCGAGGCGTTCAACGCTGGCCTGAAGCGCGATTTCGGCGACCGCTCCACCACCGTCAGCGTCGCCATCTCCGAGTTCATGCTCTCGCTTCCTCTGGCGATCCGCACCGGCAATAACCTGTTCATGTGCCACAGCCTGCCCACCGATGCGGAGGTTCCCAACTTCGACTACTCCGTCTTCGATCGCAGCCTGACCGGCGCTGACTATCGCCGCCGCACCGGCCCGGTATACCAGCTCATCTGGGGACGAAATTATTCTCCCAATGCCGTGGACCAGTTTGCTGATACCCTCGGGGTCGGCATCATCATCACCGGCCACCAGCCCCAGGACACCGGCTTCGCCATGAACGGCACACGCAATCTGATCATCGCGTCGGACCACAACCAGGGCGTCTTCATCCCGGTCGACCTGAGCCAAGACTATGACATGCCCAAGCTGGTTCGCCAGTTGAAGAAGTATGCGGCCGTAGCGGTTTAGCTCTGCCTGAAAACCCGATGGCTCCACCATGGCACGAAACCGCGACGACAGCTCGGAGGCTTCCCGCAGGTATCACAACCGCGTCGCCCCCAAATACGACGCCATCTACGATGACCCCTTCTGGGACTTCCACGACGAGATCACGTGGCGACTGATCAAGCCGCACCTCCCGCGCGATCTGTCGGCCAGGTGCGCCGACCTGGGCTGTGGCACAGGCAAGTGGGGTCTGAGACTGCTTAAGAGTGGGTTCGCCACCACCTTCCTCGACAGCGCGCCGGGCATGATCGACGAGGTCAAGGCAAGGCTCGTCGATATGGGGCCGCGCGCTCACAAGGCAACCACCCTGGTCGCCGACATCGTGCACATGCCCGACCTGCCGGATGACACGTTCACGCTGCTGCTGGCCATGGGAGATCCGCTCTCGATCTGCTCGGACGCCACGGCCGCCGCCCGCGAGATCACCCGCATCCTGCGCCCGGGCGGGGTCGCCGTGGTGACGGCCGACAACCGTCTCGCCGGCATCGACCACTACATCGAGCGCGGAAACCTCGATGCCCTCGAACAATACGTGCGCGATGGCAAAACCCGCTGGCTGACCGATGCCCAGGAAGAACGCTTCGAGCTGACCACCTTCACGCCGAACCAGCTCCGCAAGCTCTTCGTCAATGCCGGCCTGGAGGTGCTCGACATCACGGGCAAGACGATCCTGCCCATCCGCCAGAACCGGAAACTGCTGGATTACCCGCATGCCATGGAACGGCTCTTGAGGCTGGAGATGGACCTGCAGAAGGACCCCGCTTCGCTTGGCCGCTGCGGACACCTGCAGCTCACCGCCCGCAAATCGTTGGTAGTGGAGGCGCAAGACCCCACTTCCTGACGCCCGACACCGCACCGCAATGCCGGCTTGCACCGTCACTAAAAACGAGCAGCCCTACCCGGACTTGACACTGGGCTCCAGTCCGCGCGAGGCCCAGAAGGCGCCATTGGCATCATCCTCCGGCCGATCCTTGTATGCCTCGGGATCCGACCCTTCCTTGAGAATGTGCGTGTAATAGGAGTAGAACGCGGCATATGCCCTGGTCCGGTCCTCAAAGGGACCTTCACGAAACATGTGGTCGGCATCCCAATACCACCACTTCCCATTGTGTTCGTGCACCGGGTGCTCGCGTTTGTCGCTGGAAATGCGCCCAGCGGGGTTCCAAGGGCTGGACCAGTCCACCGGAGTTACCACGGTATACTGGTAATGGCACAGCGCGCAGTTAATCCGGAACTGCTGGCCCATGGGATGGGGCGTGGGAAGCGTAAAACGTTTGCAGGACTGGGAATGGGTGTTCCGGCACCACCACCCCTTTAGCTGATGACGCCACACGCGCAATTTTGCAATGAGATTGAACTTATTGAGCATGCACCACCTCTTGGCGGAAGCTCTCCACCGGCCGCTCGTGCCGCCGATGGCTCCTCTGAGTATACATACGGCACAGACCGGTTAAATGGTCGCGCAAGTCTGTTTTGTACGAATCCAGGTTCGTTCATATGTGTATATCCCACCATGGACGATTCAGGCGCACACCCGTATCCTCTGAACTGGAAACCAGCAAAGGAACCTCCACATGCCCTTCAGCTACACCCCAATGTTTCAGATCCGCAAGAAAGATGACACCCAATACCGCCATCTGACCTCCAATTACGTCAGTATCGTGGACTGCGGTGGCCACAAGATGCTCCGGATCGAACGCGAAGGCCTGAGGATGCTCGCCCGCGAGGCGGCCATGGATGTCTCGTTCTATCTTCGCTCCGCTCACCTGCAACAGCTTGCCGATGAGATCAAGGACCCGGAGGCCTCAGACAACGACCGATTTGTCTGCTATACGCATCTGCAGAATGCCGTGGTTGCGGCGGCCGGGCAATTGCCCTCCTGCCAGGATACCGGAACCGCCATCGTCGTGGCGCATCGCGGCACGCACGTGCTGACCAACTTCGATGAACATGAAGCCATCTCAGAGGGGATCTATGAGT
Organism: uncultured Phycisphaerales bacterium; assembly: GCA_903871935.1. GTDB lineage: Bacteria > Planctomycetota > Phycisphaerae > Tepidisphaerales > Tepidisphaeraceae > CAIQIQ01. Next base: position 24,532 of record CAIQIQ010000095.1, read on the forward strand.
GCTACCAGCAGCGGAATCTCCGTTATTCACAGGTCGCCCCGCTCTCGATGTTCAGCGAGAAGAACACCGGCAACAACCTGCCCGCTCAGATCGACATCCTCAGCGAACAAGGCGATGAGTACGAGCTGCTGCTGATAACCAAAGGCGGCGGATCGGCCAACAAGACGTTCCTCTTTCAGGAGACCCCCGCAATCCTGAATGAACGCGATCTGCTCCGTTTTCTGGGTGAGAAACTGGTCCATTTCGGAACGGCCGCCTGCCCCCCCTACCATGTCGCCATCGTCATCGGTGGAACCAGCGCTGAGATGACGCTCAAGACGGTCAAACTCGCCAGTGCGAAATACCTGGATCATCTGCCGACCACCGGCTCGGCCGATGGGCGGGCGTTCCGCGATGTGGAGTTGGAGCAGAAGATCCTGCAGGCATCCTACCGATGTGGTGTGGGCGCGCAGTTTGGCGGCAAGTACATCGCCCATGACGTCCGCGTCATCCGTCTGCCAAGGCACGCGGCAAGCTGCCCGATCGGCATGGGCGTTTCTTGCTCTGCCGACCGGAACATCCGTGCCAGGATCACTCACGACGGAATCTTCTTGGAACAGCTTGAGCATCACCCGGAGAAGTACCTGCCGACCGAAGCTCCGAAGATGGCGCCGGCCGTGCAGATCGACCTGTCCATCGGCATGGATCGCGTGCGGCAGATCCTCACCAAATTCCCCATCAAGACGCGTCTGGAGATCACCGGCACGCTGATTGTCGCCCGTGATGCTGCCCACGCGCGCCTGAAGAAGCTGCTCGACGAGGGCAAACCGATGCCCGACTACTTCAAGAAGTACCCGATCTATTACGCCGGTCCGGCCAAGACGCCGCCGGGCATGCCCTCCGGCTCATTCGGCCCCACAACCGCCGGGCGGATGGACGGGTTCGTCGACCTCTTCCAGAGCCATGGCGCCAGTCTGGTGATGATTGCCAAGGGCAACCGCTCGAAGCAGGTAACAGAGGCATGCAGGAAACATCGCGGGTTCTACCTCGGTTCTATCGGCGGGCCGGCCGCCATCCTGGCGCAAAACAACATCAAGAAGGTTGAGCTGGTCGATTTCGAGGATCTGGGCATGGAGGCTATCCGCAAGATCGAGGTGGAACACTTCCCCGCCTTCATCATCGTCGATGATAAGGGCAACGACTTCTTCCAGCAGTTGGAGGCGCCAGGCCCCGCAGGGCACAGTAGTGCGACGCCGGCCGCGAAATAACGCCTGGCGCCGCCCCAGCCGGCGGACATTGCGCAGATTGCGCGAAAGTGTTTTCTGCGGCACCGCAGCGGCCACCTGCGCCGGCCCGGATGTTCGCGTCCGCTCGCTCATATTCACGCAGCTTAATATCGCCATGTATTCACATCCTTGCGTCAACATATAAGCGCTGCATGAATTGTGACAATCTGCTGAAATGTTGGGTCCGCTTCGAACCAGTCACCAAATCACCCGTACCACCCAGTATCCCGCGATGCCACGATACCGCCATCGTGAGGTCGCATAGTTTGGAGGGCATATGTGCAGGGCAAGCAAAGCTTTTTCACTCATTGACGTGATGATTGCCGTGACGGTAATCGGCACGGGCGTTTCCGCGACAGTCTGTGCCGTGGGCCAAACCAGCCAGTCAAACGTGGCCTCCGCGGAACTGACAACAGCGGTGAACCTGTCGCAGCAGGTCCACGAATTCGCCCTGTCGTTGCCGCACTCCAACCCGGATGGGTCTGTGGGCAAACGCACCAGCACCGACCCCACGACCTTCAACGATATCTGCGACCTCAATAACTGGAACTCCTCCAAAGTGATCAACTCAAGCGGCGCGCCGGTCGAAGGTTACGGCAAGTGGCAACAATGCGTCATGGTGTACGGCGTGGATGCGGCCAACCCCCAGGCGAACCTGACATCGCCAACGCCCATGGGCCTCAAGCGCATTGTGGTGGTGATCCGGCACAACGGCGGCGTTGTTCACACCGAGAGTTGGTTCCTTGCAGCCACGCCCAGGTAGGCAAAGCCATGATACCCACTGCTCACCACATATTGAACGCCGGCAGATCGCGCGGAGCGGCCACCCTGTTCGCCGTGATCATGCTGGCAGTGATGTTCACCCTCTCGGCTGCTCTTTGGACGGGTGTATCTGCCTCACGCCGCATGTCCAGAAATGACCGCGACTCCTTGCGGGCAATGGCCGCAACCGAGACGGGCATGAACTACCTGAACAGCGCTCTGGCCAGAATCAAAGTTCGCGATTCGGAGTCGGCCGGGCAGGGAGTCATAAGAAAATGGCGATCCTCGATGTCCTATGTCAATGGAATCGGCAGTCGGGACAATGACACGTGCCTGGTATTCCCCGACATCATCCCCCACCCCGGAAGCAGCCAGAGTTTCACCGCGACACTCACCGTCATCGGCGCCCCCGACGCCGCCAAACCATCCGTGTGCATGCGGGTTACGGGCACGGACCGAGCTTCCGGGCTCAAGCGGCACATCGTGGCCAATCTCAACCCGCTGGACACCACCGATCGCATCTTCCGCTATGGGGTGGCATCCAAGGGAAGAGTGGACCTGGCAAAAGGCAAGTCCAATCTCCTTGGTTCGCCCAATGATGCCGGGAGCATCCTCTCGACCTATCCCAACGCGTGGGCGATCTGGCTCGCTGGCGGGACGATCAGTGGCGACGTTGCAGTCGTCAACGATCCGGCGACCTCCTTCATCAACAACGGAGGAACTGTCGGCGGAACGGTGCTGCAGGTAGACCCACCCGACTTTCCGGAATTCTGTGGGAATCAGTATTACAGCTCCAGCCTGCGACAGTTGCCGGGCAACAACAACAGCGGCCCTTTTTCCAATGTGCGGATCACGAGTGACTTCACGTTCAACGGCAACGATGTCATTCAGGGCCTGATATACGTCAAGCCCGGCGTCACAGTTTCCTTCAAAGGCAACCCGGTTGTGCAGGGCGTGATTGTAGTGGAGGATCCGGGCACCGGCGCCAGTAGTACTTCCACGTTGTCCTTTCAGGGCGTCCCCACCTTTGACACCGTGGTGTGGCCCAATGATGGCAAGGTATCGATCGAAACCCAGCGCGCGCTACAGGGCTACAGCGTGCTGGGGCCGACTTCATACATCTACATTTCGGGCTCTGGCGGCGGCAACTCATCCAAGAACGGCTTCGCCGGCTCGGTCGTCTGCGGCACGCTGGCGGAGTATGGCAGTGGCCTGGTTAACATCCGCGATGGCGCCCTGATCAGCATGTGCGACACCGCTGCGGTCGGGGGCCCGGGCGTCTCGTGCTGGCTGGAGGGCGACGGTGTGAAGATTGTGCGAACGCCGGCCTACATCGTTCCCGAGGGCGCCTATACCCATATGCTTTCCTGGGTCATCGACAATTCGAGCTACTCCGAAACGACAGAGGATGGCACACCATGATCAGACAACGACATCGCGGAGCACTCCTGGCTGATGTGCTCGTTAGCGTGGGACTCACGGCGATGCTGATGACCTCGGCAGGTGTCGCCATGAAGTCGGCGTGCCACGGCATCGAAGTCAACGATGGCCAACTGGTCACGACGCGCGCATCTCGGCGCATGTCCAGCGCCCTGGCGCGTACGCTGCGCTGTGCCAGTGTATGCGACATCGGTACCGGGGCGGCCGCCGGCACCACCAAGGTGGGCACCGTCCTCTATGCCACCACGCCCGACGGCACCCTGAGTGCGTATGTGTACGATCCGGTGGCCGACCAACTGCTGCTGGATACCCACCCGGCCGCGCCGATTGCCGATACTCCCGACCTGAACAATCTTCACTCCCGCATGCAAGGCGACAACCCGACGGTCAGCGTCATGGCAAGCAACGTCACCAGCCTTGTTTTCCGCGGCAGATACGACAACCGTCCTGACCCGGCGAACCCGGCCACGAACATCGCGACGCTGGTCAATGTGCAGATCAGCATGGAAATCACCCAGGGAGAACAGGTCCAGCGGATGTGCGAGTCGGTAGTGCCTCGGCGCAGCGTGCAGTAGAATCTTCGCCCTGCATGCTCTACCTCATCATCGTCTCTCTGCTCTGGGCACCATCCTTCGGGCTGGTGGCGCACTACCTCAAAGGGGTTGATCCCAACTTCGTGGCGGCCGTGCGGATCGTGCTCTCACTGTTGGTCTTCGCGCCGCTGATCCGCCTGCGCCGCATGCCGCTGCGGCAGGTCCTGATGCTGCTTGGACTAGGTGCACTGCAGTTCGGCCTGATGTATGTGCTGTATCTCCAGTCATTCCGGTGGATTCGCGGCGTCGAGGCAGCTCTATTCACGATCTTCACTCCCCTGTTGGTGACCCTATTCAATGACATGCTGCAACGGCGGCTCTCCTGGCTCTTCCTCGCCACCGCCAGCCTGACCGTGGCCGGCACCGCCGTGATCCAGTGGACAGAACTGGGGCGCAACGGCCTGTTGATCGGATTCGTTCTCATGCAGCTCTCCAACGCATGCTTTGCCCTGGGACAGGTACTCTACCGCCGCCTCGCGCATGCCACCGGCAAGAGCGACTCGCAACTGATGGGGACGATGTACCTGGGAGCGGCCGTGGTCGCATGCACGGCGGCCGCGTTCAGTTTCCGACCGGAGACGCTCACCAGCTTGACCACGCAGCAACTTGTGGTGCTCCTCTATCTAGGCGCAATTGCCTCGGGCATCGGATTCTTCTTGTTCAACGCCGGCGCCCGCCGGACCGATGTGGGCGCCCTGGCGATCTTCAATAATGTGAAGGTGCCCCTGGCCGTGCTGGCCTCGGTGCTGATCTTTGGCGACCCCGTGCACTGGCCCAGACTCCTGATCGGCGGCGCCATCATCGGCGGAGCATTGCTGCTGAATGAGTCAGGTAAGCACAAGCGACTTTAGCCGGCAATATCGTCTCAAACACAATCTCTCATTTTTCGCTTGACTGTACTAGTATTACTAGTACACTTAGTACATTAAATGGCATTCGACCTTCGCATCTCCACTGGCAGCAGCACCCCGATCTTTCGGCAGATCATCGATCAGGTGCGTCTGGCGGTAGCGACCGCCCGCCTCAAGGAGGGCGATGCTCTGGCTAGTGTCCGCGCCCTGGCCGAGCAGCTTGTGGTGAACCCCAATACGGTTGCCAAGGCGTATGCGGAACTTGCACGCGATGGCGTGATCGCCACCCACCAGGGCAAGGGAGTCTTCATCGCCGCCCGCCGGCCGATCTACACGTCGGCCGAGCGGCTCCGCCGGCTGGAACCGGCCCTCGACGATCTGGTGCGTGAGGCCATCGCACTGGGGTTCTCTACCGACGATGTGCAGAAGCTGGTGCAAACCCACTTCCGCAAGATGGCCGGAAGAAAGGATGGCGAGTCATGAGCGACTATGTGATCCAGGCCAATGGTCTGACGCGCTACTTCGGGCAGAAGTGTGCCGTAGACCAAGTGAGTTTCCGTATCCCCCGCGGCTGCATCGCCGCCCTGCTTGGGCGCAACGGCTCGGGCAAGACCACACTGATGCGGATGCTCCTGGGCATGCTGGAGCCGACGCGAGGATCATCGACGATCCTCGGGCACCAGAGCCTCGCGATCCCCCCGGAAGCACGCGGCCGGATCGGCTATGTGGCCGAGGGCCATCCGCTCTACCCCTGGATGACGGTCGGCCAACTCGCCGCCCACCAGTCGCGCTTCTACCCCACTTGGAACAACACCGTCTACCGCAGCATCGTTGACCATTTCCAACTGAACGATAGCACCCGCGCTGGTTCGCTCTCCCGCGGCCAACGCGCTGGCGTGGCACTGGCCCTGGCGCTGGCACCCGAGCCCGAATTGCTCGTACTCGACGATCCTTCGCTGGGTCTCGACCCCGTCGCCCGCCGCGCCATTCTCGAAGTCATCATCAACGTCTGCGGTGGAGGAGATCGCACCATCCTCCTCTCCACCCATGAGATGCAGGATGTCGAGCGCATCGCCGATCGTGTGCTGATTCTCGACCAAAGCCAACTCGTCGCCGACGCCGAGAAGGATTACCTCCTCTCGCACGTGCAGGAGTTCATCATCGACAACACGAAACAGAACCCGGACATCAGGGGATTGGTGTCCACCCGGAATCAGGGCAACAGCCTTCATCTGATCGTGGCAAATGCGGATGAAGCAGGCGCCGGCGCGCTCCTTGCGGCCGGTGCACAGCAGAGCGATGTCACTCTGGAAGATGCGGTGATCGCGTATCTCTCCCGCCGGGGAAGTGCTCTGGCTGGACCGGCCGGCCAAGAAGGAGGTGCAGCGTGATTGGGGCAGTCTATCGAGCGGAGTTGCGGGCCAATCGTATAGCGCTGGTCGCATTACCGGTGCTGAGCATGGCGATGTACGGTGGCATTCGCTACCTCCGACATCTCCACACGTCGAACGCGTACTCGTATCAATCCATCCTGGATGATGCCTTCGTTGGCGGTGTCTTTCTTGCCATGGCCATTACCGCATTGGGTCTGGGGGTGCTGCATATCGCCAGAGATACCGGCCAGGGCGCTTGGGCGTTCCTGATGCACCGGCCGGCCACTCCGGGCCAGATCCTCCTCGGCAAGCTCGCCTCCGCTCTGACCATCTACTTCGCCGTAACGGCTCCGCCGCTGCTGGCCGCGATCTTCTGGGCGGCAACGCCCGGCCACCTGCCCGGACCATGGGAGTGGGGCATGGCTCTTCCATCACTGGTCGACCTGCTGGGAGCTACGCTCTACATCGTCACCGGTATGCTGATCGTACTGCGCAATGCTCGCTGGTTCGGCACGCGGCTGTTCCCACTTCTGGTGCCCCTGTGCTGCACCATCGCAATGTGGGATTCGCGCTTCGTCACCGCGATCTGCGCCCTCCTCATAGGCTGGTTCATCCTGCTCGCCGTTACCTGGTCGGCGATGGCAACGCGAGATCGGCCATCGATCCAGCGCTGGCCAGCGCGCCTGCTGACGAGCATCGCCCTGGTGCCCGCGTCGATTCTCGTTCCGGTGATCTTCGCCGCGATCATCGCCGAATACATTCGTCCAGCCACTTCGTTCTTCCCGCACCAGCTCACCCTCCGGGACGGGCAACTCCTGGACTCCACCTACGACGCACAGCAGTGGACTGCACGAATCATTGTGAACCGGCAGGATCAGGTTCTCACCGATGCGCCCGTGCTTCCGTTGAAACTGACTGAGCAGCGGATGCAGAGCACGATGCTCTACCAAGACCACAACGCGTGGAGTCCGCGCGCCCAGGCGCCCAACTATCGGAGATTCGGCCACTATTATGCGGCGGACTTCGGCAGTGCATCCGATGGCCTCAGAAGTTGGTATTACCAGTTCAGCAAGCGCTACTTCGTCTGCTACCTGAAGCCCATCCGTGGTGAAGCCTTCATCACCGGCTACATCGGCCAGAATGGCTCTGTAACCAACAAGGCCCGCGTCGAGCCGTTCGCACAAGGGAGTCGGCTAAATTCCAGCACCGGCACCTTCGTGATCGAGCCGCAGCGCGTATACCTGCCGACGTCAATTGCGCCTCCGTCCGGGCCCATCTTCACCAGCCCCGCAGGCGAGACCTGCCGCGATGCCAGCTACCTTCCGGCCTACGGCGCAAAGCCCGAGGATGCACGCCTGAACTACGTCATCATCACCGACAAAGCCTTGTACCTGGTCGATGCGCAGCGCATACCCTTCGCCCGCATGCCTCACCCGAGCAACAAACCCGTCGTCACCGTTGCGATTACGCCCGATCCCGATGTCTACATGGCCCTTTACCAGAACGAGAACGCCTCATACATCGGCGGCGCCAGCGTGTTCGTTCGCTTCCGCGCTGATGGCACCAAGCTGGCCCAGATCGAGATCCCGGAATTGCAGCCACCGCTGAAGAAGACGTTTGGCAATAGTGACTTGCTCATGATGGCCCTGTTTCCGCCATTCGGTCCGCTAATCGATGCCCACTTGCCACCGGGTCGCGGCCTGCTGGTCCTCGCCACCCAATCAGTGATCGCGGCTCTGGGCGCGCTGATGATCCTGCGCCGGGCAAGGGCTTCTGTGATTTCGAAGATCCTTTGGGTAATAATCGCCCTGCTCGGCGGCGTATCAGGCTTGATCCTGATGGCCGGCACGCGCTCCTGGCCTCTGTTAGTCCGTTGCCCCGCCTGCGGCAAACCGCGCCGGGCCTCAGTGCTGCAGTGCGATCATTGCGGTGCAAACTTCCCCATCCCCGACCCCGGCCCAATCGGCATCTTTGACACTACCCGTGAACCAGCGCACGCATGATCCGCTGACCCTACTCCCAGGCCCGATCCTCATCGCCAAACCGTTCCTCGGGCATCACCTGGCCGAAGGAGCCGGGTATCATGTCAAACGTCTCTTTGCATTCCGCCGAGCAGAAGAAGAAACGCTGCCCTTCGCGTTCGCTATAGAGGCCCTGCAATTCCGCCTGCGCCGCATCCACGGCCTTATTGCACATTACATCTTTCGTCATGGCTTTCACCTGTTTCGTTGAAGGCCGCCAAGTGTATTTCAGGGCGTCAGCCCGCATAGGCCGGTCCGCCCTCATTATCCTGGCGTTGCTCATCGAGCGTAGGCTCGGTGAACAGAGCCGGTTCGGCGTCAAACCGTTCCTTGCATTTGTACCCGCAGAAGCAGTACGTCTGGTCCTCGTACTCGCTCATCAGCCCAGCCTCTGCCGCCACGCTCTCCTCTATCGCAAGCCCACAAACGACGTCCCTCTTCATATCGCACCTCCGATTGCCAGTTCAATGGTAGTCACCTGGCCGGTGTTGTTTCGACGAGAATCGCACCAGCACATCAAAATCCCCTGTAATGTGCTTGCAGCATCACATTCGGCGACTGCATTGTGGGAGCAAGCTTGAAATCCGCTGCCGCACCGATCTCATCAGCGCAAAATGCAACCCCAATCCGCGGGACTACGAACGACCAGCCAGCGCCGCGATCGCTTCAACCAGGTGAGCCATATCAAATCGTTCCGCCTGGATCGTCGGCTCATAGCCCAGTTCCCGTAACGTTCCCGTCGTGATCGGGCCGATGCTGGCGATCTTCAATCCCTTCATCAACTCGCCAACCTCACCGCCCAGCAGCGTCATCAGGTTCCGCGCCGTCGAACTGCTGGTGAAAGTCACCCAGTTCACCTCACGGTTGCGCAACGCCACCAGCGCCTCCTCCGGCAGCGACTCAGGCAGCACCGTCTCGTAGATCGCGATGTCGCGCACTTCTTTCGCCCCGGCCGCCTGCAGCTTATCTCGCAAGACCGGCCGGGCGATGTCGGCCCGCAACATCAGAAACCGCTTGCCGGAAACCTGACCGGACTTGGTCAACTCATCGGCCAGCGCCTCGGCCACGAAGCGCTCCGGACAGCAATCCACCTTCAGGCACAACTGCTGGCGGATCGCCTCGGCCGTCGCATCGCCAATCGCGGCCACTCTCGCCTTCGCGAACACCCGCGCATCGAGCCCAAGCTCATCCAGCCGCTTCCGGGCGAACGTCACCCCATTGGCACTGGTGAAGATCAGCCAGTCGAATCCACCCGCCTCGCGAATCGTGCGGTCGATCTCCGAAGCATCGGCCGGCGGCCGCAGTTCAATCGTCGGCGCTTCGATCACGCGAGCGCCCAATTCCATGAGCTTCTGCGAAAGCTCGCTGGCCTGCTGCCGGGTGCGCGTGACCAGGAACGTCTGGCCAAACATCGGCCGGTTCTCAAACCAGTTCATCGCCTCGCGAAGATTGACCATCTTGCCGATGATCGTGATCGCCGGCGGCTTCAGGCCCGCCTCAACCACGCGCTGCGGCAATGTCGAGATTGTCCCAACCACCGTCTGCTGCTGGCTGGTGGTACCCCAGCGGATGCTGGCGGCCGGCATATCCGGAGACATCCCATGCTCGATCAGCTTCGAGCAGATTCGCGGCAATGCCTTCACGCCCATGTAGAACGCAATGCCCGGCAGCCGCGCCAACGCTGCGAAGTCCAGATCCGACGCCTCGCCGGCCTCGCCCGCGCGGGCCTTCGCCTGCGGATCCTGGTAGTTCTCTTCCTTCTCATGTCCGGTGATCACCGTAAACGAGGAATTGGCATCGCGATGGGTCGCCGGAATCCCCGCATAGGCCGCCGCTCCAATGGCGGAGGTAATCCCCGGCACCACCTCAAACGGCACCCCCGCCGCCTTGAGCGCCAGGCATTCCTCGCCACCGCGCCCGAAGATGAACGGATCGCCACCTTTGAGCCGAACAACCTTGTGCCCCTGCTTGCCAAGGTCGACCAGGAGCTGGTTAATCCCCTCCTGCGTCAGCGTATGCTCGGCCGCCTTCTTTCCCACATACACCTTCCGCGCCTGCGGACAGTGATTCAGCAGCGCCGGCGCTGCCAGGTAGTCATAGACGACAACATCCGCCTGCTGCAGCAGTTGCATACCGCGAACGGTAATCAAACCAGGATCCCCCGGCCCAGCTCCGACGAGATACACCTTGCCGACCGAACCGGACGTTGTGCTGGGCTGACTCATGTCGAGATTGTAGCCAAACCGCACGGCGAAGCATCCCGATCACACAGGAACCGAGCCCGAAAGACCCTTGACAGCCAATGGCCGGTTGGATCAAATACATGACTCGCCTGCGGGACACCGCCGGTAGAGCGATACGTTTGCACTCTTAGCTCAATTGGATAGAGCATCAGCCTACGGAGCTGAGGGTTGCTGGTTCGAGTCCAGCAGGGTGCACTAAGCAGTAACCACCGCATCATAATGAACGAAAGCCCCTGCCCGAACAGGGGCTTTTTCCATGCCTGAAACGCATTCTTACCCGAAATCCGAGCTTCTTGGGGCCTATTCCCACCCGAGGGCGCTCACAGGTCCTGCTTACCACGCGTTCCCGCTTGCCCGAAATCCCTCCCGCATATCCCGAACGAACACAAATCAGGCCAAGGCAAAGTCATTTGGCTAGTGTGCCAAAACCGGTGTCGTGTATGCCCGCGCCCGCTCCGCGGCCGCGTCGCTTTTCGCGAGGGCGAGATGTAGAACGCCCCTTGTCCCGGTACACTCCTGACCCTTAGAAACCCATAGAAGGAGAACGCGACATGTCCAAGCAGATCAAGCCGTGCCGCCCGAAGTGGAAAGGCACCATGACCGACCGGCAACGGTTCAACAACCAGATGCACTACAAACCCATTGACCGCTGCTTCAACATGGAGTTTGGCTACTGGGAAGAGAATTTCCACCAGTGGTCGATCTTCCTTGACAACAGCATCACCAACAACTGGGAAGCCGACCAGTTTTTCAACTTCGACCGCTGCGACGGCACCGGCGGCCGCGTATGGATGAACCCGCCCTTTGAACAGAAGGTGATTAGCGAGAACGAAACCACCCGCATCTTGATCAACGGCGACGGACTGCTGGCCGAGGTCCCCACCGACGGCCATGACACGATTCCGCACTACATCAAGGCCAGCATCGTCACCCCCGAGGACTGGAAACGGTGCAAGGAGCAACGTTTCCGCCGCGATGACCCGGCCCGCAAACTGGATGTAGCCAAGCTGAAGAAAGACCATCCGACAACTCGCGACTATCCGCTGGGCGTCGGTTGTGGGTCCATGATCGGCAAGATTCGCGACATGCTGACGGCCGAGGGCCTGGCCTATGCCTGCTACGACTACCCCGAGATGGTCGAGGACATGGTGGAGACCTGCTGCCTGCTCGTGGAGGACTCGCTGGACCAACTGCTCGGGAAAATCGACTTCGACTACGCCAGCGGCTGGGAAGACATCTGCTACAAGGCCGGCCCACTGGTTTCCATCGATTTCTTCAAGAACGTGGTGGCGCCGCGCTACAAGCGGATCAGCACAAAACTTCACGCGCACGGCATCGACCTGTGGTGGATCGACTGTGACGGAGACGTCCGGCCGATTCTCCCCCTTTTCCTTGAGAACGGCGTGAACTGCCTGTTCCCCTTCGAGGTCAACGGCTGCGCCCATCCGGGCGAGTTGTTCAGGGAGTACGGCAAAGACCTGCGGATCATGGGCGGCGTGGACAAGATCCAGCTCGGCCATGGGAAGGAGGCGATCCGGAAATACATGGATACGCTGGTGCCCTGGGTCCAGCGCGGCGGATACATTCCCTTCTGCGACCATCGCTGCCCACCGAACGTCACGGTCGAGGACTACCTGTACTACCTGGATCTCAAGGAGCAGATGTTTGGAATGAAATAGCAGGTCGCACGACTTGCACTCAGTCGCAGGCATGGCAATGCCGTGCTACCATTTGCCCCGCCCAAGCACAAAGGATGCCCTATGAACACAACCCAATCCAGACCCGTCACCACTCCCGAAGACATGCTCCGGAGCCGTACTCTAGCGGACCGCTTCTTTGGCCGTGCCGCCGACCTCCCCATCTCCTTTGTGCTCGATGGCAGACCTCTCTCCGGCATCCCCGACGATTGGCACCCAGTCTCGAACACGCGCTGGATCGACGCCAACATCCGCGAAACCATATTCGAAGGCACCGATCCCACCACTCACCTGCATATCCGAGTGGAATGTACGCAATACCGCGACTTCCCGGTGATCGAGTGGGTGGCGTGGTTCAGCAACCGCGGCCAAACTCCCACCCCGATCATCCGCGACATCCTCGCCATGGATGAAAACGTCCAAGGCGCCTCGCCCGTCCTGCATCACTGCAACGGCGACTTTAACAGCGCGGAAGGATACACTCCGCAGGAAACTCGCCTGAAAGCCGGAGACACTCTCGCATTTGCCCCCACCGGCGGCCGGCCGTGTGATGGCGCATTCCCCTACCACCGCATCGTCTTCGCCGATGGCGGACTCACCCTCGCCACCGGTTGGCCCGCGCAGTGGTCCGCCCGATTCGAGGCCCTGGCCGATGGTGTCCACATCCGTATCGGCCAGGAGAAGACCAACCTGTCCCTTTTGCCCGGCGAAAGCATCCGCACACCGCGCATGACCATCATGGCCTGGTCGGGCGATGCCACGCGGTCTGTAAACCTCTGGCGCCGCTGGTACCTGACCCATATCCTCCCCCGACCCAACGGCCAACCCATGCGCCCGCTGCTTGCCTGCGCTGCCACCGATGAAGGTGAGGAATTCACCGCCGCCACCGAGGAGAACCAGGTCCACTACATCGGCGACTTCCACCGCCGCGGCATTCGCCCCGACGTCTGGTGGATCGATGCCGGCTGGTATCCCTGCCGCAACGAAAAACAGGAAAGGAAGTGGTGGATCACCGGCACATGGGAACCCGACCCGGAAAGATTCCCGCGTGGCCTGAAACCGGTGTCCGATCGCGCATCCCGCGATGGTGCTGACCTGCTCGTCTGGTTTGAGCCTGAACGCGTACAACCCGGCACAAAGTTCGACCTCGAGCGCCCGCAGTGGCTGCTCAGCGCCAAGGACAACAACAACCGCCTGCTCAACCTCGGCAACCCGGAGTGCCGCCAATGGCTCACCGACCATGTATGTCGGATGATCCAGGCCAATGGCATCCGCATCTACCGGCAGGATTTCAACTTCGCCCCTCTGGAGCACTGGCGGCAAAACGATGCTCCCGATCGCCAGGGCATGAACGAAAACCTCTCCGTCCAGGGCTATCTCCGCTACTGGGATGATCTGTTGGCACGCAACCCCGGCCTGTGGATCGATTCCTGCTCCAGTGGCGGCCGTCGCAACGATCTTGAGACCATGCGCCGATCCGTGCCGCTGCACTACACCGACTATGGCTATGGCGAAGCCCCGGTGAAGCTGGCATTCCACCGCACCATGTATCAGTGGATCCCCTACTTCAAGGAATGCACACTCGCCTGGGATACCGCCGGCGGGCCCAATGCCTCCGTGCAGTACGGCAAGGAGAGATTCGACAGCCGCGTCGACAGTTACTCCTACCACTGCGGCATGGCGCCCATGCTGGCCTCCGGTCTCGACATCCGCCGGGATGATTATGACTTTGCCGCCGCCCGCAAGATGATCGACATCTGGCGTCAATCTGCCAATCTGCTTCTCTTCGGCGACTACTACCCGCACACACCATTTCACCGCAGCGACCGCGAATGGGTCGCCTGGCAGTTCGACAGCCCCGAGACCAACCGCGGTCTGATTCAGGGCATCCGCCTGCCCGCATCTCCCGATGAAACCCTTACCATCCATCTCCTGGCGATTCGCCCGGATTCGGTATACACCTTCGAGAACCCCGAAACTGGCGAAACCAAGCGCCTCGCGGCCTCCGACCTCAACCGCGACGGCTTTACCTTCAAACTCCCGCCGCGGAACGGCGCGATCTGGTTCTACTCCGCGACCTCGAAATGAGCGCAAAAAAAACGGCTGACGTTATTCACGTCAGCCGCGGGCTATGGGGACCGACCCGGGATTCCCGGAAGGGAATGGGGCCGGTATGCGCGGGCTACTTAATGTGAGGTCACGGTCTTTTGTTTACACCGCGTTGTCCTCACGGGATTAGTATAGGCAAAGCCCAAGCCACAAAATCAAGTCGCTCGAAATTTTTCAAATCTGGCCGGAATAACGCGACTTGTGCCTGATCTTCGCTGCCCCGCCCGCTTGGAAAAACCTCAGCCTGCTACGTCAGCATTGCACAGCCACGCGTCATAATGTCGCAGTCGGCGGCAAGAGTATGACCGGGCCCCGTCACTACACCCCAGTTCCCTTGAGTTCGATCCTACAATCTCCACAATGCATCACATGCCATTTGCCCCAATTCCCGAGGTAATCGACGATCTAAAGGCCGGAAAAATGATCGTCCTGGTCGACGATGAGAGCCGCGAGAATGAAGGCGACATCGTTGTCGCGGCCGAAAAGATCACCTCCCAGCAGATGAACTTCATCCTCAAGGAAGCCCGCGGTGTAGTCTGCCTCGCACTCACCGGCGAGCACTGCGATAAGCTTCATCTCCACGATCAGGTCGCCCACAACACCGCCACCCTGGGCACCGCATTCACCGTAACTGTTGATGCCAGCCCACGTTTCGGCGTTACCACCGGCGTCTCCGCCAAAGACCGAACGGCCACGATACACGCCGCCGTCGCCGATAATGTTCGCCCCGACGATTTGTCGCGGCCGGGACACATCAATCCCCTCCGCGCCCGCGAAGGCGGTGTACTCGTCCGCGTCGGCCAGACCGAAGGCAGCGTTGACCTCTGCCGCCTCGGCGGCCTCAAAGCCGCGGCCGTCATCTGCGAGATCATGCGCGACGATGGCGAGATGGCCCGCCGGCCCGACCTCGAGATTTTCTGCAAAAAACACAACCTCAAGATGGCGACGATAGCTGACCTGATCAGCTATCGCATGCGCCGCGAGCAGTTCATCAAGCGGATTGAAACGATCCAGCTCCCCACCCAATGGGGCATGTTCACCCTCCACGCCTATTCCAGCATCGTCGACAAGGAGCCCCACCTGGCCCTTTGCCAGGGCGGTGTCGGCGACCTCGGCCCCGACGGGAAAGTAATCCCCCAGAATGAGCCCGTACTCGTCCGCGTCCACAGCGAATGCCTGACCGGCGACGTCTTTCACTCACAACGCTGCGACTGCGGCCAGCAGCTCGGCACCGCCATGGAAACCATCGCCAAAATCGGCAAGGGTGTCCTTCTCTACATGCGCCATGAAGGCCGCGGCATCGGCCTGGCCAACAAGCTTCACGCCTACGCCCTGCAGGACAAGGGTTTTGACACCGTCGAGGCCAACGTGCTGCTGGGTTTCCCCGCCGACAAGCGCGACTACGGCATCGGCAGCCAGATCCTCCGCGACCTGGGGTTAACGCAGGTCCGCATCATGACCAACAACCCCAAGAAGGTCTACGGCATCGACGGCTTCGGCCTGAAGGTAGTCGAAGAAGTCCCCCTGCGCATCGAGCCCGGCGAATACAACAAGCGCTACCTCCAAACCAAGAAAGATCGGATGGGGCATAAGCTCTAGACCCACCCCCCGCCGCCGGAGGCGGCTGAAGACAGATTGCGGCGGCCGCGCCGACGCGTAGGTGCTTCTGAATGCACCGCTACAGCGTCAGCAAGCGCTCCACGTATTCGTGGTGGAAGCGGGGGCGTCCAAAACAGGACGCCATCGCCGGTGAGCAGCAGGCGTCACCATCCTTCTTGACGGCGACGGGGATCTTCAAACAACCTCAAATACCCCCAGCCGTCCCGCCGCGCCCGCCTTCCACGTACCGACCGTCAGCACCGATACTCCCGCCATCACCGGCCGCGATCTGGATAAGGTCCACACCCCATCGGTTACGTGCAGAACCTCGCCCGCGAGGGCCGGGGTGAACAGGTCTTCTGGTTTGCTGGCCGCCACAACGTACAATGCATGCCGCTATGGGCAAGAAGAAACAGGAAACGCGGCTCCTCCCACCCTCTCTCCTGCGCCAGCTCCTCCGGTCGTGGCCACTTCCGCCGCACCGGCACACGGCAGACCCTCCTCGCTTGTCGATACGCGGGTCATCTACTGCGGCGATCCCCTCAAACAAATCAAGATGAAAGTGGTTTAGGGAGTAAACATGCCTGAGGACCTCAACTGCCCGATCTGCGAAAGAAATGCGTCTCGCACAGCATTGTCGGGGACGGCACGTCTGGACAATCTTGAGGTTGATTGTAGCTTCCTGAGCCAAATTCAGTGCCCGTTATGTGGAGTGTTCGTGTTGAACCGACGCGATGAGGTGAACCTGAGAAGCCCCAGACTGAGGTACTGGAATCCCCATCACGTCTCAGCCCTACTTCGCGAGCAGTGCATCGCCGACTTACCGCCGTTCTGGCTTCGCGATCACGAGGAGCAGTATGCGCCGGTAAGGATCGACGCCGCCACGATCATCACGCTGCGCGAACTGCTCACTCACTGGCCGCAGACAGTTCCCGAGCGTCTCGATCGCTGCCTCTGCAATCTTGCTAGAGAGCTAAAGCGGGGCGGAAGGATGAAGGTCTTCCCCCAGGGTCCCGAACAGCGCGGCATTGCCGACACATCGGCTCTCTTTGCGGAGGACCCCGCGGAAGCCCATTACCACATCCACGCACTAAAGCGCCAGGGATACGTGGAGGAGCAGCTTGCTAACGGTGTGGGCGTGACTCTGAGCCCCGAGGGTTGGGCTCGAGTCGCGGAACTCATAGCCGGCACAGCCTCCCGCGCCAATCCCGCGTTCGTCGCCATGTGGTTCGGTGGCGAATGCGAAATACAAGCCATGCAGGGGCTTTACGATGCGGGGATCAAGCCGGGCATTGAAGATGCCGGGTACAAGGCGCTCCGGATCGATCTCGTTGAGCACAACGAGTACATCATGGACGAGGTGCTTGGCAACATCCGGCGCGCTC
This sequence comes from uncultured Phycisphaerales bacterium, assembly GCA_903871935.1. Taxonomy (GTDB): domain Bacteria; phylum Planctomycetota; class Phycisphaerae; order Tepidisphaerales; family Tepidisphaeraceae; genus CAIQIQ01. The sequence goes on from CAIQIQ010000095.1 coordinate 41,870, forward strand.
CATTTGTCGTCGCCGATTTCACGCAGCACCGGAATGGTGTCTACTTCGAGGCTGGGTTTGCCCGCGGACTTGGGATTCCCGTGATTCATACCTGTCGCGAAGACTGCTTTGGCAAGGCGCATTTCGATACGCAGCAGTTGAACCACATTGTCTGGAAGACACCCGACGAACTCCAGCACAGGCTCTGTAACCGAATTCTTGGCACAATCGGCGTTGGACCGAATCCGCCCGCCCGGACATCGATGCCTTCGAGACCGTCATGATGCGCGAAGACCGGACCAAGGGGTGCCGAACGTATCGAACCATCACAACACCGAGCTATAACCCTAACGTATTCCTTGCCATCCGCTAGGCGGAGGAACGCCCCGAGACACTCAAAGTCAGCGACGCGACTCACTTTCCGGAGTTGGCCCCGGAAGAGAGTTTCGTCAAAGCAGGAGACCGTGTCGTCTGCGTCGGCGTGTAAGGGTGGGCGAATGCCGCGCGAGCGCAAGACAGGATGTGAATGAATGCCAGACAGCTCTCCCTTTAGTCATCGCTCAGGGCGTTGAATAGATGAACGTGGATCTCGGATTCCCGCGGACAGACACAATTGCAGAAGCCTTAACGACACGTCGTTGCTTAAGCAACTCTTGATAGGCCTCGTCGAGAGCGGCAATGCCGTATCTGTCCACCAACTGGTCTGAGGCGTAACGCGCAACTCGTGGCTCTCCCTCGTGCAGCTTGATTAGTTCCTGTGCAGCATCTGAGTGTTGCGGCCTTCGTAGACGCTCAACCGCAGCGCGGAGTACTTCGTTTACTCTGCGAGCAAGGCGCAACGCGGCGTCGTACAAGGCAAGCACCAGCGCATAGTCCTTGTCATCTTCATGGACCTCAGCCGCGTATAGATCGTTCCCGGTCGCATCGGATACTCCTTTGCACCCTTCAAGAGATGAGTTCTGCCTGCTGGTCACTCGACTCGACTGAGCTCGCCGAAGTCCACTCCCCGGCGATGCGAGCCTATTTTGGCCCGCCCCGCTTCCCGGGCGAAATACGCCCAGCGCTTGCTGACGCTATAGCGGGGCATTCAGAAGCCCCTACGCGTCGGACTTCGGCGAGCTCGGTCGAGCCGCACGGCCGCCGCAACCTTGTCTAAGTCGCCCCTGGCGACGCTTTGGGCCGCCGCTCGTCGGCGGAGGTCCGGGGGCCACCCCACCCAAAAAAAGTGCAAACTTTTTTCACCCCTCGTTTTTCCGCCCTTTTCAGACAAAACGGGGGTAAGCCACCCCATATAGTAGAGGGACGTGTTTTTCACCCTCTTGGCCGTCACCGGCCACGCTATTTGACAACCGCATACGCCCCACCACCTGCCAAACTGACAGTGGAACAGAGTGGAACAAAACGGAACGTCATTCTGCCTATGACGTCTGACTTCTGTCGTCTGACTCTTCTGTCTATCCTGTGAGCACCTTTGTTGTAGTCAGTCATGCAGATCACTGATCTGCGCAGACTGCGCACACTATCTTGAGCATCTTCGCCTACTGACTCCTGGCCTTCTGCCTTCTGACTTCTCTCCCGATCTTGAGCACCTTCGGTCTGTCCTTCGTGCCTGTCTCCATGCTGACTTCTGACCCGACTTCTGGCTCCTGACCTTCTGACTCCTGACTCCTCCAGCGAAGTTATCCACAACCACCCTCAACCTGCGCACCTCCTCCCCAGATGTGCACCTAACTCTCTGTTATCACAGCACATAGCGCCATGGGGGTACCCCGCCGAGAACCTGCGCACCTGCTACTTATCCATAATCGCACGCCAACTCGCGCACCTTGGTCTGCCTCTTCTGACTTCTGTCCTTCTGGCTCCTGACTTCTTCCGCCGTCGGTTTACAGGCAATGCCTCCACCGGTAACGTCTCGGCCATGCGCTTCATCCTTTCGCTTTGCCTCATCGTCGGAATCTGCCTGGCCATGGGAACCGCTCCTTGCCTGGCCAGCGTCGGACCCGAGAGTGTCGTGGTCGTGGTCAATACCAACTCCTGGGCGTCCCTCTCGGTGGCCAACGAGTTCATTCGCCAGCGCAACATCCCGCCCAGCCATGTCATCGCCCTGGACGTGCCCCTGGGCATCAACGATGACGCCGCCGACATCACCACCTTCCGCGAGCAAATCCTCAAGCCCACGCTTGCCGCAATCACCTCCCGGGGCCTGGCGAACTGCATCAACTGCATTGCTTACTCAACCGACATCCCCACGGCGATCGACTTCACCGCGGATAGAGCCAAAGTTGGCGATGGGACGGCGTCGATTGCCTCGATCAACGGCCTAACCTTCCTGCAGACGATGGTGCTCGAAAAGACGCCCTATTGGTCATTGAGTGCCAATCAGTATTTCCGCCGCCCCACGACGCTGCCAACAACGCCGCCCACGACCAATCCCAAGGATCAGACCTTTGAGATCGGACCCTCGATTGCCCTGGATCGCTGGTCATCGGCCAACCCGGTTAACAATCCCAAGTACCTGCTCTCGACTGTGCTGGCCGTAACCAACTGCCGTGGCAATTCCGTCGCCGAAGCCATGGCATCCCTTCGGCGCTCGGCGTCGGCCGACGGGACCCAACCCAAAGCCGGCTTCTACTACATGTACGACTGGGCCATCCGCACCGAAACACGCCAGCCCTGGTTCAAGTCCGCCATCGCCAAGCTCCAGAGCATGGGCCAGCAGGCTCAGCAGATCAACGATGGCGCGCCCAAGGACCGCGACCACGCCATTGCCATGCCGGTCAAACGCTCAGACATCATGGGCGCAATGCTCGGCCAGCAATACCCCAACCCGCCACGTTCCGGCAGCACCTGCCTTCCCGGAGCCATCGTCGACAACCTCACCAGCGAGGGCGGCATCATGTCCTGGGCCGGTGGCCAGGTTCCGATCACCGAGTTCATCCGCTTCGGCGCTGCCGGCTCTGCGGGCACCGTCACCGAACCGATGGCGATCTGGCGGAAGTTCCCTTCGCCTTTCCTGTTCGTCCACTACGCGGCCGGCTGCTCGCTGTCCGAGGCGTTCTATCAGAGCGTCAGCGGTCCCTTCCAACTCCTGATCATCGGTGATCCGCTCTGCCGCCCATTTGCGAGGATACCAACGGTCATCGTGGAGAACCTGACGCCCGGCCAAGTGGTTGCCGCTGACTGGTCGGCCCAGAGCAACGTGAAAGTGTCCATCAAGGACCAGGCCGCCTCCGACTTCACCGTCACCCAGTTTGTTGACGGTGTGCCTCTCGTGGCCGACAAGCCCCTTTCCCCTGGCAGCCACGAGTACATGGCGGTCGCCGTTGCCAAGGATGACATCGCGGCCGGAGGTTTTCAGGTAGTGCCGTTCATCGTCAAGGAGGTCGTATCCTTCCAGCGGATCGGTGAGAAACCCGTGACGCTCGGACAGCCGGTGAAGGTCCGCGCTGCAGTCCCTGGTGCAGCCAAGATCGAAATCTGGCACTGCGGCCGAATCATCAAGGTGCTCGAAGGCGAGAAAGGTGAAGGCGAAATCCCGTCGCCGCAACTGGGTGTCGGGCCGGTGCGACTCGATGCTGTGGCCCAGGTGCAATCGGTGCCCGTGCCCTTGCCGCCCGTCCGCTTTGACGTCGTCGCGCCCGCGCCTCTGCCTGCCATTCACGTGCAACTGGCGGCCGGCGAGACCTTCCTTGACGCCCCGCTCCTGACCGCTGCAGGCATCGGTCCGGTTGAGGTGCTGGACATGCGCCGCCGCGTGGCCCTGCAAGAAGCGAGAGTTCCCGTCGGCGCGGCATACAAGATCGAAGCGTACTTTGACGTGCCGGCCGATGACCTGTGCCAGTTCCAGGTTTGGAACGATGGCTCACTGGCCCTGAAGGTGGACGGCCAGCCGCTGGCACAGGCAACGAGCAAGGGCTGGACCTTCATGCCGGTGTCACTGGCCAAAGGCAAACATCAGATGCAGGTTGAAGGCATCGCCGGACCCGAGCGGGCACTGGAGATCCGTTTCGGCCCGCCTGGAACGCGATCGATCGGTAAGCGATGTCACACCTGGGATGCCGAGCATCTGTCGCTGCACTTCTCGCACGTGGGCCAGATCCCGACGACGACCTCCCGCCCCACAACGCAGCCACAGTAAGACAACAGGCGCGTGCCGCTCATCCTATCAATGCACAAAGGGCGCGATCTGCCGATGGCAGGTCGCGCCCTTGAATGTTCATCAGCAGAACCTCAATCCGCCGGCAACCGATCCGGCAGACTCGGTGCTGCATCTCCGGCTTTCAGGTCGACGGCCGGCATCTGCCGAGCCTGCAGCATTGGCTTCATGCTGTTCTGTCCCTCGGTCAACGATGGCGGCATTTCCAGTTTCAACTGCCGCATGGCCGCTATCACTTCGGTATCGCGGCTGCCAAGCTCATTGGCGCGCTGTACCGGCTTGACTGCGGTCTTGGTCTTGCCCATCTGCAGCATGTACAGTCCAGCTTCCTTCTGCAGCCAGAAATCGTCACGATCGATTTCCGACCCCTTGTAGTACGAAATCAGCGCTGAGTCGGCGTCGCCTCGATAGCGCTGGATCTTCGCCAGCAGGAAGTAACTTTCGCCGCGCATGCGGCTGTCGGTCTTCATGTCGACCGCCTGCTTCGTCAGCAGTTCCTGCTCCAGGTGATTGTCATCATGTTTGCTGATACATCCCGCCAGTGCGTTCATGGTGATCTGCCGGAAGTCGACATCATCACGCCCGGCCGGCGTCTCGCGCATCACCTTGAGCGCCGACTTATACCCCTGAACCGCCTGCTGGAAGTTGCCCAACCGCTCGTACGTCAGGCCCATGTAGCAGAACGAGCGGTAATCCCGCGGGTCCGACTTCACGGCATTGCGGAACGCCCCCACCGCGTTGTCATAGTCGCCGCGGTTGTACAGCGTAGCGCCCTCGATGCGAGCTTTCCGCTGATTGGTGAAAATCGGTTGATCGGTCGTGCAGCCAGCAGCCAGCATCCCTGCCAGCAGAAGGCCCGAAAGCAAGACGCGAAGTAAGCTCATGGTCGATGCTCCCACAAAATCTTTGGTCCTACGATGAACCAATAGGCTACAGACCGCCACCGCATTTGCCAAGTTGCCGCGCCGCACGCGCCAAGCGCTCCCCCATCCTGCTTCTCTTCATGGGATCCCACCGCGCCGGCTCAATCCCGAATGCAAGGCTTCCCCGCGTACCCACGCGATCTCCAGTCCAGTGCATTCATCTCGCGCCGCCTCCGGCGTGTTTGACCGTATGCCCATGCACCCGCAGCAAGTGCCCCCGTGTTCGCACTGTACCACCGTGGTCCTCCACCAGCAGAATCCTCCGTTTGCGCATCTCGCGTTTCGGCTCAGCGCCGGTAGCGCGTGCGCTCGCCCCTTGCCGGGACGATGCCCAAGGCCACCAGGATCACTCATGCGCCGCAACGCCAACGGAAGCTTCTTCATGCCCGCCCTTTGCCCTCCGTCCTCTGTTTTGCGATTTCTGACTCCTTGTCGCCGCTCGACAGACCCATCGCCGAACGATACCGTGTAGCGTTGATCAACTCGGGAAGTCGGACTGAAAGGAAACCCGCCATGCGAAGAATCCAAATGCACTTATCGTTCATCGCGTGCATCCTCGCCACTGGGATGCTGAGCAACATCGTTCGCGGTCAGGCAGCGCCAGCCAACGCCGCTTCCTCGGTCATGCTCGACGATTTCGAATCACCTAAGGAATTGGCGCTCTTCGCCGGCGACGGCGGCGCCCAGGTGGACATCGGCGAAGAAGCCGCGACCTCCGGCGGCAAGTGCATGAAGGTAACCTTCCCGGCCGGCGCTGACGTTGCCGGCCCGCTGATGGAACCCCCACCAATTACCGACTGGTCGCCGTATGCGACGTTCCTCGCGGATGTCTACAACCCCCAGGATGTGCCCATCCGCATCACCCAGAAACTCAAGGGCGGCGGCAAGGCAGTCTCGGAACAGTTTACGATTCCATCCAAACAGCCCTTCACGATCAGCGTTTCGATCGCATCCCTCGCGGGAGATATCGATGTGAAGAAGATCAGCTACCTGAAATACTTCCCCGGCGATGTCGTCAATGACGGCAAGGCGTTTGTTCTCTACTTCGACAACATGCGTCTGCAGAAGGCGGGCGCGGGGGCGGCCAATCCAGTGGCGGCAGCGGGTGCCACCGCAGTCGCCGCCGACGACGCGAATAAGCCATGGGATGCCGCCGATGCCCGTTGGCAGCAGTCATCGGATGGTAAGTATCGCGCCAAGTTTGAGTCTTCGCTGAACAAAGTCTTCCGTGAACCTGGCCGAAATGCCTTCAGCCAACAGCCTCTGCAGAAGTTCCAGGTTGAGTTGGCGAAGAACGAATACGAATCGTTCCAGGTTGTCGTCCAGGCCAAGTCCGACCTCAAGAACGTTCGCCTGGAAAGCGGCGATCTGGTAGGCGCGACCGGTCAACCAACCATCGCCAAGGCCAATATCACCGTGAACCCGGTGGGTTACGTCGATTTGAAGAAGCCCTATTACACAACCGTCTATGAGCCCAAAGGCACGGGCCTATGGCCTGATCCGCTGCTCGAAGAAACGTCCGTCGATGTCCAAGCCGGCCAGTGCCAGCCATTCTGGGTGGAAATCCGCGTTCCCAAGGATGCCCAAGCTGGAAGCTACCGGATGAAGGTGGCTCTGCAGGCGGATGGGGCGGCGGCGACGGCGCTCGAACTGCCGGTGAAAGTCTGGGACTTCGCCCTGTCCGACGACAGCCATTTGCCAACCACTTTCGAGCTCTTCCCTCGATACCTCCGCGCTGAGCACAAGCTGACCAAGGGCGCACCCGAAGATCCGGCGATGCTGCAGAAGTATTACCTCGACATGCTCGCCCATCGCATGTCGCCCACCGAAGATCTGGTGGACATTGCTGCCAACCAGCCGGTATTGCTCGGCGTCAAGGATGGCGTGGCAACCTACGACTTCACCAACTTCGATAAGGCCGTGGAGTACTACCTGTCGCTTCACCAGAACACGTTCGCCCTCGCGATCGATGTCGAAAAAGGCAAGGAACACGCCGTTGCCATCTCGCGAGCCCTGGGCAAGCATCTTGAGGAAAAAGGATGGCTCAAGCTGTTCTTCACATGGCTGGTGGATGAATCCTATCGCGGTGAGGAGCAGCGCGCATGGGTCCACGAAGGACATCCCGGCATCCGGAACATGCTGACCATTCACGGCATGCCCGATCCCAAGTACCCCGCCGTGGACATCTGGTGCCCGCAGATCGTCGACGGCTTTGGCGCTTTCCCGGAAAAGATGGATTGGGCGAGAAAGAACAAGATCCTCTGGATGTACACCTCGGGGAACGCCGAGTCGTTCTATCCCTGCATGAATACCGATCTTCCAGCGGTGGCAACGCGAATCACCCCCTGGTTCTGCTGGAAGTTCGATTCCCCCGGCTACCTCTACTGGCAGGTGAACAACTGGCCGGAGGGTTCGCCCTGGACCCATCCAATGACCTTCCCCCATCAGAACGGCAACGGAAGCCTGTACTATCCCGGTAAGACCGGCCCGGTGCATTCCACCCGACTGGAAACCTTCCGCGATGGCATGGAGGACTACGAATACTTCTACATGCTGCGCGAGGTGGCCAACAAAGCCACAGGCCCGCAGAAGGACCAGGCGCTGGCGGCACTGGCTGCGGCACAGTGGGATGTGACTGACAAGGCGTTCGCCGACCGCTACAACAAAGACCGCACCGGCGAAACTATGCTGAGCGTCCGTTCCAAGATGGGTGATGCCCTCGAACTGTTGCAGAAGTCGGCTGGCAAGTGATCAGCCGGCTCTAGTTCGCCGGCTCATAGATAACCGCCAAACCGGGACGGTTCTTGACCACCTTGTTCTCGCGCGTACAGATGTGGAGGTAATCAACGTAATTGGGCGACCCGTAGAGAATGAAGCCCTCGTTGGCATGCTGGCCATCGAGCCAGTATTTCACGGCCTGGGTGAAATCCCATGAGCAGGTCTTGCCGCCGCTGGGGCCGTGGGCCAGGAAGACGGCCGAGCAGTCGCCATCCTCACCCCAGGTAGCGCCCGCATACTCCTTCCAGAAACGGTCGTGGGCATACTCAAAGACGTTGATCTCATGCTCCTTCCACGGGCGATTGCAGGGCTCGGCCACGAACATGGTGGGCTTAGTCTCCCAGTTCTTACCCATGTCCAAGCCGCGAGCGACCACGAGCCGCGCAGCAAGAACGTTCGAATTCCTGGGAATGCTCGATAAATCGACGCGCAGGAAACCGGGGCGATTGCGGAAGCAGGTCTCGATCTCTTCGTTCTTGCCGGCATTTGCAAAGCAGGCCAGCGTCAGGGATGTCGGCAGATGCGAGGGCGTTCCGGCATCCTCCCATCCGGCAAACACCTTGTCGGGATTCGCCAGATCGTAACCTTCTTGCCCATCGCGGAGCATCACCAACACAGCCTTGGGGTGGTCCTTCTTGATCTTCTCATAGTCGGCCTGGATACCGGCCTCGACCTGTTCGACCGTCTTGTCCTCCGGCTTGATCCACTGGCCCTTGAGTTTTTCCGCCAGTTCATTGACATCCTTCACCTCCAGGTCTGTGCCCAGCGCTTTGTACTTGCCGGCAGGCACGGGCAGAGCGTCATTGAATGGCGATGTCGCCTTGGGTTTCTCAGTCAAGAGGCAGATGTTGTCCACTGTGATGGTCTCGCCTTCGCGCGGGTTGTACATGTAGATCTGCACCGTATGGACGCCATTCCAGAGCGTGGCCGCATACTCGGGCCTGGGGGCGATCACATGGTTCTTCCCCGCCTCCAGGCGAGCGGCGAATTCCCAGCGCGAGACACCGTCGTTATAGCTGACACCGTATTTGCTGGTCTTGGCCATGGCGCGAAAGACCACGATGCAAGTCCGACCGGCCGTCACATCCGCGGCAAACCCCTTGTACCCCCGCCAATCATCCAGCGGCGATGTGGTGGAGATAGTCGGCATCCGCCCGCCCGCGAAGGTGAGTTTCATCGCCTGTTTGCCGCTGGTAGCACCATCAGACGTTAAATGAAGCTTCACCTCGGGTTCTGCGGCGGGCGGCGGCGTCTGCGGTCTGTAGACCGGCACGGTCGCGGGGTTGCTCGCTGCCTTCGCTACGGCGGCAATGCCCGCCTTGGTCTCCGCTTCGCGCAGGGCATAGATATCAACGTTGGCCCACGCCTTTGCGTCGGCTTCGTTTTCAAAATCGAAAAGAACCTTCTCTTCGGCCCTGGCGGACGAGCAAGCCAGAAGAACCACGCAGAAACCCGTCCACATTCCCGTGCACCACATGTTTATCTTCATGACAGATCCTTTCGGTTCTATAGTCTCGCGGCCGACCGGCTGTTGCTCAACTTACACCATCGTACCGCGCGCAGTCTTGCTCAACACAACCGCGGCTGTACAGAACCTGCATCTTGCATGCACGCCCCAAACCCATATTATCGCCGCCAATCGGTGGAAGGTTCCACCTGAGAAGGACAAAGAAACAATTATGGCAGCAAAACTCGTCGGAAATGCGGTTGTGGGTCAGTCTGGTGGCCCGACCGCCGTCATCAATCAGTCGCTCGTCGGTGTGATCCTCGAGGCCCAGAAGGCCGGCCACATCCAGGAACTCCTGGGCGCCAGGCACGGCGTCCGCGGCATCGTCAATGATCAGTACTACAAGCTCAAGGCCGCCCCGAAGGAACTTCTCGAACGCATCGCTCTGACCCCCTCCTCGGCCTTGGGCTCCACACGTGACAAGCCCGATGCCGACTACTGCAAGAAGATCCTTGAGAACTTCAAGAAGAATAACGTCCGCTACTTCTTCTACATCGGCGGAAACGACTCGGCAGATACCGCTCGCATCGTCAATGACATGGCCAAGGACGATGGGTATGAGCTGCGCGCCTATCACATCCCCAAGACCATCGACAACGACCTGCGCGTGCACGACCACACACCCGGCTACGGCTCGGCCGCCAAGTTCGTCTCCAGCGCTTTCATTGGCGACAACTACGACAACCGCTCGCTCCCGGGCATCAAGATCAACGTGGTAATGGGTCGCCACGCCGGCTGGCTTACCGCCGCGTCAGTCCTGGCCCGCAAGTACGAGAACGACGGTCCGCATCTCGTCTACGTACCCGAAGTTCCGGTCACCGAAGAGAAGCTCCTGGCCGACGTCGATCGCGTCTACTCGAAACTCGGACGCTGCATCATCGCCGCCTCCGAAGGCATCAGCCTGCCTGAGAAGAACGCCAAGGGCCATTACATCACATGGGCTGAAAAGGCTGCTCAGAACATCGAGCACGACAGCCACGGTAACATTCAACTCTCCGGCTCTGGCGCCCTGGGCGACTGCATATCCCAGCTCATCACGCAGAAGTTGCCCAACCCCGGCGGCAAGAAGCTCCGCGTCCGAGCCGACACCCTCGGCTACCTGCAACGCAGCTTCCCCGGCTACATCAGCAAGATCGACGCGGCCGAAGCCCGCGAAGTCGGCAAGCGAGCCGTTAAGTACTCCGCCAAAGCCGGCACGGAAGGCTCTTCCGTCTACATGTACCGCGTGCCTGGCCAGGACTACGAAATCAACTACGCCATTACACCGATCGCCAACGTCGCCCGCGAGACCAAGGATCTCCCGGCCGACTGGATCGTGGACGGCTGCGACATCAGCGAAAAGTACCTTCAGTACGCCAAGCCGATCGTCGGCGACCAGCCGCAAGTGGGCATACTGGATGAGCTGAAGTAACCATCCTGCCAACTCGACCAATGCCAGCGGGCGGCCGATCCACGGATCGGCTGCCCGTATCGCTGCAGACATCTTCATCCATCCGGGAGAGAGACCACCTGGCCAGGAAGCTGACCCGGATGGTCGCTGCGCATCAACGTCACGCCATGCCGCTCACACCAACGACTCGGCAATCTCCGCCGCGGTGCGTACGAACTTGGGGCACTTCGTCTTGAACATACACTGCGCGCCACCCTCGCTGGCCTGTTTGAATCCCTCGGGCGTAGTCACGTCGACACCAAGCAGTTCCCGGCAGCACGTTGTCCCGTGGGCGTTGCGGAACTGCGTCAGGAACTCCTGCACCTTCGCATAGGTCAGCTGTTTCCCATCCAGGTTCGCGAGGTCAGGGTTCCCATAGCGCGCCCCCATCGCCATGATCGCGCCGGTGACGGCACCACAGGTTTCCGCCATGCGCATGCCGCCCCCAAAGCCGCACCCGATTCGCATCGCATCCTGTTGATTCAGGCCCACTTTCGCGGCAAGCGACGCAAACACCGCCTGCGAGCAGTTGCCACCATTGAGGAAGATCCGTTCCGCATCATCAACTATGCTCATGCTTCACCTTCTGTTGCGGGTAGTGTACAGCGCCCTGAGCATCGTGCACCAGAACACTCACTATGACCCAATCGCCATTGCAGCACCTGCTGCATCGTCTATAATCAAAACCCGCGCATACCGGGCGCACTGTAAGTGTCTGATCCGACGCTATTTGGGTTTGCTAACGTGATTCTTGAGCACCAGAAGACCATAGGCAAAGAGGCCAAACTTCGCGGCCCCGGGCTCTTTACCGGGGAAATCGCCGAGTTGATCCTTGAGCCAGCCGATGCCAACAGCGGGATCACGTTCATCCGCGAACAGGATGGCCGTCGCGCTGCCATTCCCGCTCTCGTGCAGAACGTGCTCAAGCGGCCGCGCCGCACCTGTCTGCATAACGGCACAATGTGCGTTGAGACCATCGAGCACATCATGGCCGCCCTCAACGGCATGGGCATCAGTAACGCCACGGTAACCGTCCGCGGGGGCGCTACCGGCGAGATACCCATGGGCGATGGCTCATCGCAGATCTTCGTGGATGCCATCGAGAGCGCCGGCATCGTCGAGCAGAACGTGCCCATCGACCCGCTGGTGATTCGCAAACCGATTCACCTCACTGACGGCAAAGCCTCGATTGCTGCGCTTCCCGGACCGTTGGACCACCTTGAGGTGATCTACGATTTTGAGGCAGCACTGCCGGTTGGTCACCAGATCTTCGCATTCCACCTTGGCGTGGACAGTTTCGCCGAGGATATCGCTCCGGCCAGGACGTTTGTATTTGAGCATGAGGCACACGACCTGCGTGCCCGCGGCATGGGCCTGCACCTGACGCCCAACGACCTGCTGGTGCTCTCGGAGCGCGGGCCGATTGAGAACCGTTACCGATTCACCGATGAATGCGCCCGGCACAAGACACTGGATCTGCTGGGCGATATCTACCTGGCCGGCCGGCCGATCCGCGGCCGGATCGTGGCCCATCGATCGGGCCATCATTTGAACCATATGTTGGTGCGCCGTCTGCTGGAGCAGGGCACCGTTGAAGACCGGCAGTTGCTGCTGCATCGCGACGCGGTGATGGACATCCGGAAGATCCAACGCATTCTGCCGCACCGCTATCCGATGTTGATGGTCGACCGCGTTCTGGAAATCCAGGGCGAGCACAAGGCCATTGGCATCAAGAACGTCACCAACAACGATATCTTCTTCCAGGGCCACTACCCCGGAACGCCGATCATGCCGGGCGTGATGATCGTCGAGGCCATGGCGCAACTGGGCGGACTGCTGCTCTCGCAGAAACTCGACAACACCGGCCGGCTTCCGGTTCTACTTTCCATGGACAAGGCGAAGTGGCGACTTCCGGTGGTACCCGGCGACCAGCTTCTGATCGAAGCGATCTGCGTACGCTCCAAGCAGCGCACAGCGCATGTGCGCTGCAAGGCATACGTACAGGACCGGCTGGCCGCAGAAGCGGAACTGAAGTTCATGCTCGTGGATGCCGAGCCGCCACAGTAATCCTGTCACGCATCCTATCGCCTCGCGGCTACAGGCGCTCGGCAGTCGCGCTGCCGACATTCGCCAGGGCTGGCAGCACGGGCTCGCCAGTGATCTCCGCATCGGTCAGGTAACAGCCTGGATCCGCGGCCCACGGGTCGCCCGTGGTGATCTCCGCCCGAGCACGCAAACCGCCAGCACAGACATTCTTGAACCGACAGGTGCCGCAGCGCCCTTTGAGCAGATCGAGTCGGTCTTTGAGCCCCGCCATGATCGGGTCGCTGGTATCCTGCCAGATTTCCGAGAACTTCCGCTGCCGTACATTGCCGAACGTGCGGTACATGGAAAACTGGTCGGAATGCACGTTGCCGTTGAAGTCGATGTTGGAGATGCCAACGCCGGAGGAATACCGGCCGCCGCCATTCCACCCGAGCATCTCCAGCACTTGCTGGGCCCGCGGATTATTCTCGCGCAGCATGCGCAGATAGAGGTACGGGCCATCACAATGGTTGTCGACGGTGAGGATTTCAACGCGCTTGCCCTTGTCGAGCAGCCCTTGGGTGCGGGTAATGATCGTGTCCACTGCCCGGCGGGCCTGTTCTGGCTCCAGGGCGTCGAGGCTCTTGCCCCGGCCCGAGGGGCACAGGTGATAGAAGCATGCACGGTTGATATCCTCGCGGTCGATCAGGTCAAAGAGCTGATCGAGATTGTCGGCCGTGTGCCGCGTCAACGTCAGCCTCAATCCCACCTTTTGTCCGGCATCGACGCAGTCGCGGAAGCCGCGCATCGTTCGCTCAAATGCCCCTTCCATGCCGCGGAACTTGTCGTGCACAGCGGGAATCGCGCTATCGAGGCTGATGCCGATATAGGCGAACTTGATCTCGACAAACCTGCGGGCGATCTCCGGAGTTATCAGCGTCCCATTAGTTGAGATCACGACATGTAATGATCTTGAGCGGGCATACTCCGCCAGTTCAAAGAGGTCCTCGCGAACCAGCGGCTCGCCGCCCGAGAAAAGCACGGCCGGCACTTTGAAGTCGGCCAGATCATCCAGGACCGCCTTGCACTCTGCCGTGGTCAGTTCGCCGCCATACTTCTTCGCTTCTGAATCGGTATAGCAGTGGGCGCACTTCAGGTTGCAGGTGCGGGTGAGATTCCAGACGACGATCGGACGGCGCGCTTTGGCACTGCCGGCGACCGCCATGCGCTGATGCTCAGGCGGCGTGATCTGTGTGATCTTCCGGCCATAGCGGTGCGGTGTGCTGGGGGTCTCAAGCCCGCCGTAGAGTACGCTGATATCGATCATCGGCTAGTCGTTCCTTTTCTCGCGATCACCATCTGGTAGATCTCCAGCAGGCGATCTACGTGACGTTCTCTGGACAGCTCAGGTCGCAAGCCAAGAGCCGCCGCATGCATCTTAGTACGCAAAGCATCGTTCAGTAGTGCGTCCCAGGCCTCGTGCAGGCCTTGCAGGTCGGCCTGGGTATCGATCACAAATCCATGGACGCCATCGTGCATGGCCTCGGCGGCGCCATTTTGGCGCGTGGTGATCACCGGCAGGCCCATCGCCATAGCTTCCAGCACCACGAGGCTGCATGAATCGTACGCCGTGGGCAGCACGAACAGGTCGGCCGCCGCGTACATGGCAGGTGCATCATTTGTCGAGCCCGCAAAGATCACCCGGTCCGCCACACCCAGCCGCTGAGCGAGATTTTGGTATTGGTCAACCGGCTCGCGGCCGACGACCATGAGCTTGGCGCTGGCGCGCCCGGCCGCTGCGAGCTGATGCAATACCTGGATCGCCTGCCGCAGGCCTTTGAGGCGAAAGTTATTGCTCATCAGCAGGGCCACGACATCAGTGGCGCCGATGTTGTGCTGCCGGCGTATCTGGATCCGGGATTTGCCGCGCCCTGCCGGATTGTAACGGTCCAGGTCCACGCCGTTGGCCAGCACGTGCGACTGCCCATTGGCAAGCTCATAGTGGTGCTGGGCAATCTGCCGCATAGCATTGGAAAGGCACAGGACGGCACTGCCCTGCTGCAGCATCTTCCGTTCCATCCGAGCATAGAGCCGACGCTTGCGGTTCAGTTGATTCGACAGCTTGGAGATCACCTGGTGCACATGGCCGCCATGGCGAAGATGGCCATTTTCCAGGTTCTCCGCCTCAATACCGGCATGGGGGTGATACAGATCACAGCCGGGCACCGGGAGCATCGCATGGACAATGTCATAGGGGCGGTTCTGCAGATGCCTGGCGACCGAGGTGGTGAATGCACGATAGCGGGCGATGCGACTGCCGGCCGCCCCTTCCAGGTGGACCTGCCTGGCGGGCTCGACACTGCGGGCGAAGCGGCTGGCCAGCAGGTAGACATCGTGGCCGCGTGCGACCAGGGCACCGGCAAGGTCCTGTGTATACCGTTCGGCGCCACCTCGTTGCGGCTCAGCGTTCAGAATCACCAAAGCGATCTTCATGCGTTGGGCGAGGATACGAGGCCGGTGAGGAGACGTCTACAGGGGGTCGGGGGCAGATGCGGAGAGGGCGGGAGTGGGAGAGGGGGTGAGTGGGAGACAGGGAGACGGGGACGCGGAGAGCGCGAAGGGTGATTGTGGATAAGTAGCAGGTGCGCAGGTTATCGGCAGGGGTATCTCCATATCGGTAGGTCCTGTGGTGGCAGGGAGTTACGGTGGAATCGGGGAGGAGGTGCGCAGGTTCGGGGTGGTTGTGGATAACTCCCGAAGGATGGCGGAAGGATGAAATATGACGAGGGAACCACATGGCGAAGGCGCTCAAGTTAGCGCGCAAAGTCGCGGGCGATATGTTGCGCTGCTCGCCATTCGTAGGAAGATGCTCAGGTTAGCGCGCGCAGTCCCATCTCGTCAGTGACCCGGATCACCGATATGCAAAGATGCTCAAGATCGGTGTTCAGGTTCGGGTGGCGATTCCTACTTGTCCGGTAGGAGTTCTGGGTATTCAGTTGCGAAAGAACAATGGGCGCGCAATGGCCTCTACCTATACAGGAGGTGTCGCGCTTTTTGCGCGCAAAGCGCACCACTTGGAGGGCGGATCTTCGGTTTTCCATTGGTTTTTGGGGGTCGGGGTCGAAGAATCTGAAAAGATTGCTGTAAGTCGCGGTGCGCGCCTGTGCGCGCATGGGCAGTGGTCTACTTTGTATTCTGTGTGGCCGGGCGGGTTGTGGGGAGAGATGCGGACCATTGGCCGGACTTGATGGATTGGAGCTTGGGGACCCAGTCGCGCTGGTAAATGGCCTTGGCTTGCTGGACGCTCTGGGCAATCTGGCGCGGCGGGTTGTAGCCTTGCTCCAACGCAGAGATGAAGGATGCGACGTCAAACAACATCATGAACTTCACATGCCCATCAGCAAAGAGCACATTGGAACCCTCCAGACCGTGATTAGCGGGATCTTCGAATGCCACAACACATTGCGGGTTGGTCTTAGTTGTGAAATTCCGGCCAACGTAGATGTAGGAGCAGTGGCCATTGAGCAGTTGGTCAGCTAGCTGCTGGGGAGAGTCGCCCTTGGCCCGCTCGTCCGAGCTACTGCGGCAGATGAATACCTCTGCGCCAATTTGCTGCGTTCGCAGGACGGTTGGAAAGTCAGGAGGATACTGGCCCTGGTTATCCACGGCATAGAGTTGAATCGCTTGTCCGATCTGCCGGAGGTTGGATGAACAAGGTATAAAAGACCCCGGTACCTCGCGGGCTCGACGCAAAAATGGAATGAGAATCGAGATCAAGAGCGCGGCAATGCAGACAATTGCGCCCCACCCAACCAATGTACGCTTGAACGTACGAGGCTTACGGGATGAGTCGTAGTTGATGCCTGGTAATCCGGCCATGTGCGAACCGCCTCTCTCTATACATCATGCCGATGCGGGGTGGTAGGGATCTCGGGAAGAAATGGCCGTAGCCGAGGAGTTCTTAACCACAGATGAACACAGATGGACACGGATGATCTGTGTCCTGTTTCTGGCTCAAGCCGGTATTCAGACGCGAGGGGAATGATAAAGAGTGCACAAACAGAGAGTCACGGCTGGCTTCGACTGCATAGGCGGGGGCACTGAGGCGTCAGGAAGTGACGGACGTGCGAGGGCAAGAAAGATCCGGCCTCGCCATGGCGTCTTGCGCGCATCAGCCCGGGACCCGAAGACGCAGTCGAAGACGACTGCACCACGTTTGCTCATCGGCGTCCGCTCTACGACTCTGTGGTTTTAATATCACGTCGCCCGGGTCGGCTTCATTGTTCACAACCATGTAGGGGCAACATTCAGGAACTTGCAGAGGTCCAACAACTGGTGCGGCAGTTTGGTTCGGTCATACTTATCCTGAGCTGCGCTTCGCGTTTCGCAGGGCAGCGCGGGATTCAGCGTAGAGGTCAGCGCGGGTGCGGCTGATCATGGCCTTCAGGTCGAAGGCGACCATGCCGCATTGCTCACCGGCCAACTGCAGCAGTCGGTATTCCTGGGTGGTGATCTTGCCGTCGGCAAGCGACATCCGCACCATGGCCTGGAGCCAACTGCGGGCCTCATCAGCGTCGCGGGGCTGGGGTGGCTCGAGGTGGCCGGTCAGGGCGGACTGGATCATCGCGTCAAGGCGTTGTGGGGCGATGCCCCACTTGTCCGCGGCCGCGCGGAGCATCTCCTGCTCTTCGGGAGCGATCTGGCCATCCGTGCAGGCCATCAGCACGATCCAGGCAAGGGTGCTGGCGTTGCCGGGAGGCGAGGCAGAGGCCGACACGGCTGAAACCGAGGAGGTATCCTGGGCGCGGGCGGCGCTGTTCAATTCCTCGAGAATGCGCTGGCCGGCGGTGGTGGCGGCGGATTCCGCTTCCAGAAGCACCCAGGAGGTCCTGCCATCATTGAGTACGGTGCCACAGGATTCGCAGGCGTTCGCGGTGGTTTCCTGCTGGGGAGCGCCGCAATTGGGGCAGTGGGCAGACGAGATGGCCAGGTCCGCATTGCTAACAGAACTGGACTGGCGACCCAGGACAAAGAGCAGGCGCGAAGCGCCGACGGGTTCGAGGCACTTCGTCTGGCCGGTGTTGTCGATGCTCCAGCGCTGGCCAGACCACATGACCTGGATGGTTGCACGGTCCCAGCCGTCAACCTGGTAGATGCCCATGGTACGCACGGAACCGACGGCACACTGCGTATAGAAGATGCGCTGGTCATCAACCCACGATGCGAGCAGATCCTGACAGAATTGATCGGTTGCCATCTTGCGGATGGGGTCACTCTTGCCCAGGCGACGTGCGGCCATCAGACGCCAGAAGAGCACACTGGCCGTATCATCCAGAGCCGCAAGCGTGAAGGCGGGGTCGCGCTGATGAAGAGCCTGGGCACCGGGCACCGGATGGCCCACGCTGGCCCATTCACACTCCTGGGTGATCTCGGTAAGCACCCAATCGTATTGGCCGCTTCGCAGGAGAGAGCCGCACTGCTGGCAGCGGGCGTGCTGGTTCATCTCGATGGCAGCGCCGCAGTTTGGACAGTGGCCTTCGATCAGTCCGGCGGCGTTGAGCTTTGACTGAACCCCGCGACGACGCAGGAATGTCCAGATTTCGGCGAAGAGACTATCTGTGCCGCCGGCGATGCGCCGACCATCCTTCAGTGACACCACAGAGTCTTGGGCGGATGCGGCGATGCGCACGGAGAGGGTCTGGTAGGAGTCATCGACGTCAGCGTGGACGGGATCGACACTGATCACGCGAACGTTCGCCATCTCATTGCGGTAGCCGAGCATCTTCTGTTCGGCGAATTGGATGTTGAACCGCTCGTAGACACCATCCGAGAGGAATGGGCGAACGGGGGTGAGGTCCTGTTTTGCCCAGGCATCCTGCGTGGCAAGAAATGCCTTGCGGACACGGTTGAGAAACTGGTCTTTGTTGAACTGGCCATCATCGCTGAGCAGGGCATCGAGACCGGGTTGGACCCCAGCGGCCGCCGCCAAGGGAGAGCCGCGCACAATGACCGAGTTCTGGTAGACGCTCACACCTTGTCGTTTGCCCATCACGACGGCGATGATCACGAGGATGAGCAGGGGTATGCCGATGATCGGGTAGTTGAAGACGAGTTGAAACAGCAGGTAGATCAGAAAGGATGCGTCGCCATCGCCGCCACCACCACCGCCGCCGGATCCTCCTCCGCCACCGTAGCCTTCACCGCCGCCAGCGCGGGCCAGAACGATTGCAGGGATGAGCACGACAGCCAGGAGCGCGGCCGCCATTGCCCATGTCTTGATCCACTTGCAATCGATCTTGCGCATCGGGAGAGCATGCTACTGGATTGGCCATGTCGGGCAACCGCTAACGTGTGCTGCAGAATGAAGATCCTTAGGCCGTGCGCCGACTCGACATGCCCCCTGCTTCGCCGCCTTGCGATGGTCTTGGGGACTGCCCAGACTTTGGCGCCGACACCAAACCGGATACGATTCTTCGCGTGCCGGCAGGCGAGCTGCCGCTACGCCGACCACTTACAGCCTCAACCAACGGATGCGACATGAGCGGAATCAGATCTTTATTGCTGGCTGCAACACTGATGTTCTGTGCGGTCATGGTTGCTGCTGAGCAACCGAGCGGCGAGTTCAAGGTGCTGGGTCTGGGTGGCGGGGGCGGCATCTTCATGCCGGTTGTTTCCCCGAACAATCCGAACGTCATGTTCATCACCTCAGACATGTCCGGCGTCTACCGCAGCACCGACGGCGGGCAACGGTGGAACATGTTAAGCCACCTCCAGATTCACAGCGCCCATCACTGCCAGCCTGCTTTCACGAAGAAGGCAATGTATTGGGTGAAGGATGGGCAGACGATCGCGGTCAGCCACGATGAGGGAGTGACCTGGTCGGCCTTTGGCAAGCCTGGTGGCTGGACGGACTCTCCACAATGGCTGGCTGCGGCGGAGGGCGCGGGCGAGGAGCCTGTCGTGTCGATGGGCAATAGTGAAGGCCTCTTCGTCAGCGTGCACGGTGGCACCACCTGGCAGAAGGTTACCGCAGGGGGTGTTCGCGGACTGTTCTCGATTGGCCAGGACGTTTATGCGGCGGTGAACTCGCCGCAGCGCGGAACGATCTATCACAGCGCCGACGGTGGCAAGACCTGGACGACGATCGCGCTGCCGCAGACAGAATCGGGCCCGATCAACGCTCTGGTCGGCGGGCGGAAGCCAAGCGAGGCGGCAATTACACTGTACGCAATTGTGGGGCAGGTCGGCACGGTGGTCTCGCGGGACGGCGGCACGAGTTGGAACGTATGCCAGAGCTGGCAACAGCAGCAGCAACTCGCGATCGCGCCGGGCCAGAGCGACATCGTCTACTCGTGTCAGCAGGGACGGGTTGACTGCAAGGTCTGGGGCACCCACGATGGCGGCAAGAGCTGGCAGGATCTGTTCCGGCCTGATGGGCCGGATGTGAACGTGATCCGGTCATGGATGTTCATCCACGAGGCTTGGGCATGGGATCTGCGGATCGTGGCGCACGGCCTGGCGGTGAACCCACATAATGCCGATGATGTGATGGTGACCAGTTGGGCTGACTTTTATCGCAGCCTGGATGGTGGAAAGATCTGGAAGCAGTCCGTCGACAGGCAGATCGCCCGTGACCCGGATCGGTATGAGTCGATCGGGCTGGAGGTGACGACGAACTGGCACTACAAGTTCGACCCGTTCGATCCGAACCGGCACTATATCTGCTACACCGACATCGGCTTTGCCCGCAGCGTCGACGCGGGCAGGAGTTGGATCTCGGCCGCCAAGGGTTGCCCGGAGCACTGGTCAAACACGTTTTATAACATCGCGTTTGATCCGTTCCGCGCCGGGCGGATCTATGCCGCGACGAGCTATCGGCACGATATTCCTCACTGGACGCACGTTGATGCCAACAGGCAGCCGACCGGCACCGGTGGCGTCATCGTAAGCGACGATTTTGGCGAGAATTGGCGCGTGCTGAATATGGAGATGCCGCTGCTGCCCTGCACGGACATCCTGATCGATAAGAACTCCACGCGAGATGCTCTTACCTTCTACGTCGCCTTCTACGAAGGCGGCGTCTACAAGAGCACCGACAGCGGACGCACATTCGCCAGTGCATCAGGGGGACTAGGCAACAAGGGTAACCTGCACGTCATGCAGTTGTATCAGCATCCCGTGACCGGGAATCTTTATGCGCTGATTACCGGCTTCCGGGACGACAAGGGCCGCTTTGAGGTACCGGGCGGCTTGTGGAAGAGCACGAACGGCGGGCAGAGCTGGCAGAGCGTCATGGGCGAGCTGATCCTGGCATACCCGACGCAGTTCGCCGTTGGTGCCAAGGATGAGAACCTCATCTACATCACCGCCGCGACCATTCCCGGCCACAACAAGGACATCTACAAGCAAACCGATCAGGGAGGCATGTATCAGACGACCGACGGCGGCAAAAGTTGGAGTCACGTGCTGACCGATCAGATGCTGGCGAAGCATAATAATCCCAGCTATTCCCATGGCATGATGACGGCGATACATCCCGACGATTCGAACATTGTCTACTTCGGATCGGAAGGTCACGGAATGTGGGTGAGCACCGACGCCGGCAAAACGTTCACACCGTTCGACAAGTTCCCATTCATCGGCGCGCAGAACGTGACGTTCGACCCGGCCGACCACAAGACGATCTACGTCACCACGTTCGGCGGCGGAGTATGGAAGGGCTATTATCTGCCGATCAACGACAAGTAAGAAGTCTATGGTTTTGGCATCGACAGGCCCGCCTGCGTCTTGCGGTGGTCGACGACACGCACGGCCTTGCCCATCGAGCGCTCGATCGTCTGCGGCTCCACCAACTCGATCCCCATGCGGATGCCGGTGATGGAATGGATCTCGTGGTCGATCCTGCGCTTCAGTTCCTGCATCTGCCGCATCTTGTCGGAGAAGGCCTGCGGGCTGATCTCGACCTTGACGACGATCTCGTCCATCGTGCCCGGCCGGGAGACCTCGATCAGGTAATGCGGGGCGACGCCGTCGACGCGCAGTAAGGCTTCTTCAACCTGCGAGGGGAAGACGTTGACACCGCGGATAATCAGCATGTCATCCGACCGGCCGATCACGCGGCTCATCCGGCAGGTGGTTCTTCCACACTCGCACTTGCCGTGGTCGAGCACGGCGATATCACGCGTGCGGTAGCGAAGAAGCGGGAAAGCTTCTTTCGTCAGGGCAGTGAAAACCAGTTCGCCGCGCTGGCCGTCGAGCACCGGCTCCAGCGTGTTGGGGTTGATGCACTCGACGAGGAAGTGGTCTTCCTGGATATGCATGCCGGTGCGGAAGATGCAGTCGCCGGAGACACCCGGGCCGATCACTTCGGACAAGCCGTAGTTGTTGAAGGCGTGCATGTCGAAGTCGGCTTCGATCTTCGTGCGCATCTCTTCGGTCCATGGCTCGCCGCCGAAATGGCCAAAGCGAAGCGACATGGAGCGCGGATCAACGCCCTGCTGGCGGGCAACTTCGGCGATGTGCAGGGCATAGCTGGGAGTGCCGATCAGCACGTCGGGCTTCAGGTCCTGGATAAGCAGAATATGGCGAGGCGTATTGCCGCCGGCGGCCGGGCAGATCGCGGCGCCGACTTTCTCGATGCCATAGTGCAGGCCAAACCCGCCGGTGAACAGGCCGTAACTGAACGCCATGTGGCAGAGATGGTCCTCGCGCAGACCGCCGGAGACGAGAAAGCGGGCGCAGAGATTGGCCCACATGTCGCGATCATTCTTCGTATAGGCGACGAAAGTCGGCTTGCCGGTAGTGCCGGAGGAGCCGTGAATCCGCTTGACCTGTTTGGGGTCGCAGGCAAGGAAACCCCATGGGTAATGCTCGCGCAGGTCCGCCTTGGTCGTGAACGGCAGCTTGCGGACATCAGCGGCCGACTTGATCGAGTCGGGAGTAATGCCCGTCTCCGCGAACTTCTGCTTGTAGAACGGCACCTGCGCCACGCGCTGCACTGTCTCGCGCAGGCGCTGTACCTGTAACCTCTCCAGGTCAGCGCGGCAGAGGGTCTCGTCCTTGTCCCATATCCGGTTTTCGATTTTGGCAGACATAGTTGTCACCACAGATGCACACAGATGAACACGGATGCTCAGCTGTGTGCATCGGTGTCCATCTGTGGTTTCGTTCTTACAGTTCGATAGGCGCGATGGCGTTGATCCCAGCCCCCTGCAGCGCCTTCACGGCGATCTCTGGATCATCAAAGCGGAACGCCAGCGCCGCTTTGCCGCCCGGCCGGTTGGCGTTGAAGGCGTACATGTACTCGATCGTCATATTCGCCTTCTCAAAAACTTCCAGCAGGCGCAGGAGGCCGCCTGGCCTGTCATCCACCTCAACCGCCAGGACTTCGGTTTCCTTCACAACGCAGCCAGCCTTGGCGAGCACATCGCGGGCCTTGGCCGGGTCCTTCACGATGAAGCGGAGGATTCCGAATTGCTCGGTATCGGCCAACGACATCGCCAAGATGTTGACCCCGGCATCGGCCAGCGCCTTGCACGGAACCTTCACCTGGCCCGGACGGTTCTCAAGGAACACAGACAATTGTTTCAGTTTCATCTCTCTTCCCTTCCTGCAATAGCTACATCTTTCGTTGGTCCAATACGCGCTTGGCTTTTCCTTCAGATCGCGGAATGCTCCGCGGCTCGACCAGCGTGACCTGTACGTGAATGCCGGTGATGTTGAATATCGAATGGCCGATTTTCTTCGCCAGCGTCTCCATGGCGCCGACTTTGTCGCTGAAGAGTTCGGGCGTGACCTCCACGCGAACTTCCATCTTGTCCAGGCCCTGCTCGCGGGTGAGCACGATCTGATAGTGCGGCACCGTGCCCTCGACGTTCATCAGCGCTGTCTCCACCTGCGAGGGGAAGACATTCACGCCACGAATGATGAACATGTCATCGCTGCGCCGGGCAATGCGCTTGATCCGGCGGATCGTTCGGCCGCAGGCGCAGGCCTCGGTATCGAGGCTGGTGATGTCGCGGGTGCGGTAGCGCAGCATCGGCATCGCCTGCTTCGAGAGCGTCGTGAGGACCAGTTCACCTTCCTGACCATCGGGCAACACAGCCCCGCTTTGCGGATCGATAATCTCGGGGTAGAAGTGGTCTTCGAAGATGTGCAGGCCGGCCTGGCATTCGCACTCGCTCGCCACACCCGGGCCGATGATCTCCGACAGGCCGTAGATGTCATACGCCTTGATGTTCGTGTGCTCCTGCACGTACCGCCGCATCGCCTCGGTCCAGGGCTCAGCGCCAAAGATCCCCGCACGTAGCGGCAGCGTTTTCATATTCACGCCCATCTCCAGCGCCTTCTCCACGAGGTGGACGAAGTAGCTGGGCGTGCAGCAGATGGCGGTAACGCCGAAGTCTTTCAGCACCATGATCTGCCGGTCCGTATTGCCGCCGGAGATCGGGATGACCGTTGCCCCCAGCGCCTCGGCGCCATAGTGGGCCCCCAGGCCGCCGGTGAACAGGCCATATCCGTAGGCGTTCTGGATAATGTCGCCGCGATGCAGCCCGCAGGCGGAAAGGGTGCGCATCATCACGCTCGACCAGACATCCAGATCTACCTTCGTGTACGCCACCACAATCGGCTTGCCGGTAGTGCCACTGGAAGCGTGAAGACGAACGATTTCTTCCAGGGGCGAGGCGAACATGCCGTACGGATAAGTATCGCGCAGGTCGGTTTTCACGGTGAACGGCAGTTTCGCGATATCGGCGAGCTTCCGCAGATCCTGCGGCTTAAGGCCCAGCGCATCCAGTCGCTTCCGGTAAAGCTCAACGCGTTCATAGGCCCGGCCGACGATCGCCTGCAGACGGTGCAACTGTAACGCACGAAGCTGTTTCAACGGTACATAGTCCGGCGCACTTTCGGGGTTAAACCGGGTTGCACTGCCCGACGGTTGGCATGTCTGTGTCTGCTCCATCGCAATTCCAATCTATATTGTTCTTCACCTCAACCCATGCCCAGCGCATCAGGAGATGCGCACTGAAGTTATGGAGATTAGCACAACCGGCCGCTCCGGCAAGCAGAATCAGACGATGTTAGTATATACTAAGGCTTTCGTGCTTTGACAATCAGAGTCGTCGGCATCATTCGTGCCCGCCGCTTCGAATACCACCGATGCGGAAAATCCGCTTCCCCAGTCTTCTGTTCGCGCAGGTCGCCTTCGATAACTTTTTCGATCCCAAATCCTGTTTCGATCAGCGCATTGAGGAAGGTGCTTACCTTCCTGGCGTGCATGACAATCGGTTCGCCCTTCCACGAGAGCTTCTCGATGGGGCCCTCATCGCTATAGGACCGGTCCAGGACGATCTGCTGCGGGGTTGTCTTCAGACAGCTATAGACCGGGTGTTCCCAACTGAATACCAGGCGCCCGCCCGGACGGAGATAGCGCATGATGTGTCCGAGCGTCGCCCGCAGATCGACTGACCACCCCAAAGCATAGATCGACACCGCCAGGTCGAAATACCCCGCCGGTATGCCGGGATTCGCCTCCATCGGGCAGCAGAATAGCCGCGGCGAAAACCCATGTTCTTTCGCCGTCTCGCCGGCCGTGCGGATCTGTTCGGACGATAGATCCAGGCCCCATAGCTCGGCCGCCCCGCAGGCGTGCAAATACGCCAGCGAGTGTCCGCTGCCACAGCCGATTTCGATCACCCTCAGCCCCTGCACATCGCCCAGTAACTGGAGTTCATCCTCCGCCGGCGCCAGCGGCCCGTAGAGCGGGAGGGCCGTCCGGCCTTTGTACTGGGCAGCGATCTTGTCCCAACTCGCGCGATTGATCGCGAGAAACCGCTGCAGATCGGCGTGCTCCGTGCTCATGTCAGGCTCTGTCTGCGAACACAACTCATATCCCTGTGCCGGCTGGATCAGTGTCTTTCGCTGTCTCAAAGAAGATCTGGATCAGCCCGGCCGCCACGCCCACAAAGATCGGTCCGGCCACCAAGCCCACGGGTCCAAAGAGTTGTATCCCGCCCAGCACCGCAAAAAACACCGTCAATTCGTGCATGCGCGTCTTGGACCCCACGAGCGATGGGCGCAACAGGTTGTCAACCAGACCAATGAAGATGCCGCAGATGACCAGTGCCAGCGCCTTGCCCAGCGAACCAGCGCTCAGCAGATACAGGACGGCCGGGACCCAGATGATCGACGACCCTACGACGGGGATCAGCGATGCCAGGATCATCACCAGCCCCCAGAGGATCGCCGCGGGCAAACCCAGAATCCAGAACGCAATCCCGCCGATGGTGCCCTGGATGAATGCGATTAGCATCGTCCCTTTCAGACTCGCCGAGATGATCGTGCGCACCTTCCCGATCATGTTGTCCGCCTGCTCCGGGGCTATTGGCAACAGTGCCCGAACCCCACCGATCAGCGTCCCGCTGTCACGCAACATATAGAACGTGGTGAACAGCACCAACATGATCTGCACCACGGTGATCAGGCCATAGCTCAACAGGCTCCAGCTCTGAGTGGACAGGTACATGCCGAGCCGCTGGATTTGCTGACCGAAATTCTCCTGCTTCAGGAGTTTGTCGAGATCGATGTAATGTTGGATCGCCTGGTAATGCGGCGATGCGGGATCAGCCAGCTGGTTATATCCGGCCTCCAGAGCATCGATTGCTTCGGGCGCATGTCGGGTAGCGGTACTGATGATGAAGAAAGCCGGTATCACCACGACAAAGACGACGCTCGCCATCGTGATCATGGCCGACACATTCGCCGAGCGCCCCCATTTTCGCAGCGCGTGGTTTAGCGGTGAAGCAATGACCGTTAACACCATCGACCAAAGCAGAACATTCAAGAATGGTGCCAGCATCAGCCACACTACGAAGACCATGATCGCAGTGATTGCCAATAGCGCAATCCAGCGCGCGTTGATCTGCTTCATAGGCACAATCGTCCGCCAAACCGGGCTTTCATGCAACCTGGAACATCATCGCACGAACTCCGCCAGCGCGGCATTCGTCGCCTTTGGGTTCTCCATGCACGGCACGTGCCCCGCCCCCTCTACCACTACCAGCCGGCCATGCGCACACGCTTCTGCCAGTTTCCTTCCACCTTCCCCCGGGAGCAGGCTGTCGCGCTCACCCAGCACCACCAGCACCGGCATCTTCAATCCCGGCAGGTCGGCAGTCCGGTCTGCCCGCTCGCGCATCGCAAACGAGGCATTGGCGATCGTATTGGCCGGGCACGCCTCCATGATCTGCCGCATCTTGCTCACCAGTTCCGGATTGCCCTTGATCGTCTCCTCCGTCAGCACGCGAGGAAGCATCTGTTCCGCCACGGCGATGCTCCCTTTCTCCTGGGCAAGTTGCGCCAGCTTCTGCCTCCCCTCCTTGCCCGCCGGCGTGTCGGCCTCCGACTTGGAACTGACGATGATCAGTCCCGTGAGCGCTTCCGGATGGCGCACCGCCAAGGACAGCGCGATGTATCCGCCCATCGACAACCCCGCCAGAACACACGGATACGCGTTCGCCGCCTTCATGAACGCCACCAGTTCATCGGCCATCGAGTCGATGGTAAACGCCTCACTGCTGCGCGACTTGCCGAACCCCTTCAGGTCAACGGCGATCACCCGGTACACCCCGCAGAGACCCTCAAGCTGGTCCTTCCAGATCCGATGATCCATGGGGAAACCATGGACCAGCACCAGGGGCTTGCCGGTTCCCTTCTCCTCATAATACCACTGCGTATTGCCGAGTTGGATGCTCTTCATGTCAATGGATTACGGCGAGGTCCGCCCGCCGTCAACGGGGATTCTTCCACACACCTGAAGATGCGGTAGAATTCCGCAATGCCAAACATCATCCAGGATGAGGCGCTGGTGCCCGCGTATACGCTTCCCGATCCACTGCTGCTTGCCGGCGGCCAGAGCGTCACCACGCCCAAATCGTGGGTAGCTGTGCGCCGTCCGGAAGTCCTTGGGCTCTTTCAGCAGCACGTGTATGGCCGCTCGCCCGCCCGGCCGACCATGGCCCGACGGCAAATCGGGGCGGACCAACCGGTACAGGTTGGGAAGACGCGAGCCATTCGCCGCTTCGTCGAGATCGACCTTACCCCCGGACCCGACCCCTTAACGTGCAACCTGATGCTGTATCTGCCGGCCACGCCGGGGCCGCATCCGGTGTTCGTCAACCTGAACTTCATGGGCAATCACAGCGTCGATCCTGATCCCGCCATTCCCATCTGCAGCGCCTGGATGACGCAGCGCAAGGATTCGACCGAGGTTGTCGAGCACCGTGCCACGCCGAAGTCGCGCGGTTGTCGAGCATCGTATTATCCGCTGGACCTGATCATCGGACGCGGCTTCGCCCTGGCGACCTGCTGCTATAACGAGATCGAACCTGACCACGCCGAGGGCTGGCGCGACAGCGTGCGCGGGCGGATGCTCAAACTCTCCGGCCGAACGAGTTTCGGAAACCATGATTGGGGCGCGATTGGCGCCTGGGCCTGGGGCCTGCAGTGCATGAT
Source organism: uncultured Phycisphaerales bacterium (assembly GCA_903871935.1). Classification (GTDB taxonomy): domain Bacteria; phylum Planctomycetota; class Phycisphaerae; order Tepidisphaerales; family Tepidisphaeraceae; genus CAIQIQ01. The sequence goes on from CAIQIQ010000095.1 coordinate 70,180, forward strand.
GGACTACCTCCAGACCGATCGCGATATCGATGGCCGCCGCGCGGCGGTGATCGGCCACTCCCGCCTGGGCAAGGCAGCGCTCTGGGCTGGGGCCCAGGATGAGCGATTCTCGATCATCATCTCCAACAATTCCGGCGAAGGTGGTGCAGCGCTCTCCAAGCGATGCTTCGGCGAGAATGTGGATGCCATCACCAGCAGCTTCCCCCACTGGTTCTGCGGGCAGTTCCGCACCTATGCGAACAATGAGCAGGCATTGCCGCTCGATCAGCATGAGTTGATCGCCCTGCTGGCCCCCCGGCCGGTCTATGTCGCCAGCGCTACCGAGGACCTGTGGGCAGACCCGCGCGGCGAGTTCCTCGCCGGTGTTCACGCTGAGCCGGTATATCGCCTGTTTGGCAGAAAGGGCCTGGGCACAGCCACGTTCCCCGCGCCCGATACGCCCCTCGGCGACACGATCGCCTATCACCTGCGCACAGGCAAACACGATGTGACACGGTACGACTGGGAGCAGTACATCGCCTTCTGCTTAAGGCAGTGGAAATAGCCGCTGGAGCGTCCGGCCGGCGCATCGCTCAGATCGGAGATCTGCGCCTCGAGACAGGCAGAATGGCGAGGCATGCGGTCACTCAAGCCGGCGAGCGCAGAGCGGCAAGCAGATTCTCCTTTGTCAGTAGGTGCGCATCTTGCGAGCGTTCAAGAAACGGCCGCACATCGTCAGCGACGCGATCGAATGGCAGCGTGCCCAGGCGGGTTAAGAGTTGATCGCGCCAGCTTGCTGCCGAGAGTTTCCCGACACCTTCTGTCTGGTCCAGCGCGTTCTGAAGCAGGACCTGGTTGGGCATCGCCGGAGGTGTTTGGCTTAGATACCACAGCAGATCGTACCAGTCGCGCCCTTTTACATACGGTCGGCACAACAGAGCATGCAGCTTTCCCGCCATCAGCGAAGGCATGTCGTAATGGCTGATGGCAAACGATACATGCCGCATGATCACCCGCTTCTGAATGTCAGCGCCGGCCGGTGGGCGCGTATCAATCTCGATTTTGACCGACAGCTTCTGAGCCGGCAGCGGTGAGAGTCCAACCGCTTTGAGCAGTTGTCCGATTCTGATCCAGGCCACATGGACCGATGTCTGCTCTCGCCATGAAACAGAAGCATCAAACCCCGCAGAGACGAGGTCCCGTTTGAGTTTGCGCATCCAGTTCACGCCCGTATAGCCGGTGGGCGTGAAGACAGTGAAATCCAGATCCTCCGAAAACCGGGGTAGCTGCCGCAGAAACCGCAGTGCCGTGCCGCCCACGAAAGCGATGGATGCGAACGCCTCCGACTCATGCAACGACCGCAGCGAAAGCGCTTGCACATATTCGCGAAGTATGTTCAGCCGTGATTGGGCGTCCGGCTGTGCCAAGGCCAATGACAAGGCGTGGTCTTTCATAGCTCGACCTCTTGATCTTTCCGGCCCGTCTTTTCCAGCAGCAGTTCGGCCGTCCTGCTCAATCGAGGGCTGTTCATCCGGCGAGCATAGTCGCGAAGGCGTTTGGCATCGAGTTGATCAAGATGCTGGTAGCGCATCTCCGCGAGGCGCTGGGCTGTCCATATCCCTTCGGTCAGGTGCCAATGGTCCAGGATTGCCTTCTCGGGCTCGGCAACAAAGAAGCCCGCATCATCAGTCTTCCTGTAGCCGAAGAACCGCTCGCGGCTGACATGGTGATAGACAAACGCACCCAATACGTTCTCGTATCGGCAGGGCGAGCGGGATGTGACGCTGGTATACCAGACTACCTTCTCGGGAATCAGGTCATAATAGCCCATCGTCCACAGCCCGCTCAGATAGGATGGCCGGTGCAGATCGTTGGCCAACATCTCCGGCCGCAACGTCGCGCGACGATATGTTGGCGCCAGCGTATAGAGTCCCCGCCGCAAGCCGATGATCCTGCCTTGCTTCATCCATCGCGACAGTTGCACGCGAACGCTCTCGCGCTGCGTCTGAACCATCTGGATCAGCAGAGGCAGATCAAAGTACGGCAAATCACCGGCCAGCTCGACCAGTTGGTCGAATTTCATTACGGTAAGATAACACTTTAGGTAATTATCTTCAATACAATTCGGCTCTCCGCCGCCCTTCTCAACTCCCCAAACAACCTCCCCAACTCCTTCGCCTGATAGTGCGCATTGAGCCCACTGGGGTTCGGCAGCACCCATAACCGGCTCTCGCCGATGTGCTCATCTTGCCTCCCCAGCGCCGCCGCCGGCCGGTCAAATGCCACCCGATACGCCCCAACTCCTACCACCGCGCAGACCATCGGCCGGTATCGCCGCACCTTCGCCGCCAATCTCTTCGCCCCGGCTCGCAACTCCTTTACCGTTAACTCCTCCGCCCGCGCTGTCGCATGCGGCACGATATTGGTGATCCCATACCCCCATTGCAGCAGTTCCCCCTCCTCGAACGGCGAGAGCACCCGCGGCGTGAAGCCCCCGGCATGCAGGGCAGGCCAGAACCGATTGCCCGGCCGGGCAAAGTGATGCCCTACCGCGCCCGAGTACAACCCCGGATTGATCCCGCAGAATAGCACTCTCAATCCCGGCGCAATCAGGTCCGGCACATTCTTCCCATACGCGGCTGCCAACTGCTCCCGCGTCGGCCGCCATGCCTTCTGGTCATCGCTCTTGCTTCGCACTGGCATGCCCGAATGATAGGGGCACGGCCATGGGTCACTCGCCCTAGCGGTTTACCGCCCAACCCGCTACATTCCATCGCCTTAGCGAGGCAGTTCTTTGGCCTGCCTCAATATACTTTTTCATGACGACGTCTTCACTTCCGGATTACAACCGTCTGAACCTCAACTATCGCCAGCCGATGCCGCGGCCGAAGGTGCATGGCAAGGTCATCGACTTCCACTGCCATCTGCTGGGTGTTCGCCACGCCGCCGCCTGGTTCGCGGCCGCCGACCATTACGGCATCGACGCCTTCATCACCATGATGCAACTGGAAGAGGCGATGACCCTCTACCGCGACTGGGGCCACCGCCTGCATTTCATCGCCGTGCCAGCCTGGCAACAGGTCGTTGCCGATCCAATCGACGACTACATGCGTCGACTCGAAGCCTTCTACAACATCGGCAGCCGAATCTTCAAGTTCCACTGCGCCCCTGAAACCATGGTCCGCCGCAGTTGGACGCTGGATTCGCCCAAGCTGCGCCCGATCATCGAAGAGGCCAAGGCCCGCAAGATGGGCATCATGACCCACATCGGCGACCCCGACACCTGGTACGCCGGCAAGTATTCCGACGCCGCCAAATACGGCACCCGTCAGCAGCACTACCAGATGTGGGAAAACGTGATGGGCGACTTTCCGGACATCCCCTGGATCGGCGCCCACATGGGCGGAAATCCCGAGGACCTGACTCGCCTGCAAGGCCTGTTGGACAAGTACCCGAATCTCTCCCTTGACTGCTCGGCCACCAAGTGGGTCGCCCGCTCGCTCTCCGCCCAGCGCAATGCTGCCCGCGACTTCTTCATCCGCAATCAGGACCGGTTGATCTTCGGTTCCGACCAGGTGTCCACCGACGACCGCAACTACGACTTTTATGCCTCCCGTTTCTGGGTGCAGCGCAAGATGTGGGAGACGGCGTATATCGGCCCTAGCCCCATCCTCGACGGCGACTTCCCACCCGATGCCCAGCCCCAACTCCGCGGCTTGGCGCTGCCCGATGAGGTTCTGCAGAAGCTCTACCACGACAACGCCGTGAACTACCTCCGGCGCGTCGGAATGCAGACCGATTTCATGTAGCACGACGGCCGGCGTGGGACAATAATCTCGCTATGCTCGCAATCCTTCGCGCCATCCAGGCTGACATCACCACACTTGATGTGGATGCCATCGTCAATGCCGCCAATTCCTCGCTCTTGGGCGGCGGCGGCGTCGATGGCGCGATTCACCGCGCTGCCGGCCCTGAATTGCTGAAGGAATGTAGCCACTTGGGCGGCTGCCCGACCGGCGATGCCAAACTCACCAAAGGCTATCAACTCCCCGCCAGGTACATCATCCACACCGTCGGCCCAGTCTGGCACGGCGGTGCCAGCGGCGAAAGCGAACTTCTGGCTTCCTGCTATCGCCGCTCCCTGGAGATTGCCTCCCGCCGCAGGATCCGCACCATCGCCTTCCCCAGCATCAGCACAGGCGTTTACGGCTACCCCATTGAGTTGGCCGCCGATATTGCTGTCTCAACCGTTCGCGCTGCAGTCGAGGAATTCCCGACGTTTGACGAGATCATCTTCTGCTGCTTCTCCACCACGGATCTGAAGGTGTACCAGGCGATCCTGACACGATCAGGCAAAGCCTAGAAATGCCCCTCATCCGCTGCCTCGGCCGGCGGCAGATCGCCGATGCCCGGCGTGCGACCCATCCAGGCACTCTTCTGCCAGTTGTCGGCCGCCGAGGTCTCTGCCAGCACAGGTGGGACAGATAACAGGAATTGATCGCCCAGCGAGATCAGGAACGGCTCGTACATCCCGCGCAGCTCCGCGATTCGGCCGGCCGAAGCGTCTGACCCATGCAGCTCAACTCCCACCTCGCGCAGCAACTGGCACAGTCGCTGAAGCTGCGCTGGCGAAAGCCGATCTTCTTCTGTTGATCGCATCGGCGTCTTGAGCACGAGGGTCAAATCCACGGCCGCGTGCCTCGCCATCGCGAACGTCAACTGAGCCTGATAGCGATCAGCGCCTTTGACCTCCGCGATCAGGATCGCACACGTATCCAGGATCGCCGTCAACGTCGCCAGCCACGACTGGTTATCGTGTTGCGAGCGATAGTAACTGAGCACCGGAAAGGACAGGTGACTCTCCAGCAGTTCGGCCGCCCACCGTTCCCAGTCGCGCAGCATGGCACCAAGCGCATCCGTGCCGCCCGAACGGGCCACGCGCAGCAGGATCTGCGCAGCGCTGGGCGGCGATCCCGCCCGCGCATCCAGCAGTGAGATCTCGACTTCACGATGCGAGAACGCCTGGAACAGCACGGGCAGATAGCTGACCACAATCGCCAGGAATCCAAAGCCGAGCCCCGCTTCAACGACGGCCAGGATGCGCCCGAGAGTGGCCGTCGGCGTTATGTCACCATATCCCAGCGTGAAGAATGTCGTGCCGCTCAGGTAGAGGTAGGTCTGAAAACCCGGCGATGGATCGGGCGTATGAACCGGCGAATCGACGGACCAATGCAGCAGCGCAAAACCGACGATCAGACCCGCCAGCCACATCGAGAAAAGCCCGAGGATCGACAATGGGCCAAAGATGCTCAAGAACGCTCCGCGCAACGAACGCCGGGATATGCAAAGAGCCACCGCACGCCAGAGCGCCCACGTGCTTGTGTAGTAGAGCCGGACAAAGCGATAGCGATGCACGACCCGTCGCGGTTGAAGGATCGTCTCGAATCCATCCACCAGCACGAGGACAATCAGCAGCAGACTCAGCGCGAATCCCAGGATCGACATCGCATTCCCTCGGCCGCCGGCAAGCACATCGCTTCCGGACGTTCAACGATAGGTCGGCATTCCGCAGTCGGCCGTGCCTTCTCGTCCAGTAACTTGGGCCCTGGCGGCCATTGTCTGCGATCCTGGCGGTTGAGTTGCAGCTTACGGTCTGTGTTCCTGCCCTGGCGGCGTCTGACGCCGCTGGTACTGCTCCCAGGAGCGTTTGAGCGACTCCAGCAGTTTGGGGGCATGGTGGGCCGCCATCAGGACTCGCGATGAGACCACCGAACGAGGAAAGCCGCTGGTGATGAAATCCAGGCAGAACTCGGCAGGCCCGTGCGCGATCATCACCGTATTGCAGTAGCTGCCGGCGAGTGTCTCATCGGCCATCTTCATCTGCTCGTATACCTCCTCAATTGGAGGCACCGGCGTCCCCGGCGGCGGCGTGGGCAATGCCGGTGGCGGCCCGAACCGGTTCGTATAGTTCTGGATATTGTCGCTCAAAGCCCTGACCAGCGCCGGCAGCAGCGTCGGCGGCACCACCACCCGCGCCACCAACTGCTGTGGCGATGCCAGCCGCATGACGAAGTCAAGCATGAACTCATGCGGGCCGTTCAGGACCACCGCTCCGGTGGCATAGACGCCAGCGCGGACCCGATCAGGTACGCGAGCGGTATTGGGCGATACCTTCACATCCTGTGAAAAGGAATTGGGATCGTCGGAGAAGGGGCTGTTGGAATCCTGACTCATGGGCAGAGAGGATAGCAGGTAGCTGGAAAAGTCGATAGGGCAAGCCTACCGCATGGCCGTCTGCTTCATGGCACGCACTACATCTTCGCTGACGCGGTTTTCGCGAAGACGGTTCTCATCAGCAGCTCGGAGGCGGAATTGAGTGCCGCTGCGCTCGATGCGATCAATGATGATCTCATCCTTCACGCCGTGGTGCGTCCAGTCAATGACATCGTCTTGGGTAACGCGTGAGGATGCAACGTATCCGGTCGTGGGGGGCTGATTCCGCTGTTCTCGTTCCTGCCGGCGATCCTGCTCATCAATCTGGTTGCCGATCAGGGCCCCCGAGATCGCGCCGACACCCGCGCCGATCAATGCCCCGGCGCCAGCGCTGGAATGCACCAGACTACCGACCCCCGCGCCAATGGCGACACCGGACGCTGCGCCGACTCCAGCGCCCGTCTGGGTGTGGTTGGCACACCCGCCGCCGGCCAGAATCACCAGGCCGGCATTCACCACATAAACAACTGCGGTACGTGCTTTCATGTCAAAGTACGGGCACATCCGCCCGCTCAACCTATCGATTATACACAAATCCGTCCGCTTGCGAAGAGCCTGCCAGTACAGCACGCTAGTATCATCGTAATTGTTTACGGCATAGTAACTTAGATCTATTCAGATGCGATTGCCTAATCCGCCAATGACCCTAACCCGCAGGACTGTTTCCACGGCTGCCAACCTGTTAAGCTGCTTGCCCGATACACACATGGAAGGGAAAGACGATGGCCAAACTCAGGCTGGCGGTACTGCTCAGTGGCTCCGGCACAACTTTGCAGAATCTGATCGACCAGGTCAAGGCTGGCACACTCGATGCGTCGGTTGAACTCGTCATCGGTTCGCGCGAAGGGCTCAAAGGAATCGATCGGGCCCGGGCCGCCGGTCTCAACCATCGCATCTTCCCCCGCAAACAATACGCCGATGTCCCCTCCTTCAGTCGGGATGTCTTTGCCGCCATCGACGCGGCCGGCGCAGATCTGATCTGCCTGGCGGGCTGGCTCAGCCTGCTGGATATCCCCACTCGATACCACGGCCGGATGATGAACATACACCCCGCCCTGCTGCCTGCTTTCGGCGGCAAAGGGATGTACGGACACCATGTGCATGAGGCGGTGCTGGCCCATGGCTGCAAGGTATCGGGATGTACCGTCCACTTCGTGGATAACACCTACGACACCGGCCCGATCATCCTGCAGCGCACGTGTCCGGTGCTGGAGCAGGACACCCCCGAGACTCTGGCCGCCCGCGTCTTTGAGCAGGAGAAGATCGCGTATCCGGAAGCCATCCGCCTCTTCGCCGCTGGGAGGCTGAAGATCGATGGGCGAACGGTGAAAGTGCTGTAGAGCGCGCTCTGCCCTACATGTCGACTACCACCACCTCGCGTCTCAACCGCTCCACATCGTCACGATGAACACAGCCCGGCACCGGAGTCATCGCGTTGGCCGACCCGCAGGCGATGCCCAGAATCGCACAGTCGAGTAGCGGCATACCATCGACCAGACCCGCCGCATACCCCGCGGCCACCGAATCTCCCGACCCGATCGGATTGCTCACAGCCACCTTCGGAGCCGCCAGCGACCAGAACCCCTTCGCGCTGGCGAGCATCGCCCCTTTGGCTCCCATCGTAATCAGGGCGACCTGTGCCCCCCGCTCAAGAAGAAGGCTGACGGCTCTGCGGAGTTGCTCGGCCGTACTCACCGGCTCCTCCATCATCTCGCCAAGCTCCGCGCGATTGGGCTTAACCAGCGCGGGATGAGACGACATGGCAAGCCGCAACGGCTCACCGCGAGTATCCAGAATGACGGGAATGCCATGCAGGTTTGCCAGTTCGCAGCAGCGGGCATAAAAGCCCTGCGGAGCCTTGGGCGGAAGGCCCCCTGACAGCACGATCGCCGCAGACCGCGGTGCTGCCACCGCAATGCGGTCCAGCAGATTTTGCCAATACTCGGATGCGACGACCTGAGATTCTTCGACCAGTTCGGTGGTAGTGCCTTGATCGATGTCGATGGCGGTGGTGCAGACGCGGGTGCGAAATGGAACCTCAACGAAGTCGAGTATGACGCCCTGCCGCTGCAGTTGGGCGCCAATAAACCGCCCGCTTTCACCGCCCAGAAACCCGGCCGCGATCACGGGTTTTCCCAATGTCGCCAGCACCTGCGCTACGTTGATGCTCTTGCCGGCGGGCGATTCCAGCACTTCTGTCGCCCGGTTCACCTCATCAACGGCAAGCCTGTGGAACCGCATCGTCCGCTGCACCGCGGGCGTCGTACCTACACAAAGAATCGGCTTTCCCTGCTGCATCGAGCCGTCCCAATCATTGTCAATTCGTCATCGGATAATGCTTCCGACAGATCTTCAGCACCTCAAACCACAGGATACTTCCAGCCCCGGCGGCCAGGCAGATCAACAGGTCAAGCAGGTGCAGCGGAGCAAAATGGAACAGCCTCTGCATCCACGGCACGCATAGCACTACCGCCAGCAGAATGGTGGCCCCGCCGACCACCCACCACAGCGCGGAATTGGGCTCTCTCATCATCGACCACATGGTGCGCCGCCAGGAACGGTTGGTCAGGATCAGGCCGATGTTGGCTGTGACCAGCGAAGCGAATGTCAATCCGCGTGCATTGTCATTCTCATGGCCCATGCGCCGCGCTACGACAAACACCGCCAGAACAATCGCCAGCACACTGGCACCCTGCAGCAGGCTCATGCCAATCGAGCGCAGGCTGAACAGTCGCTCGGTCGGATTGCGCGGCGGCCGACGCATCACGTCGCCCTCAGCATGCTCGGCCTCGAAGATCAGCGTGCACGAAGGATCGATGATCAGTTCCAGGAACAGGATATGCACCGGCAGCAGGATCAGCGGCCAGTCGGCGAAAAAGACCGGGATCATTGACAGCCCGGCGATCGGTATGTGAATCGCAAAGATGTAGGCGATGGCCTTCTTGATGTTGTCAAAGATGCGCCGCCCAAGGCGGATAGAATCGACGATGGAAGCGAAGTCATCGTCGAGAAGCACCAGCGATGCCGCTTCGCGGGCCACATCGGTTCCTCGTCCACCCATGGCGATGCCGATGTGCGCTGCCTTCAGCGCTGGGGCGTCGTTCACGCCGTCGCCGGTCATGGCGACGACCTCGCCATTGGCCTTCAGTGCCTGAACGATGCGCAACTTCTGCTCGGGCACAGCGCGGGCAAAAATGCTGACGCCGCCGATGCGTTTGGCGAGCGTGGCATCGTCCATCTGGTCAAGCTCTGGACCGGTGACCACTTGGTCAGCACCGGCAAGCCCGATCTGCCGGGCGATGTTCTGAGCCGTTGCCGGATAGTCGCCGGTGATCATCACCACACGCACGCCCGCCGTGCGGCACTCCGCGATCGCCGCCGAAACCGTGGGACGGATCGGGTCGGCCAGGCCGATCAGGCCTACGAATGCAAAATCGAAGTCATGCTGAACCGAAGGCAGGTCCGCTGCGTGGGTGGTGCCCCGGGCTACGCCTAATACCCGAAGCCCCTGCTCGGCCAGGCGAGCGACCTCGACCGCGATCTTCTCGCGCCGGGCAGGCTCCAGGTGGCAGAGCTCGGCGATCGCCTCGGGCGCGCCCTTGGCGGCCACAACCAGAATATCGCTATCGGAGGTCTGCCAGACCTGTGAGATGGCCAGAAGCTTCGATGACAGCGGATACTCCTGCAAGACCTTCCAGTTGGCGTGCAGGTGTTCTGTGCGTGCCAGGAACTGCACGCCCAAGCGGGTCAGCGCCTTTTCCATGGGGTCAAATGGATCAACCTTGCTGGCGAGAATCCCATACTCAAGCAGCGTGTGGAACCCCTCGGGCAACTGCCGATGCGTGGAGTCTTCAGCATTAAACGTCTCACCCGACGCCAATACCAGCCGGGCAATGGACATGCGGTTCTGTGTCAGGGTGCCGGTCTTGTCGGTGCAGAGCACCGTTGCCGCGCCAAGCGTCTCAATAGCAGGGATGCGGCGCGTGAGCACGCCCTTCTGCGAGATTCGCCAGGCGCCCAGGGCCAGGAAGATCGTCAGCACAACCGGAAACTCTTCCGGCAGCGTGGCCATGGCCATGGCGATGCCGGCGAGCAAGCCGCGCTTCCACACCTCCAGGGTGTTGCCACGCGTCAGACTGTACGCTACCACCACTACCGCACATAGGGAAAGTCCCAGTATCGCCAGGTTGCGGACCAGCCGGCCGGTCTCGCGCTGCAATAGAGTCTGTTCAGTATCGAGTGACTGCAGCGCCTTGCCAATCTTGCCCATCTCGGTGCGCATGCCGGTCGCGAGCACTTCTGCCACGCCCTGGCCGGCCGTGATCAGCGTGCCGGAGAACACTGAGGGCAGATCGTCGCCGCCGGGACGGTCCAGCGCCGTGGCCTCGGACGAAGTCGCCTTGCGGACCGGAACCGACTCTCCCGTCAGCAACGACTCATCCGCCGACAGACTGCTGGTATAGCGCAGGATGGCATCGGCCGGCACGCGATCGCCCTCAGCGATAATGAGCATGTCGCCGCGCACAACTTCGCGGCCGGCGATGCGATGTTGCTGGCCATCGCGGATGACCAGCGCCCGCGGACTGGAGAGATCGCGCAGCGCCTCAAGCGCTCGCTCGGTGCGGCGTTCCTGAACGACGGTGATGCCCATCACGACAAACACAAATCCCAGGAGCATCGCGGCTTCCCTGGGTTCGCCGGTCATCAGGTAGACGGTGCCGCACGCCACCAGCAGAAGAAACATCGGCTCGCGCACGACGTCGAAGACAATCGCCCATACGCTGCGGCGTCGGCTGCCGGGCAGTTCGTTGTAGCCCTCTTCGCTCAGGCGGATTTGCGCCTCAGCGGCTGTAAGGCCTTGGATGGAACCAATGTCGGCTTCAGAAGGCATGCGACCCCTTATCGCAATCGGAATGCACGGCGTCAACTCTGTTGGTCATGATGGATCGGAGAGATAACCGTATCACAGCCGGCTGGCACGACGTGCACGCTCCTTCTCGAAATCGGCGATCACGCTGCCGATGAGTGATTTGGTGTGTCGAAAAGCGGTCTTAGTCGCGAGACATTGGATAGTCGCGTGGAAATCGATCAGATTCTCATAGCCCGCCTCCAACAAGATGCCCAACGTGCCGATCGTACGGATCCCGCATTCGTGGGCGACACGGCTTCCCGCCCGCTCATCCACCAGGAGCAGATGGCATCCGCGTTCGCAAGCCAGCGACAGGGCGGAAGCCTCGCCATCGTCCAGTTGGTCCCGAAACCCCATACGATGAGGAGACTCAACCGCTAACCACACAGGCACTCGTTGCGCCCACATCCTGACACTGTCAGGGAAGTGCTCAGCGCGAAGCTCCTGCATCACCTGAGGCGTGGTTAACACGCTGCTGTAGAGCTTGGGCAGAACGTCAACCGCTCCAACCTCAACCAGGTACCGCAGTGGACTCGTATCCGAGACAACGAGCATGTTCAGCCCGCATCCTTGCCGCATCGGAACTCGCGCGATGCCCGAACTTGTTCAGCAATCTCTTCTGACGTGAACTCATCGAGAACACCGTTACGGGCCAGGACCTCGTCGACCTGCCCACGTCCTATACCGAGATACTCTGCAAACTTCCCATGCGACAGCCGGCCTTCTCGGTACAGCCGGACGGCAATGGTCTCGCGAACGGCGTGGTCAAGGTCATCCACCATCGCCTTACCGAGGTTGTCAGGAATTGGGACCGTCAGTGTCATATCCGAATAATTATAGCACGAGAGCTCAGCGAGAGAATGCCCTGCAAGCCTACTTCGCCGCGAAAACGCGGATGGTCGTGGTTCCTGGTTCGAGTATCAGGATCCGGCCGGCGGGATCCGCGGCGAGATCGAGACCGGCGCGGTTGTCGCCGAAGCTGTCGGGAGTAGCGACCACGTTCTGGAAATGGCCGTCATCTTTGAAGACTTTCACGCGCGGGACGCCTTTCTCGGCGGTCACGATTCTGCCATCAGAGAGCAGGGCAAAATCGCTGGGATTGCAGCAACCCAGGAACTGATCGATGGCGTTGCCCGACTGCCCGAAGCTGCGCAGCAGTTCGCCGGTTGGCGTGTAGAGTTCAAGCTGGTGCCGGCCGGGATTGGCGACCCAGATGTTGCCGTCGGCGGCAACCGCGACATCCATATGCGATGAAGGTGTGATGATGCCGGGGATGCCGGCTTTCTGGTCGGCTTTGCCGATCTCGCCGGCACTGGAGCCGTCCAGAGCATAAACCAGGGCACGGCCGAAGCGCTGGCCCGAGTCGGCGACATAGACTCGGTCCTTGGAGAGGGCAATGGAACTGATATGCGAGGTCGGCCCGAGGCTCGACCATGTGGCAGTGCGCGTGCCATCGGCGGAGAACACTTCGACATGATCGCGCAGGCCAACGTATACGCGCCCTGAGGCATCGGCGGCCACCGCGGTCGCCTCTCCAGTAATGGCGAAAGAGCGCAACTCCTTGCCGGTCAGATCAAGCACTTTCACCAGTTCCTTGCCCGCGACGTAGAGCTTTCCATCGGTGCCCAGTGAAATGCAAGTCGGCTTTTGCATCCCGGTCTGTATCTGTGCAACCTGGGCATAGCCGATGAGGGTCGGATCAATCTGGCGCATGGCGGCATCGTCATACTTGTAGCCGCGTTCCAACTCATCGTTGCTGGCATCGTCGCGCTGCTTGAATTCCCACAGACCCACCGCAGCGGCAACCGGCAATGCCACCACCGCAAGGCCGATGCCGATCCTGCGAGCCGGCGAGATCTTCGGAAGATTCACGGGCGCTTGCTGCGGTGTTTTTGGCTCATCGCTCATTGGGCCGCCTTTGTCAGGTCTAAGCATACCATCCTCGTCAGATCTCGCACCAGCAGTTTCCCCGATGCCAGAGCCATCGGTCCCCAGCACTCGTGGCCTTTGGGGATCACTTCGGCCGAACCCATCAGGTGAAACTCCTGCGGGTCGGCCGGGATCACCGACAACGTTCCCGTGTCACTGGTCACGTAAATGACGCCGCCGGCAATCAGATAAGGACCAATGCCAAAGCGATTCTTGCCACTATTCCATTTCTGCTTGCCGGTCTCGGGGTCAAGGCAGACAAGCTGCCCCCCGGGGATCACTCCGTAAATGTTGCCCTTGTAGAATATCGGCGTCTGCTGCTCGGCACCAAACACATCAGGCTTGTTGGTCCAGAGCGTTTCCGCCTTGAAACCATCGCCCGAGGGAGCCAGGCGGATCATCATGCTGCCGGCGTCATAGCCTCCGGTGAGCAGAATTCTCCCATCTCCCAGCGGTACCGGCGAAGGGACAGCCGCGATTTTCACCTTCCAGGCCGTGGTCTCCCAGAGCAGCTTGCCGGTCTTCGCATCGATGCCAGCGACGCCGCCGGAGCCGCCATAGACGTACATCCGTACCCCACCAAACTCCATCGGTATGACCGAGGTGTGGGTCATATCCCAGCCGCGCGGATTGGGCGTCTCCCATGCGACTTTGCCGGTCTCACAGTCCACCGCGATCATCAAAGCACTGCCACCAGGCGCGATAATCGCCCGGCCAATGTCGATCAGCGGACACTGACCGGCATACCATGGCGGCATCTTCGTGCGATACTGACGCACGAGGTCAATCCCCCACTTGTAGTCGCCAGTGACTCGATCAACACACAGAACGTGGCATCGTGGGCCGAGGGTGACAACGTATTTGTCGCTGACGGCCGGCACGGTGCGCGACATGCCGTGATTCCTTTTGACGTCCACCTGATATGCCCTGTGCCAGATCTCTTTGCCGTCGCTTAGGGCAATGCAGCGCAGCACATCCGCCCGCTTGGTCGCATCGTAGTCAAGCAGGTACACCCGGCCATCGCGAACGGCCGGCCCCGCGTAGCCTTCGCCCAAGGGGATTTCCCAAAGCTTGGCCGGCCCGGGCGCGGTCCAACCGCCCTGTTCAGAGCTGATGCCATCGTAGCTGCTTCCGCGAAAGCCAGGCCAGAGCCCATCATCGTTGCCGGCTTTGCCATCGCCGCGGACGAATTCGCCCGCCAGATCCACGGCGCTGGCGCCCTGCTCCTGGGTGCGGTTATCTGTGCCTGGCACCCGCAGCATCGCAACGTCCGCACTTCGCCCAGCAGCGAACCAGACGCCAATTGCCAACGCAAAGGCGACGAATACCGCAACCGGAATGAGACGGACAAACCACATGTTGTTCTGGCGAGTTTAGCATATCCGGCCGGTCGCAACGAAGCCACGGAGCGAAGGAGGATTGCAGGGGTGGGTGGTTGTGGATAAGTGAGCAGGTGCGCAGGTTCTCGGAGGGGCACCACCTATGCGCCAAGTGATTTGGCGGCAATGAGTTAGGCGATAAATGGGAGAGGAGGTGCGCAAGTTCGGAACGATTGTGGATAAGTCGGACAGGTACGTGGTACGTGATGACGTCATACGTAGAAGCGCAGAAGGAAGATGCTCAGGCCTGCGCGCGACAGGGCGCTGATCTGGGCAAATCGTTTGCGGCGGGGTGTGGTGTAAGTGGCGGTGGCAGCGGGAGTTGGGGAAGCGTGGGAAAGTGTCGCGCGCAAGATGCACGCATGTCGCGCGGGGTCAAGTATTGGCGGGACAAGGCTTTGTGTGCAAGTTAGTGCATCAAATGTGTGAAGTGTCGCGCGCTGCATTTCCCTGCGTGAGGCGAACCACAGAGCGTATTCGGTTGTCAAATAGCGTGGCCGGCGTAAAGGCCAAGAGGGCGAAAGAAAAAGCGAGGCCCTCTACCATATAGGGTGGTTTGGGAGGCTGCCAAAAATGGAAGTTGAGGAATGACAGGGAGTTATGGGCGGCCAACAAACTTTCACGATTTTTTGGGGAAGGGCGAAGCTTGCCGCGTTAGCGACGTCCTTCCACACGCATTCCGGCATGAACTGCCAGGCCACGATGTAGCCACTATAGCGTATCTGGGGTGGAGCGGGACGCACTTCCCTTGAAGCTCCGGCCGGGACGGCCGGGCTACTGAACCGTGCGTTGCAGCTTCGGAGCGACCAGGGCGAATCAGGGCTGGCTCTTCAGAGACTTCAGATCCGCCAGCGCGCGGGCGTAGAGTTGGTCGCCGGCGGCAACGGGGTAGATGGTCGGGCCAGCGCCGGTACGCTCCCATTGATACTTGCCGTACTCCTTCTCCAAGGCAAAGTAGTACTTGAAGTCGTCGGTGTTGGCCACCAGCACCGTGCGATTGAAGGGAGATTCGCGCTGTAGTGCCGTGGAGATCATGCCGAAGGGTTCGCCGGGCCAGAAGCTGAATGCCACGCCGTTGATCGCCAGGGCCGATAGCTCGGTGCGCGTCCGAAGAGCTGTTCCCTTGGCATCGGCATTGGGAAGGACGGCTGGCGAGCGGACGGTTCGGATCTGCACATCGCTGGAGTAACGCATCTGCGCCACGGCGGCGAGAACTTCATCGGCGATCTGGTATCCCATTTGCCGGGCGGCATCATAGCCCCGGTCAAAATCGCGCGGGTGCTGGTCGCCAATTGCGCCGGGCGCGAACATGCATAGTCCGCCCAGCTTGGACTCAACCACTTCGGCAACGAAACCGGGATAGTCGGCCGAGATCAGGTCCGACTGCAGGCAGACGCAGATGGCGTGGGCATGGTTGGTGTAGTAGGTGGCCAGGGGCTGGGCGCTGCCGCGATGGCGCACGTGCATGATGAAGATGTCATCCAGCGGCGGCAGGTTGGGCTCGAGCTCGTCGCGGTGGTGGGGAGTGTACATCATCTTCCCATCCGCGGTTCGGTGCCAACGGATGATGTTGTGGCGGCAACGTCCCTCGCCGAAACCGATTTCGGCATCCTGGAGCTTGAGGTTCGCTTCATATACCGCGCCTGCGATCAGCCGACAGGCGGCGGCCGCATGGTCCGTCTCCTCGTCGGTGATGCCGCCCCACCAGCCCGCGGGCTGGTCGCCGGCGTGCAGCGCGAAGTAGCCGGGGCTGGAGTGAGAGTGCGAGCTTGTCACGCGGACATTGGCCGGCGGGACGTCCGTGTACTTCGCGACGAGCCGCCGGACTTCGTCGACATGTTCGATGGCGATGTAGTTGATGTCCGCCGTCACCAGGGCAACCTTCTGGTCGCCTGACTTGAGCACCATGGCCTTGGCCCGCAGGCGGTCGTGAACGCCGCGAGGCCGGGGCCGATTGGTGCCCATGCCGGTCATCGCCGTATAGGCAGGAGGACTGATGTCCGCGCAGGCGGTTCCAGCTTGCAGCGATGAGTCGGTTGACATGTGTGCCACCTTTCCATGAGGAGGAACGAGAACTACGGTGTTCGATCCTGCTATGGAGCGACAGTATATGGTCCAGGCGGACGCAGGCAATTCGAGCTGTGTGCAAGAAGTTGATCACGAGCCAGTGTTCTGATTGTCCCTTCTCCGATTGCGGATCGGGGACTGCGTGCGACAATACTGTTGTGAGCGAAGCGATGGCTAGCGATGCTGAACTGCATTGTCCGGAGTGCGGGTACGATCTGCGCGCGACGGAGGCCGGGCGCTGCCCGGAATGCGGCAGTGTGTTTGACCGCGAGCTCATGAGCCAGTCGCGGATCGCCTGGGAGCATCGCAAATCAATCGGGCGGGTGCGGGCCTGGTGGCGCACCGTCTGGCAGGCGACGTTCAGAGTGAAGCAGCTTGCCGACTCAATCAGCGCTCCCGTGGATGGCTATGCCGCGCGGCGATTCTGGTTGATCAATGCGCTGTTGGCTTATATGCCGTTTGCCGTGGTGCTGGCATTCTTCGGTGAGCGGTGGCGGGAGAATGCTGCTTCGGGCACAAGCAGTTTAGCGGTGTGGGGAGGAGGTTGGCGGATGGATCTGTTCATGCCTGCTCTTAGCGCATACGCAATCGCCGGGCTTCTTTTTGTCTTCTCAATGGGTTTTATTCTGACGATCACGGCTGGGCAGACCTATTTGCTGCAAGTGGCGCCGTTACCGCGCGAGTCGCAGAACCGGGCTGCGGCGTTGGGCCTCTATGCATCCGGGGCATATATCGGCGCAGCGATCTTCGCTTGTGTGGGCTCGGTGGTGGTTCTGACGATCCTGCTGCCGATGATGGTATCGAGCAACGCCGACGCGGCCTTTGGCGCGGCCGCTGGTGCGCTAGGGGTGCTGTTTTGTAGCACGATTTGGGTCAGCAGTTTGCGCCTGTATCGGCGCGTGACACGGGCCGGGGCATTGCGATCACTTCTGATCGCCATGGCCATTCCCGGTTTGTGGTTGCTGGCCGGCCTGCTTTGGCTGGTTGTCATTCCCTGGTGCGTCGGGCTTCTGACCGTTATCGGGCTGAGTATCTTCGGGTAAGGGGTCTGCTTCAGGCGGTGGCGGGGTAGGGTCTTTCCACGCGGATAGATCGATATATTGATCGTCGCATGGCCGGCCGCGCGTATCCGTGTAGCCATACATGGCGCACAATGGGATGAACGATTCATCCTTCGTCTGCATGATGCCGTCTTCGCCCGCCGAGATAAGAATGGGGCGTCTGCCATCGGCGACGATCATGTATCCAAACGGAGCACCACTCGCGGACATGGGATCGACGGGGACGGCAGGAAGATACGCCGGGACCAGTTCATTCAGAGCGCGGGGATACGTGCCGTGGTCAGCGCGGTATAGGGCAGTGGCGAGCGAGATGGCCGCAACACGCTGATACATACGTCCCCTGAACGAGATTATCTCAAGACGAGAAGATGCGCCTACTCCGAAGAAGCGTATGGCCCATGGTCGCTTCTGAGCATTTCGCAGAGCAGTGGTAGGCAAGCTCTGTTCCCTTATCACCGATCCGCGGGAGTCCTCCATTGCCAGTGCCTGGGCAACAGCCAGCATATGTGCCGGCCGGAGGATGTGGAGGTTGTACGCGTTGATCATGTCCAGGGAGAACACTCCCTCTTCGTACAGAGCGCTGGCATACGACTGTCCGATGACCTCATCGTGCAAGAGTGTCTTGATCAGCGACTGGGCCTGGCCTCTGGATGCAGGACCGGCGAGCATTGACGTCGCCCGATCGTCGGCGGACGAGATCCTTATGTCGGTGGCGATCACGAGGAGCCGATTTGCAGCCACAGCGCGGATGCCGTGGCCAACTAGTTTCGCCATCAGGAACGGGTATTCCGCGGTGGCATCCGAGAGAAACAGCAGGTCACTGATCGTTTCAAGTGCGGCGGCGTCCTCACCACGGAAATGGTAGTATAGCGCGGTATCGCCCAGGACATTGGCGAGTTGTCGGTATTGAGAAAAACGCGGTCCCGCCAGCATCAGGATTGGCCCGGTCGGTGGAAAAGGCCCATGATCCACCTGGCCGATCAGGCGGGCTTGGCGCACCAGAGGGTAGATGCCGGCGTAGGCGGGATAGGCCTTGTTCATCATGGCATGCCACGCGGGCGGATAGGGTAGTTCCTCGCGAAAGGACATGGCGCTGGAAGCGGGAACGTCCACGGTGGGGCTGCTGTTCATTGCCTGGCGCAAGGGAATCAGGGCGTTTTGCCCATCAGGCAGGCGCCGCGTGCACAAATCCTCGCGCGACACCGGCCGGCCGGCGGCGCGCAGTTTGGCGACCTCGCGATCCAGCGTGCGCTGGGCGTACCAGAACCAGAGGCACCAGATACCGGCCAGTAACAACACTGCGGCGGTGCCACCAATCGCAAACCGCTTGAGCCACCAGAAACGTGGGAGATTGGTTGGCTTGGATGCGGCCATGAGCCAGTAGTCTACCTCATGTCATCACCTCGATCACCAGCAACTCATCAGCACGGTTGGGGAAATGGCAAATTGACTCCTCGGATGGGCGTTACTACATTCCCGGTAGCCTCAGGCCCTGTCTGAGAAGCCCATGCCCCACGATGGGTTTTTCAGACAGGGCCTAGTCTCGCAGGAGTCCATCGATGCAGACGCTTCTTGGAACCGTGCTTCGTCCGCAATCCCCCACCGACTGCCAGATCCTCAGCGGGATGACCCTGCGGATCGGCAAGGATGGGCGCATTGCCGAGCTTTCTTCCGCGCATACGGCCGCCAAAGATGTCGTCGGAGGCCAAGATCGATGGATCCTTCCAGGGTTCATCGACGCCCACCTGCATCTGCCGCAATGGGATCGGCGCGGCATCGATGGGCTGAACCTGCACGACTGGCACAAGCGGGTCATTTACCCGGCCGAGGCACGCTTCCGTGATGCCGACTTTGCCGAAAAGCTCGCCGAACAGTTTGTCTCAGGAATGATCGCCAACGGCACCACCACCGCGGTGAGTTTCGGCAGCCCCTTTGCCGCCGCGACGGATCGGGCATTTGCGGTCTTCGCCCGGCGCGGGTTCCGTGCGGTGCACGGCATGGTCCTGAACGATCAGCAGGTGCCTGATGAGATCCGGCAGGATGCGGACAAGGCGATCGATGAGGCGCGGCAACTGGCCGCCCATTGGCATGGCGCTGAGGGTGGCCGGCTCAGTTACGCCTTCAGCCCGCGCAGCCCGATCTGCTGCAGCGAAAAACTGATGCGCGCTGCGGCCGCCCTGTCGCAGATGCTGCGCTGCTACCTGCAGACGAACGTGGCCGAGTCACTGGCCGAAGAGACCGCCATCCGCGATGCCTTCCCGGAAAGCGTTGACGACCTGGAGATCTATGCCGAGATGGGAATGCTCACCTCGCGCACGCTGCTGGGGCACGGCGTTTTCCTCACGCGGCAGCAGCGCGACCAAGTGGCGCGAGCGGGCACAACGCTTGTGCATTGCCCCACCGCCAACCTGTTCATGGAAAGCGGGATGATGGACTACGTGGCGCACCGGTCGGCCGGCATACGCGTGGCACTGGGCAGCAGCATCGCGGCCGGTCCCGATCCGTTTATGCCCCGCGTCGCCATCGAGGCCATCCAGACGGCCAAAGCGCTCAAGGTTCACGCCATCCCGCGGCGGTCCTATCCTGTACCGACGCCGGCCGAGGCCTGGTGGGCGCTGACGCGCGGGGCGGCCGAAGCGCTGGGCATGACCAACCGGATCGGCAACCTCGACGTCGGTTTCGAGGCCGACTGCCTGGTCGTCAAGCCCGAGCCATGGATCGCGCAGCTTCCCCCGCAGCAGCAGGCCTCGGCTCTGCTCTATACGCTGGGGCCGGATCAGATCGAGCACGTGTTCATCGCCGGCAAACGCGTGGGACCACAGTAGGCTCCCCGCTGCCGGCCATTGGCGTTTCGCGATTGGAGTTTTGATTCCGGAGGGGCGGGATTGGGGATCGGGCGGTGTGAGGTCGTCTCTGATGGCTTACCGCCCGATATAGTACTTGCACTATATCGCCTATGTACTATAATGCGTGAGCATGTGGAACGTCCTGGCGACGGATGAGTTCGACACTTGGCTTGGCGAGCAGGTCGGCGATTGCCGCCAGCAGGTCATCCGCGTTGTGACCTTGCTCCGAATATCAGGACCCGCGCTGGGGCGACCCTATGCCGATACGCTGAAGGGGTCGCGATTCGCCAACATGAAGGAGCTTCGGATCAACGCCAGAGGCATGGCCGTACGCATCGCCTTTGCCTTCGATCCACAGCGCAATGCCCTGTTGCTCGTAGCCGGTGACAAACGCGGAGTGAGCGAACAACGATTCTACCGGCAGTTGATCGACAAGGCCGACAGGCTCTACGCAGAGTATCTCACGAGGTGAACTATGAAGACAACTCCCATTGATCAGGTGCTCAGGAAACACTACAGCGACAAGGAGATTGCCGACGCCCACAAGTGGGCAACCAAAGAGGCCCAGCGGATGGCGCTGCGGGAACTGCGCAAAAGCCTCGGTATCACCCAGAAGCAACTTTCGCGGTCTCTGAAGGTCAGTCAGCCGGTTATATCCGATATGGAAAACCGGGCCGACTATCAGCTAACCACCCTGCGCCGAGTTGTCCATGCACTTGGCGGCGAGTTGGATATCATCGCCAGATTCCCCGGCCGGGTTGTCGCACTGCATGTGGCGTGATCACGCTATCGCGCCCTGGATCGCGCAGCTTCCCCCGCAGCAGCAGGCCTCCGCGCTGCTCTATACGCTGGGGCCGGATCAGATCGAGCATGTGTTCATTGCCGGAAAGCGCGTGGGACCGAAGTAACGGCATGGCAGGTGCATGATGGAAAACGCAGTTTGCCTGCCCACCGGTCGAGCCGCCGTACGCTGGCCTCCGCGGGTGCACAAGTCGCAACTCCGCCGGCTGTACGCTTCGATTCCCACAGATCAACTCGACGAGAAACTCGTTGATGATGTGGGGATCTCGCTCTACATGCGCTGCCAGGCAATCATCACTATCTCCAAGGCGCGCCAGGGCCAGGTGCTCTGCCCGGTGTGCAACCGCGCCGGCAGGGAGCAGTTCATCAGCCGCCGTGGCCACGCGCGCGAGGAGCTTATCCACTGTCCGCAATGCGGCTGGGAGATCACCTGGGCCGACTATCAGCGCACATTCCAGAAGAAGCAGTTCAACGAAGGCGGCGCTGGCGAGGGCTTTCGCCGCTACCTCGAACACTACCCAAAGTGCCGCACCCCGTGGGAGAAGATGCTCGCCATTGACCTGCTCATCCATGAGTTCCACTATTCACTGCGCAGCGAGCCGGACCGGCCGACCCGGGCAGCCTGCGTGAATCTGATCGAGGGAAGACTGGCGGATGTGGTGAGGTGCCTGAATGAGATCTCTGGTGTCACCGGCGAACATCCAGAGCTTACCGAGCGCCATCGGGCCTGGAAGGCGAAGTGCATCGCGGCCGGCAATTGGCACCCGAAGTAGGGGAGGGTGTGGTATACTCTGTCCATGGTCTCTGAACGTGACAATGTGACACCTGCCATCGCGCCATGCAGCATGGACGATGTGATCGAGTTGTATGCGCGAGATGTGGACTGTTCGCTTCTGCGCGCGAACCTTCGTCGGACTGTGGATCAGCGGCTCGCCCAAGCCGAGGAGATGTTCGCACTAAGAGCCGAACTGCAGAACGCGGTGCGGCGCGCGGAGGCGAAGGCAAATGCAGACACGTGAACTGTTGGCCACATTGAGCCGGGGAAATGTTGAATTCATCATCGTGGGCGGCATTGCGGCCATCGCCCACGGAAGCGCCAGATTCACCCAGGACCTGGATATATCGTACCGCCGAACACCGGACAACCTGCGCAAACTGGCCCAAACGTTGGCGCCAATGAAGCCCTATCTGCGCGGCGTACCACCAGGGTTGCCATTCAAACTCGATCCCCAGACGCTTGAGAGCGGGCTAAACTTCACGCTGACCACTACGATGGGCGATCTTGACCTTCTTGGCGAGATTACCGGCGCTGGCACCTACGACGAGATCCTGCCTGAGTCAATTGAGGTCGAAGTGATGGGTGAAAAGGTGCGGATTGTATCGCTGGATTGCCTGATTCGCATGAAAAAGGCGGCAGGGCGCATCAAGGACATTGATGCATTGGCGGAACTTCAGAAACTCGCCGCGGAGAAAACGCGGCTGCGCGAAGAGCGCCACGCCACATAGCACCGGCCGACGCAATGCATTTCGAACCGCGCGCCATTGCCCGTGTTGGCCTTCCTCGGCTATCTTTCCAGCACCATCAAAGAAGGAGATCACATGGCGTTTAACGGGCTTGGAATGAATCTCGGCAATCTTTCGCGTCTTTCCTCGGCGTTGACCCGCTCAATCAGTGCGGAGAACTTTACGGGCGAAAAAGGCAAGGCAGGTATGGCCACCGAAGGCACCGGCGCCAATTGCGCCCGTGAGCTTGGCCGCGGATGGAAGATTAGCCCCTCCGTGCACATCAAAGCCGGGGAAACCTTTACGCTCTGCGACATCCAGGATTCGGGCGCTATCCAGCATATCTGGATGACGCCGGCCTGCTGGAAGAATCAGGTCCAGGCCGGCCGCCACAGCATCATTCGCATCTACTGGGATGGCCAGGAGCAGCCTTCGGTGGAATGCCCCGTCGGCGATTTCTTCGCCAGCGCCTTTGCCAGTGTGCAGACGTATCGGCAAGTCAATTCGCTGCCGGTCTGCGTGAATCCGGGTTCTGCCTATAACTGTTACTGGGAAATGCCCTTCCGCAAGCGTTGCCGGATCACCATGCAGAACATCGGCATGGAAGATCTGACCCTCTATTACCAGATCGACTACACGCTGACGCAGGTGCCGGAAGAGTGCGCGTACTTCCACGCACAGTTCCGCCGGACCAACCCCCTTCCGTATAAAGAGGTCTATACGATCCTCGATGGCGTGAAGGGCGAGGGCCACTACGTCGGCACCTACATGGCCTGGGGTGTGAACAACAATGGCTGGTGGGGTGAGGGCGAGATCAAGTTCTCCATGGACGGTGATACCGAGTTCCCCACTATCTGCGGCACGGGCACCGAAGACTATTTCTGCGGCTCGTACAACTTCGAGAATAGAGAGACCAAGCAGTACCAGGAGTTCACGACACCCTATGCCGGTCTGGCACACGTCGTGAAAGGTGACGGAGTATACCAGTCACAGCAGCGCTTCAGCCTGTACCGCTGGCACATCATGGACCCCATCCGCTTCGCCAAAGATTTGCGGGTGACGATCCAGGCCTTGGGCTGGCGCCAGGGCGGCCGCTACCTGCCAATGCAGGATGACATCGCCTCGGTGGCATTCTGGTATCAGACCCTCCCTGCCGCCCCGTTTCCACAACTGCCGGATCGGGATTATCTGGAGATCATCTAAACAAGCAGGCTCTGCCCGCTTAGCAGGCGGTAACAATGGCACTCCATGGCGGCGCAAAATGCGCCGGATTACCGGTATGCGCTTCCGAGGGGCGTGATACAATGCGCGTCATAAGCCCGCGACCCGCTTAGCGCATGTAACATTGAGCCCTTGTGGCTACACATTGACGTACATAAGCGTGGCCGCGGCTTTTTTGTTTTGCCTAGAGCCTGGGATACATCCCCTCTGCCACTTCCTCCAGCGCCGCCCGGTTCCGTACGCCGATTGCCCCTCCCTCTTCCGTCTCGATCACCTCACCATCGATCAACTGCCGCAGGCAGCGCGACAAGGTTTCGCTGGTCAGATTCAGATGGCTGGCCAGATGCTTCTTGAACGATGGCAGGTTGATCGTCTGCCCCTGCTGCTCCGAGAGGTTCAGCAGATGCCGCGCCACCCGCGAAATCGCATCGCGAAGCACGATATCCTCCAGCAGGTGCACAAACTGTTTGACCCGCATCGCCATCCCGCCCAGTAGCTGTAGACACAACTGGTGGTCTTCCTGCAGCGCCCGCCGGAAGGCGTCGTTAGGCAGCAGGATCGTCGTGGTATCTTCGATCGCTTCGACAAACGCCGGACTGTTCATCCCCAGGATCGATGCCACTTCCAGGAATGTCTCGCGCTTTCCGGCCAGATGCAGCACATGCTCCTTGCCATTGGGCGAGAGCTTGTAGATGCGCACCAACCCTTCGCCGATCACATAGACTCCCGGGCATTCCTGCCCGTCATCGGCAATCCGCTGCCCCTTCACGAACTGCTTCGGCTGCACCATGCGCAGCAGTCGCTCGCGGCTGGGACCCTGCACGCGGGCAAACAACGGGCACGTTGCCAGAATCTCTTCGCTGGTCATATCCGCTTCACCGTACTTCCCCGCCAATGTCTTGCCAAGCGTGCGCTGAAGCGCCATGTCCGATGGGCATGTGAGAAGCGGCGATGAAGCCAGCGGCATGCGTGCGAAGTTACTCGGGATTCCAGGCGTGATCAGGGATATCCCATTCCTCCCACTCGTTGAACTGCTCCGCGAATGCACCTGGCTCTTCGTCAAACCGAGCCTTGCACTTGACGGAGCAAAAGCAGAACGTGTGTTTCAGGTGTTCGGTAGTCAACCCAAACTGCATCGCGTTCTGCTCGTCAATCCTGGTGCCGCACACGGGATCCTTGGCCATACTCACCTCTCTTCGCTAAAGAGCGAAGCAGGCGGTACATCCTCCTTTTGGCTTGCCCCTTTCCTTTCCGCCAAACCGTCAGAGGCTGTCTCCCCGCTTGAATTGCTCGCAGTTCCATTGTTGCAGGCCTCGGTACGATTTGGCAACCCCCACTTCGGTTGGATTTCGGGGCTCGCGGACGGAGATGATGCCGATATCCTATGCCAGCTGGGCATAGCGTATGCCAAAGCTGAGCTCGCCTGCTACCGGCCGCCGGTGCCCTGACGTAGGATGTTCATCATGATCACCATTCGCAGCATTAGGCCGATCATTACGGCCCCGCAAAAGATCAACCTCGTGGTCGTGAAGGTTGAGACCTCGGAGCCGGGGCTCTATGGCCTGGGGTGCGCCACCTTCACGCAGCGGTATGAAGCGGTCGCGACAGCAGTGCGCGATCATCTTGCGCCGCTGATGGTCGGCCGGGATGTGCAGCGGGTCGAGGAGAACTGGCAACTGATGTACCAGCACAGCTACTGGCGCAACGGCCCGGTGCTGAACAACGCCATCGCCGGCATCGATATCGCTCTCTGGGATATCAAGGCCAAGCTGGCGAATATGCCGCTGTATCAGCTCCTGGGCGGCAAGGTGCGCGAAGGGGCGGCCGTTTACCTTCACGCCCAGGGATGCGACAACAAAGAGCTGGAGGATCGGGCCCGGTTCTTCCTCTCCCAGGGGGTGAACCATATCCGCATCCAATGCGGCAAGTTTGCCTATGGTGGGATGGAATACGATGGCATCCGCCCCGATGGAGCGCTGCCCGGCGCATACTACAACCCGCGCAGCTATATGCGTGAGAACCTGGCCGCGATGGAGCACATCCGAAACATCTTTGGCGATAAGGTTGAGCTCCTGCACGATGTACACGAGCGGCTATCCTGCGCCCAGGCGGTCGATTTCGCCAAACAATGTGAGAAACTTCGCATGTTCTTCCTGGAGGATGCCCTGGCGCCGGAGGATATCGAATGGTTCGCCAATATCCGCCAGGCATGCACGACGCCGATCGCCATGGGCGAACTATTCAATCACCCGCGCGAATGGACCCCGCTGATCACCGGCCGGCTGATCGACTTCATGCGCATGCATATCACGCAGATGGGCGGGCTCACGCCCGCGCGAAAGGTCGCCGCTCTGGGTGAACTGCATGGTGTGAGGACCGCCTGGCACGGCCCGGGCGATGTCTCGCCGGTGGGACACATGCTCAACGTGCACCTGGACCTGGTCGCGCCGAACTTCGGCATCCAGGAGTTCAGCCCCAACTATCACTGGGACCCCAAGCAGAAGCTCGGCATGGCGCCCGAACTTCAG
Organism: uncultured Phycisphaerales bacterium; assembly: GCA_903871935.1. Taxonomy (GTDB): domain Bacteria; phylum Planctomycetota; class Phycisphaerae; order Tepidisphaerales; family Tepidisphaeraceae; genus CAIQIQ01. The sequence goes on from CAIQIQ010000095.1 coordinate 96,676, forward strand.
GAAGTGTTCGCCGGCTGCCCGGAACTGCGCAATGGATACCTGTACGCCAACGAGAAGCCGGGGCTGGGCGTTGATCTGGACGAGAAGGCGGCCGCCCGTTATCCCGGCATCCGCCAGGTTGACCAGTGGACGCAAGCGCGGGTGCCCGATGGCAGCCTGCACCGCCCATAGAGGCGCGATATGCCCGAACTGCCCGACATAGAACTCTATCTGCATGCCCTCCGCCCGCGCGTGGTCGGCCAACGCCTGGCCCGTCTCGACATCATCAGCCCATTCGTCCTGCACACCTTCGACCCACCCTCCGAAGCTGTCGATGGCAAGGCCATCATCGGCGTAAGCCGAATGGGCAAACGATTCATCTTCGAGCTCGAAGATGAGCTGTGCATGGTCGTGCACCTGATGATTGCCGGCCGCTGGCGCTGGCTGGAGAAGCCCGGCGCGAAGTGGCCAGGCAAGATCACCATGGCAGGCTTCGTGTTCGAGAATGGCAGACTTGCCCTCGTCGAGTCCAGCACTCAGAAACGCGCCAGCATCCACATTGTGCGGGGGCGCGAAGCTGTGATGGCGATGGACCCGGGAGGGCTGGATGTCATGGCCTGCACGTCCGAGGCGTTCGCCACGCAGTTGCGCAGCGAGAACCACACGGTGAAACGGTCGCTGACTGATCCGCGACAGTTTGATGGCATTGGTAATGCCTACTCGGATGAGATCCTGCACGCTGCAGGGCTCTCGCCGCTGAAATGGACGACGAAGCTGAGTGAGGAGGAGATAGCTCGGCTGCATGCTGCGTGTCGTGATGTGCTGGGCAGTTGGATGCAGAAGCTCATTGGCGAGTTTGGGACGAAGTTTCCCGGAGCAGGAGATGTGACGGCATTTCGGCCGGATTTTGCCGTGCATGGAAAGTTCGGCCAGCCCTGTCCGGTTTGCGGAGCAAAGGTTCAACGGATTCGCTACGCGGAGAATGAGACGAATTACTGTCCGAGGTGCCAGACCGAGGGTGTGGTGCTGGCGGATCGGTCGCTATCGCGGCTGCTTAAGGATGACTGGCCGCGGGAAGCGGAGTAGTTATTGCCTTTCGCCTTTCTCGCCGGATGAGGATGGCGGCGATAATGGCAGCGAGCGCGCCGCCAATGTAGCCGCCCAGATGCATGCCATAGACGGCCATGAAGCGATATGGCCGCCAGATATTGTCGCGGATAAGCAAGGCGAAGTAGTCATTGAGCCAGGTTAAGCAGCCAAGGTAGCCGATGATTCCAAGGATGGCAGCGCAGGCGGCCGGTAGAATGATCATGATGGGCAGAAGGCGATAGACACGGGCAAATGGCAGCGGCGGCAGGTCCTTCCTGGGATTGTTGGCGAAGAGGAGGATTACCCCGATGATCAGGCCGGCCGACCATGTGGCTTTCATGCCCACCTTGACGGCCTCCCAGCGCATGGCGGACTCCGTGGGCGTATCCGTGCGAAGGGTTTCGGCTACGCCCTTGCCATAGAGGAAGTACTCGCGCGAGATCGTTACGGTAAGCTGGTCGTTGATGATGCCGTACATGAGAGCGACGCCCACACAGGCGACGAGCAGGAGATACTCGCGCCAGCGGCGGGCCTCGCGGCCGTTGCGGCGGAGATCCAAAATCGCGAGCCACGCGAAGATTGCCACGCCCAGGCCGATGCGCACCAAGAGCCCACCATCGCTGTGAATCAGCCAGGAGAAGAAGGCGGTCATGGTAAGGGCAGATTACTGCACAAACCGTCAATTGCGAAAACAAATCGCTACAGCTTCTCCACGCTGATGAACGCCTGCATCAGATGAGACTGACCCGGCGTCAGGGTTATCTGGTCGTCGGCGGCATTGGCGGTTTCAACGCAGAGCATGCCAGGCCATTCATCATCGCCGAAATCTGGCATCGCCTTGGACTTGGCAATCCAAGGGTTCCAGACAACGGTCGACTTTGAGCCGAACTTGGCGATGGTGATGCGCCGGCGCATGGCGGGAGAGGGATCGTCAATGGTCGTGGTGGCGGTGGTCTTGACGTAGTGCCGATCAGTTTCGGCGGTGAAGCGGATGGGATCTTCCTGCTGTGTCAGACGCTGCATATCTGGCGCCTTGTCGATGTACTGCACGCCTTTGAGGCCGCTGACGCTGACCTGCTTGATGTCGCCCACGACAAAATACGTGTGCAGCGCCTCATCGAACGTAAAGGTGCGGCTGTCGGTGTTCTTCATCGTCAGGCTCATCGAGAGTTCCTTGCCGATGCGGATGCGATGTTCGATGGTGAAGTTGTAGGGCCAGTACTTGCGCGACAGGTCGCTCTGGAGAAGCTGTAGCGCGATCTCGACATCGCCGTGGGGCAGTGTGGAGATGGATTGCACACTCCAGCTTTGCAGGCGGAAGATGCCATGGCCGGGCGCGGAGGAGTCATCTTTTTTAGCGCCAAACCACGGTCCGCACACCGGCACGCCGCCGCGAATCGGTTTGCCGGCCGCGAAGTTACTGCTCTTGCTCATGAACAGGACCGGGTCATGCCCCTGGGGCCGGAAGTGCGTAATGTGCGAGCCGTGCAGATAGATGTCGGCTTCCGCCAGCGGCGTGCGCACCTGCAACATCGGCAGCCCGCCGTTGCCATCAACCAACTTGACCGGTCCAGAACTGTACTTCGAACGAACTTCATCCAATGTCATGAGCATCTCCTTCAACGCTTCCCCCGATACTCACCTGCCGCATGCCACTTCGTCAAGCGGAGCACAGAACTGTGATCCGCAGATTCGCGGAGATCTCCGCAGATTGGGGAAGGAGTAAGAGGGTACAGAAGATTGGCCACGAGAAAGCACATAAGGCGCAAGACAACCATCCGGTTTGTGCCTTTTGCGCCTTTTCGTGGCAAGTTTTGTTCCGCATGACGTTTGACGGCCGATGACCTGGATGTCGCGGTTCGCCGGTCTTTCTTGTGCGCGGCATGATAGCCCAACGGATCACCGACGAGATTGGGACTGCTTTTTCGCCGCTGGATCTACGGTTGATCCGCTGAGGGACGAGTGGCCGCGCCGATTGGGAATGCCCGTTTGAGCCAGTCCTGCACTTCCATTTCAGTGCCATCGGCGAACTTGACGGTGTAGGCCGTGCCGTGGAGCGATGAGTCGGATGCGATACTTGCGATAAAGTCGCTGGCTGGCCTGGTAAGCGAGAATCCCTCCAGCACGGCCTTCCCCTGCAAGTGCGCGGAGAATTGAGAGCCGCTCAAGTTGGTGCGGTGGCCACCGGGGCGAAGAAAGATCGCATCAGATGCCTCGATGTACTTGAGCACATCCACAGCACCGGCGCCGGCCGCGTTCGCTACGACAGGAACCTTCTCGCCGGTGGCCAAGGTGGTTGCCGCCGGAGTGGCGGCCGGCGCAGCTCTCGACTCACCCAAGGTCAGCTCGTGAGCAAACAGAACCGTGTTGAGCCACGTAGCAGCGGAAACGCGCGTCTTTCCATCGCCCAGCAGAATCTCGTAGGTTTCCCCCGAGACAGACGACTTCGTCGCGCACAGGTCGATAAACTGCGCAGCACTCGTGACATTGCCACCAGCAGTTTCCCATTTCGCACGCAAATGGTCGGCCGCCTTCTGCCCATCGTACTGCACACCGTTGCGAATAAATGTCACCTTCGATTCCCCGACCGCCCGAAGCAGAAACTCAATCTTCGCTTTCTCGGCGGCCGGGCCGGCAAGGGAATCAGCGACAGCCGCGAAGGTTACACATAATGACAGCGTCAGACAGACGATACCCAGGACGTAACGACGCATGGCATGGCTCTCCCTGCAAACGCATTCTTGTCGCGTTGATCAACTGAGGACTTCATGACTTTGAACACGACAGAGCCTAGTCCGAAACGGCAAATCCGGCCACGGGAAACATAGCACCGGAAGCCAGGAATCATTCATCTGCCTGCTTGGCCGATGCGCTGCAGGTCGTCCTACTTGCCTGTCCTTCCCATCGAGCGAAGCAGGCATAGCATCCCCGCCGCCGGGATCAGCAACACCAGCGCGGGCTCGGGGATGGACGTGAAGGTAAAGCTGCCGATCACCACCTCCTGCGAGGTCAGGTTGCCCGCCGCCGAAGCGGCACCACCGTAGAGCCACAGATTCATGTGCACCCGTTCGCTGCCGGGCGTGGGGATATCGCTGCCCATTGCCGAGGTGTATTCGTACGACCCAATCGTCGCGGCCGACCCTACCGCCGGCGGAACAAGCGAGGTCCCCTGATAGTTCTGCCAGAAGATCCGATCGGGTTGCCATTCAAAATAGCAGGTCACAGTCCCCAGACCGGCGCCCTGGGTAAAGCGGTGGATATTGTTGCCGCCAGCGCGATCGTAGGGCTGGGTCACAAACTGCTGATTCCAGGAGTTGCTGGCGTTTCCCCAGCGACTGGATTCGATGTCGATCTCGTGCGTATCGTCTGCGTACGTGAACAATCCCAGCACCGCCTGCGGATGCAGTTGCGTGGTGTCGGCGGCCACCTGAAACATGTACCGGCCGTATCCCAGTGAAGCAGGCAGGTAAACCTCCGCACAGGTCCAATCTGAACTGGCATCCCTGGCAATCTGCAGATGCAGTCCGGCGGAGTCCGTCCAGACGTTCTGCGGCGAGAAGGTGTTGGGCCCGGGCCCGGAATTCGCCTGATCACGCACGGTCCAAGTCCGGCCGGAGAAGTCGATCGTCGCCGCGTGAAGCAACGACCCCACAGCCAACATTGCGGTCAGGGCAAACCAGCGTGGCATTGTCATATGAGCGCTCCCATCGGCTTCCACACTGCATGACTTTACACTCCCTGGGCCGTTGCACGCAATGGTTTCACGACTATGCTGCAACGGCTACAGAAGCAACCGGTTCGTGATCGGTAGTATGCACAGCTAAGGAGAAAAGAGTATGCGAGTGTTGTTCATCGGTGGCACGGGAAACATCAGTACGGCGGTCAGCCACCTGGCGATTGCCAATGGGATTGAGCTGTATCACCTGAACCGCGGGCAGCGGAAGGTGGAGATCGCGGGGGTAAAGTCGATCCGGGCGGACATCCATGATGCGGCCGCGGCGGCCAAAGCATTGGAGGGGATGCGGTGGGACTGCGTGGCGAACTACATCGCGTACAAGGTCGAGGATATCGAGGCGGATCTGAACCTGTTCCGCGGGAAGACGCAGCAGTACATCTTCATCAGCTCGGCCAGTGCGTACCAGAAGCCGCCAACGCATCCGATCATCACCGAGTCGACTCCGCTGTATAACCCGGTCTGGGAGTACTCGCGGAACAAGATCGCCTGCGAAGAGCGGCTGAACAAGGCGTATCGCGAGGAGGATTTCCCGATCACGATCGTCCGGCCGAGCTTGACATATGACTGCGCCATCCCCCTGCCGATTGCGGGATGGGACAACTACACGATTGTTGACCGAATGAAGCGCGGAATGGCGATTCCGGTGCATGGTGATGGGTCTTCGCTGTGGACAACCACGCACTCGGAGGATTTCGCCAAGGGATTTGTCGGGCTGATCGGAAACCAGCAGGCGACCGGGAACGCGTTCCATATCACCAGCGATGAAATCCTGACGTGGAACCAGCACTATGAGGCGGTGGCGGCGGCCGTTGGGGTAAAGCCGAACCTCGTGCATATCCCTTCGGAGACGATCGCGGATATCTGCGATAGGCTTGGGCAATCGCGCGTGCGCGGGAGCCTGCTGGGGGATAAGTCGTGGAGCTGCGTATTCGACAACACCAAGATCAAGAGGTTTGTGCCGGGATACCAGGCGACGATCAGCCTCGCCGAGGGAATGCGACGGACGATGGCGTGGTTCCACGCCGATCCGGCACGCTGCAAGGTGACGCCGGAGAAGGATGACATTATCGCGCAGATCCTCAAGGCGTGGCAGGAGAGGTAGCGGAGGATCGACATTGGCGTGGAGAGAATCGCATGAGGTGAAGGCGAAGGAATTGAGCCTTCGCTTTCTTCCTGTTCACCACCTGATGCACCTGTGCTTACCCCTGAGTTTGCCGCCTACCTGAAATCTGCGATAATCCCCTGCGCTTTCGCTCAAAGCGAGCATATTGGAGCCGAATTGTCACAACCTGCGGGAAAATCGGGAAGTTACGATGTTGCCAGGCCCGGCGGCAAGTGCATTCTCACGGGCAAGGACATCCTTCCGGGCGAGAAGTTCATGGCCGCCGTCAAGGAGACGGCCATTGCCCTGGAGCGAGCTGATGTATGCCTTGATGCCTGGAAGGACTACCCGCGCGAGGGTCTGCTGGCCTTCTGGCAGACCACCATGCCCCAGCCCAATGCCAGAAAGAAGATATTCGTCGACGATGAAGTGCTCCGACAGATCTTCGAGAAACTCGCCGACACCGAAGAGCCTGCCAAACTGAATTTCCGTTTTGTCCTGGGCCTGATCCTGATGCGCAAGCGCATCATCGTTTACGAAGGCACCCGCTACGAGAACGGCAAGGAACTCTGGAGCGTGCGCTACCGGGGAAAAGATGACCAGGTCGACCTGCTCAACCCACAGCTCGACGAGCAGAAGATCGTCGAAGTGACGCAACACCTCGGGGAGATCCTGAATGAAGAGGCCTAGCTGGTTTGCCATAATCGCTTTCGCACTTGCATACGCATTGTCCGGGTGCCAGACGCAGCCGTCGGGCCCGGGCACTGGCGGCCTTTCTGCCCTCTCCCGCGAGCAACTCGTCGAGAAGATCAACGCCAACAACCAGCGGATCCCCACGCTCTGGGCACGGATCAACCTTCGCGCCGACATCCGTAACCCCGACACCGGCAAGCGGACCACGGTCTATGCTGACCACGGCTACCTCTTCTACCGCGCCCCCGGGGAACTGCGCCTGCGAGCCGACAAGGATGTCGCGGGTCTGCTGCTTGATCTTGGAATCAATACACAGCGCTACTGGGTGATCGCCCCTGAGCCCGGTCCGGACACGATGTGGTGGGGCAACGTCCAGGCCGAGCCGCAACGCTCCGAGATTCCGCTCCGGCCGCAGGACATGCTGGAGATCCTGGCGATCCGGCCGATCGACGTCGCCGGGCCTGACGCCCCCAAGCTTCAGTACAGCCAGAAAGATAAGGCCTACATGCTCATCTGGTATCGCCAGGTGGCCGGCCGGTATTTTGTGTCCCGCGAGATCTTCTACGATCCCGACACACTGCTTCCCAAAACTGTGCTGCTATTCGCGGCCGACGGCAGTTTGGCCCTGCGCGCCAATCTCACCGACCATGGCCAGGTCGATTCGCCGACCAAACCCGAACCTCGGATGGCGCGAGAGTACGAACTGCTGCTCCCTGAAAGCCGATCCCGGGCCGAACTGCGGCTGTTGAATATGACAATCTCCCGCGAAAGCGTCCCCAATGACGCCAGCTTCCGATTCCCCGAGAAACGGTCTGTCGCAAAGGAAAAGCAGATTGATGCCCATGTTCCGAAGTAGCTGTGTTCTCCTGCTGTTGATGGCGCTGGGCCCGATGCTTGCCATCGCGGCCGACCCTGTCGTTGCCGGCGTCCAGATCGAAGGCGCTTCCGATACCGGCAACGCCTGGTTCGCCAGAACCGTTATCACCCCCGATGGCAAGGAGACCCTCATCTATGAGCGAGAGGAGGGCCTCCGCGACTGGCATTTAACCACCTCCATTGCCCAACCCATTACTCAACTCACGCACTATGGCAGCCAGCTTGTCGCGATGCTGCCTGATGGGCAGTGGCTCTTCGTGGGTGAGAGCAGCGGGCAATCGCTGCCTGCCCGAAATCGACTGATCGCGATCGCCGGCGATGCTTCGACCTTGTGGGCCGTGGGCGAGCGAACAGCCAATCCCAGCACCAGTCCGACTACTTCCACTACCGGCGCGACCACCGCCCCTGGCACCCGACCGGCGACTACCCAAGTGACCGAACCTGTCGGCTTGTCAGTCTTTCAGTTCACCGCCGGCAAGTGGAAACGCCTGGGGGCCCTGCCGCAGACGGTCGCACCTGCCAGCGTCGCTTTGGGCTTGTCCACATCCCGGCCCGTCGTTGCGTTTGCCGAAGGCGGCATCGTCTCGGTGCTGCGGCTGGGCGCCGACGACAAATGGGCAGATCTTGGCCAGCAACCTGCGGGTGATCTGCTGCCGCGCAAGGTGATCGCCGACAGCGGCCACCTGTTCGTTTGGCTTACCGGCAGTGCCGGGCCGGATCGCCTGCTGGTGCGCTCCGATCATTGGCTTGATCCAGTCACTCTCAAGCGCGAGGCCGATATCCGTTCTCTGGGTCTCGCGGGCGGAATGCTTCGCTACGTCTATTCCGATGGCCATTCCGTCCACCAGCACAGCATCAACACCCGGACGCTGCAGGCCGATCGCAGCGATGAAGAGATCGCCACGCCCGATGCCTCCAGACTCCAGCGCATCTGGGGATTTCTCGACTGGGCGATGATCGGCCTGGTTGGTCTGGTGGTCTTGCACACCTACCGCCAGCGCGATCAGTACCGCCAACTCTCCCCCGACTGGAAGAAGGTTGAGCTCGCGCCCTTCGGCCGGCGCATCTTCGCCGGCATGATCGACCTTGTGCCCCTGCTCGCGGCGGCTGTATACGCCAGGCTCTACATCGCACATGTTGGGTCTCCGCCTGACCTGCTGCTGGTTCCGCAGGCATTTGAGCTGCTCGTCTGGGCATCCGGGATTTACCTGGCCCACACCACGATGATCGAGTCCCTCGCCGGCCGGAGTCTGGGCAAGATGATCGCCCGGCTACAGGTGGTCCGTCTCGACGGTGGCAAGCCCCACATGGGGGCACTGGCCATCCGCAACCTCCTCCGCTGCGTTGACCTGGTCCTGCTGTTCACTCCGATCTTCATGTTCTATCTTCCGCTGCGTCAGCGGGTGGGAGATATGGCCGCCAGCACAATTGTGGTCGCCAAACGCGAAGAAGACTCCACGCATCCAACTGATTGAGCACCTTCGGTGCCGGTTCAGACGACATTGAGGCCCCCATGAGCACACAGGATCTGCGAGAGTGGTACTTGCGGCGGATCGTCAAGAACGTGCCGCACATCCTGAACTGTTTTGAACCCGGCGCTGGTGTCTTTCGCGTCGAGAGCGGCCACGACCATCTCTACCGGCACTGTCTGCGGCCGCTGGCGTACCTGTACAAGAACCCGTTCGAGGGCAACCGCTTTCACGGCGATGCCTCCGTACTGGACAAGATCATCCGCCAGGGCGACGTAATCTGCGGTGCCGGCGAGGCCGGCGACGATCGCCAGCACGGCTCGATGGGAGTTGAGTGGATCCCCTACAACATCATGGAGTGCATCGAGTGGCTCGGATCGGAGCTGGGCCCCGCGCGGCGTGCCAAGTGGCTCGAGGCTCTCTCCGGGCATCTCGATGAGATGCGGCTGATCAACAACTATATCTCTACCGCGCCCAACCACTTCATCTGGCGGGCAGCGCTGCTCTACCGTGCGGGCCAGTTGTTTGATCATCCCGCCTGGCGCCAGTCTGGGGAGATGTGGGCCCGCCAGGTGTGCCGGATGCAGACGTCCGATGGCTATTGGGATGAGCCGCTCCGCGGCCACGGTCCTTCGACCAGCTACCAACGTACGCTGCTGCACGGACTGGACCTGTACTATCGCTTCAGCGGGGACGAGGAGGTCCGCAGCGCCCTGGACAAGGGGATCGATTTCGCCGTCCGGTCGGCGTATCCGGATGGTACGCCGATCGAGACCTTCGACGGCCGGCAGCCGTATCTGGCGGCATTTGCCGCCGGCATGGCGGCCAACGCCCTGTCGCGCACGCCCCAGGGACGCCGCCTGATTCGCTGCCAGATCGAGCGGCTTGACGAACTGGGCGTGACGGATGCCGAGCGGCCCTGCGGCTTCGCGGTCCACTGGTATCTGTTCGCGACAACCGACTTTATGCTGGATTGCTATCGCTTCATGGAGGATGGGCCGGAAGAGCCGCTTCCGCAGGCGGGCCAGCGCTTCGCCGATGCCTTTGCCTTTGGCGGCCAGGACGGTGTCGGCGGCGGAGCGATCGTCAGGTACAAGCCCTGGATGGTGGCGCTTTGCGCAGCCGAGTCGGACATCCCGCGCATCAGCAGTAACATCTATATCAGCGAGCGCCAGAGCGGCTGGAGCATCTACCACGACCGGGTGGGCTTGATCGCCGGCGGTGGCAACCGGATGCGCAATCACGTCCCCTTTGCCAATGCCATCGTGCTGACGGGTTGGAAGGACGTGGCGTGCGTCGGTGGCGTGTTCGCGGATGAATTCATTGGACCCGCCCAGGGTCTGCCCGGCAGCAATCCCGCTATCACCGAGGCGAACGACCCGGTTAAGGGCTGCTACTATCCGATCCGTCGGCGGGTCGAGATGACCGCGGAGGGGGCGGCACTGCACCTGGATTACCTGCACGGACGGGTTCGCTTCGATCTGCGCGTTGAGGCGGATGACCGACTGGCGATCGATTACCAGGTCGATGCGTGCGATACGCGAACGATCCTGCTGCAGGCGCCGATCCCGCTTTTCTGGCCGGGACACTTCACGCTCGATGACCGTCCGCTGAAGGTTGATGACCTCGAAACCATCCGCACGCTGCCGGTTCGACAAGCCTTGGCGCTGCGAGCCCGCGGCTGCCAGGTGACTTATGAGCCGGCCAGCGAGGCGCCGGCCCGGTTTACCTTTGCGCTCGAGCCGATCAAGAACTGGCGCTTCGCGAAGATGAATTACGTGCCGGATGTGCGCTATCAGCCACTCTACACGGTTGGCGTGCTGTCGCGCGAATTGCGCGAACCACAGGCCCGCGGCCGATTACTTACCATTACCGTCCGGGCTGCCGAATGAGGGGAGCATCACTACGAGGCGAACGATGATAAGAACCTCCGTTTCAATCCTTGCCGGGCCGGTGATGCTGTTCCTGATGTGCAATGCCGGCGGCTGCAAGAAGCCATACACGTACAACGTGCAGGTGATCAACGCCACCTGGGGCGATCTCAGGAGCGTGAAGCTGGACTGGGGTAAGGGCAATGAGGCAATCGGCGACATCAACTCACGCAAAGAGCAGGTTCTGGGGCCCTGGTTCACCCGGCCGCCCGAAACGGTCACGCTGACGTGGGTGGATGACGGCAAGGAAAGGACCGCTTCGGCCAACGTTCCCGTTCCGCCGGCAAGTTTCGACGGCACGTACTTCATCCTCGTGAAGGACGATGATATGAGCGTGCACATGGCCGCTCTGGGAGACAAACAGACCTACCAGCGTTTGCGCGCGCAGGTGCCGGGGCCGCCACCGTTGTAGTGTGCGTAACAGATCAGGTGAGGCGAACCCCGGCACTACTGAGTTTCTTCTGAAGGTCGCGGATATCGACCTTGTAGAGCGGCACATTGCGCTTCGCGGCAATGGCGGTGGCCTGGCCGGCGGCTTGTCCCATCGCGAAACAGGCAGGCATGACACGGACGCTGCCGTGCATCTCGCGGTCGGCGGATAGGCAGCGGCCGGCGACGGCGAGGTTGTCGAGTGTCCTGGGCAGCAGGCAGGAGAAAGGGATACCGTAGGTTTTGCCAGGCGCCATGACCAGGTGGTCGAAATCGTTCTGGAATTTCCGGATGTCTTTCCTGCTGGGCGTGGCGTTGTGGACGTCGATGGGATAGTCGTAGCAGGCGATGTCGTCGGCGTGGTGACGGGCGTTCTTGAAGTCGTCGATGGTAAGTCGCCCCCGGCCTTCGATGCGGCGACTCTCGCGGACGCCAGCGAGCGAGGCGGTGGCGACGATGCGGGCGTTTTTCATTCCGGGGATGTTCTTGCGGGCGTAGTCGATGTAGGAGTGTGCCATCTTGCGGCCGGCCAGGACAGCGCGGGAGAGATCTCGCGCATCGCAGGCGTCGACCTCGAAGATGTGCGCGAAGTTGACGCCAACGGAACAGGGCGTCACTTCGAAAGGGTAAACTCCGCGGTACTCGGCCTTGGGAATGGCCGGGATGGCCCCGGATTCCTGGAGATGGAGCCACCAGCCGACGCGGTCGCTGCCGATGGACTTGATGAATTCACGATAGACGGGCAGGTCGATGCCGGTGGCGGTGTAGCAGACGCCGACGGGTTGCGTGCGTCCGTTCGAGTCGCCCTTTTCGAAGGGAACGCCGGCGGCCGCGGCGACGTCCGCATCGCCGGTGGCATCGATGAACATTTTGGCGGCGACAGCCTGCCGGCCAGACTTGTTCTGCAGGATGACGTGGCTCACCCGGCGGCCGCGTTTTCTGACCCCGGCGAACTGGGTGAAGAACAGCACCTTGGCACCGGCTTGGGCGACCATCTGGTCGAAAACGAACTTGAGCTTTTCGAGATCGATGGGAATCCAGGCCATGGTGTCATCATTCCTGCCCAGGCCGTCCAGGGCTTTCAGGCGGTCGATGACTTCCTGGATAATCCCGGCGATGGCCGGACGATCGGTGTGCCCGAGCGGCGCAAAGACCGGGACCATTCCGCTGGTGCTCATGCCCCCCATGCAGCCGGTTTGTTCGACGAGGAGCACCTTGGCTTTGGCCCGCGCTGCGGCGACGGCGGCGCCGATGCCGGCGGGACCGCCGCCCAAGACCACAACGTCATACTGTCCCATGACGGGAATGATGCATGCAGGTTCGCGGATGGACTTGGCCACGGCGTCATCCTTTCGCATTTGACTTGCGGGGTATCGTACCGGATCAGGGCAGTTGGTCCCAAACCTTGGCTCTGCCTGAAAACCCAATGGCCCCACCGTCGCGGAACGTAGTTGGTGAATGACTGCTCTTGCCCAATCCGGGCCGCTCCGGTTGAATGGCCGTACGTTCAGCGCATCTGGGCGTGCGGAAGGTAGGCAAACTATGGGATCGCAGCCCGCGAAACAGCGGCCGAACATCATCGTGTTCTTCACAGATCAGCAGCGTTGGGATACCACCGGAGTACATGGCAATCCGCTCGATCTGACGCCGAACTTTGACCAGATGGCGACCTCCGGAACTCACGCCTGGAACGCCTTCACCTGCCAGCCGGTGTGCGGCCCGGCGCGCTGCTGCCTGCAGACGGGTCGGTATGCCACCGCAGTCGGATGCTGGAGGAACGGTCGGCCGCTGCCGCGAACCCAGAAGACGCTGGCACATCACTTCAACGATGCCGGGTACGACACAGCCTATATCGGCAAGTGGCACCTGGCGTCGGAGCAGGCGGTAAAGCCGGCCGAACGCGGCGGGTATCGCTACTGGCTTGCCAGCAACGCCACGGAGATGGACTCCGATGCCTACGACTGCATCCTGCATGACGGCCGGGGAAAGCGCGTGAAACTGCCGGGATACCGGGTGGATGCCATGACGGATGCGGCCATCCGTTACATCGATGACCATCAGAAGTCGCCGTTCTTTATGTTTCTCTCGTATCTCGAGCCGCATTTTCAGAACCATCGCGACAACTACCCAGCGCCCGATGGCTATGCCCGGAAGTACGAGGGGCGATGGATGCCGCCGGACCTGGCGGCCATCCACAGTGATACGACCGGATTGGTCGGCGGCAACGCCTACCAGAGTATGGGCGGCTACTGCGGCATGATCAAACGCCTGGATGAGTCGCTGGGACGCATCCGCGACGCCCTGAAGTCACTGGGGATGCTCCAGAACACGATCATCATCTTCACCACCGACCACGGCTGCCATTTCAAGACGCGCAATGACGAGTACAAGCGATCGGGCCACGATGGCGCGATCCGTATTCCGCTGGCGTTCTCCGGCCCGGGCTTTGAGCAGGGAGGCCAGTTGCGTCAGATGATTAGCCTGGTGGATGTTCCGCCGACGCTGCTCGACGCCGCGGGCATCGCCGTGCCGCGCAGTATGCAGGGTCGGTCGATCCTGCCTTTGCTCAAACGCGATTACGCGGGCTGGCCCGACGATGTCTTCGTGCAGATCAGTGAGAGCGAAGTCGGCCGGGCGGTGCGTACCGGGCGCTGGAAGTACATCGTCATCGCACCGGGCCTGAGTGGCGAAGATGTGCCGGGATCAACCGAATACCGCGAGAAGTGCCTGTATGACCTGCAGGCCGATCCCTGGGAGCTGAATAACCTGATCGGGCTGCAGTCGCATTTGCCGGTGGCCGCCAGGATGAGACAGAGGCTGATCAAGCATATGGTGGCGGCGGGCGAGAAGGCTCCTCACATTGAGTTGGCCCCACAGCGCCCATCCGGGCAGAAGCGCGTTGCGGATGACGAGGTGGAGCAGTGAAACGACGGCGCATCGCCCCAACACCTATCAATGAATCTCGCCATAGTGCAGCGCTGTCTCGAACATGGCGTAGATATTCTCCGGCGGCGTGCCGGCCTGGATCGCGTGCGATGGACCAAGGATATAGCCGCCGCCTTTGCCCAGGATGCGGATCAGGTGCCGCACTTCCTGGCGCACATCTTCGGGCGTTCCAAAGGGCAAGGTGGTTTGCACACTGACCCCACCCTCGAAGCAGAGGCGCTGGCCAAAACGCGACTTCAGATCCAGTGGATCCATGCCTTGGGCGCTGAACTGCAACGCCTGGAGCACGTCGATGCCCATATCGATCAGCCCCGGCACGGCCTGGGCGATGGATCCATCGCTGTGATAGATCACCTTTACGCCAAATTCGTGCACCACCTTATTCAGACGGGCGTGGCAGGGCTTGATCAGGTCTTCCCAGGTCTCTAGCGACATCAGCAGGCCGGTTTGCCCGCCCAGGTCGTCGGCGGTGAAGGCCAGGTCCACGCGCCCGTCGGCCGCCTCAAGCAGCTTGCGGAAGTAGGCGCAGTAATAGTCTGTGACGCGCTGGAACAGGGCGTGAGCGAATTCTGGATCGAGAGCCAGATCGAGGAAGATCTGCTCGAAGCCGCGCATGTACCACGAGGTCTCAAAGATGTTGCCGTTGTGGATCATCAGGCAGCGCTCTTTGCGGCTCTGCAGGTGGTCGAGATGCGCGGCAAACGTGGAGGTGTCGAACCAGTCGGGGTTAGGCCATGGATAGCGCTGCAGGTCGGCGATAGAGGTTGCGCCCGCCAGCGGGTGCACGTCGATCTCATCGTAAGCGGCCGGCCCGTAGGACTGCGCTTTGCGGTGCACGCCCCAGACATCTGTCCCCGGAGGCCGGGCGGGGCCAACGTAGGGCGGCTCGACCGACTGGATATCGATAAAGGAATCGAGGTAGGCATTCAGACTGATGCCGCGCTCGCGGATCAAGAAACGCTCGAATTCCTGGCTTGCCGGGTAATTGATCCCTGAGCAGACCATGGCGATGGGAATGCGGTCGGTGACCTGGGGCTGGAGCGACAGGCGCACCCGTTCGCGGCTGGTGAGAGGATCTTTGGTCAAAGGCATAGGGCTCCTGAGCATCAAACGCGATAATACCGTTTCGGATTGTCCCACAGCCACTGCCTGAGGACATCGATCGAGGCGTCGAAGTCGATCATCCCCCGTCGAATTCGAGCCGCAAACACCTTGGCAAAGCTCTCGCGCATGATCTGCAGATGCCCCCACACCAACTGCGGCATCCATTGATAGTCACCGCCGAAGCCGATGACCTTGTTCACCGGCACGAAGTCGAGCCACTCCTGCAGGCCGGCCTCAAACATGTGCTGGCTGGTCAACGCCGCCCCGTTGAGGTTCACGATGACATTGGGCAGGTGCTTGGCGATGTTGCCGGTCTCGCGGGTCAGAGGGATGCCCATGTGGAAGAGGTCGAACTGAATGTCGCGGTATTCCTCCATCAGAGCGTAGAAGTTGACGGGATGAGAGCTAAGGTCGGCGTAGGTGCCGGCGTGGGCCGCGACGATCTTGTCTTTGCCACGTATGGCATCAAGGCAACGGCGATGGACCCAGGATGCAAGCTGCTGACGCTGAGCTTCAGACGGTATGGCCGGGTTGTCGATGATATGCTGAACGAGCGGCGCAATGCCCTGCGGCAACGGCGGAACCGGCTGGACAACAGTCTTGAACCCCACGCACCCGGCCGCCACCGCCCGCTCCACGTACTCGGCCAGCGCTTCCTCTAACTGGGCAACGCTGCGGATCGTCCGGCCCATCTTCTGCTCAAACTCGCGAAGCTGCTTCTGACACACGATCTGCGGAATGTTGACGATTACACGCATAAAGTCGTGATCGTACCCCTCCCAGGTCTTGCCATTGGAGATGACCTTCCCGATCCCGCACTTGCGAACCAGCGCTTCCTTGTAGAAGCCCGCGCGCTGCTGTCGCCGCACCTCGCGATCGAGATGTTCGATGGTCTGCTCATTCAGGTCGGTGACGCCGAACCACTCCTTCAGACCCAGAAGCATGATGCGGGCGAACTGGCCGTGCTTCACGGCCGGCCAGAAGGGTTTGAGTTTCTCCCACTTCTCACGCGGCGACAGTCCTTCGGAATAGGGGAAGTAGACGCCCCCCTCAAATCCCGCGGCCACCATGTCGTTGATCACATACTGCAGCAGCCACGCCCAGTCCATTGGTGCTTTGATGAACTCGGCTTCCGGCCGCAGGTGCTCATGTGCATCGATGATCGTCATCTTCGAGAGTTCATCGAAGATTCGCTGTTCCATCTCGTCGTGCAGGTGGATATCCATAGCCTATCCACGTTACCGCGACGGGGCGGAAACGCTAGGCTCTGTCTGCATGCGCCTCTCACCATCGCAAACCTCGATCTTCTGGCGGTTTTGTCGCGGCACGCGCCCCCGACAGAACCGTGAACATTGCCGGCGGCGATGGTCAACGAGCGGAGATCCGGCCGGTATTCATCAATGATGCGGTACCCCCTCGAAACGGGCGTCCATGAAGGGATGGCTTGTTATGCAGGCGAGAATCCTTGTTGTAGCCATGGCCATCGCGGTATTCGCCTTGGCCGCGACGGCGGCCGAGATTCCGAGTTCCGCCGACTCGACACAGCTTCCAGGAGGTCAGACGGGCCTTGCCGCCCGCTACCCGGGTGACGTGGGGATCGGAAAGGATCCGGCCGTGCTGATGGCCGAGGATTTCGAGATGTCCCCGCCGGTCGTCCAGTGGATGAAGCCCGGCGGGTGGTTCGAGCCGACGTTCGGTCCCGGCCTGGGCATGGAACTTACCGACCACGTTCCCGCCGCGGGAGGCAAGCGCTGCTTGCAGTTCAACCTCAGGCAGGGAAAGCAGGGCTCCGGCTCGATGTTCTACCTCTTCAAGCCGAGCGACACCGTCTACATGCGTTACTACCGGATGTTCGAGAAGGACTGGCAATGGCCCAAGGGCTACGGCCCGCACGACGCCATGATCTTCGGCGGCAAGTGGACGGCGCCTACCAAGAACGACTTCTCCATCTATGCCGACTTCTGGATGAGCGCCGACACGGTGGTGCGAGTGGCCACCGCGAATCAGAAACTGGGCTACGACGGCTGGGGTGCCTACCTGCGCCAGAAGTACGGGCCAAGCCCCGTCGGGGCGCAGGCATTCCCCTGGAACCGCTCCAAGCCTGAGAAGATCGAGCCGATGAAGTGGCACTGCGTGGAAGTGATGGTCAAGCTTTCCACGCCGGGCAAAGACGACGGCATTGTGAAGCTGTGGGTGAATGGCAAGCTGGTCAGCGAGTATACGGATGTGCCGCTGCGCGATGCCGGCCACCCCGATCTACTGATGAACATGTTTTTCCTTGGGCCCTATTTCCATCCCGGCTCGGGCAAGGACCAGACGCACTGGGCCGACCAGATCGTGGTCGCCACATCCTACATCGGCCCAATTGCCGGCGGGCTTGGCCGAAATTGAGGCCAGACGTGATACGGAGCGTGAATAGTACAACCGTGGTCTCATCGAGAGATCTCGGCTGAAGATGCATCTGCCCCCGTCGAAAAGGTCGTTTGTGAAAGGACAGGCTGTTATGCAAATCAGATTGCTTGTTGCCGTCATAAGCGTCGCGGTGTTCATCCCAATGGCGGCGGCCGAGGTAACGGCTTCCGCCGACTCGACACAGCGTCCGGAAACGCAAACGGGCCTTGCCGCCAAATACCCTGGCGACCAGGGCATCGAGAAAGACCCCAGCGTTCTCTTCGCCGAAGGCTTTGAGGGCAAGGATCTTCCCATCGCCGCATACGGCAAGCCGGGCGGATTCTACGACCTGCAAGGCGTCCCCAAGCTGATGTACAGCACCGACAAGGAGGCGGTAGTCGGCAAGCAAAGCCTGGAACTGTTCCATCCCCAGAACGTGATCAGCCCGCAGTGGTTCCATCGCAGCTTCCCCGGGCAAGACACCGTCTACGTTCGCTTCTATCGCAAGTTTGAGAAGGACTGGGTCTGGCCCATCCTCGGGCAGCACGATACTTACCTCTTCGCCGGCAAGTACAACAGTCCCGCCGCCAGCGACCTGACGTTCTATCTGGACGTCTCCGGGGTCCAGCAGAAGTGGCATTCCCCGCCCACAGCAGACCGGCGGCCCACCAGGAACGCCGTGGTGGACGGAGTGTTCAACATGCAGCCGCTGCCGGTGCTCAAAGCATCCTACCAGGGGCCGGATCTGGAGTTCGGCATCGGCAGCCCGATCATCAGCCACGTGGGCTGGGACAATTACTACCCCCTGCCGTACAACAGGTCTCCCGGCCCGGTGCTGCAGGGCGGGCGCTGGTACTGCATCGAATACATGGGCAAACTGAACTCTCCCGGCAAACGCGACGGGCAGGCCCGCGTGTGGATTGACGGGAAACTCATCACAGAGATGGGCGCCTTCGCCCTCAAGAAGGACCAGTGGACCGACGTCACGCTCATGGCCAAGGACCTGCGCATCGGCTACGGCACTGAGCCTGGCGACAGCCTGGCGGGAAACCCGCTCAACAACCTGAAGATGGTCTTCAACGGCAAGGAGACCGACCGGTTCCTGATCGACGACTTCTCGGTGAGCACGGGTGGCAAGACGGTCTACCAGGAGCAGTTCGAAGGTGGCCCGGGCAAGTTCACCGATGGCGAAGCGGCCGGCGGCGGCTTCGGCGACTCCAAGGCGTTGTCGTTCGGTCCCAAGGGCTTCGGGATTGATGGTGCCTTCTCCATTCCCGTGGACGATTCGACAACCCTCCGCTTCAAGCTCAAGCCGCTCTGCGATGTGGACAAAGTTACGCTCGTGGCCTGGAGCGAGAAACTGAACGCGAACTGCCAATACGACCTGTGCGGGCTGATGCTCAGAGATGCCCAGCACAGCGACATCCAGTGGAACCGATGGATGCTTGGACCGCGCTACGGCGGCAAGGCCTATAAGGAGGGCCCCCCGCGGGACCAGAAGAGCTGGATCGACGGCCTTGTGGTGGCCACCCGCTACGTGGGCCTGGTGGCCCACTGAAGCAACCCGATCATGGCTCTGCCCAATCCGAACTACTCCGGGTTGGATGGGAGCCCAGGCATGGCGCTCACATCTCCCCCGTTGACGCCCGGCAGCCCTGCGGCAATGATTACACCAGGACGCCAGAACATAGCCCAAAGGACAACCACCCAAGATGGCTTGGATCGCTGAAGATCGTCGCGCTGTCAGTGCAAAGAGCTCGGACCAGCCCCTGCTGACCGACGCTATGAAGAAGCACCTGGAGGAGAAGTACTTCCCCCGTTACCCCACCCGGCGGGCGGTGGTCCTGCCCGCCCTGCACTATATCCAGCATACCTACAACTACCTCCCCGCCCAGGCGCTGGAGGAACTGGCGTTGTTCCTTCAGATCGCCCCCTCGGAAGTCCTCGACACCGCCTCCTTCTACGAGGAATATTGGCTCAAGCCCAAAGGTAAGTACCTCGTGTCGGTGTGCCGCTCGCTTTCATGCGAGGTCTGCGGTTCAAAGGAACTGGAGGCCCACCTGAAACGGAAGCTCGGGATTGAGTTGGGACAGACCACTGGCGATGGCCGGTTCACCCTGGTCGAGGTTGAATGCCTCGGCGCCTGCGGCACCGCGCCTGTCGCCATGGTCAACGATGTCTTGCATGAGAACCTCACCGTCGATCAACTCGACCAGGTGCTCAACTCGCTCCCGGCCGATCCGCACGACTACAAGGACCCAACCGTGAATTGGGAGCTTGACGAGCACTAGAGCCATCTGAACGCCCTGAGCATCTATGACCAGGAAAGTCTACCTGATAATCGGCATCGGCGTGCTGGCCGTGGTTGGCCTGTTGTGGTTTGCATTCGGATCCGCCAAGCTCCGGCAGTACGAAGTCATCTCCGACGAGGTCTTTTATCGCGCAGCAGTCTCCAGTCTGGATGAGTTCGTCGATGTCGAGGCCAAGGTTTCACCTGCATATGTGATGATCGGTATGCATGAACATGAGCAGGAGGTCGAGCCTTGGGCCAGCATCATCGGCTACGCCGGGCGCAACCAGATTCCCGTCGCGCAAGTTGCCATCTCCTCTGACGGTACGCTTCCCAATAGCCAGGTCGACATGGTGCTCCCACGTCTCACATCCGGCAAACGGTTCCCAGTCCTGTTTATCAGCGCTGATGGCGCGTACGGCGGCATGGTCGCCGCCGCCTATCGCCTCAACGTAGAGAAGATGCCCCTCGACGAGGTGGAAAAACTCGCAGCGCTGCCGGACGCCCCGGCCGATACCACCCGCCGCATCCGCGAATTTGCACGCGCCTATGGCAAGACACATAGCGCCGACAGCAACTCAACGCCCACCACTGCGCCGGCGACGAACGCCGCCACCAACTGACCTGCCATGGCCTTGGTCCTACGCGATCAGCGCATCCGCCTCAATCTCGATCAGCGCCGCATCGTCGATCAGCCGCGGCACTTCGACGATCGTCGTCGCCGGGCGAATCTCGCCGAAGACCTCGCCATGGGCTTTGGCCACTTCCTGCCACTTGCTCACATCGGTGACATACATGCGCGTCCGGATCACCTGCTGCATCTTCCCGCCCAGCGCCTCAATGGCCGCCTGGATGATCTGCAGCGACCGCCGCGCCTGTGCCTCGACCGAAGGCGTGTAGCTGCCATCGGCATTCACCCCAACGCACCCGGTTACCGCTATGACATTCCCACTTCGTACCGCCCGACTATAGCCCAGGATCGGCTCCCACTTGCTGCCCGATGAAGCACACTTGCGTCCAAACCGATCCTGCACGGTAATCTTGATATCGCTCGCCATGATCGCTCTCTTCCTGAGGTAAACGCCGCGGAATCCTATGCCGATCTCCCATGGCTGGGAAGCGCCCGCCAGTTCCAATCATCCCCGCACGATCGTCACACGCCCCTTCCCCCCCGCGCCTTGGTGCCTTACTCTTATCTTCCGTCATGCGAGCCTTCGCCGATGATCGCCATCGCAATCCCCTCGATACCCGCTCCAAAGAGCCGATGGTCAAGGCGTTCCTGCTCTACCTCGCCTCCGAGCGCGGCCTCTCGCCAAACTCCATCAATGCCTACCGCCGCGACCTTGAAGATGCCGAAGACTATCTCGCCGGCCAGGCCAAATCCCTTGTCAATGCCGACGACCTCAACTGGCGGATGTACCTGCAGGAGCTGCGCCGCGAAAAGAAAGCCACCCGCACCGTGGCCCGCCGCCTGGCGTGCATCCGTTGTTTTCTTCAGTTTCTCGAAGCTCAGGGGATCCCAACTCAGGCAATCCGCGACCAACTCGAAGCCCCCAAGCCCGAACGGCCATTGCCGGAAGTGCTCGGCCGGGAACAGGTCAACCGCCTCATTGGCGCTCCGGACCTCGCCTCGCCCTTATTCGCCCGCGATGTCGCCATCCTGGAAATGCTCTATGCCTGCGGCCTCCGCGCCAGCGAGCTCTGTGACCTCAAGCTCAGCGACCTCAATCTGCAGGTCGGCGCCATCCGTGTCCTGGGCAAAGGCATGAAAGAGCGCATCGTCCCCATCGGCCAGGCCGCGACGGAAGCCGTGACGAACTATCTCCAGACAACGCGCACGCAACTTGAGCGAGAGCCCTCGCCCCTGGTTTTCCTCTCCCGAACCGGCAAACGCCTCGACCGCGTCAATCTGTGGTATCTCGTCGAACGCCATGCCCGTTCCTGCGGCCTGCTCAATGAGGTTCACCCCCACGTGTTGCGACATTGCTTCGCCAGCCACCTGCTCTCCGGCGGCGCCGATCTGCGTGTCGTCCAGGAGCTTCTGGGCCACTCCGATATCACCACCACCCAGATCTACACCCACGTCGACCAGGCCCGCCTTAAGGCGTTGCACAAGAAGTTCCACCCCCGTGGCTAGGCCCTGTCTGGACACCCACAACGTGGAGAAAACAACCCCATCCAGTGGCCTGCCATGCAGATATTGCATCAGGCTCATCATTTTGCCTTGACACTTAACCCTCTGCCATTAGGATACTTTCACGTTTGCGTGTCGGTGATGGGTTTTGGAGGACGATCTCGTCCAAGGAGCCAGCCTTGAGCGCTCTTAGTAAAACGTTTGTTTTGATCCTCGTTGTCTTGTCGCTTCTTTTGTCCTCTGCGGTCTTTGTGTGGGTGAACAAGACCGAAGATTTCAAGAGTAAGATTGCCAGTGCGACTGAGAGCCTGGCGAAGGAGCGCAAAGCGCGCATGGACGCCTCGGCGGCCGAGCAGATCGCCAAGGAAGCTCAGACCAGCGCCATCAAGACCTTCAACGCCCAGGTTGAAGCCCTGCAGACCGCGATCAAAGACCGTGATCAGCAGATCTCGCAGCGCGATGTGCAGCTTGCCGAGCTTTCCAGCCAGGCGAAGCAGCAGCTCGTGACCCTCACCTCCACCGGCGAAGCCCTCAAGGCTTCCGAGCTCCAGAAGAAGACTCAGCAGGAGCAGATCACCCAGCTCCGCGATACCGGCGACAAGCTCCTGAAGGAAAAGAGCGACCTGAACCTCGCCCTCTCCGACACAACCAATAAGCTGGACGTGATGGAGCGTGAGTGGAAGTTCATGAAGGAACAGCTCACCGAAACCCAGAGCACCACCGACCGCCTGATGGGCCAGGTCAAAGACCTTGGCGGCAACCCTGCGGTTGTCACCCCGGGCCTCAAGGCCGGTGCACCCGCCATCAATGGCGTGGTCCGCGAAGTGAAGACCCTGGACGACAAGCGTCAATGGGCCACGATCTCGGTTGGCACGGCTGACTCGGTCGCCAAAGGCATGGAATTCAAGGTCATCGACCGCGCCTCCGGCACCTTCCTGGGCATCCTGACCGTTGATCGCGTCGAGGCCAATGAATCCATCGGCGTTCTCTCCGGTCCTAAGGCCGCCGACGTCAAGGCCGGCAACGAAGTGCGTACCCAACTGTAATTAGCCAGAGAATAAGGAGTTACGTCATGACCCGTATTCCCGGCAACCGTCCGTTGCCCATCCAGCCCCAAAACGACATGCTCACCGCCATCCTCGGCGCGGCCATCGTCGTCCAGCTTATCGTCCTTGTCGTCCTGGTCGTCCGCTCCTACTCGATCTTTGAAGGCGGATTGTTTGGCAAGTAAGCCATCAGCATCAACCAACTAACCCTCCTGCCCGGGCCACTCGGTCCGGGCAGTTTTGTTTCTTGGTTCATGGCTCACGCTTTCGTCTGTGTTCGCCAACCACATCTTTCTGCTTTACAATCTTCCCCGTCATGACAGCATCCCACGATACCTACGAATCCCCGCTGGTCGGCCGAAACGCCAGCCGTGAAATGCTCCAACTCTGGTCTCCGCAGAAGAAGTTCGGCCTCTGGCGGCGGCTCTGGCTGGAACTGGCCCGCTGTGAAAAGGAGTTGGGCCTGGATCGCATCAGCGATGAAGCCATCGCCCAGATGGCCGCCAAACTCGACGATATTGACTTTGACCAGGCCGCCCAGTGGGAGAAACGTCTGCGCCACGATGTAATGGCGCATGTGAAGACCTTTGAGGAAGCCGCACCGGCCGCCAAGGGCATCATCCACCTGGGCGCCACCTCGCAATACGTCGGCTGCAACGCCGACCTGATCATCCTCCGCGAGTCGCTCAAGCTCATCGCCTTGCGCCTGGCCAACGCCATCGACGCCCTCGCCACCTTCGCCGTGCAATGGAAGGATCTCCCCACCCTCGGCTACACCCACTTCCAGCCCGCCCAACTCACCACCGTCGGCAAGCGCGCCTGCCTGTGGGCCCAGGACCTGGCGCTGGACCTGGAAGAAGTCGAGTACCGCATCGCCACCCTCCGCTTCCGCGGCGTCAAAGGCACCACCGGCACACAAGCTTCCTTCCTCACGCTCTTCGACGGCGATCACGCCAAGTGCGAGAAGCTCGACCAACTGGTCGCCCAGCGCTTCGGCTTCAAGGAAACCTACGCCGTCACCGGCCAGACCTACCCGCGCAAGGTGGATGCCGCGATTATCAATACCCTCGCCGGGTCCGCCGCCAGCGTCCACCGCATCTGCAATGACCTGCGCCTGCTGGCCGGCATGAAGCAGATTGAGGAACCTTTTGAAGAGGAGCAGATCGGCTCCTCTGCCATGGCCTACAAGCGCAACCCCATGCGCTGCGAGCGTGCCACCGGCCTGTCGCGCTTCGTCATCAGCATCGCAAACAGCCCTTTGGCCACGGCCGCCGAGCAGTGGTTTGAGCGCACCCTGGACGACTCTGCCAATCGCCGCCTGAGCCTCCCTGAACCCTTCCTGGCCATGGACGGTGCCCTGCTGATCCTCATCAACGTGGCACGTGGCCTGGTCGTCTACCCAAAGGTGATCGAGTCCAGCGTGAATGCCGAACTGCCCTTCATGGCAACCGAAGAGATTCTAATGGCCGGCGTCAAAGCCGGCGGCGACCGCCAGGACCTGCACGAGCGCATCCGCCAGCACTCCCAAGCCGCCGCCGCCGAGGTCAAGCAGCACGGCCGCCCCAACGACCTGATCTCCCGCCTGCGTAACGATCCCGCATTCGCCAAAGTGAATCTCGCGGATGTCCTGGACGCCCGCAAATACGTCGGCCGAGCCCCCGAGCAGGTCGACAGTTTTGTTGCTGAAGTCGTCGCCCCCATCCGCCAGCGCTACGCGAAGGAACTTGGTGCCGCCGCCGATCTGAAAGTTTGAATCTCCCCCACCCACTTCCTCCCCAGCCAAAGCGGCACCGCCCCAAACACCCCAAACGAGCAGTCAATCAGTCTCCACCCCAACGGAATCCCCCGCACCTGCCCGAACACCAGGGCATACACGACGACCAGCGCGCAGAGGACCAGCCCCGCATCGAACAGCCACCGGTTCCGCACCGGCTCCCTCCAAGCTCCGATATAGATGATCGCAATCGCGAAATGCCCGAACGCCAGCCAGTCCGTCCCATACGCCATAAACGGATATAGCTGCCCGGTCGCCTCAATCCCCTCGCGCACCCGCGCGACCCACTGAGCCCCTAATCCTTGCCATCCGCTTAGCCATCGCACCTCCATCTCCAGCGGAATCGCCGTCACACCGCTGACCACCAGCCCGAAGATGAACACCCCCACCGCCCATCGCACCCGCCACAGCAGTCTGGCATTCCCATCGGCCACATGTCACCTCGGCCGCTATGGTACTTGACCGTCGCCATACCAGCACGCGCCGAGCATCGCCCAACGCTTCGCCCTCGCCCTACGGCAGATTCCGCAAATCCTCCAAATCCTTCGGCCGCCCCGCTGCCTGCTTCATCTTCTTGAGCCACTCCAACGATGCATAGCGAACGCCAGCCGCCGTGACCGCGGTGTCAAATAGCGTCTGTACGTCCTCTCTCGGATGACCGGGGATGTAGTCAAACAGATCTACAAACCCATAGTCTGTCCAGAGCATCATCAGATGCTCGACGTTGATGTAGGCGGCCGTCACCGGCACAAGCTTCTCAATTCCTGTAGCTGGATCCCGCTCGTCGCTGATCCAGCAGGCGTGTGCTTCCTGCAGCACATTGAGAAGACGCGCTTGCGAGTTGTCATCCCGCAGCCACACCACGTCTATGTCCTCGGTGTCCCGTCCATGGCCATGCATTTGCACCGCATGGCCACCGACCAAACAGAACGGCACACCATGCTTCTGCAGAAGTTCGACAAATTCGTAATGAGGCTTAAACGCCATGGGGTCTAGTGATTGCTCGACGAGCCAGATTGCGGCGGACGAAGTTCGCGAACCCCTCAGGGTAATCCCGGAACCGCTGCAATCCCCACTCATGCAACTGTCGCATGCGCTCGATCCGCTGTTCCGGAGTGAGCTGCAGATACATCCGCCGCATCACGCGGTTGCGCAGTTCGATCTTTTCCGCAATCTCGTCCATCCGCAGCCCATTATACCACGCCTCCCGCCAAATCATCCCTGCCGTCGATTATGGGAAACGCCGCGGCCGTTCGACCGCCACCGCCCCTGCGGAATCAAAATCTCTATCCCATTGCCAAAGCGACCATCTCCGTCAGGCGTCGGCCCGCTTGGTGGGCATCAGAAAGAAACGTCGGCTTGGCGAAGTCGGCGACGTTCTTGAGGTTCGACTCCATACTGATGCAGCCGCGATAAGAGGATCTGGCGAGAATCCCCGCAAGGCGAGCGAAGTCCACCGTTCCCGTGAACGGAACCCAGTGCTGGTCGCGGATGCCATCGTTATCGTGCAGATGCACGGCGATCAAACGGTCTTTCACCGTATCGATGTGATCGAGGCCCCGGCGCTGGTCCATGTTGCCATGGCCGCAGTCGTAGCAGATGCCCACGGCGTCGGCGCCATACTCGCTCAGCAGCTTGCGGAGGAACCGGAAGTCCTCATTCGCCATGTTTTCCAGCGCCAGGCGAACACCAAGCCCACGCACGGCCGGCAATAGCGCATCGATCGAGCGACGAAGCTGATCGCACTGCGGCGTCGTCTCTGCGCCATCCGGCAGTTTAGGGATATGCATCACCACAGAAACTCCGCCCAGTTCGGCCGTCATCTCCAGACGGTTCTGCACCAGCTCAACCCCCGCCAGCCGCTCCGACTCACGAAGGCTATACCAGCACTTCTCCTGCCCCGCCGAGCCATGCAGATCCAATAGCTTCAGGCCAGACTCGCTGAGCCATCGCGCGATCTGGCTAATCTCCGGCCGGGAGTAAAGAAAGTCGGTGTTCCAATGGTGGCACCAGTGCACGTGCGTGAAACCCGCCTCCGCGATCGCGCGAAGCGACGGTTCGGGACAACCCGTATCCGCCTGGAAATCCGTGGTCAGTGAAAGCAAATCCCCGCGCGTAGGTTGTTGCGTGACAGCCATGGTGGTCTCCTGTAACTGCGGCATTATAACGCGGATAACCGGCTTGGAGGCGTACACTTGCCCAGGAAGCGTTCCAAATCGAATCCGGGCCATCTACCCTCCTCTCACGAATCTCTCAATGTCTTGTGCACATTGATAGCGCGCGTTACGGTGTCGTCGCGATGCGATTCCGAACGATCACAGAAACGCCGTTGCCCCCCGGCGACCAAGTGTTTCGCCAGTCGCGCATCATCATGTCGCTGGGTGCAGTGATTCTTGGGGTAACCCTCTCCGCCATTGGGTTCTTCGGCATACGCAGCGCGCCGGGTCTCGCCTGGCCATTTACCGCGATTGCCTCTCTGTTCTTCCTGCCGTTTGGCTACTTGGCTGCCGTTACCTATCACAGCGGGAACTGGATCGTTCGCTACCGCTATCCCAAGCTCCTGATCAAGTTTCGATCATTCATGAACTGTCACCTCGCCAAAGACGATCCGGCTATCATCGAACTTGATATCAGCGACATCGTCTGGATTCGCAAAGTGCGGTCGACACCCTCAACCCAGGTCAGTCCACTCATCTTTCTCGACATCAAGCTCAGGCCCCAAGACCTGTCGGGGCTCAAGGAACAACTCGCGGCCGAAGCTCAGTGTCGCCGACTCCATTTCGGGCATGATCCAGTCATGTTGCTGTCCGATGGCATCCTCCGCATCGAGTGGCGCGGCGGGGGGCTGGTGACGCCGAACATCGACAAGGCCATCGCCATGCTCCAGACGGTAGTGCCGATCGGCTTACCGGATGAGCCACACATCCAGTTGCGCGTTCACCCAACCGGCGAATTCACGACCCAAAACCCACGCGCAGGCCAATAGTCTCTTGCGTCCCCGGAGTGGATTCATCACATCCCTTGCCGATGTGGTGAGAGGTCTGCCTTTCTGAGTCGATCGCGAGCTCGCATCGCCGATCCGCCCGGCTAGGCATCTCGCCAAAGGGACGCTCACGGTCCACGCTCCAAATCGCGTCTCGCTCAGACATCTCCTGCCGTTGGATCACGTTTCTGCCGAAGCGCGCAACCACGCTGCTTGGCGTCGGTGCCGTGCCGTGGCAACGCGCTAGCGCACCTCGCCCCCAACCGGCGGAATCTTCAGCGTCATCGTCATATCCCAATGGAATTACCATCTGCAGCAACCGCTAGTGCCTGCGTTGTCTCACTCCTCCTTCGTCAGAGTGGCCCTGATCCTGGCCCGAATGTCCGGCCATGCCTTCTCGGCGCTTGCGGGCACGATCCAATAGACATGCCCGTCGGGGCCTTTCCCCACATAGTCTGCGGCCGGATAAGGTTTCTTCACATTTCCCGTCCACGTGAGCTTGTTCTCAGCAAGCCAGACATCCACGCACACAAGGTCATTCTTGTAGGAGGCGGTTGGATTCGCCGTCAACCGTAGCTCAATGCCGCGTCCCGACCCCCATCCCGGCACGGTGATCTGGCCGCCATAGGCCGTCTGGTTCAGGCTTAACTGCCATTTTCCGGGAAGCAGTTTGAGCATTGCGGCGGCAATACGCAATGATGGGGGAAGCGTGCCCGGTTGCATCTCAATCGTGACCGCTTCGGAAGTGGGGATGGCACTGGTTGCCTCAGAGACGCCGAAAGCGCGGTGGCCGCGGAGGCCCCCGAACTGGATTGTGTAAGCGCCGGGCTTGACGAACAAGTATTGATGACCCAAGTCGAGTTGATCGAACAGCACCGCCGTCTCGCCGGGTGCAAGCGACTCTGCAGCGCCCGCTGTCTGGTAGCTTCCGGCAACATATGGAACCGGCTGCTTGTCTCGGTCAGTGACTTGCACTGAATTGTTGCAGTCTGCCCCTTGAGAATCGTAGGTGCGGGCTTGCGCACCGAAGTTCTTCATTTCCAGGCGAAACTTGGCCGGCTGGCCGATTACGTAGTCCTTCTGCGCAGCAACGAGGCGGGTGCGCAATCCGTCCAGTTCCGGTCCCCATTCGTTGGACGGCTTGGCCGGAACGGCATCCTTCGTATTTGCCGGTGTTTTGTCGGCAGGCGGCACTGAGACTTCGCCGCCATGTGCGGCCATACCGAGCATAATGAGGGCCGCCAGCAGGGGGAAGGCTGTGCTAACGAAACATCGTATGCACATGAACCGGCCACGGTCGATGATGCGCATTGGCCACCTCCTGATGAGAGCCTAGATCCCCTCTTAGTTCTATCACGCGGACAATAGGTATGGAATCGTGAACTGGCAATAAGTAGCACAGGTTCGCCGAACCTGTAGCACCTGCCGGCGGCGCGGCTGCATCCGGTTTCCTGTCCACCGCCCGTAGCCCAGATACCACCATCGGTATATCACAAGACGCAAGAGGGGGCTTGCGAAACAGGGCGGCGAAACGGATAACTGTGTCAGTCACTCAACACATTACCCATGTCTCCCATCCTGCCCAAAATCGGGAAAGAATTTTGGACCATCATAAGTACCTGTCATTACTGATCTTCCAAAATCGCCCCCTCCAAATCGCCCCTTATTATGGGGGAACCTGTTCTCAGATCTCCCGGCCGTATCCCGGCCAAGCTATTTGACAACCGAATACGACCTCTCGGACCGGCAGGCAAAGCTCGCCAAGATGCGCACGCAACCTGAGCATCTTCCCCGTATATGTGGTTCAGATCACATTGTCCCGCGAACCGCGCACTCTAACCTGCGCACCTTTGGTCATAGTTGCTTGGACCTTGGTCATTCATTGGCCATTGAGATTTGGGCATTGGTCATTCCGCCAGGCGGAGTTATCCACAAGCTTCCCGAACTTGCGCATCTCCTCCCACGAGATCACCGTAACTACCTGCAGCCACACGAGATAGCACCATGGTGGGGTATCCGCAAACAACCTGCGCACCTGCTACTTATCCACAACCGCCCCTCGCATCGGCCAACGTCCCCGCGTCTCCGTGTCTTCGCGTCTCCCACCCTCCGGCTCTACCACGGCAACGGCCTGCATGTATAGTAAGCCTCCACAGGAGTAGTCCATGACACAAAGCAGTCTCGGCATCCAACGTGTTCATCAGCGCATCGACCGCCTGCAGCGTGAGATGATTCAGTTTCTCGGCGAGTTCTGCGGCATCGCCACAGTCAATCCTCCGGGCGACAACTACACCAGATGTGTCCAGTTCGTGGACCGCAAGCTCAAGAGCCTGCACATGACCACGCGCATCGTCCGGCCGCCGCTCAAAGAGCAACTTCGCCTGGTGCCGGGATCGGAGAAATACCCCCGCCCCAGCATCATTGCCCGCTGGGATGTCGGCGCGAAGCGCACGCTGCTGCTGACCGGGCACTACGACGTGGTCCCGCCGACCGGCGGATGGAAGATCGACCCCTTCAAGCTCAAGGTTCAAGGCAACAAGTTGATCGCCCGCGGCGTCAGCGACATGAAAGGCTCCGACACCGCCGCCATCTTCGTGATCCAGGCGATGCAACAGGCGAACTTCACGCCGCCCTGGAACATCGAATTCGCCTTCACCCCCGATGAAGAGACCGGCGGGTATGCGGGTCTGGGTTACCTCGCACGCAGCGGCCAGTTCGACGCCGATGCGGCCATTCTCCTCGAAGGCGGCGGCGGCCGAGGCATCGGCTACGCACACCGCGGCGTGCTCTGGCTCAAGATCACCGTCATGGGCAAGGCCGCTCACGCCTCCAACCCGCGCGATGGTATCAACGCCCTCGAAAAAGCGCTGCCGCTGATCCAGCGCCTCAAGACGCTCGAAGCCGTCTACGCCAAACGCCCCAGCGCATTCCTCACCGACAAGCCCGTCACCAAGCGGCCAACCATTATGATCGGCGGCATCTGCGGCGGCGGCTCGAAGATCAACACCATCCCCGATCGCTTCAGCTTCACCATCGACCGCCGGCTGCGGCCCGAAGACAAAATCCAGGAGGTCAAGGCAGAGATCCTCGCCGTCATCCGCGCAGCCCAGCGGCACGACCGCCAGCTCAAGGTGAAGGTGGAATACCCGCTGCACGTCCCCCCCGGCTGGACCGACCAGGATGCGGGCATATGCAAAGTAGCCAAGGAAGCCGTTAAAAGCGTGCTCAAAAAGGAGCCGCGGTTCCGCATGACTGGCGGATTCACGGACATGCACTTCCTCACGCAGGACTGCGGCATTCCCACAGTCGGCTACGGCGCCTATGGCGGCAAAGCGCATGGCGACCACGAGTTCCTGCCAGTGCCGGAACTAATGCAGACTGCCAGAGTCTACGCAGAGATCATCGGCCGCCTTAAGGACTAACTCGTTTGTTTCGCTTCGTAAAGGATTTGTGACATGACTTCACGTGAACGCGCACTGGCAGTGATCCACGGAACCGGCAAGCCCGATCGGCTCCCGTGGCTGCCCGAACTGAACGATGGATTTATCCGCAACGTGGTTGCGGCTGAAGGACCCGTCCCCAATGGCATCGACGGACAGACCTTCACGAACCAGCGGATCGGCGCTGACCAGTTGTCGCGAACGGTCAGCGTGAAGGAGAGATTCCACCGCGTTGAGATTGAGCATCGCAAGGCCGAAGGGCTGACCATCTGGCACACGCCCAAGGGCGACCTCGTCGAACAGACCGTGCAGGATGCCATCGCCAAGACCGGCTATCGCGTGCGCCACAAGCTCGTGGGAGAGAAAGCCTTTGAGGCATACCACGCCGTACTCGACGACCTGACCTATGAGGCGGACTATGACCGGGCACGCAAGACATTCGCCCTGGTCGGTGACAGCGGGCTGCCCACTGTCGACGCCCCGGCCACGCCATTGCAGCACATCCTCATGTGGGATCTCCTCGTCGAGGATGCCCTGATGGCGATGTACGATCGCACCGCCGAAATGGTGGAACTCATGCGGCACATGCACCAGAAGAACCTGGAGTACTACCGCATCGCGTGCGCGGGTCCCGGTGAAGTGGTCCGCCCCATGGAGGACACCTCCAGCCTGCTGACCGGACCGACCATGTACGCCGAGCACTGCGCGGCGTATCTGAGCGACTACGGACGCATCGTGCACGAGCACGGCAAGAAGTTCATCGTGCACATGTGCGGGCACCTGAAAGACATGTTGCCGATCATCAAGGGCATCGAACTGGACGGCATTGAAGCCGCGACCCCGGGACCGACCGGGAACGTCGAGCCCGATGAGATCCGCAAGGTGCTGGGCGATGTGATCATCATGGGCGGCGTAGACCCGACCCGCTACGCCATCCAGAGCCCGGCCGAGATGGTCAAGACACTGCGCGAGCGGCTCCGGCGGATCAAGGGCGACCGGCACTTTATCCTGGGCAGCGAGGAGATCCCGGTAACCGGCAAATTGGAGACGGTCAAGGCGGTAGGCCAATTGGTGGCCGAGACCTCCGAATGGTTCTACGCTTAGCAATGTGAGGCAGCCATGCAGCAACAGAGCGCACATGCGGCGGTGTTCATGGGTTCGGGCAGACCCCTGGAAATCCGCGAGTACCCAGTTGTGCCTCCGACAGGCGGCGATGCCTTACTAAGCCTGCAGGCAAGCGGCATCTGCGGGACGGACATCCATATCGTGACCGGCCGACTCGCCATACCGCCGGTGTTCATCCCGGGGCACGAATTCGTCGGGCGAGTGGAAGAACTTGGTCCAAAGGCGCAAAAGGATGCCCTGGGCAGGCGGCTCGCGCCCGGCGACATTGCCGTCGCCTGCGTCGCCCAGGCCTGCGGCAAGTGCTTCACCTGTCGCCAGGGGAATACCGCAAGTTGCCTGCAGTTTGGGGTTACGTATCTGCGCGACCCAGCCAGGCGGCCACATTTCTTTGGCGGGTTCGCAGAGGTCCTGCACCATCCGGCCGCTGGCTTGGTGAAGCTGCCGCAGGGAGTGGATGTGAACGCGGCTGCGGCCTTCCCGTGCGCTGGACCGACTGTGATCCGCGCCACCGCGTATGCGGGCGGACTCGAGAAGGACCAGTTGGTGGTTGTGCAGGGAACCGGCCCGGTCGGCCTGTTCGCCATCGCGTGGGCCGCCAAGGCGGGCTGTCGCGTCGTCGCCATAGGGTCATCGTCCAACCCAAGACGCCTGGAACTTGCCAGGAAACTCGGCGCCAGCCGCGTGCTGGAACTGCAGGGTTCGACGGTCGCGGATCGGCTCGCGGAGGTGCAGACGATGGCGAAGAAACTGCGTCGCGGAAACGGCGCAGATGTCGTCATCGAAGCCAGCGGCGCCCCAACGGCGATTCCCGAGGGACTGGGCCTGCTTCGTACACTGGGCACCTATGTGATTCCCGGTCAATATTCATCCAGCGGCGCTGCGACGATTCAACCGGAGTTGATCACTTTCAAAGCGCTGCGCCTGATTGGAAGCGGCCAGTACACATTCGCCGACATCGGCACGTATCTGTCGTTCCTTCGGAAGCACCCAGACCTGCAACGGCTGTTCGCCAAATGCATTGACCATCGGTATACCATTGCACAGGCGAACCAGGCGATGGATGATGGCCAGCAAGGGCGGTTCGTTAAAGGAATCTTTGCATGCTGATGCAGGAGACGCATTTGCAGAACTGGCAAGCAGTCCACGAGAAGACGCGGGCATTCAATCTCGCGCCGGCACGCAAGTACGATGTGCGTCCCTACTGGCGAGCAACGGCCTATGAGCGATATGCCGATGCGCCCGAGACCATCATCAGAGCTCAAGCCTTCGCCTCGGTCCTGCATGACACTCCCCTGCACATGTACGACGGCGAGATGGTCGCGGGAAGCAAAGCCGGTTTTTGCTGCAATGAACTGCCCGCCGAGATCGCACCAGCCGATTACGAGGCGGCACTCGCAAAGGCGAAAGCGCGAGGACAACGCGACTTCTGGGCTGGCTTTGACCACACGCTGGCCGACTACCCGACGCTGTTGACCCGTGGCATTGGCGGAATCATCGAAGATGCTCAAGCATCACAGCAGGTCCATCACGCCCCCAAAGAACAGGCGTTTCTCGAATCGGTCATCATCACGCTTCGGGCATTGTCCGACTTCGTCAGCCGGTACGCCGCGCAATGCCGCCAGCAGGATCGGCCGGATCTGGCCAAAGTGCTGGAGGCGATCGCCCTGGCGCCGCCGCGCACGTTCCACCAGGCACTGCAACTGGTCTGGCTCACTCACATCGCCTTCGTCAGCGAAGGCCGCTATGCCAATGCCCTGGGAAGGCTGGATCAGTACCTGATCGGCTTCTATCGGCAGGATATCCAAGCCGGGCGTCTGACGGACGATGCCGCACTCGAGCTCCTATGTCATCTCTGGGCCAAGATCGAAGAGCTCGGCGAAGTCACCAACATCTGCATCGGCGGAATGCGGCCCGACGGCAGCGATGGCACCAATGAACTGTCGTATCTCTGCCTGAAGGCCACACAACTCGTCAAAACGCCGCACAGCAATCTCTCAGCGCGGTTTCATGACGACACGCCCGAGGCATTCCACCGGGCGTGCTTCCAGTGCATCCGCACCGGCGTGGGATTCCCCGCCATCTTCAATGATCATGTGCTGATTCCCGGTCTGGAGGAGATCGGCATCCCCAGCGAAGTTGCACGCGATCACTGCATGGTCGGCTGCATCGAAACGATGCTGGCCAGCCGCCAGGCCGCGTGGTCCGACAGCCGGTTCAACTCGCCGCTTTACCTGCTAAGCGCCATGCAACGGCTGAGCCACGAGCCGGTGCGGTCGTACGAGCGCCTGATGGAACTCTTCCAGCAGGAGACCCGCACAGCGATGGAATCTCATGTCAAAGGCCTCAACGACTACATCGCCAGATTCCCGGTTGAGCGGTTTCCCGACCCATTCCTATCCGCGCTGACGCGCGATTGCATCGGCCGGGCTCGCGATGTGAACGATGGCGGCGCCGAATTCGCCCGTTTCCACGGTGTTGCCGTCATGGGGCTGGCGACCATCGCCGATTCGCTGGCGGCCGTCCGCAAGCTGGTCTTTGATGAAAGGCGCATCAGCTACGATGACCTGATGGCGGCGATGGCCGCCGACTACCAGGGCAGCGAAGCGATCAGGCAATTGCTGTCCAACCATGCCCCCAAATACGGCAACGATGACTCGGCCGTGGACGACATCGCCTCCTGGTTCGTCGAGTTCATTGCACAGGAATGTCTGCGTCAGCAGATCGTCGGCGGCGGCCGGTACGTCGCCGCCATGGCGGCCAATACTCAGAACATCTCGGCCGGCAAAGAGGTCGGCGCCACGCCTGATGGCCGCCACGCCGGGCGGCCGCTCTCGGATGCCGCAAGCCCGTATTTCGGCCGTGATCGCAACGGCCCCACCGCATTCCTGCGCTCGGTCGCCAAGCCCGATTACCACATGGTCCTCACCGGCAGCGTCATCAACATGAAGTTCGAGCCGGAGTTCTTCCGGGATGAACAAGGCGCCGGGCGCTTCTCGGCGTTCACCCACTTCTTCGTGGACCAGCGAATTCCCGAACTCCAGTTCAACTTTACGGGCAACCGCGTGCTGCACGATGCCCAGGCGAATCCGGAGGACTACGCGAATCTGGTCGTTCGGGTCAGCGGCTTCTCGGCATACTTCACGCGCCTCCCGCGCGAGGTCCAGGATGACATCCTGAATCGGCGGGCACACGGCAAATAGCCGCTACCTGCCCGACTGCGGTCCGGGAGCACACAGCACTCCGAAGATCGCCGCCGCTGGTGCCGTGTTCTGGTGGATCGTGAACTCGCTAGTCAGCGGAGCACAGCGGCTGCTGAACCAGCGCTCATTACCGGGCCAGTTGTCGATCGCCGGATACACCGTCTTGTACGCCCATGAGGCATCCCAAGGACCGACGCCGACGTTATTTCCCTTGCGCCATGGGCCATAGGGAATGATGCCCGGGTGCGGCTCGGACTTGCCGTTGTACCAGGCATCCATGTGGAACACGTTCTGTGGCCAGCGCGGTCCAAGGCCGGTCACCCAGGTCGTGTTCAGGGAATTGGTGCCCAGGAAGTAATCGCAAGTGGTATACATGGCGCCGAGGTACTTCCTGGCTTTGGCCGGGTCGGTATTTTTGGCCAGGCAATAGCCAACGGCGGCCTCAAGCATCCAAGGCGTGGTCTGCTGGCCGCACAGCATCGGCATGGAGTAGTTGCCGCCCCAGCGCAGGGCTCGTTTGCTGGGCGTCTCGATAGCAACGTGGTCGGCCGTCGCCAACAGCGCTGCGCGGATCCGCTGCTGTGTTGCCGTATCGGGCTGCGCCTTGCCGCCGCCGAGCGCATAGATCATCGGACCATAGCGGGCATCATCCCAGATGAGCGTGGTGGCGGTGATTGCCTTTTCATCGGCCTGGAACTGTTGCTCGTAACGCTTATCGCCGGTGATGCGGAAGAGGGCTGCGGCCGCATAGGTACGCGGATGGACAAGGGGAGGGTCGTTCCTGGTCTCATCGCCCGGCCGGGTGTTCTTCTGCGCCCAGTCGTAGGCTTCACTTGCCTCCTGGGCCCAGTTGACCCCTTCGGGGTCCTTCGCACCGGCCAGTTGCAGGCAGTAGGCCAGATGCGCTGCCGCTCCCGCATAGCGATAGGTTGACCAGGGATCTTCACCTGAGACCGCGTAAGTGCGATCCACATCCTGCCACGATCCGTGCCCAACCTTTGTGCCATCGGGCAGCGTCCCCTCATCACTGCCAAACCCATCGCCGGCCACCCGCAGGCCAACACCGCCGGTGGCATACTTCTTGTTCATCAGCTCGTGCCGCAGGCGATAGCAGAAGCGCGGCAGCCACGCCGCTTCATCGATGATATCGGGTACGCCGTTGCCGCTCTCGGGGATATTGAGCTCGCCGTCGGTGAAGTTCTTTGGCGTCAGCTCGTATGCGATCAGGAGATCCTGCGCCACGCGCAGGTGCGAATAGTAGCTGTCCCAGTCGCCGGCATCCTGATACCAGCCGCATGTATCGACCGGACCCTTGGAATTGGCCAGCAGCACCTTGGGGTCGCCACCTTCTGAGCCCCACTCGGTGAAACGCACGGTCGTATAAATCAGCTTCCCGGCAAATCCGGGAGTAAGCTTCGGGTTGTGCGGCGCCGGCCGGGTGTAGTGCGTGTAGGGCTCCTTGAGCTCGATGCCGCTGCGGTTGTGATACAGCCCGCGAGCCGTGGTGCGAAATGCCTCGCGATAGATGTCAGCATCGAGCTTGAACGGGAAAGAACTGCCGATGCCATCAACACTGAGCACATACTCGCCGGGCGTCGTGAAGTTGGAGAAGTCGCATTCATAGACATCGGCATCGAGGAAGTTGCCGTACGGCGGCGAGTCGATCTTGTGATACGTCTCCTGCTGCGTGGCCGGCGCACGGAAAGCCACCTTGCCTGTGAATGCCACCTGCCCCGACTTCGCGCCGAGCAGGTGGAACGGCTTGCCCTCGTAGCTCTTGAGATCCAACGATCCCTTATCGCCCATCCAATGGTACACATAACCGAACTTCTGCGGCGCGGTCGGCACATAGCCCAGCAGGTTCACGTGCACCGCTTCGGAACGGATGGTGGTCTCATCGAACCTCAGCTTGAACTCCTTGCCGTTGGCCGCCAGATCACCGGTGCTGATCGAGTAAGTTTTACCATGCTGCATCGGCGCCGGCAGTTGCAGATAGATCCAGTGCTCGCTGGTATGGTCAGGGCGTTTGTTCTCCGCATGGCCATTCACCCATGCGTCTGCAAACCAGGCAAAGTCGGTTCCCTTGGACTTGCGTCCTACCGATGCCGGCAACTGTCCCTGCGCATAGCCCGGGTCATCGGCACTGGTGATCCTGTAGCTTTCGGGCTTCGCCGCCAACTCCACGTTCAGCGGGTCGATGATCACCTTTTCGTCGGAGCGGGGATGCATCGCCACATGGTGAACAACGTGCCCCTCGTTGAAATGCACCATGATGATACGATCGGTAAGCGGCAGCACATCCTTGACCTCGGCTGCGTTCGCCAGCAAACCCGATAGCGCAAGCACGGCAGACCCGCCGGCCACCAGAACGCTATTGCCAATCCTGTAATATGATCGCATCGTCGCCTCCTTATCTCTCAAGCGGCAATCCGCTTCCGCGATAGCCAGCACCCGGTACATACCTATCCTCCTTGGCTGGTGTGTCGCACGCAAGGGCAAGCGTGCGGAACTCGCTACAGTGTGGCAGGCAGGAGCGTGGGCTACGCCGTGGCGGATGATCCAGCTAAGATGCCGTCGATGCGACGCATACCGCCGTTGGTGATCCTCGCCGCAATCGTGGCGCTGTGCTTCTTGCTCCGGCCGGATGGGCCGGCGATCAGCAGCAGCCCACTCTCCAGTGATGCCTACGTCTGGCAGCGGGTCCATACGGCCGCCGTCATAGAAGCCATCAGCAGCCACGGGCCGGACTTTGGCAGTGTCGTCGTCCTGGCAGCGCAGGTGGACTGGCCCGGTAGTACACCGTCGGTCAACCTGGTCGACATTGATTACGCTTCTCTGGCCGCACTGAGTGCGCGCGGCACCCGCATCGGCGTGGCCATCCGCATCTCCGAGTTCTCCGGTGCGTTCTCGGGCCCGTCCTCCGCGACTGTCGCATCGCTCGCCAAGCACCTGGTGGAACAGACCGCGGTACACTTCCCGGCGAGCGAGTTGCAGCTTGACTTCGATTGCCCTACCCGCCGCCTCGCCGACTATCGTCTCTGGATCAAGGCGGTTCGCGAGCACATCGCGTGTCCGGTTACGATCACCGTGTTGCCCACCTGGCTCAATACCTCCGCGTTCGGTGAGCTGGCTCGCAGCACCGATGGCTTTGTCCTCCAGGTGCACTCGATGGAGAGGCCGCGCGGCGTGAATCAGCCCGCCACGCTCTGCGACATCGCGAAGGCTCGCAGCGCCATTGCCGCGGCCGGACGATTGAATATGCCCTTTCGGGTTGCGATGCCTACCTATGGGTATATCGCGGCGTTCGACTCATCGGATCGTTTTGTCGGACTCTCGGCGGAGGGACCTGCACCGGATTGGGCAAGCACCGTCCACACGCGCGAGATCCGCGCGGATGCATCGGAGATCGCCCAACTCGTTCGCGAGCTGCGGACATCGCACCCGGCCACGCTGACGGGCCTGATTTACTACCGTATGCCAGTGGCGACGGATCGCCTGAACTGGACGTACCCGACCCTCGCCGCGGTAATGCGTGGCGAAATACCGTGCCCCAATCTGAAGATCTTATTGCGTCATCCGGAAACCGGACTGATAGACATCATCGTACAGAATAGCGGTAATGCCGATGCCGCAGGGCCAGTTGCAGTAGGCCTCACGCGGACAAGCGGGCAGGTGCTTGCTTCGGATGGTGGAAATGGCTTTGATGTAGTCCATCCCACCGATAAGCAGTGGGTCTGGCAAGGAAGCCAGGGATTTCGCCTTCCTCCGGGAGACGAGATGGCCATCGGATGGGTTCGCACCAGCCCGGATACCCAGTTCGACACGGTGGTCCGGAAGGAGCCATGACTATGGATGGTCAAGTGCGCTGCCGCCTACGCACATTCGCAATCATTGGCCTCATTGCCGCTCCGGCCGTGGCCTGTGGGCCATTCTTTCCCAGCAACGTACTGGACAGCACCGATGAACGGATGCTTTCGGCTCCGGCGGCCGACTTCGTGCACGAGCTGTCGTTGCTGCGGCCGGAGAAGATGCCATCGGCCAAGGCAGTGTTGCCAGCGGAGGGTGATGGCACATGGGATAACTCGCCCTGGAGTGCCACCGTATTGGCGAGGCAGACTGCCGATGCAGATGTGAGCGATCTGCAGGCATTTTTGCGCGCGAATCCCGCTGTGCAAAGCGAGCATCCCGATTTGGTTTTGCGGCTGAAGATGTTCCGCAGTGCACTGCAGCAGCTTGCCGATGATCGGGAAACACTGGATGGCCTGCCGCAGGAACAGGCCCGCCCCGCAGCGCCCCTGCCCGATCCAGCGCTCCTGGCTGGCTTGCCGGCGGAGTTCGAGCTTTACGAGCGCGGCGCCCTGGCGTGGCACACGCAGCAGGTCGGCCAAGCGAGGGACGCGTGGGCCCATATTCTCCGGCTGCCGGAGAATCAGCGGCGGTATCGCAGTGTCTGGGCGGCCTACATGCTTGGCCGGAGCCATGTGGAGTCGGATCCCCGGCGCGCTGGCGAGTACTTCTCGCAGGCGCGCGACCTCGCAACCAAGGGATTCCGTGACAGCACCGGCGTGGCAGCGGCCAGCCTCGGATGGGAGGCCCGTGCATGGTATCTCCAGAAGAAGTACGCGCCGGCGATGGAGTTGTATATGCAGCAGTTGGCGGCCGGTGACAGGCGGGCGGCGATCAGCCTCCGCGATACCGCCCGTGCGGCCATGCAGTTGCCTGAAGAAGAGCTGGCGGAGCTGGCCCAGTCGCCACTGGCCCAGCGGGTGCTCGTTGCGATTGTCCTATCCGAGCACGGCGCGAACCCTCGGTATGATGCCCAGCCGAGCAAGAACGGCCCGCAACGGCTGCTCAATGCAATTGAGCGCAGCAGAGCGCCCGTGGCGGCCGGAGGCGACCGCATGGCATGGCTTGCATACCAGGGGCAGAACTTCGACGCGGCAACCCGGTGGCTGAAGCTGGCCCCGGCCGATTCCGGGCTCGCCTTGTTCATTCGCGCCAAACTCGCCTTGCGGGCAGGAAACACCACGGCGGCGGCCGATCTGCTGGCGCAAGCCGCTGGCCATTTCCCCGCCAACGAAGAGTGGGATCTTCCGGTTTCCGCTGACATCCCCGAAGACAAGAGCTACCGCCCGCGCGATGATGCCATGGGCGAGCTTGCGGTGCTGCAGCTTGGGCGATCGCGGTATGTGGAGGCGTTGGACCTGCTGCTCAACGCGAACTGGTGGGAGGATGCCGCCTACCTGGCCGAGCGTGTGCTGAGCACCGATGAACTTAAGAGCTACGTAGATCGGCAGTACCCAAAGGACAAACGCGGCAAGGCGGTGCGGCCGGACATTCGCTATCTGCTGGCGCGACGGCTGGTGCGCGTAGGACAATGGAAGGCGGCCCGCGACTACATGCCCGCCGAGATCCTGCCGAAGCTGGACGCATACGTGAGCGCCATCCGGGACGGGCGCGATTCATCGCGGAGCAAGGCGCAGCGTGCGGAGTCGCTCTGGCAGGCGGCCAGGATTGCCCGCCACGATGGTATGGAGTTAATGGGATGTGAGCTGTACCCGGACTATACGGAATACGCGGGCGAATATGACCAGGGCGATCCGCGCAACGGGCGGGCAAAGATCGGGCAGGGAAGTCGGCTGAATGCCGCATCGGCGGATGAGTTGGCGCGAGCCCAGAAGACCCTTCCGGACCCGGTGAAACGGTTTCACTATCGCTACATCGCGGCCGACCATGCCTGGGCGGCCGCCGAGTTGCTGCCCGATGGATCGGAGCAAACAGCCGGGATTCTCAACGAGGCGGGCTCATGGATCGCCGCGCGGGATGCCAAGGCTGCAGACCGATTCTACAAGGCGCTTGTTCAGCGCTGCGGGAAGACGGAGTTGGGGAAGCGCGCAGGGCAGGTGCACTGGTTTGTGTCGACGGGCTCGGCGCGGGATGGCACGGGGCGGTAATGGCAAGGCGTCCCAGCTGATCTTCGGCTGGTGTTGGGAGCTCATCTCACAATCTGTTCGTCGCGCACGAACCCATCTTTCCAGAGCACCGGTGTCTTCTTCTTAACATCAGTCACTTTCCTGGCGTCCCACTTCACGATGAGGCTGAAGGGCGGATTGGCGTCCATGTCGTACTCCCATGTGTCGTATCCTACGAAGTCTGGGCCACCAAGGAGACCGAGAACCTGTTCGGCTCTCATGCTGACCTTAACGTTTCCCGCATTGATTGCCCTCGGCACGGCAATCGCCTTTGGGAGGTACGGATGGTTCTTCGTGTATACTTCATACTCCATGTAAAACTGATTGGCAGCAAGGGGCCGGGGAGTCTTCCCGAGACGACGCAAGGACAACTGTACAACCTGTCGCAACGTGAATGTCTCGTAACTGTGGGGGTTAACCTCTCCCTCAAATCGCTCCCCGAAGCCAAGTCCACCGCTTGTGCTGCTACCGGAGTAAGAGACCTCTTGAAGCTGTTCCAGAAATGGAGCTGCTTCCGGCACCGGGAGGCGCCCGGCTAGATAGGAGGCGTTCAGTATCGGCCAGACTGCCCCGCAACATTCCTCCTTCTCCCATTCCTTCCGGGTTTCAACTCCTTTGGCCAATTCGGTCATGACGTAATGCCGTTCATATGCGGCGGCACTTCTCGACGATTCCTGCGTCTCATCAAGTAGCTTTCCGCTCTCCAGGCTCAGGACGACCCTCCGTCCCCACCACGGGCGAACCACAAACAGATGCTGGTCACCCACATCCAGGAAATACCACAGGGAGTAGCCCGACCACATTGGACCGGCAGTGCTGTCATGAACGTACTTCGTCCTCTCCTCGTCCGTGAAACCTTCCTTCAGAAGTTCGATGCAGCATCGGTCATGTCCGGCGAGGTCAACGGCGATGAGCTGGTCCCAGCCCGTCCAGATCACCGTCCAACCTGCATCTGACACGAAGAGGCCTACGGGGGATGCCTCCTTGGGCAAACTGTAGGTCTCGGTCGAATCCTTCCCGATCTTTTGCGGATTCCCCATCGCTTGCGAGCGCGTCCACAAGACCTGCTTCGTTGTCTCGTCGAAACAGGTGTATACAAATGACGCTTGAAATGCACGATGTCCGTTCTTGCTGGAGTTGTCCGGAGACTTGGCATCGACCCTGTATCTGTTGGATGGCGATTCGGCGGAAATGTCGCTGTAGATGCGGTCAGTCGCCCGCGCTTCACACAGGAACACCTCCATGACGATTGCAAGCGAGATGACGATGCTGATGTATCTCATCTTATGCTCCCAACGTGATTCCGCCGTCTAAGGCAATCAAATGATACAATCCTGGCCACCGAGATCACAATAGATGAACAGCTTCGCCGGATCACTCTCGCGAGCCCCACTTCGCCGAGCCCCACTTCGCCGCTTGCTGGCTTAGGCTGGGCGGGCTACACTGGTTCCTTCGCTGCAGCCTCACCCAGGTGGCAGACTCTACCCGCTATGTGGCGGGTGGGATGTCGGGCCTGCTCTTTGGCCTGGTTTGTCTGCCCCGTATGGAGCTTTATCCTATATGGCCAAGTCTGAGCCAATCGAAGTGGAAGCGACTGTTACCACCGCCCTGCCGAACGCGATGTTCAAGCTGAAACTGGATAACTCGAACCGCGAAATCCTCGGCATCGTCTCGGGCAAGATGCGCAAGCACTTCATCCGCATCCTCCCTGGCGACCGCGTGCGCGTGGAGCTCTCCCCCTACGACCTGACCAAGGGCCGCATCATCTTCCGGCAGAAATAGTCGCCCGCGCCCGCACCCGCGCTGCGGTATACTTGGGGGAGCATGCGATACCTGATCTGGGTCGGACTTCTTCTGGCTTGGGGTCTGTGGCTTGGCGGCTTGGCCATGGTGCTGACCGCCGCCCCCATGTACTTCGCTACTGACCGGGAACTTGCCCCGCGCGCTGCCAGCCTTCTTTTCCTGCATTTAGAGCGATTTCAGATCATCACCGCAGCCTGCAGCGTGATTCTGGCTGGCATCATGGCCGTCCGTCCCGGCGGGACTGCTCGCCGCGTGCTTCTGGCGGGGGTCCTTCTGGCTGCCCTGCTGGCGGCGATCTCGAGCC
>CAIQIQ010000096.1 GCA_903871935.1 uncultured Phycisphaerales bacterium
CCCCTGCTACATGTAGCACGACACTTTGCCCACACCGCGCCGAGTGCCTTCCTCTCTTCTGACTCCTGACCTCTGACCTCCGACTTCTGACTTCTGTCTTCTGACTCCTGACTTCTCCCACGGGAACCTGC
This sequence comes from uncultured Phycisphaerales bacterium, assembly GCA_903871935.1. Classification (GTDB taxonomy): domain Bacteria; phylum Planctomycetota; class Phycisphaerae; order Tepidisphaerales; family Tepidisphaeraceae; genus CAIQIQ01. Next base: position 132 of record CAIQIQ010000096.1, read on the forward strand.
GCACCTCCTCCCCCAAATACGATCTAACCGATTGCCTTCGCAGCACTTACCGCATAGGGGGTACCTCCGCAAACAACTTGCGCACCTGTCACTTATCCACAGCTACCGTCCTGCGATCCCCACGTCTCCGCGTCTCCCCTTCTCCCGCTCTCCCACCACGCCCGGTGGTCACCGGACTCTGCCTTGGCTTGTGTTTTAGCCGACTTGCCTCTAACGTTATGATGGGTTGGAGGATGCTCCAGCAGGGGTAAAGGCGCGGGCGTTACGTGGAGATGCCCGAGCGGGAAGACTGTCTCGGCCCTGCGGACAGCATGGCGGAAAGGAACGGTCAAACGGATATGGACAACGACAGCAGTATGGAAGGCGCCAGCAGCGCATCTTCTTCCGGGGCTGCCGGCAGTTCGTCGACCTCAGGCACGACGAGCCTGCGCCATACCTTGGCGTTTGAGGTGCCGCTGGCGAACCTGGAGAAGCAGATTCAGGAATTGGAGGAGCTTCAGGCCAGGAAACAGGTGGATTACAGCTCTGAACTCCGCCAGATGCGCGAGAACTACACCGCGCTGCTGAAAAAGACCTATGACAACCTGAATGCCTGGGAAACGGTTCAGGTCGCTCGTCATCCGCAGCGGCCGCTCTTTTTCGATTATGTGAACTTTCTTTGCAGAGACTACCGGGAAATCCATGGGGACCGCCTGTTTGGGGATGACCAGGCGATCCGATGCGGCCTGGCGCGAATGGCCGGGCAGAAGGTGATGCTGATCGGGCATCACAAAGGGCGTGATACGAAAGAGAAGGTCCGCTGCTATTTCGGGTTGGCCCATCCCGAGGGGTATCGCAAGGCATTGCGGGCGATGAAGATCGCGGAGAAGTTTGGCCTGCCGGTGGTGACGCTGGTGGATACGCCCGGAGCGTATCCGGGTATCGGCGCTGAGGAGCGCGGGCAGGCCGAGTCGATCGCACGGAACATGTTCGAGATGTCGCGGCTGCGAACACCCATCGTCAGCATCGTGACGGGTGAGGGCGGATCGGGCGGGGCTTTGGGCATCGCGGTCGCCGACCGGGTGGCAATGCTTCAATACGCCTGGTATTCGGTGATCAGCCCTGAGGCCTGTTCTGCGATTCTGTATCGTGGCGGAGAGGGGACAGCGCAGATGGCCGAGGCTCTAAAACTCACAGCAAAGCACCTCAAGCGCTATGGCGTCGTTGATACGGTGATCGCGGAGCCGCTGGGCGGCGCCCATCGCGATCCGGCGGGAGCTGCCCATGCGGTTGAACTCTACCTTGCCAAGATGCTGCGCGACCTGAAACGCTGCAAGATCGACAACCTGCTGGAGCGCCGATACGACCGTTTCAGGCAACTGGGCGAGTACGCCGAGAGTGGCCGGCGGGCATCGAAGGTCGCAAGCTGACCTTGAGTGTTGCACGGTTTGCTGCTCCGGAATCGAACTGGGCTTAACGCAAGGAGAAAGATGATGGACCTGGAGCGCAAACTCAGCGACATGGGAATCACATTGCCGGCGGCGGGGACGGCCGTTGGGGCATATGTGCCGGCGAAACGATGCGGCAACCTGGTGCTGGTGTCGGGTCAACTGCCGATGAAGGATGGCAAGCTCCTGGCGAGTGGTCCCGTGCCGAGCCGCTGCAGTCCTGAACAGGCCAAAGCTGCGGCAAGACAGTGTGCGATCAACGCCCTGGGCATGGTCAAGGCGTATCAAGGTACGTTGGCGAACCTCGTCGGAGTGGTTCGCGTAGGCGCGTTTGTGGCGAGTGATAACGGGTTTACCCAGCAGCCGCAGATTGCCAATGGCGCCAGCGAGTTCCTGATCGAGGTGTTTGGCGAAGCCGGCCGGCACGTGCGGGCGGCCGTGGGCACCAACGTGCTGCCCCTGGATGCTTCGGTGGAAATCGAGTTCATGTTTGAAGTTGCCTAGGGCCTAAAACAATGCGAAACAAGGAGGAAGGCATACTCCGCAATGCGACGGTTCACGATGTTCCGCAGATGGGGCAGATCATCAACTCCCACGCGGAACTCGGGAAGATGCTGTTTAAGAGCTATCAGCAACTCTACGAGAACCTGCGCGATTTCGCGGTCTGCGAGGTCAAGGGCAAGGTGGTGGGCTGCGTGGGGCTGACGATCATCTGGGCGGATCTGGCTGAGGTGCGGTCCCTGGCGGTTGACGGCAAATACCAGGGCCGCGGCATCGGCAGAAGGCTCGTGCAGTGGACGATCGATGAAGCCAGGCGGCTGGGTGTCCGGCGGATCATGTCGCTGACCTACGAGAAAGAGTTCTTTGCCAGGCTGGGGTTTGTGGTGGTGACCAAAGATTCGCTGCCGCTGAAGGTGTGGAGCGACTGCATCGCCTGCCCCAAGCGCGATGACTGCGACGAGATTGCCATGCTGCTGACGCTGGACGATGTGCCCGAGCTCAAACAACCAATGGCCAAGCCGACCCCGCGTGGACGGCATATTCCGGTGTTGCCTGATGAGGATGATTGAGAACCCGCGTTAGCACCCCGCCAGAAAGCGGGCACCGTGGAGCAGACCGGCCTGCTCGCCGGCGGTTGAGCCGTTGAAGTTCTCATCTTCCAGTTCGATCGAGACCATTCCCTGGTAGCCGCGCTGCTTGAGGATGGCGAAGGCCTGGGGCCAGCGCATCTGGCCATGGCCGGGGATGGTGTAGCGCCAGACG
>CAIQIQ010000097.1 GCA_903871935.1 uncultured Phycisphaerales bacterium
TCGCTGCTGACCCAGACGCTGGTCTACTTAGGCAGTATGGGCTCGCGTAACGGCATGCCGATGATGAACCTGGATTCGGCACGCAAGGCCGTGGACATGCTGGGCGCCCTCGACGACAAGTGCAAAGGCAACCTCAACGACCTCGAACAGCGTCTGCTCGACACCGCCCTTTACGAAGCCCGCAACCGCTTCGTCTCCGTCGCCTCGCAGATGCTGGGGCCGTAAGAGACACCGATGCACCGGCCGGTCCGCTCCCATGCCAGACTCACGCCAGCGTTCACTCCGGCCGTGGGCCATAGTGCGGCAACGCATCCCCCAACTCAACGGCCCCGAGATCCGGCCCCTTCCCGGCAAAGCCATCATTGAAATTGGGCAGGACCTGACCGGCATTGACCGCGGCTGAACCTGACGAAAGCCGCATGTCCACCGGCTGGCACTGCCGTTTGGCATCAGTAGGCGGCCTGGCCCCCGATGCGAACGCCGACGCCAGATCGACCAGCACTGCATGCCGGTAGACTGGTGCCTTCGCCCTGGCCTCATCCATCGTCGTGTAACGAACCTGGTTCCAATACAGGAATGTCGGAAACGAACCACCAAAGCCGTCGTAGTCAAAGTCGCAGTCAACCATCGGGGCCCGGCACTCATAGCCATAGTTCCCGGCCGTGCCGATAAACAGGTTGTTGCGATAGACGCTGTTACGCACCTTCTCGCCGCCGGCATAGAGCACCAGCGGCGGACCGGACTTGACCGCCGTGTTGTGGAATATCAATGCGCCCGAGGGGCTGTTGTGCATCTTGAACACTTCCAACTCGACGTTGTAGAGGATATTGCGGAAGATGTAGACCGGCCCACCAAAGATCGGCTGCTCCGAGATGCCTTGGAAGACGTTCGTATAGCGATTCTCGAAGTTGCGCGTGTTGCGCTGCGAGTAGTCCATCTCCGCGCCATCGTCCGTGCACTCGCTGATGTCGTTGTTATGGATATCAATCGCAGCGCAGTTGGGCGACGGGAATGTGTCGATGCCGTCGGCAAACCCCCGCACGCGGTTGTAGCAGACCACGTGGCCCTGTCCGCTGATCTGCACTCCGCGCGGGTTTTCAATTCCCTTGGTCCGCGGCCAGGTACATGGACCTTCCATCAGGTTATCGGAAATGAAGTAGTCCACCACATCGCCCCTCGTATCGCGGGTCGCGGTGAACCCGTAGTCAGTCTTGTAAAGGTGACAGCGACGGACCACGATGCGAGCGGAATCGTGAGCGACGATAGCCCAGTTGGCGTTGCGAACCGACAACCGTTCAAACCATACATCATGAACATCAGAGGCCGAGATCCCGCGCTCCGGCCGCTGTGCCGCCCCGCCCTGCGCGTCGATCACCGCTTCGCCATCGCCCGCACCCGACCAGACAATGGGCTTAGACGGCTCACCCGACTTGGAGATGGTGAACTCCCCTTCATAGACGCCCTTGTGCAGCAGGAACATATCGCCCGGTTTGGCGGCCGCTTGTGCCGCCGCAACGCCCTTGAACGGATCGGCCGATGTCCCGGTGCCGCCGCCCGATCCCGGAACAACGTGGAACCGAGGAGCCTCCTTGGCGATGGCCGGTTCAGCGCGCGTCCTCGCCGACAGCACCTTCTGAATCGACCCGCCATCGGGGTCCAGGAGCGTCAGCCTCATCTCATACACCGTATCCGGGTCAAGCATGACCACGCTGCCCGCGAAGAGCCAGCCGTCGGCCGGCACCCTCAGCGCGCTGCCGTACTGCTCAGCCACATGCGCGCCCTTCTCAACGCGGAATAGCGGCATGGCCTTGCGCCATTGGTCCTGGCCGCCCTTGCGGTACTCAACGGCGATGCTGGCATTGCGATTGTCATCGCCGCGGATGATCCAGTAGGCCCCCAGGCATCGTAGCGTTGGCCGCTCCATCACGGGTTCGCCCACGGGAATTGAGGCATCTTCCGCGCGAGCCGCCGACGCCAGAACAGTCGCGAGAAAGCTCACCAGCACGAACAGTACTCTTGGCATGGTTCTCCTTTAGAACAGGCAACTCCGCGCTGGCGGCCCGGGCCAAGATGCGCCCCACCGCCTCCGCTTACATCAGTTACCCTCGTTTGAGCACGATGTTGCCTCCCCCGACCGACCGTGAGGTATACTGATGCCCAGGATCACGATGCACCGCTTTATCTCCATTCTTGTCATCTGCCTCTTCGCATGCACCGCCTGCACCCATACATCGCAGCCCCCCACCCGGCCAACGTCCTTCACCACGCAACCCACCCTCAAGCCAATCGACCTTCATTACAGCATCTATCTCGCCCGGTTCGACCAGCGCATCACGGTCTCTCCTGACGGCCTGTTGCGTAGCGTTCAAACAGAGAACAAGAGCTACGGCGGCAACGACATCGACCCGAAGCTCCAACGCATCGAAATCCGCGAAGGAAAGCTAACCCTCCAGCAGATGACAGACTTATCTCGCCTCTTTGCCAACTGGGGCTCCCTGTCATCGACAGCCTCCGGCAACCTAGCCGACGGCCCCGACATCTCGATCCGCTATGGCGACAAAACCATCTCCGGTGGCACCGAACTCCCCAGGCAGGTCATGAACATCCAGGTCAAACTAACAGAACTCGCTCGCTCAATGCCTCTGGTAGACCATTGAACAAGTGGCACAGTCGTCTTCGACTGTGGTGCCCGCATCCGTCTTCGGGTGCGCGGCGCGCGAGACAAGAACCCACACTTGTCGGATCCGTCGCAGTCAGGATGCTTTCCGCCTTGCGGCCCCTCGTCCATGCTCATTCACTTAGCTAATGAGTTGCCTAATCATGTAGTGTGATGACGGTAAACATCCATGACGCCAAGACGCATCTGTCGGCCCTGCTGCAGAAAGTCGAGCACGGCCAGACCATCGTGATCGCCCGCAATGGCAAGCCGGTGGCTTAGCTGACCGCGGCCACTCCCAAGCCCCGCAGCCGCAAAGGTGGCTTCGCCAAAGGTGAGTTCAGGGTTCCCGATTCCTTCTTTGATCCATTGCCGGATGAAGTGCTAATCTGATCATCACAACGATCCATTCGACCGCATCATCATCTCTCAGGCCCGGATGGAGGATATGACCATCGTGACGCGGGATGAAAACACCAAACGCTACGATGTAAGAACGCTCTGGTAGCCCTTGCCGTACCCCCCGACGGGTGGAACCGCAGTGCCACGCCAGAACACGCGGGCCGGCACACATCGATGACAAACGGAAGATAGCGGATATACTGGCGGCCTGTTGACCCGCCGTGTCCGGCCCCCACGGCGTTGGCCATCGAACACCTGGGCGCCGCAACCGGGAGGAGAAGTCCCATGACTAGCCACGTCAGACGACTGAAGAGACTATTGTTAGCGGTCAGTGCCGCCAGCATTCTGGCAGGATGCTCGAGCACTAGCGTGATGGGTCAGGCGGCCCCGCAGCCGGCGGCAGCGCCCCAGCCGGCCAGCACCAAGAAACCCAACATTGTCGTGATCTGGGGCGATGACATCGGCATGTGGAATGTCGGCGCCTACACCCATGGCATGATGGGCAAGACGCCCAACATTGACAGCATCGCTAAGCAGGGCGCGATCTTCACCGATCACTACGGACAGGCAAGCTCCACAGCCGGACGCGCTGCGTTCATCACCGGGCAGATCCCGTTGCGGACCGGCGAGACGACCATCGGCATCCCCGGCTCCACGCTCGGTATCCAGAAGGAGGATCCGACGCTGGCCGAAGTACTCAAGAGCCAAGGCTACGCAACCGGCCAGTTTGGCAAGAACCACCTCGGCGACCGCAATGAGTTCCTGCCCACCGTGCACGGCTTCGATGAGTGGTTCGGCAATCTCTACCACCTCAATGCCGAGGAAGAACCCGAGCAGTTGGCCTATCCTGGCCAGAAGAACCCGGCCTATAAGGAGAAGTTCGGCCCACGCGGCGTCATGCACGCCTGGGCCACGCAGACCGATGACCCGACCACCGATCCGGTCTTCGGCAAGGTAGGCAAACAGAAGATCGAGAACACCGGTCCGCTGACGCGCAAGCGCATGGAAACGTTTGACGCCGAGGTGCTTGGCGAGACGCTGAAGTACCTGGACAAGGTCGGCAAAGGCGACAAGCCCTTCTTCGTCTGGTTCAACACCACCGCCACCCACATCTGGTCGCATTCGCCGCAGAAGTACATCCAGATGGCCGTGGACGAAGGCCGGCCCGAGACCGATGTGATACGCGCCAAGATGCTCGAGCATGATGAGCAGGTCGGTGTGCTTCTGAAGAAGCTCAAGGACCTGGGAGTCGATGACAATACCATCGTCGTTTACTCCACCGATAATGGTGTCGAGACAATGCTGTGGCCCGATGGTGGGATGGGTCCGTTCCGCGGCGAGAAGGGGACCACCTGGGAAGGCGGCTTCCGCGTGCCGTGCCTGATCAAGTGGCCCGGCCATATCGCGCCCGGGACGGAACTCAACGGCCTGCAGAGCCATGAGGATCTGTTCGTTACTCTCGCCGCCGCCGCGGGGATGCCCAACCTGAAGACGGAACTGCTTGCCGGCAAGAAGATGGGCGACATGACCTACAAGGTCCATCTCGACGGCTTCAACCAGCTTGACTACTGGACCGGCAAGACCGACAAGTCCGCCCGCCGTGCGTTTTTCTACTACGATGAGACCGACCTGATGGCCGTCCGCGTGGACAACTGGAAGATGCACATCGGCGTCAAGCCCGAAGGGCTGTGGTGGAACGAGAAGTACTACCCCAACGTTCCCTATCTCTTCAACCTGCGCATGGATCCGATGGAGAGGATGGATCCGGAGTCGCACGAGTGGGGCTACATCGGCCGGAAGTTCTTCGCCGAGAACATGTGGGCGCCGACTGCCGCCGCGCCCTTCATGGCCGAGCACATCAAGAGCCTGATCGAGTACCCGCCGCGTCAGAAGGCGGACACGCTGAGCCTGAGAAAGGCATTGGACGCGGCCATGCAGAAACTGGAGAACCCCAAGAGCGGCAATAACTAGCCGTTGCCTCGGCTGTGCGCGAGACCGGGCCGCATCCGCCAAGTGGCGGGTGCGGCCCTTGCCTTGGTCCTCTGTCGCTGCGGATAGGGGGCCTGTGCGGACGGGGACCTGGATTCGCAGTGCTGAGCGCAGCGAAGTCCCGGCCGCGCCGGCAGTCATTTCCCCGCGTACCCGCGGGGATGCCTCGAGTGCCAGATCCACGCCGACCGGATGATCACCTCGGGGTCCTTGTGCTTGGCCTCCCAGCCCAGGAGTTGCTTCGCCCTCGTCGGGTCGGCCCACAGTGCAATAGCATCACCCGCTCGCCTCGGCCCCACCGTCAGCGGCACTGTCTTGCCCGAAACCTTCTCCACCGCCTTAATGATCTCCTTGTTCGAGAACCCGCGACCCGTGCCCAGATTGCAGAAGACACTCTGCCCCGGCATCAACTTCTGCATCGCCAGAATATGCGCATCAGCCAGATCCTCGACATGGATGTAGTCTCGGACATTCGTCCCATCGGGTGTCGGATAGTCCGTGCCAAAGAGTGTCAGCGCTGGCCGCATCCCCATGGCCGCCAGAATCGCCGATGGAATCAGATGCGTCTCAGGATCATGATCTTCGCCAATTGTCCCATCCAGCGCGCAGCCCGATGCGTTGAAGTAGCGCAGCGCTGCGAACGAAAACTGCTTATCGGCCGCCACCAGGTCGCTCAGGACATTCTCGACCATCAGTTTGCTCCGGCCATACGGCGACACCGGCGCCTTCTTTTCCTCCTCCGTGATCGGCACACTCGTCGGATCGCCGTAGGTAGCACACGTCGATGAGAAGACAAACCGCTTCACGCCGGCCGCCTGCATGCACTCCAGCACGGCAACCGTCGTGGCGACATTGTTCTGGTAGTACATCAGCGGCTTCTGCACGCTCTCCCCGACGTATGCGTAAGCGGCAAAGTGCATGACCGTATCGATCTTGTGATCGCGCAGCGCCTTGCTCAGCGTCGCCCGGTCGTTCAGATCCGCGACCACGGCCGGCACCTTGAGGATATCGACAACCTCGATGTGCCCGCGCGAGCCATTGTCATAGATGACCGGGTTATGCCCGGCCGCTTTGAGCTGTTTGACCGTATGCGAACCAATGTAACCAGCGCCGCCAGCAACCAGAACATTCATCGCAGTTGCTCTCCTTCTTCAACCAAATGCCATTCCATGCACATTGTCAGACATAACCTAGAACGCGGACACGCCGCCAACCGTCGCCTCACTATCCGCAAACCGCTGCACCGAATAGAGCCGCCGATACAACCCATCGAGCTTCAGCAGTTCGTCATGGGTGCCCATCTCGCGGATCTTCCGGTCCTCCAGCACCACGATCTTGTCGGCGTTGCGCACGGTCGAGAGCCGGTGGGCGATCACGATGGTCGTGCGTCCTTTCATCAGGTGTTCAATCGCCTCCTGAATCAGCAATTCGGTTTCTGTGTCCACCGACGATGTGGCTTCGTCGAGGATCAGGATCGGCGCATCCTTCAGGATGGCGCGGGCAATAGAGAGCCGCTGCTTCTGGCCGCCCGAGAGCTTGACGCCCCGTTCGCCGATCATCGTGTCGTACCCCTCTGGAAGCTGGGTAATGAACTGATGAGCATTGGCCGCCTGGCACGCCGCCAGCACCTCATCCTCGGTGGCATCGGACTTGCCGAAGAGAATGTTCTCGCGAACGGTGCCATAGAAGAGGAACACATCCTGCAGCACGATGCTGATCTGCTGCCGCAGGCTCTCAAGCGTGTACTGCCGGATATCCCGGCCGTCCAGCGTTACCGCGCCGCCGGTGACATCGTAGAACCGGGGAATCAGGCTCACCAACGTGGATTTGCCGACCCCGGTCGGCCCAACCAGCGCCACGGCCTTGTGGGCTGGAATGTCCAGGGTGATGTCTTCAAGCACCGCGGTTCCAGCGTTGTACTCGAAGCTCAAAGACTCCAGGCGAATATGTCCTTCAGCTCGGTCGGGGATATCCACCGATCCCGTCACATTATGCGGTTCCTCGACCTCCTTGAGCAGTGCCGAGATCCGGTCGGCCCCGGCCATGGAACTCTGGATCGCCTCCCAGGCGCCGCTGAGGTTGCGCACCGGGGCATAGAACATGTCCAGGTACATGAAGAATGCCACGAGTTCGGGCACTTCCAGGCGGCCCTGCAGCGCCAGCCTGCCGCCAAAGAAGATCACGATCAGCATGCCCAGCGACGAGGTGAAGTTAACGAACGGCTGAAAGGTCGCCATCAGCCGCAGTGCCCGCAGCAGCGATTGGCGGTAGTTGTCGATCTGCTGGTGCACCCGCTTCGCCTCGTGCGGCTCGCGCGTAAACGCCTTGATCTCGCGGATGCCCGAGAGGTTGTCATTCAACACTGCATTCAGGTCGCCCAACTCCCGCTGGCGATTGCGAAACGCCGGCCGTACACGACGCGCGTACACGCGCAGCGAGACCACCACCAGCGGAATCGGAATGGTGCTCAGCAGCGCCAGCTTCCAGTTCAGGATAAACAACACCGCCGTGACCGCCACAAACGTAACCACGTTCACAACGACATCGGGGATGGCATGGGATACCAGTTGCTCGAACAGCTCCGTGTCGTTGATCACCTGCGACATCAACTGGCCAACCTGCTTGTCGTGATAGAACCGCAGGGAAAGCCGCTGCAGGTGGGTATAGATGTACTTGCGCGTGTCGGCGACCACGCCCCATCCTGCCAGATGCGACATGTACGAGCCCAGGAACTGCAGCCCCGCCCGGGCCAGGTACACCGCCAGCACCAGCAGCGTCAGCTTCCAGACTCGGTCCATCGCATCCGGCGCGGCCAGACCGGCTCCGGCCGCCTTGATCGTCTCCAAGAGGATCTTGATTACCCAGGGGATCAGAAGCTGCACGCCAACCAGCGCCAGCATGGCGACGGCAGCAAGAATGAGTGCGGACCTGTAGCGTCTCGCACTCGAGAAGATCAGTTGCAGAGGTTTCATAGGCATTACGACTGGTTCGGCTTCGCAGGCGCGGTAAATACAATCAGCAGCCCGATACAGCGGGCATCATCGCGGCGGCAGTATACCAATCTGCAGCGCCGATTGCCTTCACATCACATGTGCCTCATCCGGATGCAGCGTCTCGATCACATCCTTGCGTATATCCAGCATGCTGTCGAACCAGGCCGTATCGACACCTTTGTCCCCCTGGAGCACATCGGCCAACCCGTTGAAGGCAACCAGCATGTCATCCCCATCACCACCCGCCAGGCGGTTCCGGCCGGCGCCGCCGTCCAGCGTGTCGTTGCCGCCACCACCGTAAAGGCGATCATCGCCCTCCTCGCCGTAGAGTTCGTCATCGGCAGCGCCGCCATAGAGTGTATCGTTGCCAGCGCCGCCGTAGATGGTGGCCGCGCCGACGCCCGCACCGATGCGGATCAAATCGTTCCCCTCACCGGCACTGATCAGGATGCCATGCACCGAAGCGGCATCGAACGCGTCGCTCCAACCGGCCATCTTGACAGAGATGCGGCCGCGAATGAGTGCAACCGAAATGGAGTCTGCGCGATCCGAGCCAACCACATTCAGCGTGCCATCGCCGCTCAAATTCACCTGATACGCACTGACCTTCTTCACCGCCGATACCGAACCGCCGAAGAAATCGTCGGCCACATACACCGCGCGCAGGCTATGCCCTCCCGTCGCCGCAAGCGTGCCTGTCCACATTGCTTTGGAACTTATTACGTCTACCGTATCGAGGATCGTCGCGCCGTCATAGAACGTGACCGTCCCCTGCGGCGTCTGCTGAGAGGCGTTCTTCTTTGCAATGGTGGCAGTGAGCGTGACCGCCTGCGACACTTCGACCATGGATGTCGAAGCAGAGAGTCTCAGTGTCGTCGGCGTACTGGCGGGCACCTTGGTTGGTCGGTACTTGCTCACCACAGGCGCGGCCGCCCGTATCGCACGAGCCGCATTGGCATAGCCAGCTACGCCCGTCGGCACGCCGTCATAGAGCACGTCCGGATTGGAGTAGTACGGGATGGTGGTCTGCGTCCCCGTTATATTCGGATCATCGTACGCCATCAAATCGTGATACGGCTCGCCGTTGACCGTAAAGCGGTAACCATAAGAATCACCATACAGTCCACCCGAGCCCCCAGCTCCGCCCGCGGCCGTTTCATGGTCGTGAGCCGCTCCAAGAATGTGTCCAATCTCATGGGCGAACGCATACACCGGCGCGGTGCTGTTGTCCTGCCGCACCGTCATACATGCCAAAGATGGATTCATCGGGTCCGTCAGTGATTGCATCATATATGCCAGTCCACCCAAATCGCCATCGAGCTGCGCTTCCTGCCAGAGACACATCACATCGGCGCCATACTTGCTCCGCAGCGCGGGCACCGCATCCATGTAACCATCGCCCGGATCGGCCAGACGCTGCAGATCCGTCGACATATTGCCGGTCTCGACATAGTCAGTCTTCGCTGCATACACCAGTTCGGCGCTGGCAGGAATCTGGCTGTTGATGAATGCGTCGTTTACCTCGGCAATCGCCGCGTAGATCCAGCTGGTGATGTCGACATCGAAAGAGGTCGCCTGGTTCACCGCGCTCTGCGTATAGACCACCAGAATATCGATCACCTGCGGATAGATGACATGGAGCGCCGCTGCATCAGAATCGGCCGGTGTAAACAAAGCGTCGCCGGAATAGGATGCGGTAACCCAGTGAAACCCGGCCGGCAGCGCGCTGGTGCTGAACTGGGCGATGCCATCGACAATACTGGCCGTGCCCAAAGTCACGTCGGGATTGCCATCCCCATCGACATCGTCCGAGAATGTCATCGTGCCAGAGGGCAACGTAGTGGCAGCATCCTGTGTGCCCACTACAGCCGTAAACGTCGCGGGCTTGCCCACCACAGTCTCAGAACCCGAGACAAGCACGTTCACATTGGATTGCAGAGATGCCGCCAGGAATTGACGTTGCTCAAGACATTCGACCTGCATCGCCAATGCACATCGCAGGGAACCGGTCATAGCCCCGTATCGCTTCGTCGCCCGCTGCCTCATAGTCGATCAATCCCACTTGAAGACGCCCTTGCCCCATGCGTACAAATACGCCACCAGCAGGATCAGCACGAAGACCAGCATCTCCACCAGCAGCAGCCCCGTCGGATTCAATGGAAAGATCGTCGCCCAGGGATAGAAGAAGACGATTTCCACATCGAACACCACAAAGATCATCGCCACGATGTAGAACCGGGCGTTGAACCGCCGCCGCGTATCCCCCACCGGCACCACGCCGCTTTCGTAGATCGTCGCTTTGGTCGATCCTGACCGGCCCGGGCCAAGGATGATGCTGGCGACCACGGTCCCCACCGCAAAGAGCAGTCCAATCACGATCAATAGCACCACCGGCGCCCAGGCCGACAGCGGCTGCATCACAGTAGCAAGGTTCATCGCGTCCATGTCTGACCGCAATTAAAGTCCGACACCGACTGATTTGCAACCCACGGCATCTTGCGGGCTTCATCCTTGCGCCTTGTTCCTTTACTATTACCTCCCATGGGAATCATTCCCTCCCGCAACCCCTGGCAGCGCCGCACCATCCCGGTGCAGGAAGACCTTCCCTGCGTCTACTGCGGCTACAACCTTCGCGGACTTGCACTCTCGGGCAAATGCCCGGAGTGCGGCGGCTCGAACTGGGATGCCCTGCTCCGCCGCGATATCCCTTCGCTGCGCTCGGCACTCAGCAATGCCGCCCTGTCCTGCCTGACGCTGGCCGCCTGGCCGCTCATCCTCGCAACGCTGATCGCCCTCCCTCCCGCCTCGCCGGTCACCCCCGCGGCCGGGATCATCCTGTTGTTCATCAATACCATCTGTACCGTCATCGGCGGGTGTTTCTGGGTCTGGATGCCGATTGCCCAGTTCCCACCGGCGGACAAGGAACAGGAACGCATCCTGGTCCTCACGGCTCTGACTTTCATCGGCTCCACGGCTGCCGGAATCTGCACCATTTCTCTTGGCATAGGCATCCCGGCTGCCGGCAGCGTTTCGGTTGCCGCGCACTACGGCCTGGGCATCGCCTGGGATGTTGTCCTGCTCCTGGCATCCGGCCAACTCATCGTCGTCTTGGGCGTCCCTGCCCGCGTCCTGATGGCGCTGCATGAGAATGCCATCTCCCGACTCGTACAACTGATTCAGATCCTCTGCATCGTCGTCGGCGTCTTCGCGCTGGGCTCACTGCTCCTGGAGGCAACACCTCACGCCGGCGAACTGCGCATGAGTCTGCTGGCAGTGGCCGCCGCGACGGGAGGCCTGATGACCCTCGCCCTTTCCTTCGCCGCCCTGTGCTTCCTTCGCCAAAGTAGCCGCCCCAAGTAAAAAGGGGTCGGGAGTCTTTAAAAAAGACTCCCGACCCCTTTACGTGCATCTCGCTCCCCAAACGAACAATGGATACACTCGATGCTCTATGACGGTCTGCAAGACAATCCAGGAATGCCGCGAGGCGCGAGAGAGCCTTGGCAAGATCGCTTTTGTTCCCACCATGGGCGCCCTGCACGCCGGACACGTTTCACTGATGCAAGTGGCCCGCCAGCGTGCGCCGCGCGTTGCGGTCAGCATCTTCGTGAATCCTACCCAGTTCGGTCCCGGCGAAGACCTTACCCGGTACCCCCGCCCTGTGGAGCAGGACTTGGCTACGTGTCGCGATGCCGGCGTCGATCTTGTCTTTAGCCCCGATCCGGCTGAGATGTATCCCCTCGGCTCACCCGAGATCGCCATCGATCTGCCTCAGTTCACCACCGTCCTCGAAGGTCGGCATCGCCCCGGCCATTTCAAAGGCGTCTGCCAGATCGTCGCCAAACTCTTCAATATCGTTCAACCCCAAGTCGCCTGCTTCGGACAAAAGGATTACCAGCAGCTTGCCATCATCCAGGCCATGGTCAAAGCCCTTGATTTTCCCATAACCATTATCCCCTCCCCCACCATCCGCGAACCCGATGGCCTGGCCATGAGCAGTCGTAATCGCTTCCTTGCCCCCGATGAGCGCAAGCGAGCCCTCTCAATTTCTCGCGCCCTCTTCCTGGCCCGCGATGAAGTTGCCAAGGGCATCCGCCAGACCAACCGTCTGATTGCTCTGATGCAACAGAGGATTCTCGCCCCCGGCCAACTTGGTCACATCCCTGTCTACATCGACTACGTCGCCGCCGTCGATCCCGCCACCTTCAAACCCAAAGAACACGTTGATGGCCCTATCCTCCTGGCCATCGCCACCCGAGTCGGCAACACGCGCCTGATAGACAACGTTGTTGTGGAACCGTAGCGACCTTATTGGCCATTCTCCCCCCTACCGCATTAGGATGCCGCAACTATGTCTGCGTCCACGCAAAAGCTTCGCATCATCGTCGGCGGATTAGTCGGGCAATACCCACTGGGCGGGGTCGCGTGGGATTACTTTCACTATGTCCTGGGCCTGCACGAACTTGGCCATGATGTCTATTACGACGAGAACACCAACACCTGGCCCTACGATGCCGTGAAGCAGCAGCCATCGGATGATGGATCCGTCAACGCAAAGTTCCTGGGCGATTTCTTCCGCATTCACGCCCCCGATCTGTCGGACAAGTGGCACTACTGCGTGCTGCTCAAAGACCACTTCGGAATGAGCAAGCAGAAGTTTGACGAGATCGCCGCCACCGCCGACATCTACCTGAACGTCTCCGGCGGCTGCATCCTCCCTGAGTCTCTGAATCCCAAGTGCATCAAGGTGTTCATGGACACCGACCCCGGCTTCACACAGATCGGACTGCACGGGGCATTAGAGAAGGATGGGCGCGACAAGGGACGGTTCGCCGAAGTCGCCGCATTTGACCGCCACCTGACCTACGCCGAGAACATCTGGGCAGATGATTGCCGGCTGCCGCGTTTTGACTTCAAGTGGATTACCACGCGGCCGATCGTCACGCTGCCTCACTGGGATTTCGCCCGCCGGCAATCGCCCAAAGAAACCGTCATGACCACCGTCATGACTCTGAACTTCACCAAGGAGATGCGCAAATACACCTATCAAGGGGTGGACTACTTCGACAAGCGGGCGGAGTTCGAGAAGTTCATCGACCTGCCCGGTCGTTCGCCCCTCCCACTGCGACTGGCGATGGGCTCCAACAGCGGCATCGAGCCGATCACCTCGCGCAAGTGGCAGGTGGTCCCGGCCTATGATGTCAGTCAGACCCCCGAGGCCTATCAGCACTTCATCGCCGACAGCTTGGGCGAATGGTCGATCGCCAAGAACTTTTATGTGGCCACGCGCAGCGGCTGGTTCTCCTGCCGCACCTGCTGCTATCTCGCCGCCGGCCGCCCGGCCGTGGTGCAGGACACCGCCTGGAGCCGCTATGTTCCCGCCGGCCGGGGGCTGTTTGCCTTCAACACCGCCGACCAGGCGATTGCCGGCCTGGAAGCGATCGCCCGCGACCCCGAAGGTCAGCGCCAGGCCGCCTTCGAAGTTGCCCGTGAGTACCTGGCACCCGACAGAGTCCTGCCGGGAATGCTAGACCACATCATGGCCGGCCAGTAATCTCGGCCAGAAGCTTGGCCGCCTGACCTGACGGCGCGATGAGATAAACCGGCGACGTGGAGAGTTGCGCCGGCGCGGTCGCGAGCTTTCGGCCGACGACATCCACCCATGCCAGCTCACTCTTGGGCGGGAGCTTCGCTGGCGTTTCGCGGGTAGACCAGACGGCAACGATGCTCTGTTTGCCCGTCTCAAACGCAGCGCACCATCCATCATCGCCAATTCGGTCGCTGCCGGCCGACCGCGGCGAAGCACCCAGCACGCTGGTCAGCATCGCGAGTGCAGGATACAGCTTCCGCGGCGCCCCGCCGTAGTCGAAGATTGCGCACTCCAGGTCGGCCGCGTTCACCTGGCCGCTGGCGCCGGAATGGATGAAGATGCGCTCGACGCCATGCGAGAGCATGATCAGGAAGTAGCGCACCGTGTAGTCGGCACACTGTCGCTCATCAGCCAACAGGCGATTCTCAGCCCACGACGATGGAACCGGTACAAACGGCTCCCGCGGCAGGCGGTCCGTGCCGTAGTAGGAGAACTCCGTGATCCAGATCGGCTTTCGGCCGCCGCGGCCATCCATCATTGCCAGCAGTTCATCCATGTCGGCCGCGAACGCTTCGGGCGCCCGAAGGCCCGGGTACATATGCACGTTCAGGATATCGATCTGCTGCAGGATTCCGGCGTCGATCAGTTCGCGTGTCATCTGCCGCGGGCCACCGGCCAGGCCACCGATGACGCGGCACTTGGGGTCGGCCCCCTTCATCGCCTTGGAGGCGACCGTCAACAGATTCACATAGTCGGCGGGACCGTACTTGCGCCCGCCGTACTTGTTGGCGCTGTCGGCCGGGAGCGCATAATCGGTATGGATCGGCTCGTTGAGGAATTCCCAGACGTTAATGCGATCCTTGTAACGCCCCACCGCAGCCGCGATGAAGTCCGCCAGTTGCTTCGCCTCACGAGGTGCCCAGGCCTGGCGCAGCCGCACGCCGGGATAACCGCTGCTGGCGAGGTTGGCCGGCGCCTCGCTGTTCCACTCCGCCGACGGGAACGGCGGCAGCAACGGCAAAACACGTTCGTTCTGCTTCAGCACGCGGCCAATCTGCTGATCGCTGACATCCCAGTGCCATTCGCCAGGCTTGGGCTCGATATGCTGCCACTTGAGCGACCAATCGCGATACCAGCTCACACCCGCACCATCCGCCAGCCCGATCAGTTCACCGGCCGCAAAGGCATGATTGATCCCGCAGACCGTGTCACGAAGTTCGCGCTTGGGCACTATCGCCAGACGCACATGCGCCGGGCCATCTACACCGGCCGCGCTGGCGGTGATCTCGTAGTATCCGCGCCAGTCGGCCGGAATCGTCACGCGCCCTACGACCGTCGTCTTCGGCGACGCCGCAAGCTTCAGTCCCGGCAGTTGCAGCGTCTGGCCGTAAAAATCCTTCGCGTCGAGTTGGACCACGACCTCGCTCACCGCATCGAGTGAGTTGGTTATATGGACAAGAACTTCGGCCGAATCGCCCACGTAGGTGATCCCTCCCGACGTTGGAGTTGTCAGTGCCAACTCCACTGGAGTATGAGCAACATACGCTGTCGCCGCTTCGGCCTGCTCAAGCTGCACGCTATCCACATCGACGTGGCAGGAGCGTTGCTCCGCCAGATCCGGCCCAATCGTGACATAGGCATAGCGCGCCTGCGGCCGGAACGTGAACCCATACTGCGACCAGGCGGCCGTGAGATTCACCTTCCTGCGCTGCTGCCGAAGCGATCCGGTCGGGTCCTGCTCGGAAATGCCGACAATGGCAGGCACGCCAGCCTCACTTGCGCGCAGTTGGCAGGACAGCGTGTACGGTTTGCCTGGCTCAACGGCAATCCAGCCGAGATTCGCCGCAAGCGGCGAGAGTTCTTGCCTGAAGATGGGCTGGTAATAATCGAAAGCCAACTCAGGCGCCATGCCTGGACCCAGCGCGATGCGCAGGAACGAACTACCATCGGCTGCCCCACCTTGCTCGATGGTACCATGCAGGGACGCGAGATTGCCCCAACCGGTGTTCGCGCCCACCGATGACCAGCCAGCGGACCCATTCTCAAATGACCCATTGCAAACCAGGTTCCGCGATATTCCGGCAGGAGTGGTATTAGTGAACCTGGCAGCCTGTGCAGTATGCGCACTCACGCGCAGGTCGCGCAATTCGAGCATCCCCGGCTCCGTAAACCAGACCTGCAGGCGGTTGTTATCGGCCGTGTCCTGCGTCGCCTTGAACACCTTGCGGCATGGAGTCCACCGGTCGCTTACCGCAATCTCAGCGGTCAGGCCGCACTCGCTCCAGTCCCTGGTGTTTCGGATCGCCACCGAAACCACGCCACCACGGATGCCCGATGCTCGAATCTGGGCGGAGAACTCGTATGTGCGCCCTTTTTGCAGGGGCACGTTAGCCTGGGCCAGCATCGCATGCGATGAAGGTGTCCGCGGATCGCAGCGCGCACAGGCGAGCCTCAAGTACGGCCCATCCGCATCTTGTACGACCGATAGCTGCTGGGTCACCGTGGCGGGATCACCCGAAGTTGTCCAGGATTCAGGCGTGCCATTCGCCGCCACGGCGAAGTTGGCATTCCTGAGCAGATTGGGCGCATCATCGCCCAACGCCATGGCCGCACCGCATACGATTGCCAGCATCACCGCCAGGAAACTCGATGTGCGCATAGATTACCTCGCTGCGCGGAATGTAATCACGCGGTCAAATTCAGCGATAAACAGATCAGTCTTGCGCCTTGCGGCCCACAGTTCCAGTTCGATATCGCCCCGGCCAGTGACCAGCACCTTCACCCGACGCTTGCCAATCCGACATTTCAGATCCCGGACCACGCGTGAGTGGCTGCGATCCAGGCCGTCGGCGATGCGCAGGATGGCGCCGCCCACGTCGACAATGTGGCGATCCTCGCTGGACAGAGACATGTATGTGCTGTGACTCGGCTTGGGCATGCTCGCCCGATGATAGCGTGTCATGTTCGCAATAATACCGATCTCGCGATCGGAGAAGCCTTTGAGCCCGCCATTTTGCACCAGGTACATGCTGTGCTTGTGATGCCGGCTGGGGGCAATGTGCCAGCCGATGTCATGCAACATGGCCGCATGCTCCAGCAGTTCGCGAGCTTTGGCGTTCAGCCCGTGCAGAGATTCAAGCTGATCGAAGAGTTTGAGCGCAATCGCGACCACCTGCAGGCTGTGCATCTCATTCCATTCGCACTTGCGAGCGAGATCCAGCACGCTGCGATGACGCGGATCGGGCACCTTGCGGCGGACCGCCAGATCCGGCAGATGCCGGCCGATGTATTCCAGCAGGATCCCTTCACGCAGCGCTGAACCACAGAGCACAATGCGCTTGATGCCCAGTTCTGCCATGATGAACTGCACCAATAGCGCGCCGGCGATGATCTGGTCCTGCCGCTTCTCATCAAGACCGCGGATCTTCACACGATCGGCCGCTTCGGTCTTGAGCAGCTTGTCCACCAGATCATTCAAGGCCTCGCGTTCGATCTCCGCTCGGGCAGCGTTCGCCCGGCTGCTGCACATGGCCGCCAAGTTCTCCAGCGTGCCGCTGGTGCCGACCACGCGAACCGGTTTGAGATCGCGCACCTGCTGCAGCAACGGCATCAGTTCATCCCGATAGTACTGCAGAAGTCGCTCAACCTCCCGCTTTCTGGGGGGATCGCTGTGGACGAATTTCGCGGTCATCCTTGCTGACCCGATCTTTCGACTCTCCAGCAGCAACGGCGCGTTCGCATCGGCGACAATCAGTTCAACGCTGCCGCCTCCGATATCAATAATCAGGTGGTGCCCGCCGGCGAAGTCCATGGCATGCCGCACGCCGATATAGATCAGTCGCGCTTCTTCCCTGGCGCTGACCACGCGCACATTCACACCGCCCTCACGCCTGGCCCGCTCGATGAAGTCGCCGCCATTCTCAGCTTCGCGCACGGCACTGGTCGCCACCGCAACAACCTTTTCGCACCCGCGGCGCAACGCGGTCTGCCCAAATCGCTTCAAGGCCAACAGTGCCCGGTCCATCGCTTCAGGACTGAGTCGATGCGAGGGGAAACTGTTGCGCCCCAGCCCCACCATCTCCTTCATCCGCCAGAGGTTCGTCGCCCCTCCATCGGCATCAATCTGGGCGATGACCATGTGCAGGCTGTTCGAGCCCACATCGATCGCGGCCAGACGCAGTTCATGGTCGCTGTCCGCCCGATCGCGGATCTTAAGCTGCTGATTCACTGGATTTGCCATCAGACCCACCCACTGTTGGAGCAGCCGGTTCAGGCGGCAATATCGCGGCGGCGAGCGGGCTGGCCGATTCACCGGTGGCAACTGCGAGCTCAGTTAGGAGGAACTCGCGATGCCGCTTCCACAAACGGGCGAACTGTACCAGGTGCTTCGCTGACTCCCGGTGTATATGGGCAGCCAGCAGGATCAGGTTCCGCTGCTCGACATGCCACTCGCCCCCGTTAAGCTCGCTCTCACACACCTGCATTACTCGCGCACAAAGCACATGATAGTCATGCCAGACACCAAGCGCATCCTGCAGTTGCTTGAACCGCCGCAGCACGCGGACCGTTGATCCCATGTGCTGAGCCTGTGCCATCTCAAAAGTGTAGCGCAGCGACTTCCCCGCAATCCGCAGCGCATGCGGCTGCACATCGTGCTGGCCATCACCGGCCAGCAGTGCATCGCTCAGTCCGTCCGCCTGGGATGAGAACTCCGCAAACTGCGCCCTCAGCGCCTGCCGGATCAACGTGCGGACCCGATCATCCTTGGACGTAAGCGATCCACGAATCGCCATCCAATACCCCGTCTGCGCCAGCCATTTGTCAACATTTGCCTCTTGCGCGACCCGCTGGCTCGTCTTGATCCGCTCCTCGGCCATCTCAGCGCGTACTCGTTCGCACGCGTCTGGATAGACACCCCCCGATGCAAAATCGCTCAGGTGCTCCTGCATCACGTCCAAGTCTCGCAGGGCCTGCACACTACGGCGGATGCGTTTCAGTGCCCGCCTGAGCAGTTTCCACTGTTGCTCCTCTGCCAGGGGAGACATGACCTGCATCGCCGCCCCCATCCGCCGCGTCGCCACTCGCGCCCGATGCACTGCCGAGGGTGTGCCGCGCAGCACGGCGTCCGGGGCCTGGTTGGCCAGTTCGGCCAGCACCTCGTCCATGTACAACACGGCGCCCGGCGATTTGTTGCGCGCCATCGGCTACTCCTGGCTTGCCACCTTCGGTTCGTTACTCGAACTCCCCGGCATATCTTCCATCTCGGCATGGGCCACCAAGGTTCCCAACACCACGCCCAAAGCGCCCATCGCGGCATAATCCAGGGGCAACGCTGCACTGAACCCGCGCATTGCCGCCGGAATGGTCGCCACATCCACGCCCGTTGCCCATACTGCGTTGATCACATAGCCTGCGATACCAACAATCATCGGAACCACCCACGCCCAGCGCCAGATATGCCCGGTGGCAAAATGCGCCACCCACGTGCCAATACCTGCCGCGAACAAGACCGACAGCAGCGCTTGCGGTTTCTGGTAGTTCTGCCCAAGCACCCAGAGCATCGCCGCTGTCGCCAGGAATTGGACCCCGCCACTGCCCAGTCCGACCGTGCCGATCGCACCGGGCGCCTCATTGGCCGAGCCGCGTAAAGCACGCCAGGTAACCGCGATGAGCATCACCAATAGTGTCAACACCGCCAGTTCGACGGCCAGCAGCCAGAAGATCTCTCGCCCGCCGGCCGCCTGCATCACACTGCCCATGGTTCCGCCGCGAATGGAGAACCCTAGCAGGGCCGTGGCCGCGACCACAGCCGGCATCCGCATATCGACCGGCGGAGCGATAATCAGCGAGACGATCAGCCCCAGCAGCAGCGATACCACCGCTCCGGCCAATCCCATCGCGGCGATATGCACAGGCTGCTGCACGAACACTCCCTGCCACCCGGGATAGAGCGGGAAACCAACGACGCGGGCAATGATGAACCCCGCGGCGGTACAGATCCCCATGGCAGTAAACAGACGAAGAATGCCAAACCAGCCCATCCGCTGCCAGAGCCGCTGGGCTGTGTAGTTGATCGCAGATTCCAAGGATAGCCGCATAGGTTCCTTCTTTGCTCGACAATACTACCGCCGATGGACACCATAGCACAGGGCTTCTCGCTGGCCAGCGCCGTCCAAACAGGATATAAACATTCTGTGCAAACGTTGTTCGGTGATAGCGATCTCCCCGCAGCACCCGGTAGCACCGCGCAATTGGCCATTGCCCGCGTTGCCGTGGAACATGCCGTCGATCGGGAACTCGATTACCTCATCCCGCCCAAACTCGCCAGCGAGGTATCCGTCGGCCAGCGCGTAAAGGTGCCGCTGGGCCGCGGCAACCACCACTGCTATGCCTACGTGATCGGCCTCCCCGGCCACAGTGACGTGCCGATCAGCAGGCTCAAGCCCATCACCGCCATTGACGATGCCCGCACGCTGCTCACACCCGCCCTGCTCGACCTGGCCCGCTGGATGTGCCGTTACTATGTTACCCCGCTGGGTACCGTGCTGGAAAGCGTCATCCCATCAGCCGTAAAGAATCGCACCGGCATCGGCCAGATCACCATGGTTCAGGCGGCCTTGACGCATGCGCAGATGCAGGAACTGCTGGGCAAATCCAAGCGAGGCAAGACTTCCGCCATCCTTGGCGCCCTGCTGAACCTCTCGGAAAATGAGAGTATCGAACTGGTTCGCCTTGCCACTGCCGCCGGCGTGAAGATCCCCACCCTGCGCCGTCTTGCCGGCAAGGGCATTCTCAAGATGACCCGGCAGGTGGATTACGGTCTTCCCCCACAAGTCGAAGGCCAGCAGTTCACCCCCGAGCCGCCGCTCCCGCTGAACGCCCAGCAGCAACCAGCGCTGAATGCCATCTCCGCCCAGATCACTGCCGGACGTTTCGCCATCAGCCTGCTTCACGGCATTACCGGCAGTGGCAAAACCGAGATTTACCTCCACGCGATCCGCCAGGTGGTTGATGCCGGCAAACAGGCGATCGTTCTGGTCCCCGAGATCGCTCTTACCCCACAAACGGCGCAGCGATTCCTCCGCCGATTCGGCAAAGTAGCCATCCTCCACTCCGGCCTGAGCGCCACAGAACGCCACGCACAATGGCGCAGCATTGCCGCCGGCCGCGCCTGCGTCGTCGTCGGCGCCCGCTCGGCCATCTTTGCCCCCCTGCCCAACCTCGGCCTGATCGTCATCGACGAGGAACACGAGTCGAGCTATAAGCAGGAGTCCGCGCCACGTTATCACGCCCGCGATGTTGCCATCAAGCGGGCGCAGATGCAGAACATCCCGATTGTTCTGGGCTCCGCCACACCCAGCCTGGAGATGTACCACCGCATCCGCGCGGCGGCCGTCGAGGCTCAGGCCAGCGGCACCCCCGGCCACGCCTATCTCGTTCTTTCCCAACGCGCCACCCCCCAGCAGCTTCCCAAGGTTGAGCTGATCGACATGAAGATGGCCAACATTCACCGGCCGGGCATCCACCTGCTTTCCCCCCGCCTCGAACAGGCGATGAAAAACACCTTCGCCGCCGGCCAGCAGGCCATCCTGCTGCTCAACCGCCGCGGCTATGCCAGCTACATTCGCTGTAACGCCTGCAAGGAAGCCGTGCAGTGCAAATACTGCAGCGTGGCAATGGTCTATCACCGCTCCAAGGATGCTCATATGCATTCCGGCCGGACCGATCTCGCCGTCGGCACGGGCTCAATGCATTGCCACTATTGCCTGGCGGTGAATCCCCTGCCGACCTCATGCCCGCAATGCGGAACAAAGCTCTCACTCTTCGGCCTGGGCACCCAGCGGGTGGAAGAGGAACTACAAAAGAAAATGCCTGGCGTCACATTTGCCCGCGTCGACAGCGACACGATGCACCAGACCAGCGACTATGAGAGTGTGCTCAACGCTTTCGGAGCCGGAAAGATCCAACTTTTAATGGGCACACAGATGATCGCCAAAGGCCTGGATTTCCCGAACGTGACTCTCGTTGGCGTCATCAGCGGCGATACCGCCCTGGCTCTGCCCGATTTCCGCGCTGCCGAACGCACCTTCCAACTACTCACCCAAGTCTCCGGCCGGGCCGGCCGCGGACAGAAGGCCGGCATCGTCATCCTGCAAAGCTACCTGCCCGACGATCTCACCATCCGCGATGCCATCAGCCAGAACTACAACGCCTTCGCCCTGCGCGAACTAGGCCACCGCAAGAGCGCCCAGCTCCCACCCTACACCCGAATGGTGCGCATCGTCCTGCGCGAGACCGACGAGAAGAAGCTCGAGCAACTCGCCGATCATATTTACACCCAACTCAAGGCCGCCGCCCCCGGCATCCCCGACCTGCACCTGCAGGAACCCATCGAGTGCGCCATCTCCCGCATCGCCGGCCACCACCGCAAACAGATCATCATGCACAGCCCCACAACCGCCAGCCTCCAGCAGGTCCTGGCCGTCCTGCGCAAAGAGGGCGACCTGATGCAAGGTGACCGCATCGCAATCGACGTCGATCCTGTATCGCTGCTGTAGCATGCCCGTTCGCAGTGGGGTGAAAGACGGCGATGACTGCGCCTCTGGATGCGTCAATACTATCGCTAGCGATCGGCTGCGCTGGAGGCACGGAGTCATGAAGACGCTGCCGATTTGCCAGTGTCTCAGCGACTCAGAAACCGGTAGGCCTGCTTGAATTCAGCACGGACACCTGGTTTGAGATGCTTACGCCAACTCGGTAGGGGTTCCATTCTCTGACAACTGCGCGTCGCCAGTGCGTAGCCGAACATGGCCGCAGTCATGTATGTCGGCGCCGCCTGGCCTGTGCCAGGCCAGCGACGCGTATCACTATCCCAGTGACGCGGAATGTTAGCCAGAAACACGCCCATCCCATGGAAAACCACGCTTAGATCAGTGACCAGCTCGTGGTCAAAGACTTCTGGATCGATCCGGTTGTCGCCCAGAAGTCGAGCATGTGAGAGTTCGTGTGCAAGGGTGCCGACCAACTCCATCGGTGAATCGAATTGCCTGCGCTCAATGCGGATCGTGAAACGGGAACCTTCAGCAAACGTTCCGGCGACCCCGCCGATCATCTGCCCGCGTTCGTTAACGAGCATTGGCCGGTCTGCCTCGCTGTAGAACTCGAAATCGACCATGTCCTCCGACACGCACATGTACTGGCACACGCGCCGGCCAAGGACAATCACCGAGTCGTCATCGCGGTCGTACCTCTCCGGAAAGAACTCTGGTGTGGGAAGGACATTTGGCGAATCCAAGAGAAGATCGCCGCCGAACTCATCTATCAGCCAGCGCCACCGGTGCTCCACCCACTGGCGCGTCACAGCGTCAAGCGGGCAATCTTTGCTGGGCCATGGCCACATGGCTGCTGAACTCCTTCGTGGGAGAGCGTGCTTGCACCTTTACGGCCCGGTCGTCGTCGATACTGATTCCCCGGATTCGTTATCCTTATCCTGGCTGGGGGGCCGGTAATGTCCCGTGATCACGAATATCCCGCCCAGCAGGTTCCAGAACATCTGCTCAAGACGGATCGACATCGTCAAGGCGAATGCCTGCGAAATCGTCGCTCCCTGTTTTGCGGTAAGATTGATGGCAAAAAACTCCATCACGCCAACGCCCTGCGGCGAGATCGGAATCGCTCCCACCAGCACCGTCACCGGCACCACGACGAAGTAATACCCCGACGTCAACGGCAAACCGAACGATTTGCCCGCCAGCAGCGCGGCGACCACCACATTCAGATGCACAGGCACAGTGATCGCCATGGCCCAGAGGATCAGCGCTGGCCTCTTGCCATAGATCGCCATCACCTCCAAAGCACTCTCGAACTGTGCTCGCATCGGCATTCGCGACAAGATGCGCTCTGACCGCAGCAACCCCTTTACCCACGGACTGAATACCACCACCACACCCATGGCGGTACATGCCAGGATCACGCCGCCCATCATTGCCACATAGCCGCACGCCCGTACAGCCGGGTCAAGCCGGTTGTCCGCTACCAACCAGAACCCGCCGGCGATCGTGCTGCCCACGATGATAAGCACAATCAGGCCGATCACCCGATCGACAATCACAGACAACACGGCTCGCGTCTTGTAAGGAGTATGCTTCGATGCGTAATAGGCCTTGAGCAGATCACCGCCGCTGGAGCCCATCGGCACACAGGTGTTGTAGAACAGCCCCACCATGTTGAGCACGTTCGCCTGCCATAGCGGCATGTGGATATCCAGCGCCCCCAGCAACCGCTGCCAGCGAATGCTGGTCAGCACGATCGTCAATGGGAAAATCACAACCGCGAGCACCAGCAGCCATGGATTGGCCTGCTTCACCATCCGGCCAATGCCGATCTCCACTCGCGGGTGCGGCACGCTCAGAACGAACCCGCCAACCACCTGATCGGGGGTGATCCACCGCCCCTCGGCGTCGGGTGTGTCGGCCACCAGCAGCCGCCTGGCGACTGGCTGCTTTTCATCCTCCGCCGTCAGGTCCATGGCCAGCAGCGATAGCTCGCGCCCAACGCCATTCTCAATAGCCGTGACCTTCTTCCGGTCAGGCTTGCTCAGCAACTCATCGGCAGGTCGCTGCTGTGTCTGACGCGTCTTGGGGTCTTCCAACAGGTACTGCCCCGGCCCGATCTGCTGGAGAACCACCATGCTCTGCGGGCGTGATCGGTCGTCAAGAATCAGTGTCCGATCGGCAATGGACATCTGCGAAACGACCCACCAGATGCCGACAACGGCTATCCCCCAGCGGACAATGAAACTGGCGACCTTGCGGAGCTTCTTGCTCATGCGGGGGCTGATTCTGCCGGATCAACAGCGTTTCCGCAACGTTTCGCTTTGGTTATTGCAGCCTGATCCTCACACTCTCGGCGTGCGCATCCAAGCCTTCGGCCGTGGCGAGTTCGACAATCGCCTCCGCATCGTGCGCAAGTCCGGCCTTCTCATATCGCTCGATGCTCGATCGGCGCATGAACTCATAGACCGATATGCCGCTGCTGAATCGCGCTGTCGAATTCGTCGGCAGGCAGTGACTCGGCCCTGCCACGTAATCCCCCGCCGCCACTGCCGCGTACTTGCCGACAAACACCGCTCCGGCATGCCGCAACTTCGCCAGCACGGCATCATCGTCACGTGTCTGGATATTGACATGCTCCGCGGCAAACTCATTCGCCCAGCCGATCGCTTCATCCAGCGTTGGGCAAACAATAATAGCCGAGCGGTCTTTGAGCGCATTGCGGATTGCCTCGACGCGATTGCGCTGGCCCATCTGCCGGACCACTTCCTGCTGCACCGCCGTTGCCAACACCTGGCTATCCGTCACCAGGTAGCCGCTGCCCGGATCGTGCTCCGCCTGCGCAATGAGATCGGCCGCGATAAATGCCGGTTCTCCACTCTCGTCGGCGATGGTCACGATCTCCGATGGCCCGAGGTAGCCATCAATCCCGACACACCCAGCCACCGCCCGCTTGGCAAGCTGCACATATACATTGCCTGGCCCAACGATCTTGTCCACTGCGGGGATTGTCGCCGTACCAAACGCCATCGCCGCAATCGCCGCCACACCGCCGGCCCGGTATACATCACTAAGCCCCAACTCATGACACGCCGCCAGCACCAGGTCGCTCTTGCCAAAACGGCTCGGAGGTGTGCAGACTACCACTCTCTTCACTCCCGCCACCTGCGCCGGCACCGAAAGCATGATCAGACTCGACGGATACGCGGCCTTCCCACCGGGGAAGTAGCAGCCCGCCGAATCCAGCGGGACAAACCGAAGGCCCAGTTCCACCCCGTCTCGCCTGAGCATCGGCACTTCCGACGGCAGGACATGTTGCTGGTACTGGCGCACCTGCCGAATCGACTGCCGGATCGCCTCCAGCAGCGGCCGCTCCACCCGCCCATGCGCCAAGGTCATCTCATCCGTCCGCACACGTATCTGATCCGCCGTAAACTCCGGATCATCAAACTTCCTGGCCCAATGCACCACCGCCTCATCACCGCGCTCGGCCACATCCGCCAGGATCTCGTTAACTGCCTCAGCTTGCTTGCCGCGTTCACCCTTGAGCAGCGCCAGCTCGCGTGGGTCCAGCCGGAGCTGCCTCAGCAACTGCCGGGCGCGTTCTCTCTCGCTCGCAATCGTGCTATGAAGAACCGGGATCATGTTCAGAATGTAGAGACACCAACGTGCATCTGCAAGGCGGCCTGCGAGTACGCGCACCTCACCGCCCGGCACCGGCCTAAAGTGTTTCTGGGTTTTGGCGAACTCCGTCCGACTGTTAACAGTATATTAACTCAAGAGTGCCTAAGTCGTGATCTGACAAGGCTCTGGCGCAATGGCGACCCCAAGTCGCGATTCTCTTTGCACCACCGCATATAGAGGGTATAGTGTCAGCGTACCCAAGGGATTGGGCTTTTGAAACGGAGACCCAAGGATGGGAAACGCAACTCAACTCAACGTAAAACACGCGCCGGACCGCGGCCTCTTCGAGGGTTCCGCACAGGGTGGCGTCGCTGTGGCTGATGCTCCACCCAGGAGGGTTCAAAAACCTGTGCGTCGCGAAACCGCCGAGACGATGGCCCTGAAGCAGAAGGACATCGCCGTCTCTGAGTTCTTCGCCAAGAACCGTCATCTGCTTGGATTCGATAACCCACGCAAGGCTCTGCTGACCTGCGTAAAAGAGGCCGTAGACAACTCGCTCGATGCCTGTGAAGAGGCCGGCATCCTTCCCGACGTTACCGTAATCATCGAAGACCTTCAGCCCGACCGACCCGCAACACTGAAGCAGTCGCGCTATCGCGTAACCGTCGTCGATAATGGACCGGGCATCGTCCGCCGCCAGATCGAAAACGTCTTCGGCCGTCTTCTCTTCGGCTCCAAGTTCCACCGCCTGAAGATGTCTCGCGGCCAACAGGGCATCGGAATCTCTGCCGCCGGCATGTACGGCCTGATCACCACCGGCAAGCCGATGGTGATCCACTCTCGCCCATCTGCCCGTAAGCCCGCTCACCTGATTGAGCTGGCGATGAACACCAAGACAAACCGCGCTGAAGTGACTGTCGATACCGAAACGGAAGACTTCCCGCCGCAACAGTATAAGAGCCTCAACGCCGGCACCCGCGAAAACGACTTTCTCAATCCTGAGGACTACCCCACCGGCACCAGCGTTACTATCGAGCTTGAGGGACGCTACCAGAAAGGGCGTGGCTCGGTCGATGATTTCCTGGAACTGGCCGCCATTGCCAATCCCCACGCGAAGATCACTTTCGTCCCGCCCACCCGCGTTGCCGCCAACGATCAGGAAGAACTCCCACTCGGTGAGGCCTCCCCAACTGATGCGGCCGCTGCACAGCCTCAAGCCCTCAACGCTGAGTCCGTGCAGGCCCCCAATGGTGTTGATCCCACCATCACCACTGTCATCAAAGACGGCGTGATCATCTTCCCGCGCGGCACCGATCAACTTCCACCCGAGACCAAAGAAATCCAGCCGCACCCCAAAGGCATTGAACTGGGCATCCTCATCCAGATGATCAATGACTTCGAGCAGGCCAACAAAGGTGGCGGCACCCTCTACAACTTCCTTCAGGAAAAGTTCTGCCGCATCAGCCCCGAAAAAGCCGGCGAGTTCTGTCAGGCCATCAAGGTCCATAGCCGCACCAAGGCCGGCGACCTCACTCCCGAACAGATCGAAGCACTCTTCAAACAGTTCCAGGAAGCTCGGCTTCCCTCCCCTCCCACCAACTGCCTCGCTCCCATCGGCATGCGCCAACTCCTCGCCGGTTTGCTCAAAGGTGTCAAGGCCGAGTTTTATGCCGCCAGCACCCGTGATCCAGAAGTTTATCGCGGCCGCCCGTTCCAGATCGAGGCCGCGATCGCCTTCGGCGGCGAACTGCCCGGCGATGAACCAGCCCGCGTCATCCGCTTCGCCAACCGCGTTCCCCTGCTGTTTCAGCCTTCCGCATGCTCCAGCTTCAAGGCGGTGGTTGAGACCGGCTGGCGCAACTACAACTTGTCGCAGCCGCGCGGCTCGATCCCGGTCGGCCCGCTGGTGATCATGATCCACATGGCCTCTGTTTGGGTGCCCTTCACAAGTGAATCGAAGGAAGCCATCGCCGACTATGATGAGATCCGGAAGGAAATGAAGCTGGCACTGATGGAGTGCGGCCGCAAACTCGGCACCTACCTTCGCAAGCGTCAGAAGATGCAGCGGGAAACCGCCCGCCGCGATGTCTTCGAACGTTACATCGGCGAGATCGCCAAGGCAATCAACGCCATCACCGGCACCGATGCCAAGGCGCTCTACGACAAGCTCTTGGAAGAAGCCCGCAAACGCACCGCGGTCGCCGATGTCGAACTTGACGAAAACGGCCAGGTCATCCACAAGGATGAACACGAAGACCTGAAAGCCGATGATGGCGTGGTGATGGTCGAAAGCCGGGCATCGCATCTGCAACTGCCCGAAGGCTCCGCCAACACCCCTCCCGACACGGCCGCCGCTCCCGGACCGGACAGGACAAATGGCAAGACGGTTACCGATAATCTCGTCCCCCTAAACGGCAAGCCCAAGAAGGCAAAGAAGAAATCCAGATCCGACGGCGGCGAAGAGCTATTTTGAGCGCCGACAACGCGGCAGAACACAGGCAGACCCCATGGCCAAGAAAACCGTAAAAAGCGCATCCGAAATCGCCCGCGGCAGTAAACGCATCAAGCAGCGCGACAAGACCACCCTGGGCAAGATTGTCGGCCTCGCTGAAGGCGTATCCAAAGCGGCGCACAAGGGCCGTGATATTTCTGTTGCCATCCCTACCCGTTCGCGCGCCAACACTCTCTGGAACAAGAAGCAGCGCATCCTGCAGATGGGCGACGGCAAAGCCGATCGCGAGCTCTTCAACCTCAACCAGGCCAAGCAGTTCATGCAGACCATGCTGCATGCCAGCACCATCAAGGACCTGATCGACGCTGACAAGACGTCAAGCCTTCGTGGTGTCTTCTATAAAGCCAAGCACACCGTCGCCGGCACCAAGGAGAATACTTTCGACACACAGGATGAGTCTGACCCGATCCTGGAAGATCTCGAAGTCGCCTTGGGCGCTCTGCGTGAAGAACTGCACGTCTTCGCCGAGAACCGCGGCGCTATGGTGGGAAACATCACTCTCATCGACAAGGGCGATCAAATCGACTGTCGGCACATGGGTTCCGGCGGATACGCCATGCCCTCCATCGTCGAACCCGACATCATTGAGTTCAAGAAATGCGAAGCCGACTTCGTCCTCCACGTCGAAAAGGGCACCGTTTGGAACCGCTTCAATGAGGATCGCTTCTGGGAGAAGAACAACTGCATCCTCACTCACGGCGCCGGCCAGCCTCCACGCGGCTGCCGCCGGCTCCTGCAGCGTCTGCATCAGGAGCTCAAGCTCCCCATCATCTGCCTGCTCGACTGCGATCCCTGGGGACACTATATCTACTCCGTCATCAAGCAGGGCTCAATTTCACTGGCCTTTGAATCCTCGCGCCTGGCTATCCCCGAAGCCAAGTTCCTCGGTATCCGCGCCAAGGACTACCGTGACTGCAGCCTGAGTGATGCTGTTAAGATCGACCTGAAAGAAAACGACATCAAGCGAGCGCAGGAGATCGCCGCCTACCCTTGGTTCAAGGACCATCGTGGCTGGCAGAAGGAAATTGACCACATGCTCTTCAACGGCTTCAAGATGGAAGTCGAGTCACTGATCACCAAGGACATCAGCTACGTCACCGAAGAATACGTCCCCGCACGCCTGAAGAAGAAGGACTGGTTGGATTGATCCCTCGGATAGCCAGCACCTCCGCCGGCGTGAGCCGGACGCCATACTCCGGAAGCTGCAGCAGAAGCTGCTCCACATCCTGAAACACAATGCCTCGAATCCCGTGGCATTTCGCCCGTTCGATGTTCGAAGGATTGTCGTCGACGAGCAGGCAGCACTTGGGCGGCCGGCGCACGATCTTCAGCAGATTCTCAAACGCCGTTCCCTGACGCTTCGAGTGCCCGGCCTCAAAGGAGTAGAAGTGCTGCGGGATCACGCTTAGAAATGGGTGCACATCGTGGATGTAGGCAATCCACTCCCTGGCATGATCTGACAGCAGCACCACCTGATAACGCCGCGCCAGGAGCCGCACCATATCCTCCATCCCCGGCACCTGGCGATGGAATCCTGCACGGATCAGTCGTTTCATCTCGTCGTAACCGATCCCAGGGCTCTCTGGCGCTGCACAAGAGAGGATCCGCCGGAGGTACTCATCTTCGTCGATTTCACCGCAGCACAACTCCACCAGCCACTGCCCATTCACCAGCTCATAGCACCTATCCTCACTCAGCCCCAAGGCCCTCGAAAGCGGAGTGACCAGATCTCCCATGCCGCCAATCAGCACATCGGAGAGATCAAAGATGAAGGTTGTAACCGGGCTCACACTTCCATCCAATGTACAGGCCGAAGTGGCCCGAACAAGCGCGCCCGAACCATACTTTCCCGTATTTTCTATCCCCACAAGTGCAGCACGACCTCCGCCGCCCGCTGACCGGACCGTGCCGCCCCCTCCATCGTGGCCGGCCAATCGGTCCGCGTGTAGTCGCCGGCAAGCGTCAGCCCCGACACCCTCGTCCGCTGCCCCGGCCGCAGGTGATCGATCCCCGGCACCGGCCGAAATGTCGCCCGATTCTCCTTCACCATTACGCTATCCGCGAGCTTAAGCCCCATCATCTCTGGATAAACCTGCCTCAGTTCCGACACAAACAACTCCGCCAGGTCCACCCCATCGGGCAACAGGTCGGCAGCGCTGACCACGCCGTGGATCAGTTCCGGCCGCTGCTCATCGACGAACACCCATTGCAGATGCGTGCCAACCAATGCTACTGGCGCATCAATCGTCACCGGCCGATCAAACAGCAGGTGCGCTCCCAGAATTGGCCGGAACTCGATTTGCTCGATCCGCTGCAGGCGTTCATCCAGCCCATACACACTCCGCAGCAGTGGAATCGCCCCGCTTGGCGAAGCCGCCAGCACCACCTGCCCGGCCGGCAATCGCTCGCCGCCTACCAACTCCACCCCTGCCACCCGCCCTTTCTCCAGCACCAACTCACGTACCTGTGCTCCCATACGGACAGACAAGCCCCCAAGGCGGCTATAGAGTTCCGTCAGCGGCACCCGCGCATAACCCAGCCGATACCCTCCGCGACTCGCCAGGAATCCTTCCTGGAAGACCTGCATGCCATACTTGGCGCTGGCCTGCGCGCAATGCTCGTTCAGGGCGCTGACGGCAATCACATCCCAAAACTCACCGATCGTATCGTCCGACTGGTCCTGCTCGCGCAGATACGCCCCGAAGCTGGTATCGCCCCGCTGTTCCCGGCCTGTTTCGCCTTCCACCATCATCGCCGCCATCGCCCGGACGATCTCGACTTTCTGCCGCAGCTTCAAGAGCCCGAATCGCAGCATCGATGGCCCCAGATGCAACGGCGCAGGCAGCATCGCCGCCCGCATCTCTGCCCGCCGGCCGTCCGGTCCGGCAAAGCGGATCACATCGTCATACCGGATCAGGCCCGCGACCCCCAGGCGGCCATACAAGCTCTGCAGTTCGCTGCAGCACCCCAGAAGCACATGCTGAGCATTATCGAGCAATCCCGCCGGCCCCAGTGCATGGGCAAAGCTTCCCGCCCGACCACCCAGGAGCCGCCGCTGCTCCAGCAACAGCACCTTCGCTCCGGCATCGGCCAGATTCACTGCCGCCGAAATCCCGGCCACACCGCCACCGACGACAATCACATCATGGCGGGTCACGCTTCCCCCGCGATCCGCAGTTTCTCCGCGAGCCACATCTGTCGCAGGACCTCCCCCGCCTTCTGCATCGCCGACAGCCGAACCTTCTTCCGCAGCACGACAGCCGGATCACGAGCGATCTTCTTCAGGATGCCATGGTAGATCGCGGTCATGGTGCGCAGGGTCGGCCGGGCATCAGCCTCGACCAGCAACTCAAGCTGCGCCGAACTGGCATAGAAGCTCTCGGCCCGCTCTATTTGGAACCGCATCAGTTCCATGAAAGCCGCCGACGCACGACCGTCAATCTCCCGGCTGAGATTCACCTGGTATTGAGCCAGCTCATCTTCCGGCAGGTAGATCCGACCACGGCCGAAATCCTCACGAACATCGCGGAGGATGTTCGTAAGCTGGAAAGCGATCCCGCGATCGTTCGCCAGTTCGATCGCCCGTGAATCGCGAAAGCCCCAAATGTAAACGGCCGCAATGCCGACGGTCGATGCCACGCAGTAGCAGTATCGACGAAGCTGATCGAAGTTCGTGTAATGGCACCCCTGAAGGTCTTGAAGCTGGCCATCGATCGCCGAGTCGAGCAGATCCGGCGGGATGCAAAACCGGTGCATCGCTTCACGCAGCGATGGGAACATGATGTGCTGCGGTTCTTCGCCGGCAAGGGCCGCATGCGTTGCACGCCGCCACTGCTGCAACTGAGCCGCAGCCGTCGTCTTGTCAGTACCAGCATCGACAGCATCATCCGCAATGTCGTCGATGTGCCGCATGAAGGAATAGAGCGCAAACATGGCGTTGCGCTTCGGCGCCGGCAACGCGCTCATGCCATAGTAAAAGTTCTTCGCCGCCGAGCGCATCAGCTCGTGACACCAGTTGCGCGATTCCTCGATGGAGATGCGACTCATAGGCCAATCAGGTAGCGTGCCAGGAGGCTTAGTTTGGTCCAACGGCCGATGGTCGGCCGGTGTTCGAGAGTGTTGTAGCCGATCCGCCGGATCGCCGCCAATACCGCCCGGCCGCCCCGCCCATAGAGCGCCACATCGGTACGCACGCGCCGACGCACCATGGGTAGAAGCGCCTCGCCCTTTTCGAACAATTCCAGAGTTCGCTTGACCTCGAACTCCATCATCCCAGCGAACTCCGGCGTGAATCGTTTGGCGACAATATCCTCCTCGCGAACGCCAAAGCGAGCCATATCCTCGCGCGGAATGTAGATCCGCCCGCGGCTCAGGTCATTGCCCACATCCTGCCAGAAGTTCGCCAGTTGCAGACCCGTGCACGTGAAGTCAGACAACCGCTGCCGCTCCGCATCGCCATAGCCACAGAGATACAGCACCAGGTGCCCCACCGGGTCGGCCGACCGGCGACAGTAGTCCGCCACCTGCTCATACGTTTCGTATCGGCTGACTCGTTGATCCTGCAGGAAAGCGTCGATCAGCTTCAGAAACGGATCGGGCGGGATGTTGAACTGTCGAACGGTCTGCTGCAGCGCGACCTCGATGAGCTCGCCGGGTTCACCATCGTACATCCGCTGAACATCATCGCGCAACTTCATCAGAAGCCGCTGAGCTTGCTGTGGATCACCGGTTTCGTCGGCCAGATCGTCGGCATGACGGCAGAACGCGTATACGTTGACAAAGTGTGGCCGCAGCTTTCGCGGCAACAACCACGAGACCACCGTAAAGTTCTCGTAGTGACCCGCAAGCTCTGCCGTATAGGCGAACGCCTGCCGGATCCGCTCAGGTTGTGTAGACGACTCGGCCTGCACCACGCTAGGATTGTGACCTTGCCTGCGTCGTTTTCAAGGAAGTGAATGAAAGTTATCCTGGCGAACCCACGCGGCTTCTGTGCCGGCGTCAATATGGCGATCGAGGTTGTTGAGCAGGCCCTGAAGATTCATGGGCCGCCAATCTACGTCTACCATGAGATCGTGCATAACCGGCACGTCGTCGAAGGCTTTACCGGCCGCGGCGTCAGCTTCGTTAACAGCATAGACCAGATTCCACCCGGGCAGGTCGTTGTTTACTCCGCCCACGGTATCGACCCGGATGTCCGCCTGCAGGCCCAGCAGCGCCGGTTGATTGAGGTCGACGCCACCTGTCCGCTGGTGACGAAAGTGCATTTGGAGGTGCTTCGCTTCGCGCGTGATGGCTACACCATCGTCTTCATTGGCCACAAGAACCACGATGAGGCGGTTGGCACCGTCGGCGAATCGCCGGACAACATCGTTGTGGCGGAATCCGTTGGAGATGTGCACTCCCTGCAGGTTCCCGACCCCGATAAGGTAGCCTATGTAACGCAGACGACCCTAAGCGTCTCCGAGGCGGCCTCCGTCATCGAGGCGTTGAAGCTGCGATTCCCCAAGATCGTCGGCCCTAAGAAGGGCGATATCTGCTATGCGACCACCAACCGGCAATCTGCCGTTCGCGAACTCTCGGATGAGGCCGATGTCGTGATCGTCATTGGCTCGAGAAACTCGTCAAACTCCAGGCGGCTCGTAGAGGCGGCAAAGGACCATGGCCGGCAGGCCCATCTGATCGACGATGAATCTGAACTTGATCCCCTGTGGCTTACCGCAAGTGACACCGTCGTCGTAACGGCCGGCGCATCAGCGCCCGAACACCTCGTGCAGGCCTTAGTTGACCGGCTGCAGCGCGACTATGGCGCAACCCTGGAGACGCGGACCCTGGTGGAAGAGAAGACGCTCTTTGAACTACCCCGGTCATTGAACAACCTGGCCGCCACCACGTAGGTAGGGCCTAGCGCTTGGTCGGAAACGTCACCTCAATCCACACGCAGTCAGTTCTCGTCTTTAGCGTCGGCTTATCCATCTTTGCCGGCAGCAGCACCGTATCGCCCCGACGCAGCGCCGTCGCTTCGGCAATACCGGCGACCCCGATCTCGGCTTCACCTTCGAGCATCATCCAGACAACCGGCTGGTCATACGGTATCTGCTGCTGCACGCCGCCAACGAAACGGACCTTCTCCATGGTGAAGAACTCGCAGGTACACAACCGGGTGACGGCGGTATGAACACTGGCGACATGACTTCGAACCTGCGGAACGTCATTCTTGCCAGCAAAATCAATGCACTCCAGAGCTTGCTGAACATGCAGCGGACGCGGCTTGCCCGTGGATGGGTCCACGCGGTTAAAGTCATACACGCGGAACGTGGAATCGCTTGGTGTCTGCACCTCCGCCGCCAGCACCCCTTTGCCTAATGTGTGAACCGTCCCGGATCGAAGGAAGTAGCAGTCGCCATCCTTCACTTTGATGGCCCGGATCAACTGCTCCACCGTGCCATCCGCGATGGCTTTGGCAAAAGCCTCCCTCGTCACTCCCGGCACTAACCCTTTGAGAAGCTGCGTCTCCGGATCATGCTGCACGATATACCACGCCTCGGTCTTCAGGAAGGATCCCGGATGTGTCCGGCAGTACTCCGCATCCGGATGCACCTGCACCGACAGATCCTCCCCGGCATCGAGATACTTGATCAGGATCGGAAACTGCTCACCGTTCACCAGCCCCACATCGCCGTAGAGTTCCTCGCCGAACTGCCCCACCAGTTCATGCAGCGTCCTGCCTGCCAACACACCATTTGCCACCGCCGCACTGAGCCATTCTTTGTTGTTCCCCACCACGCCCGGCGGGATATCGTAGATCTCCCAACTCTCGCCAATCTTGCCCGGGGGCGTGGACTTGCCCAGCACGGTCTGGATTTTCCTCCCACCCCAGATCTTCTCGAGATACCATGGCACAAACTTCAACGGATACAGCGGCATTGTCCTCACTTCCTTCTTGAGTCAGAACTTCCGGTCAAACCGGGCAACGAATTCCCGCCCCGCCGCCTCGCTCTTCGATCGGATGTGAAACGCCAGCCGCTCCGCCGGCATCTTGTTCGCCAGCTCCACAAACTTATCCGGATTATCCCCGATGATAAACAGCCCCTTCCCCGCCTCCGCGATCTTCCGGTACTTCGTCACCCAATACGGGTCCTCATTCGGCGGATCGCCCGGCCGGGAAACGTACTGAATCGCACTGATCCCCGGCACCGAGAGAATCAAATCCAGGTGCTGCCACTCCCCCGGCCCATCCAGGTGATAGATCGAGTGCGCCATCCGCGCTGACTTTTCCTTCAGTTCCGGAAGCACAAACTCCTCGAACATCGCCGCTGAAAACATCACCGATGCATCACACTGATACACCGACCACGGCTTATCCGACCACACTGGCATCCACGTGGTATACCCATCCTGGCCCATCGACTTGATCAGCTCATTCTGCTTGTCGTAATAGGTAAACCACAGCTTGCCGATCGCCTCCCGGCACTTCTTGACCTGCTCCGGCTTCTCGATCAGATCCACCATCAGCTTCTCTTCGCACCGGAACGAAGCCAGGATATCCAGATCTCCGCCCAGGTCCGAAAGCCCGACGATAAAATCGCCCTCCGACACCTCGATCGCCCGCCGCGTCAATTCCTGGATCAGTTTCCAGAAGCGGTTCTCCGCGTCGAACCTCATCTGCCCGGCGATACTTTCCAGCCGATTGTCCGCCAGCTCATTAAACCAGATCGACTCCGGCATAAACGTCGGCCACGGCCCAACACACGCCGCCATGCTCCCCGGCCCCGTATTCGGGAACCACGCCGGCACCGCATCTCCGCCGAACCACAGGCTGTTGAACCGGTTGCGAAGGTCCGCCATCCGGTAATCCAGGTCCGTCCATTGCGCTTCCACAGATGCCGGCTTCTTCACCGCCACCAGTGGCGCCCGCGGCTTATCCAGCAGTGCGTCAATGTAGATGATCGGCCCTTTTTTGAGCTTGCCATCAAACCACTGCGTCCAACGCGTCTTGGATACCGCCAGTTCTTCGGCCGTTCGTAATGCCATGGTTACTTCCCCGCCGGCAACATGCCGATCGGCTTCGTGCTGATCACCATTTCATCAATCCACAGCTTCTGCGGATGCGGCAGCAGCCCCGGTCCGAAATACGGCGCCATGATGAACTGGTTGAACTTCATCTTCGGAAAATCCGTAGTCCGGAAAACCACATCCGTATGCTCGACGACCAGTTTCCCATCGAACCACCCGCGGATGATCCCATCCGCATTAGGCTTATCCTTCGCCATATCCAGCGTATTGAGCTTGTACTGTGCCTCTACGCAATGCCACTGATCATCCGTAAACAGCTTCTCTTTGCTATCATACATCTTCCCGTTATAGCCCCCCATCAACGGCCCCTGCGTCAATCCATGCGGCGCATCCTTGTTCTGGATATCCGTCAACGCCAGCCGCAGCTTCCCATTGACCGGCTCCAGATACGTCGTCAGGTGCGACGCGGCCGGCCCGTGGAACGGCGGATTCTCCGTCGTCATGAAGTGCGTCATGTGCGGGTGATAATCCCGCCCGCTCCATCCCCACCCTTTGCTCAACTTGATGTAGTAGCGCAGGTAGATCTCATCCGTCGGCTCAAACAGGTGCCTCACCGCCGACGACCCGCTCGTCCCTCCGCCAGCCTTCAACCATTCATACTCAAGACACCCCTTCCCCGCGGCCGCCGCATCAACGATCCGGAACTGCGTCCCATCGTACCAACCCCGATCCTGCAGTTTCGCATCCTCGAAGCTTTCATTCACGAGGATACCAGCCGCCGGAGCGGGCGCGCGCTTCGGAGTCTCGGCCGCCGACGCCGTAAGCACAGTCATGCATGTCGAGACGAAGATCCCGAGTACGGATGAGATTCGAGTCATAGGCGGCAGAGTATATCCCGCTGCCGCCCTGGCACATAATCCCATAGCCACCAAGAAGTTAGTTCTCGCCTTACTTCCCTTCTTTGGCAGCAGCCAACGGACCAATCGGTTTCGTGCTGATCACCAACTCATCAATCCAGAGCTTCTGCGGATGCGGCAGCAATCCCGTACCGAAGTAGGGAGCGATGATGAACTGATTGAATTTCATCTTCGGGAAATCCGTTGAACGGAGGATGATATCCTTGCGATCGACGACAAGTTTGCCGTCGAACCAACCACGGGCGATCCCATCCGGATTTGGCCGATCTTTCGCCACATCCAGCGTGTTCAGTTTGAACTCCGCCTCGACGCAGTGCCATTGATCATCGACGAAGAGTATCTCCTTGCTGTCGTACCACATTTCGTTGTACCCACCCTTGAGTGGCCCCTGAGTCAGGCCGTGCGGCGCATCCTTGTTCTGGATGTCCTGCGTGGCCAGGCGGAGCTTGCCGCCGACCGGTTCGATGTACATCGTCAGATGTGACGCCGCTGGCCCCGCGTATGCGGCGTTTTCCGTCGTCATGAAATGCGTCAGGTGTGGATGGTACGTCTTGCCGCTCCAGCCCCACCCCTTGCTCAGGCGCAGATAGAAGCGGATATAGACATCATCGGTCGGCTCAAACAACCGCCGAATCGGCGCTGAGCCGGAGACTCGTGACTTGAGGTCAACCCATTCATATTCAATGCACCCCTTGCCGGCCGCCGCCCCGCCAACGATCCGGAACTGCTCTCCATCGTACCACTCGCGCTTGAGCAACCCCGCATCATCGAAGCTTTCGCTCACCAGTACTCCCCCTCCCGCGCCCGCCGCCGCACCCGCGCCGGCCGCCGCCCCAGGAGCATCCGCCGCACCCGCGCCGGCCACCGCCCCAGGAGCATCCGCCGCTCCCGCCCAAGCCACCATCATCCATCCGCACACCCAGATACCCAGTATCGCGCAGATTCTGCTCATGGTTTCCGTACCTTATCACGGAACCATCCCGACTTACAGCTATCACGCTCGTCAACGGTGCCCCCTTCCACAATCTCCAATCCTGCCGGCACTCGACCCGCACCCGCCCTCCCGCTCTCTCCCACTCTCGCCTTCTCTTCTTCACACACCCACGCCCGGGCTGGCTTACGGCCCTCACGTCGCCTCGGCGCCACGCGAGACAAGACCCATGCGCCGATAGTCTTCCGTCTTCGAGGCGTTCGTGGCGCCGTGAGCCGGTATCCCGGCGGGCGTGAGACATCTTCTTCAATTCATGGATGGGAAATCCCCCGCCGCAACGAGGCTTGCCCTATGGGCTGCTCTGTCTGTTACAATCTCAAGCCAAAACATGCAACGCCGCCTCTTCAACATCCTCTCGGTAACTATTTACCGTGCCACGGCACGAAACAGCAAATCGATCGCCCTGAGGAATTCGCGTGGTATCGTGTAATTGCTCTGTTTTGGTTTTGGAGATTGTGGTATACCTGCCGGCGCCATGGATGGCGTGCAGCAGA
>CAIQIQ010000098.1 GCA_903871935.1 uncultured Phycisphaerales bacterium
CCATGTGTTGCCCCCATCTGTGCTCTTGAGCACCTGTGGGCAACCAATCGCATCGCCACCTCCCGTGTAGACGATGTTGATGTTGTTCTGGGCCATCGAGATGAAATGCGGCGTTCCTCCGCTGGGCACAGCAGCAATCGCAGCGCTCTTATCCACCCAGTTTCCGCCAACGTCCAAACGGAAGGTTCGATCATAGGCCAGGTTATAAGGACTGTATTCATCCCAACTGGAGCCGGTGGTGGTCAATGCAAACAGCCGCACCGTGGCGCCCTCTTTAGCGCCGGTGAACGACATGATATTCGTGTTGGCCGGTTGCTGCGCCGCCAGGGAAAAGCTTGCCCCGCCATTGCTCGAAGTCAGAAAGCCCTTATTTGTGCCGACATAGACATTGCTTCCATCAAAGAACGCCCCGGCCACGAACAGACTGGTTGATGTGTACGCGGTGGCGAAGCTCGTGCCACCATTACTGGAGTAATACAGGTTGCTTCCATTGGAAATCAGGATATTGGTGGTCGTGGAAAGATCGGACGCCATCCAGTTGGCCCCACCGTATGTCCATCCGCTCAGCGGTGCCCAGGTTGCCCCGTCGTCCGCGCTCTTGACCGGTCCGGCATTGGTGTCGCCGGCGAGGTAGAGGATGTTCGGATCGCTGGTAAAGCGTACCGCACTAAGTCCGTCGCCATTGACGCCGCCAATGCTGGTGTGGAAGTTCACCATCTGCCAGGTCTGGCCGTAGTCCGTAGAGTGATAGATGCCGCTCATATCGCTGCAGATCCAGAGATCCTTGCCGTTGGGAGCAATGACGGGCGCGAGCGTTGCCCCGCCGCCGCTAGGACCTTCAGGGGTCCAGAGAGTTGGCATCGCCAGAAGAATCCGTTGTTCCATCGGTTCGATCTGCGCCCGGGCCGTAGCGAGTCTCAAAGCCGTGGACCGGCGGCGGGAACGATTGGCAGTGGAATAACCGATACGAGACTGAAACAACGGCATGCGAGCCTCCATAGCAGTGATGGCAACCTCAACAATGAACTACGGTATGATTACCACGCCGGGCGCGGGTATTCCAATTCAATAAACTGGGATATATCACAGTCATCTACGCACTTCACGTATAATCCCGGGGCCGATAGTTTGTCGCGCGGGCAAGCTGTCGTCCGGCAGCACCCCGCCAAGGATTCCGCCATCCTGCAACAGGACAGCGCTGCTTGTGCTCAGGCTCTTGGCGCCGCCCTGGGTGATCGTGCCGGCGGTGTGGCCGGTTTTGATCGAGCCGATTGTCGTCCCGACCGTCACATCCCCGGCCAGCGTGCCGGCCACCCGGATCGACTTGATCCCGCCGCTCACGCTCACATCCGCATCCAGGTCGCCGGGTAATCCCGTTGCCTTGCTGCTGGGCTTGCGGCCTTTGACGCTGATCGAACCGATCGAGGGCGCACGCAGCGGGTCCGAGATCCCATCGCTGTTCTGCCAGTCCAGCAGCGACAGCGACTTCACCGGCAGGTCCTGCGACTCGATCCCTCCATCCACCACCTGCAGGAAGCTCAGGCTCACCGATGCCTTCCCGGCAGCTCGATCCAGATTGTTC
>CAIQIQ010000099.1 GCA_903871935.1 uncultured Phycisphaerales bacterium
GCTGCGCCTCAGCGACCGGCCCACCCCGGCAATCGCCCAGACAACCATGACATTCCTATCTGAGCTTAAACCATGACATTTCTACTTCTTGACAACACGCTCGGGAATGGCCGGGATCACCGGTGAAGCCCCTCACCTCACGCCTCGCGCAGGAACCACGGAACGGCCGTCAGGGCGGAGCAGACTGCCAGCATGACGATCAGGTTCGAGATGAAATAGGGCACGACCATCAGGATAAGCCCCACGACGATTGGAACCGGCCGGAATGCCTTCCGGCCGTACATGAGCATCCCCATGCCAATAAGGCCGAAAAACAGCGAGGCCATGAGTGTGCTGGTATCCATTGTCGTTATCAGACGATTGGAGGGGCACGAGATTGTATGCCCGGTTGGCGTGG
Source organism: uncultured Phycisphaerales bacterium (assembly GCA_903871935.1). GTDB lineage: Bacteria > Planctomycetota > Phycisphaerae > Tepidisphaerales > Tepidisphaeraceae > CAIQIQ01. The sequence goes on from CAIQIQ010000099.1 coordinate 398, forward strand.
CGCGCTGAAGCAATACCCAACAGCGCACTGCCAGACTTGCCCCATCGTTGGTACCTGCCAACAATCGAGCTAAGGTCATGGTGCTGCAACAGTCTCCCGACAACTCGACCATTGCAGGTGTAAGCCTCGACGTAACCGGGGCTTACCGCACATTCGATGGCAATGTCAAAGCCGTTGAAGATGTCTCGTTTTCCGTCCCGCCAGGGCAGTTTCTATCCCTTCTGGGCCCATCAGGCTGCGGCAAATCGACGCTCCTGCGCCTGATCGCGGGGCTTGACCACCTCACGGCCGGTTCCATCCAGGTTGCCGGCCGGCCATCGGCCGACCTTCCCAAACGCTCTGGTATCGCCTTCGTGTTTCAGGATGCCCATCTGCTGCCGTGGCGCAACGTGCTGCGCAATGTGGAACTACCGCTGGAACTGCTGGGCATCGGCCGGCCGCAGCGCCGCGAGCTTGCCCGGCAGGCCATCGAAGAGGTCGGCCTGAGCGATGCAATCACTCGCTATCCCTTGCAGCTTTCCGGAGGGATGCGGATGCGCGTCTCGCTCGCCCGGGCCCTGGTCACCCGCCCTCGTTTGCTTCTGCTGGATGAGCCCTTTGCCGCGTTGGATGAAATGACCCGCCATCGCCTCGATGAGCAACTGCTGGGGCTTTGGCAGAACTCCGGCATGACTGTCGTGTTTGTCACCCACTCGATTCTTGAAGCTGCGTTCCTTTCCCAGCGTGCGATTGTCTTCTCCCGCCGGCCGGCCAGGGTCATCGCTGACATTCCCATCAACCTTGGCCGCGATCGCGCCGCGGAGTTGCGCACCGATCCGCGCCTGCTGCATGTCATGCAGGAGATACAGCATGCGTTGCGGGCGGGAGGCGGCGAGGAAGGGGATGAACATGCCTAGTCCTGGCTCACGGGCGATCCAGGCTGCCTGGCCGCCCATCATGATGTTCCTGCTGCTGGCGATCAGCGCGGAGATGATCATTCGTGCGATGAAGGTGCCGGCGTTTCTCCTGCCGGCGCCTTCGGCCGTCCTGCGGACGATGTGGGTCGATTCAGGCGAATTGCTGGCCAATCTCGCGACAACGGCATGGGCTGCCGTCGTCGGCTTTGGTGCTGCTGTGGTGCTGGGCATCCTCTTTGCCATCCTGCTGTCCACCTCGCGTTTCGTGCAGCGCGCCCTTTACCCCTACATGGTGTTCTTCCAGACTGTCCCGGTGGTGGCGATCGCGCCGCTGCTGGTGATCTGGATCGAGCCGGGCCTGAAATCGGTGACGATCTGCGCCCTGGTCGTCGCCATCTTCCCGATGATCGCGAACACGCTTACCGGCCTGCTATCGGCCGACCCGGCCCTGCGCGACATGTTCACCCTCTACGGCGCTGGCTGGTGGGCCAGCCTCATAAAGCTGCGCCTCCCCTCGGCCATGCCCAACATCGTCACCGGCATGCGCATCGCCGCCGGGCTCGCCGTCATCGGCACCATCGTCGGCGAGTTCGTCGCCGGTGAACTGCAGGGCAACGCCGGCCTGGGTGTCGAACTGCTGGTAGCGCAGAAGGTTGGCCGCACCGATCTTGTCTTCGCCGCGATCCTCGTCGCATCCCTACTGGGCCTGAGTCTCTTCGGCCTGGTGAACCTCACCGGCCATCTCCTCCTCCGCCGCTGGCACGCGTCGGAGCGAGGGTAGGTGTCATCACACGGTCCACTGCTTGGGATCCAGTGCCACTGCCCGCCCGGTGACAATCGAGCGACGCGCAGCTTGAGCCAGCGCTACCGCGCGGACTCCATCCGTCGCCGTCGCGTTGCGCGGTGCCCGCTTCTCCAGGATCGATAGCGCCATCTCGTCCAGCGCGCCCGCCCATCCCTTGTTCTCGACATATCCCCGGGCATTGGCGACGACCTGCTCGCGCGTCAGCTTGCCCGCCAGGTAGTCATCGTACGCCGCCGTCGATTCGCGTAAAATCTCGCGCAGGCAATCCAACCCGCCTTCCTCGCCAAACGCCTGAACATAGTCCAGTGTCTTGGATTTGTCCGAGATCCGGCCGGGGAAACGCTTCACCAGCGGCGCACCGGGAATGTGGTAGTAATGCGTCTCAACGAAGGCGTCGACTTCGATCGCCTGGCTCTCCCAGACGATTTCCAGATGCTCCTTGGGAATCGGCCCGGACTGGCCGGCCGACAGGATCGTGGCGATGGACTGGTCGGCATAGGAAAGCGTGAGGATCGTGTTGTTATGGAAGGTGCTCTGATTGGCGTAGATGCGCGTCGGCTCAGCGCCTGTGATCAGGCTCAGGATATCGAAGATGTGCACCAGTTCATGGAGGATGCGGTCATCGTCAGCACGCTGCCAACGCTCGAAGTCCGAGATACGGTAATAGATGGTCAAGCCGGTCTTGCGCGACTTGAGATACGGCAGCAGGTCAACATAGGCAGGTGCAAAGCGGCGGTTAAAGCCCGTGGTGAGCCGTCGGCCGGTCTGCTTGACGACTCTGGCAATCTGCTTGCACTCGCTGAGTGTCACACCCATGGGCTTCTCCACATAGACATCCTTGCCAGCCTTCAGAGCCTCGATCGCCAGGGCAGCATGCTTGTCCGCCTGCATCGCGATGACGACCAGTTGCACCTCCGGGTCGGCCAGCATTTCGCGGTAGTTGGCCGTCGTCTTGATCGGCGGATACTGCTTCGCCACCGCCATCATCTTGGGCACATCGATATCACACAGCGTGTGAATCCGGCAGACCGCGCTGCGATGCGCATTGGCGATATGCTGGTTGGTCATCAACTGCCCACAACCGATGAATCCGACGTTACATTTGTTGTTTGTATCCACGTTCGTTCTCTCTTTTTCCTGTAGAATGATCAGACGATACAAGAGGAGAATCTAATGAAAGCATCGAAAACTGCCAGACCACGCCCCCGCCCGCAAACCAAGCCGACCCATGAACCAACTCTTGTGCTTCCATCGATAGCGTGGGTTGGCCGCAGCGGCTGGGGAGGCCTGCCGCCGCTGACCGATGGCGCGGGTGCTAATATCTGGCTGCTGCGCGGTACGGAGTTCGATGTCCTGATCGATTGCGGATCTGAATCCGGTAATCCGCTGCGGCTCAATCGCCGTCTTCGCGCTGTCGGCAGTGCCCGGCATCGTATCGGCGAGATCTGGCTGACGCATTCGCATACGGACCACTCCGGCGGAGCTCTGCGCTGGCAAGAACGTTATCCGCGCCTCCGCTGCCGTCTTGCCGAGATCGGCTGCGACTTTCTCCAGCGGGGCGACCTGCGGCTCACAGGTGTGGCGATGGATCCACACAGCCGATTCATTCCCCCGCGCCGGCCCATCCCCGTTCGCGAGGGGGAAGTGTTGCTGTGCCCACCGTGGAAACTCACGGTCGTGGCGCTGCCGGGTCACGCGCCCGACTGTGTCGGCTATCGCGGCGAAGTCGACGGCTGGGATGTCATGTTCACCGGCGATGCCATCATCGGCGACCAGGGGAAAGTGCGAGGCAATGTAGGGTGGCTGGACGGCCTGTGGCTCTCTGATGCCCCGCTGTACGAACGCATGCTGGCGGCCGCTACCCGCCACCCGCCGGAAGTCATGCTGCCGGGCCATGGCGTGCCACATGCCGGCGCAACGGTCCGCCGCTCGCTGCGCAACTGCCTGTGGCGGCTGAAACAGGTCAACGCGATCCCCAGCGCGCCCTCGATGTTCCCGTTCTACCGCAACACGTGACCTTACGTGTTGTGGGCGATGATGAACCTGGCCGCCTGGATGACCGCCTTCGCCTCCGGCGACGGGTCCGGCGAATGAACATGCTGGGTGTTGGCCACCTCGTCAAAGCAGTGCGGGCGGCCCTGTATGGTCACAAACTCATGCTCCACGCCCGCAGCATTCAGCGCATCTGCCATATCAGCCGACAACTGGTAGGGCACGTCGGTGTCGGCCGTGCCATGCAGTAGAATCGTCGGCGGGAAATCCTTCGTCACGTTTCGCACCGGACAGTAGGGAGTAAACGCCTCGGGGTTCTTATGCAGATCGATCCCACTCACTTCCAGCGGCCAGATCCCATTCTGGCGGCAATACAGGTAGAACGCCGATCGCCGTTTGTCACCGTGGTCGGCCGACAGGGGCGCACCGCGCACGGCTGCATAGGCCTCATCTTTCGTCACCGCCGGGCTCTGACAATAGAAGGGGTCCGGTCTGCTGTACCACGGTCCGACGATATCGCCGTAGCCATAGAACGAAGCGATGACCCGCGGCCGCGGCGTCACATGAACGCCTGTCATCAGCGCTAGGTACCCGCCGCCGGAATGCCCGACCACGGCCGTGCAATCCGGATCCATGCCGTACCGACTCTTGCCTTCCGATCGGATCCATCGGAATGCATCGCACACATCCTCGACAATGTCCGGCAGTCTCGTCTCCGGCGCCAATCGGTAGTCAATGGAGATCTGCGCGTAGCCCGCGTCGCGGAGCAAGCTGCGCAGCGCAGGCCTCATCCATCCCCGATTCCCCATGATCAGTGCACCGCCGTGAATCCATACCAGCACCGGAGCTGGCCCCTTGCCCTCGGCGGGGTAAACATCCGCTTTGATCTCCAGCCCATTGACGTTCTTGTAGGTAATCGTTTCCATGATTATGTGTGTCTCGCATCGGAGTATACCGATGCCATGGTATGATGCATCTGGATCACATGGAGGTATCAGCTCATGCAGAACTGGCTAATCGCGTGCGTCGCAGTATTGCTTTCGGCGTCGTGTCTGGCGGCTGAGGCGCCGAGTACGGGCGTCGCTACGCCAGAGCCCAAGGCGCAGCCAAAACCCACTGGAGCCGATGGGGTTCGGTTGTGGCAGTATGTTCAGGGCGATACGCCGCAGTTCTTCGACTACGGTCTGAAAATCGTCCCGCCGTGGCTGGAAGGCGGACACCTGCTGATCAACTTCCCCGAGCACCTCGAATACATGCCCGGCACCATGGGCATCCTGCGCTACGGCGACAAGGACCCCAAAGGACGCTGGATTGTCTCGGAGGATGGCATGACTGCCGCGCTCGATGCGCCAAGCGTCACCGCGCCGGGCGTCACTGTCGAGGGCCGTGCCAAGGTCGTGTCGAAAAATCGCATCGAAGTCACGATGACGATCACCAATGGCTCGCAGCGGATCCTCGGTGCCATCCGCCCACTCTACTGCCACCAGTACCGCACCCTCGCCGGATTTCCCCAGTGGGTGGGAAACTTCGATCACACATTTGTCCTCCGCGATGGCAAGCTCACGCCTATGTCCGAAGTCAAGACGCAGAAGGACAGCGACGTGAAGGCCGGCGCGGTGAAGGGGAGTCCCGAGAAGGAAGAAAACCCATTTGTGACCGAGCGAGGCGGCTTGATCGAGGATGGCGTCGACGCCGCGATCGTGGTGATCACGAGTCTCGACGGCAAGCGCGCGATGATCCTCGGCTGGACTCCCGGCAAGAATGCCTTCAGCAACCGCGCGATCCCCTGCGTCCATGCGGACCCGTACTACGGAGACATCAAGCCGGGCGAATCAAAGATGGCCCGCGAGGTCATCCTCTTTACCGAAGATGATCCGGCCAAGTCTGTCGCCGCTCTGGTCGCTGAAGGCGTCGGCAAGCCCGGGAAGCCCGAGTAAGAACGCTCACTGCTTGAGCATCTGCATGATGAGCGCGGCGAGCTCCTGCCGTTCCTGCCGGTAGTCTGTGCCTTTCCAAGCGGCATCCTTCTGGCTCCAGGTCTGGCCCCAGCCGCTGCCGCGTATGCCGACGCCCTGGAAATAGGCCTTGGCATCGGGGCCGATCTTCTGTTTCAACTCATCGAGGTGTTTCTGTGCCGCGATGGCCGCCGACGTGCCAGCATTTTCCTTGATGAGTCGCTGCACGGTGATGAGCCACCGATAGTCCTCGATCCCTTCACGGGCGCCTTCCAGCACCACACTTGGGTTTAGCGTCGGCCACGGACCCGATCCGGGCTGACAGTAGCTTCCCCATTCGCCCGAATGCCCATCAAACGGCTGGTATGGATTACCCCAGGAGCATTTCCAAGGGTTGTGGACGCTCCCCTTGGCACCCAGACGCCAAAGCAGGATGCCGCTTTCGAATCGATTCAGCCCCGCCTCCTGCTGCAGGTCCTCCCAGGCATTGATCCAATTGAACTCGACCTCGTACCCCTGTTTGCGGAGGTCCTCAGCCGTCGTTTCATTCAGCTTGTCAAGGTCATAGATGTAAGCACGCTTGCGATACTCAACCTTGTGGGCAGGGGGCGGAGGCCAGACTTCCTTGGGATAGACCTTCTTCATCTCTTCTTCCGCCAGCACAACCTTTAACCCCTGCGTCACCTCGTCGGTCATGTCTTTGTCCGGCCGCCACTGATACAGCGTGTTGAATCCGTACCGCTTCAGCAAGCCAAATTCCGCTTTGAGCAGGTCCTTCTGAAGCTTCTCGCACTCGGCAAGCTGGGTATCCATTTCCGTCTTTGCCTGAGTCGTGGCGCGGGTCCGCCAGGAAATGTGAAAGCGCCACCCGGCCGTGAACGGCTGCTGGTACCACCACCCCTCGATTCCGGTATACATCGCCAGCTCCACATCTGCCGGAACCGAATCGAGTTTGAAAGGCAGCACATCCAGCGTCAGGGGCACCTGCACAGGAGCCGCGCCCTTGGCGGTGATCGTCGCTGTGGCGAGATATCGCCCCGGCGCGGCATCGGCCGGGACATCCACATTCACCCAGAACCGTCGGCTACTGCCCGCCGCAACGGCAACCTTGTCTCGCTTTACGAGATACCACGGCATCACCACATATCGCCAATCGCCGTGGCTTTGCTGGCCGCTCATGCGATACATGCAGTTGACGATGCGCGTGTCGATGCGCTCGGCCGGGATTCTCACATTTCCCGGCCCGACGAAATCCCCGACCCGCAGAGTCACATCTTCCAGTTTCCTTAAGGCGTGAACCGCCGGCGCAAATGTCGCGATCTCGCCTTGCGCCGAGGCGTTGAGGAAGGGTGCCCCGCACTCCTGCGGGGCCGGAACGCTGTCTGGATAGACCTCATCGAGCGGATCGCGGGCAAAGATGATGAGCCCCCGTCCCTGTTCATCGACCGATGGTTTCAGGTCGGCCGTCTTCTGCCGCTGCACCTCGGGTGCTAGGTACTCCTCGTGTAGGCCTGGCACGTGCATGCCCTGCGCCATCTTCCGCGGGATAAAGCTGTAGCTCACATCGTTGTAACGGTGGGTGATGTCCCGCCATAGAGCCGCTATCTCCGGCTCGATGACATCGGCTTTCTCGATCGAGTAGATGAGCATGAAGCTGAGCAGGGCCTGATTCACCGGGTCGGTGTTGAACTCCAGCTTGAGCTGCCCGCCGGTAACGTCGACATCGCATTCCAGCGGATAGACGTCCGAGCCAACGTACTTGCGGAACTTGTCTTCGCCCGGCTCGTAATCGGTCTGGTCCAGACCATAGTAGCAGCGTGCAAATTCGGCAGGAGTCTTTGCCGCCCGTCGCTTCAGCACGGGCTTGCCATTGGCGATGACGGTCAGGTCATATCGGCACCCGTGCAGGCTGTACCACCCCAAGACGGCCCCTTCAACGAAATGCACGCGATAGCGCCCGTCGGGCAAGTCGACCAGAAACGGCGTGTTGATCTGGCACACGTAGTCGCGGAGCAACTCGGGGTGCGGCTGCCGGCCAGAAGACTGTTGCGTGACCATGTTGTTCGAGTACTCGAATAGCACCTTGTTGGGATTCTCCCAACCGTACCCGCGGTCTTTCGTATAGGCCGTCGTGCTGTCCACGTTGCGGAAGTACGGCCGGCAGTAGGGCTCCCAGCCGAAGTCGAAGCACTTCGCCTGCTTGATCAGGTTTTCCCCGATGCCCGGGCCGATCCAGCGGAAGTTGTCGAAGTAAAGCACGACCTCCTTGTCACTCTTGTCTGCCAAACCAAACGTCGTCGTGTGCAGGACCGAAGTGGCGCGATAGAGATTCGCGATCAGGTCGGCCGTCTTGAGCACCACCTCGTTCTTCCCGGACGTGAGCGGCACGTCAAACTCAGTGCCCGCCTGAGATGGTTGGTCACCGACGCTGACCCGCAACGTTACAGGTTCGCCGGGATTGAACACATCCACCCGCATCTCATCGTTAAACAAGACGCGGGCGCTGAGCGCCGCCTTGCGTTCATCCTCGGGCGATCCCCAGCCATCGGTGCCTTCCTTGTATCGCAACGTGCATTGCGGGTGCCCGGGCTTAAGAAAAGTCACCTTGATGCAGCTCTTCCCCTCAGTGGCGTTCTCGGTCGAGACCTCAGTCTTGAGGTAATCCTGGCCGAACATCCAGTTGGCCTTGGTACTGTCCCAATCCTCAAACGAATCGATGATCGTCGTCGATGGAACCAGCCTGGCGGCGGGGAAACCCTTCTCCAGGAATCGGTTGGCAGAGTCAAGAACAGACAATTCCCGCGGCGAAGACTCGGCGGCGACTGCAGGAGCAATCATCACCGCGCAGATGCAGATCCAGACGTACCACATAATTCACCGGCTCTCGGCCATATCAACCTGGATCAGCGCGGATTCCATCGGCTTGAGGGCATATGGCATTCCCTCAAGCTTCAGTTGATTGGCGGGAATCGTGCGCACTGTCTTGTCGCCTCGCGGCCGCACCGCTAGCGCCTTGTCGCTGCCGGCGATCGCCGGGTCCATCAGCAACCCGGCATCAAACTTCGCTTTGCCTTGTGCCTCGCCATCGCCCAGGTTCACCAGGTACACCAGTGCCTCACCCTGGCGATACCAGATTGCCCCAAACACGTCTTTCTGGTCAGTTGTCACCGCCTGATCCGATGCTCGGGCAAATCGGTATTGTGTAAAATCTACTCCGCCAAACAAGCGGAATTCTCGGGTCAATCCCTTGGGCTCCTGATCCATCGGGCTGGCAAGCTGCATCGAGTAGGGCACTGTCGGATGCCCCTGCAACAGCGACAGCATCGCGCAGCGCTGCTCCTCTTTATCCCTGCCCCAGCCGCAGATGTGTCTTGGGGCAATCGGCATAAACGTGCATTGCACCGGGAAACTCAGCGGGCTCCTGATGCTCCGCCCCATACTGCTCAGGTCTTCAAAGATCAGCGAGATGTCCGCCATATTCTCCACGACCACCTGTGGCAACCCCGACAGATGCGTCATAATGATCCCATCAGGTCCCACGCGCTTGCGACACCAGAACATAAAGTCCAGGAAGGCATCCTGATCGACATGCGTAGCGCCGCCCATGTGATCGGGATTGCGGCACGGATGCGGCGTGCACCAGTCGAAGTACAGCCCATCCCACGGCAGATCGCTCAGGATGGTTTCGATCGACTTCTTCCGGAAATCCAGCCACCCGCTCTCCAGGCACATCAACTGCCCGAATTCGCCGCTGCCGGCCCACGTGTGCAGTTCCTTGAAGTTCGAAGAAATCTGCTTGCCCCACGCCTCATGGTTCGCGGCATATTCCGGGGCATCGGGATGGAGTTCCTTCACCGAGATATACGGGATGATCTTCATCCCCAGGCGATGCGTGGTGTTGATCACCCGCTTCAACTCCGCCATTCCCGCCGCGTCGTAGGGTGGATACACGCCATCGTGCCAGAACGGCGCGTTCGCGGCGTAGTCGTTATGGAAGCGGATCAACTTGATCCCGCTCTTGGCGATCGTTTCAAGCTGCTGGTCGCTCAACCACCGGCTGTTGGCGCTGCACTGCATGTAAGGCGACCCTGTCGTCGCGCGATCCTTGATGAACGGCAGGGCGATGTAATAGCGCAGCTTATAGTTTCCCTCAATGTGTATCGGGTTGCGTCGATACGCGATGCAGTAGGGGGCCAACGTGATCAGCGTGTTTTCGGGATTATCCCAGTCGCGATCGATGCCGTAATACCCCAGTGCCTGGTCGGCCACAAGACTCTTCTCCCACTTGGACAGGTCGCTCCCCGGCATGAACTCCAGACCCTCGCCGCCTTTTTCAAATACCACCATGTGCAGCGGCACCCGCCCGTTCATATACGTGCTTCTAGACGTCCCAAGGCTCAGCCACTTGCCCGCGGTCGTCCCGTCAGGCATCGTCCCCGCATCCGGGTTATCGCGCACCAGCGCATCGGTCATCCCCTTGCGCAGGACGATGTTGGCAGCAATCACCTCCACAACATCGTTGCGCGGCTGGTCGCACAAGATCTCCAGTTCGCATGCCACCAGGCCCCACTGGCGATACTCGTATCTTCTGCGAAAACGGACCGGCAGTTTCTGCGGCATGTTTGCCCCTGCCGCCGGCGCCTTGGCAAGCTGGTATTGGCCCTCAACGGTCACAACCGGGCCTTCAGGCCCATCCTCTACCTTCACCTTCGGTTCACGGTCGTTGTTTTCAGCATAAAAGTATTGCCCGGCGCCGCCCTCACCCTTTGAGCGCGGATCCTGGCAACGAATCCGCCCGACTACCTGGCCTCCCAACAGATTCTTCCCGCTCCCGTATTTGAACGTGATCGAATCCCAGGACCCGCCGGCCTGCAGATTGTGGCGAACCGTCCAGTAGGGCGACTCCACCAGAAGATAATTGCCGCTGGTACGGACCTTGGGCGCTGTGGATGTGCCCTTTATGTCAGACGACGCCCCATCCGCTGCGAGGCACGGCCTGCTCGCCAGATAACCAACGAGTATCACCGCCGCAAAGGCGCAGAAGAGTCTTCGAGTCATATGTGGCACCAATTCCCAGTAGCATCAGGGCTAAGCCTTGATCGGCACAAGCTTCATCGCGTTTTTACAGAGGATCCCCGAGAGCAATTCTTCCGAGAGATTCAGACTGCGCAGGTGATCCAGCATGCGGGTATCCCAGTAGTCTGTGCCATAGAGGATGCGATCGGCAAACTGTGTCATGAACTGCTTTGTAAAGTTCAGGTCCCGCGACATGGCCCGCAACCCGGAATTCGCCGACAGGTCCGCATAAAGGTTCTTGTACTTTTCCATCAGCCGCACAACCCCGCCGCCAGGAACGATCGGGCCTTCAGGATACGCCGATTCGTACGTGCCCTTATCCTTGGAAATGTGTGCCCACCATCCCGGGCCATGTCCGATGAATTTGGTATTCGGGCACTTCTGTAGCGTCCTCTCCACCGCGTCGATATCGCCCAGGTACCACTGCTCCAGCACGCCATTTACAACTCGCGGCAATTCCAGATGGAACAGCACGGGCATCCCCAGTTCGCCGGCCAGGCGGAAGCCCTGGATCAGTTCCGGTGTGTCCATGATCACCTTGAGTTTCACCTCACCCAGCACTCTGGCGCCCTGGCGGTGGTATTCGCGGATCAAATCCAGCACGCGCTCGCGCCGCAAGTCCGGCGCTGCCCCGATGATGAATCTTCCCGGATAGGCGGCCGCCGCCGCAAACGATGATCCAACGGAGATATGCTGATAACCAGGTTCCAGCGCCCCATCGATCGATTCCCAACTTAGCGCCCAGGCGACATCCACGCCCGTCGCATCCATATATGCCACGAGATCACGCACATTCCGGCCGTGCCACACGGGGTGTTGATGCACATCAATAATCTTCATTTCAGATACGCTTTCTCGACCTTCGCGAAGGCCATCGCCATCGCGTCGATCGTGTTTTCGTCAAGGTCCTCATGGAACGAGCAGATCATGTGGTTCGCCAGGGCGGCCGCCGCGTTGGGACAGCATCCCTCATACTCGACCTTGCGCACGCCCGGCAGCGTCCAGGGCAGGCCCGACTGTCCAAACGTCTGCCTCTGCGCGAACCACGTCTGCTTATGAATCAGCGAGGTATACGTTGCCGCGGCCGGCACACCCTCGGCCCCGAGCACCTTGGCCACCTGCGCCTTGTCTACGCGCAAACGATCCAGATATACGCGGATGCGAAGGAACCAGTATGCCCCTTTGCCGTCGGTCGGTATGACGCCGATCGAGAACGCTTTATTTGCGCTCATCTGCCGCGCAAGACGGGCCGCAAGCTGCTGCCGCCGCGCCACAAATCCGTCCAGCCGCTTGAGTTGCACGCGCCCGACCACGGCCTCCAGGTCCGTCATCCGGTAGTTGGTTCCCAAGAACAGATTGTCCCGCCGCTCATCCAGCGTCTTGCCCCGGTCGGCAAACCGCCTTGCCCGCTGGTAAAGGTCGGCGTCATCGCTGCAGACCATGCCGCCTTGTCCGCCGCTGGTGTGGTGCTTCCCGCTCATCATGCTCCATGCCGAGAGCGTCCCGAACGATCCCACTCGCCGGCCGCGCCAGGTTGCCCCATGCGACTGGGCGCAATCCTCGATCACCGGCAGCTTATGCTTCTTCGCGATGGCGATGATCTCATCAATGGCCGCCGGTTCACCTGCGATATGCCCGACCACAATCGCCCGCGTACGGTCGCCGATAGCCGCCTCAACCGACTTGGGCGTCACATTGAATGTCTCCGGCGATGTGTCAGCGAACACCGGAATGCACAGGCTCCATATCACCGGCATCACCGCGCCCGGATCGGTAATCGGAGAACATACCACTTCACTTCCCGGCTCCAGGTTCAGCGCTGCCAGGGCCGTATGGATGGACGCCGTTCCCGAACTCACCGCCGTCGCGTGGCTTGTCCCAAGCCAGGCGGCAAACTCCTTCTCATAGGCATCGGTCTCTGTGCCGCCATAGCGGTCAAATGCCAACCCTCTTGCGATGGAGCAGTCTACCAGGTCCACAATGGCCTTCCGCTCGGCCGCTCCTATTAGCTTCCGCGGCGGATACGCTTTCACGGCCGGTGTTCCACCATCGACGGCCAGACGATCGTCCATCGCATCTCTCCTTTACACACTTGGTGCAAACAAACCGGATGCTCAAGATACCCACCCCCTCCCCTGACGCAAAGTGTCGTATACTTCCTGATCCAGAAAGGCAGATCCATGCTGAGCATATCCAACGCCGTGATGCGCCTGTCCATGCGGGAAGATGGCACGAACATCTCTCTTTTTGACCTCAGAGGCAGGACCCTCTGGGAACTTGACGAATCCACCCGTTATGTCTCGCAAGAGGCCCAGCGCCTCGAGTCTGACGTGTTCCGCTACGAGGCCGTCCACTCGTCCGCTTCCAAGGTCAACCTCACCTGCAAAGGCAAAGCCTCGCGTCTGGGCCCCACACGAATACTCACCCAATACAAAACCAGGCAAGGCAACGTCTCCATCCTCTGGGCCCTCGAACCAGACCGCCTGCGCGTCATCGCCAATCTCAACATCGATAACCCCGCATCCTCACTCTCACTTCCCGGCGTCTTTCGCCCGGCCGACAAAGAATCCTTCCTGTCTGCCGTCCCTCACACCCAGGGCATCATCCACACCGGCAAAGGCCCCGCGTTCTACAAAGCCCTCTACAACCCCGCGTTCATCTTCATGTGCTTCTTCGCCCAGATGGCCAGGAGGTCAGCCCTCCTTTCGGTCATGGAAGATGATGTCGATGTCTGCGTCGTCTGGGAAAAGACTTCCGCCGGCACGATCAACCTCCAGTTCGTCGAGCAGCCCGAATTCGGCAAGCTCGCCTACCCGCGCGAGAACGTCTTCTTTTTCACCCGTTCCAACATCACCGCCATCTGCAAACGCTACCGCGACTACGAAAAAGAAAAGGGGCGATTCGTAACCTGGAAAGAGAAGATCGCCCAGCGCCCGAATGTAAAAAAACTTCTCGGCAGCGTCACCGCATTCGTCGGCTATCACAAAGATACCGACTTCGACTACCGCAAGGGCCTCCTGGCCATGAAAGACATGGGGATCACCAAAGCCCGCATCGAGCCCGCTTTCATCGGCACCACCGCGCCGTTCAGATATCCCTACAAAGGCAAACTGGTCGACAACCTCGATCTCACCTCCCTCAATCCCCTGATCAAGAAACTCGGCTACTCCCCCTGCGCCTTCATCTACATCACCGCCGGCAAGCAGGCCAAAGGAAAGGACCCCTACAAAGCCATCATGGTCGGCCAGGATGGCAAACCCAAGGTCAACTGGGTCATGCCCGATGGCACCTTTTACTACCTCTCGCTCAAAGAGCGATACAACTGGGTCCAGAAGTATCTCGATAACCAATGCCGCACCTGCGAAGGTGTCCACTTCGACACGCTTTCGGCCAACTGGCTCCACGAGGACTACGGCCCGGCCAAAACCTCCGGCCGCGATGACTACAACATGATTCGCCAGATCCTCCAGTACGCCTGCGACAAGGGCATGTACACCGTCACCGAAGGATTCTGCGGCCGCCTGACGCCCTGGCTCGACCAGGGTAGCACCAAGTTCCAGCACATGATCTGCCGCGATGAGTACTACTGCGTTCCCATGACCATGCTGGTCTACCACGAATGTGCCCAGCACATCTGGTGGGAAGTGGACAACTACAACAACCCCATGCACCGGGCTCAGGGCGGGAGAGAATGGGGCAGCCGCTATTACTTCGGCGGCGGCCGCCCCGAGATCCAGTCCGCCATCGACGCCATCGCCGGCACACCCCCCGACATCATGCCCTTTGGGCTGCAATACACCTTCCTGCCCAAGAACGAACCCGAAATCTACTTTTACCGCTTCCGGCCGGAAGAACCGCGCCTCAAAGAAGTGCTTCCCTATGTGCAGGCCGTCCAGAAACTCAATGCCAGGATCTCCGGCTTGGAAATGAAGGAACTGAACATCCTCAAAGACGATGGGGCCGTTCAAGAGTCGGTATTTGCCGACGGCACGAGAGTTATCGCCAACTTCTCCAACGCGGCGCTGGACATCAAAGGCCACGGCCGGCTTCCGGCCGAGAGCTTTAAGGTCACGAGGTAGACAATAGTGCCCTGAACATCACTTTGCTGTCTTGACGTACTCAAAGGCGCCGACGTCCACGGGTCCTGCCGCGCTGCGGCGGTCGAAGCCATGATCCTTCTTGCGCGGCGACAAGCGGGGAAGCGCGCCTTTGACCTCTTCCAAAGCCGATAGCCAGGGGGCTGATGGAATAGCAGGGGTGCCACTGGCGGCGTTGCCCAGCACCAGCGCGATGGCCGCCGAATACCTTTCCGACGAGGCGCCGGCGTCGATGAGCGGCGAATTCGCGGCCGGGCGGAAATCAAAGGCCCGGTAGTCGCTAAAGCCCGGGTCGTCACCGTAGAGAGTATTTTCCAGGCCCGCAGGGACGGAACTCACACCTTTGCGGATCCAGTTATTGGTGCCGGTGATCGTGCCCTTTCCATTGTGGTAAGCGAAGACTTCGGCCGGTCCGGCGAAGACATTATTGACCAGCACGATATTTGCATCTCCCGACGGGAAGCTAAAAACGAAATGATCGCGCGGGAAGAAACTGACGAACGTGTTGTTGGCGGCAACGACCGTCCCGTGCACCAAGCCGGAGCCGTCACCTATGCCCAGCAGACGCCCCTGCCAAAGGCCTTCGCTCGTGCGCTTGGCGACGACGTTTCCCAGCCACAGCGTGTTGAGGCTGCCGTTGGAAGCTTGCTCGATCGAGTAAGCGTGATCCTCGTCAACCCAGTTGAACGCGAAGATCGTGTTCGTGCCGCGCGACTTGAAGTTCTGTGCATCACGAGGGTCGTGGATGTAGCAGTTCTTCACCATCTGGTGCTGGGCGCAGAAATAAAAATTGTGCGTCGCGTTGTGCGGACCGGCAAAGAGCGTGCCGTTCCAGCCAATCTCGCAGTTCTCGATCAGGATATAGTCCGCATCCTTGGTGGCGAACCAGCCATCTTCGTTGTGGTGGCAGAAGCAGTTACGCACGGTGATGTTGTGCCCTTCAAAGAACATCCCGCCGGCATTGATGCCGTAAGTTCTCTCGCTGGGTGCTGACGTACTGCCCGCACCCAGGCCAGGAATTGTCTTCTGGACCCCGCTGGTTGTGGGCCCAGTGAAGCGGGCGTCGTATTCGTGGCGCATACCCACCGCGTGGCGTACCTCAATATTCTCAATGATGATGTCGTGTGACCCGACCGGGAAGGTAATCATTCCGCGGTTGGTGTTGACGCGGGCGCCGTCAATCGCCGGCCGGCGGCCATCCCGGATGACCCCTCGAATAATGATCGGCTTCTCAGGCGTGCCGCTCTTGCGGACGGTGATGCGCGGGCTGGTGGCATAGTAAACGCCGTTCTGCACCTCGACAATGTCGCCGGGCTGGGCGTCATTCTCCAGCACCTGCTTGAGCTGGTCGTACGTCGCGACCTTGCGCACAGCGACCGATGGTTGCGCGGGCGCGGGCGATGCATCATGCGCAGCCGCGCAACCGAGCAAGAGAAGCCCGCAAACAGTCACGCACGTACACCATACGATCCTGGCCATAGCCTCTACCTTTCCCGTGTGACCTTGAACGGACGCGCTGTCGTTGGCGGCGGCTGCGTTCAGGCCGTCATTTAATCACAGTGGGTCTTGCGGCACAGTCCAGTCAGGTGTGCCCGGCAACCATCATGCCGTCTTGACTTCACACCACCTGCCAGATCGCGGGCCGAATCCCCGCCTTGCTCCACGTGCCGGCATCCGCCACGGACGCGTTCACCGGTGTCTTCTTCAGCACCTTCAGCGTGCCCAGGTCATTGTCCACGTGCACGATCGGACCGGCAGACTGGGCCACGTTGGACAATGAAACCGTTCCAACGGTCGGAGCCGAGATGTGGCTTCCGCTCACATACGCGGGATAGGTGCTGCCCTTGGGCAGCGTCTTGCCACCCACGGTCAGCGCAGTCAGCTTGGCGGCAGGATTGACGAAGTCGCTGGACGATGCAAAGTGCCCGGTGGTGGCGTTCGCTACACCCACCAGGATATCGCTGTTCAGCAGCGACAATGTGGTGATGGTCTTTATGCCGCCCGTGGCCACAATCCGGCTATCGGAAATGCCGCCTGCGGCAGAGATGGTGGTGATCGCGCCTGGGGTCAGGATCGTGCCATGCAGAGCGCCGGCCACCGTGATCGACGTGATCGAGCTCGCCGAAATGTTCGCCTGGAAGTTCCCGGCGAGCATTCCGGCCGTTGCCGTGGCCTTGCGGCCGGCCGCCTTGATCGTTCCGATTGACGGAGCCTGCAGACTCTCCGTCACGGCATCGGTGTTCTCCCAGTCCTGAACGGCCAGCGAGGCAATCGGCAGCTCCGTGCTGGTGATGTTCCCATCGATCACCTGGCTCAGAGAGATGGCAAGCTTGCTGCCTGCGACTACCGGCGCATTGCCAGTATTCACCAGCAGGTCCCCGTGAAGCGCCGAACTGGCGGCCGTGATGCTCTTGAGCACCCCGTCGGCCGTGATCCCGGAGATCGAGAAATACCCATCGCCAGTCTTGCCCTTCTTCATCTTGATCAACATCACCGACTTGGCCGTGGTCCCTGTCAGGTTGATCTGCCGACTCGCATCGATGGTGCCGGTCCCGCCGCCGGTCAGGCTCAAAGTCACCTGATCGCCATCGCCGTCCGTGATCGCAAACGTCTTGGCCTTCCCGCTTACCATCCCAAACGTGTCGAGGACCGGGGCAACCTGCGTCACGCTGATCGTGAAGACCTTCTCATACGTTAGCCCTCCCTGATCGGTTACGCGAACGCGTATGGAGTAGCTGTTCTTGGTCGCATAGACGAAACTCGCGGCCGTCTTCAGTGCGCTACCAGCGATCGTGAAGCTGCCATTGTCGGCCGAGCCCGTGCCGGCGACGAGACTGTAAGTGAACGTATTCCCCGCGTCGGCATCGGTGGCGCTGAGCGTGCCAACCGTCGTTCCCGCAGGCAGACCCTCGGCCACCGAGGTGCCGCTCAGGGCGACATCCGTCGGCGCGTGATTCGTCGGGGCAGCCTGCGTCACGCTGATCGTGAAAGGCTTGTCAAACGTCAGCCCTCCCTGATCGGTTACGCGGACTCGAATGGAGTAGCTGTTCTTGGTCGCGTAGACAAAGCTGGCGCCCGTCTTGAGCGTATTGCCGACGATGGAGAAGCTGCCATTATCGGTCGAGCCCGCCCCGGAAATGAAGCTGTAGGTAAAGGTATTCCCGGCATCGGCGTCCGTGGCACCAAACGTGCCGACCGTTGTTGCAGCAGGCAGACCTTCGTCCACCGATGTGCTGCTCAGGGCGATATCCGTCGGTGCGTGATTTGTCGGGGCAACTTGTGTCACGCTGATCGTGAAGACCTTGTCATATGTCAGTCCTCCCTGATCGGTTACGCGAACCCGTACGGAATAGCTGTTCTTGGTCGCATAGACGAAACTCGCGGCCGTCTTTAGCGCATTGCCGACGATGGAAAAGCTGCCATTGTCGCTCGAGCCCGCCCCGGTGATGAAACTGTAGGTAAAGGTGTTCCCCGCATCGGCGTCCGTGGCACTGAACGTGCCGACCGTTGTCGCCGCGGGCAGACCCTCGGCTACCGAGGTGCTGCTCAAGGCGATGCCCGTCGGAGCGTGATTCGTTGAGGTACCCGACGTGCTGGTGTTCAGCATCACATCCACCGTACCCGTCAGGGGAGCGCCTGCCCCGTCGAGCGACAAGACCAGATCCGGCAGATTGTCATTAGTCAGATCCACGGGAATGATGGCCGGCATGTCCGTGCCCGACCAGACCTGCGTGGCCGTGCCGAAATCTCCGCTGCCGCCGTTGAGCAGCGCCATCAACTGCGCCGCCGGAGCAGAGGTATCGTAATCCTCCACCAGAAGATCGAACTTGCTGTCTCCGTTCAGGTCGAGCGGGATTGTCAGCACAGTCGGATGGATGCCGTTATACACCCTTGTCCCGGCGCCAAACCCGCCGCTGCCGTTGTTCTTCAGCACATCTACCGAACCTAAGCCGCCAGGAGTGTCGTTGGTCTGCGAGATAATCAGGTCCGGCCGGCTATCTCCCGTCACGTCCACCGGCTGCACCATCGGCACATTGGCGCCGCTCCACACCTGCACGGGCGCAGCAAAGCCTCCGCTGCCATCGTTCAAGAGCGTCAGAACCGTGTATACCGGGTCCCCCCAATCCTCTATCAGCAGTTCCGGCCTGCCATCGCCATTGAAGTCCACAGGGATCGCCATCACCGCAGTGCCGCTGCCGGTGTAAACTGTGTCGGGTGCACCGAATGCGCCACTTCCGTCGTTCAGCAGCACATCCACTGTCGCCGGGATCGTATCTCCGTCACCGAATTGCGTAATCACCAGGTCAGGCCGGGTGTCTCCGTTCAAGTTCGCGGTATAGGTCCCGGGTATCCCTAAGCCCGTCCATACCTCATCCGTAGCGCCGAAGGTTCCAGTGCCACTATTCAGCAGCACCGTCACGGTTCCGCCGTCGATTCCATACTCGGTAATCACCAGATCCGCCGCATTGTCGCCATTGAGATCCGCGGCCAGAGCGCTCAGCGTAAAGCCGGTGCCTGTATAGACGCTCGCCGCCGCGCTAAACCCACCGCTCCCGTTGTTCAGCAGCACACTGACCGAACCCGAAGTGAGCGGAAACGAGCCCGCCTTCGTCAACACGATGTCCGGGCGATTGTCATGAGTCAGTTCCGCAGTCGTCACCGACGCGGTCCCCGTGCCTGTCCATATCGTTGTTTTCGTCGCAAAGGCGCCGCTGCCGTTATTGAGCGTCACCACCACCTTGCTGTTGGCACTTACGTTGCTGCTCATATCCTCGATAATCAGATCAGGTCTGCTGTCTCCGTTCAGGTCGATCTCGTCCACCGACAGCCCCATGCCGCCGGTGTATACGTGCACCGGCGCTGCAAAACCGCCGCTTCCGTTATTGATCAGTACATCCACAGCACCCGTTGGGCTCGCGAATGATCCCGAGGTCGATATGATCAGGTCCGGCTTCCCATCACCGTTCAGATCCACTTCATCGACCCTCGGCGTCACGGTGCCCGACCAGACCTGTGTCCCCGCGCCAAAACCGCCGCTGCCGTTGTTCAGCAGTACCATCACCTTGGCGGCCGACCCGCTCGAATCCGTGATGACCATATCCTTCTTGCTGTCGCCGTTCAGATCAACCGGGTCGGGTGATACATTCTCATAGGTGGCGCTATAGGCTCGCACCGGGGGTGCAAACGTGATGGCAGGGCTGCCGGCGAGCAGCGTGCGCATTTCCAGCATCTCAACCGGCGCGGCCGCCAGAGAGCACGCCCGCCTTCCCAACTTCGCCGCCTTTGCGGCAGCCGATCGCCTCGAACCACCGGACCAACCATGATGCCGAATCGAAGTTTGCAGTGACACTGGATTGCCTCCTGTTTGTATCTGCCGACATGAACCCAATCAGATCACTGGCGTCGCCGGACAGCGCTATGGCTCAACAGCATTGCGCCAGATCTATAGCGCCGTGCATGTCGCGATCGCGCGGCACGCTGATCCCGGCATGCAGACACGATCACGGAGTTGCCCGACAGCCAGGCAAGCCTCCGTACGTTCCTGCAGCCGACTCAACAATATGGTACGACCACGAATGGCCCGCTGCAACGCTCATTCGCGCCACTTGCGCACGTGGGTTTTCCCCGCCCGTTCACGCGCAAAGGCGGCATCATCGCGACGGCCGATCAGACGGGCCAGCGGCCGGTGAAAACCGATATGAGCTGTCTGGACGTGGAACCTACACCGGCTGCTTCTTCAGCCACCGATCAAACCAGTCAAACGCTTCGGTCTGCATCTCCTGATCGAACTTGTGCTCCCCGGGATAGAAGCAGCATTTGTATCGCTCCGGACACTTGGCCTTCGCGTACACCTCTTTCAGCATCCCGTCCGCCGCCTTCATTCCAGGGACAGTATAGAGGTCGTCATCGGTATCATTGAGCACCAGTGTCGGAAGCGGCACGCGCAATCCAAGAATTTCAGGAAAGTCCAGTTCATTCGGCAGAATCGGCACATAGGTCATCCAGGTGTGGGTGAATGACTTATTCAACAGGAAATCCTTCCAGGTAGTCATGAACCCGACGCATACCGCGCATTTGATCCTGGGATCCTGGCCGGCCATGAAAACGGTACGCATGCCGCCACCCGACAAGCCGCCGCACCCGATCTTCTCTTTATCCACATCTTTACGCGCGCACAGGATATCCAGGGCTACTCTGTCTTCAGCGAAGAACACGCCCGGCCAGGTTGTGCCGGCACAGAACAACGACTTGGCCACGATCGATTCATGATTCCCGGCCCATCCGTTATATGCCGCGATATTCTTTGGCTCTTCCGGACGATCATCATTCAATCCTCCCCTGATGTTTGCCGGGACATCCTGGAGCATCACGCGCCGGCTGGCAAAGGGGAAAGCATCCGAGACCAGCACGACGTACCCCCTCCTGGCCACCTCATTGGCCCATGCCCGTCCGCCGTAATAGAGTTTCTGATGGTCCAACATCACAGGATGCTGAGCATCACTCGTCTTGGTGATCTTGCGCGTCCCGAAATACTTATTCCCCCCGTGATCGTGAAACGCCAGTATTCCCGGCAGTGGCCCTGACGCGCCGGCCGGCTTCAGTAGAATCGCATCGGTGGGCCTGCCATAGGGAAGTTGCCACGACATTTCCTCAACGTGCAGGCCATCGTAATCATACTGCTTCTTGACCGTCACCTCGGGCGCTTTGCCGAGATCTGGAGCCCCCAATCTGTCCTGCAGACGGGCCAATGCGCTCTTCTTCCATTCCCCGATATCCGTCCACTCTCTCCTCCGGTAGGACATCGAAGGCAGTTTGCCCTCGATGAGTCCCGCTGCCCATTTCCCGTACAGTCCCAACATGCTGGTATGATTGTCTGCCTGGTTCATAGCTTCAACTCGTGGTACTTGTGTTTGTGTCGTAGAGCAGGGGGATCCCCCGCCCGTCAGAGCAGATTGAGGGCTTCCTCGACGGTGCGTCCGGTGACTTCATACGTGCGGCCGTCGATCACTTTCACATCCCGGCGATGCACCGGCACTTTGCCGCGCGAGACCAGTTCCAGGCGCATGGTCACCGGACGCTTCACCTTGTAGGGTTTGAAGCGTTTGTACTCGCGGCAGGCCTTGGCCGCTCCCTCGCGGATAAGCTGGTGGGCTGTGTCGAGCGAAAGCATCTGCCCGCCCTCAACGTCCAGGCCCTTCTTCACCTGCACGGTGACGACATCCTTGAAGAAGCTGCGGGCCTCTTTGCAGCATTTGTCATCGCCGCTGACCATGATCACCGGCACCCCGCGGTCGCCCGCGGCCCCGCCGTCGATCGCCATTTCCCCGCATTTGACGCCGTTCATCCAGAAATTCTGCCAGCTCTTCGACGACATCGTGTGTTCGAGAATCGCCTCAGGCGTCCCCGCCATGGCGTGATAGCCCAGCAGGATCAGGCCGTCGAAGTCGCGGATATCGGGCATGCGCTCGCGGGCGCTGCCACCCTGGATGTACTGGGCGCGGGGATCGAGCTGATCGAAGAAAAAGTTAAACCCCTGCCAGTGGGCATCGCGGACAACGATCTTCTTGGCGCCCCCCGCGAGGCAGCCTTCCACGCAGGCATTCACATCCTGGGTGAGGTACTTGCGCCCCATCTGGTACGCTTCGCCCTCCATGACCTGCACCGACTTGCAGATGCCGCTGATCCCTTCCATATCGGTCATGACAAATACGTTCATCGTAGTATCCTCATATTGCCAAGTGTCCGGATGCACTCAAACCGTACTCAACGGCTGGCCATCTTACAACGCGGGGAGAAGGATTCCATACAGCGCCCTCGTCTCGAGTGTCGCCCGTGCTGCTGCGGCGTCAGCCGCGCGTACTTTAGAGACAGTCGCTTGAGTACGAGTATGGGCAGTCGTATCGTGTTGCGAATGACGGCTTGTCGGGCCCCTGGGACGAAGGGAACGCCAGATGACACAGAACGAAATGCGGGACATCCTGCAGATGATGTGCGTGAAGATTGGCAGCCGCAGCATCGGCACCGCCGGCGAACGGCGCGCCGCGGAGTACCTGGCAGGCCGGCTCCGGGAGTACGGGTGGGAGGCGCGGCTGGAGGAGTACACCTGCCTGGCTTGGGATTACCGCAGTTCCTCAGTCACTCTCGACGGGCGGGCGCTGCATGCCGGGGCGCTGCACTACAGCCCCGGTGTCACCGTCGAAGGACCCCTCATGCGCGTCCGGTTCGACCAGGATCAGATGCCGATCATCGACGACTACCGCGGGCGGATCCCCTGGTTCTGCGAAAAGGAGGCAGGCCTGTTCGGCCGACACCAGGTGTGCCGAGAATTGCGCAACGAAGGGGCGCTGGGGGTCCTCATCCTCAGCTATTTGCCTGAAACCTGGTCCACGAAGATCGTGCGCGAGCCGGATATCGCCATCCCCACATTCGGAGTGGCCGGCCGCGAAGCCCCGGTGCTCGAGGCCAGTGAAGGGCGGCCGGCGCGTCTGACCGTGGACGCCCAAACCCGCCCCAGCCGTAGCTGCAACGTGGTGGCGACGGCGCCGGGTGGACCTGTAGCGCCGCTGGTGCTGGTGACAGCGCACCACGAGGCAGCGCCCTATTGCCCCGGCGCAATGGATAACGCCTCGGGTGTCGCCGTCCTCCTGGCGATTGCCCAGCGCTTCAGGCGGACCGACCTGGCGCGGCGGTTCATGCTCGCGACCACCGGGGGCCACGAGTACGGGGGCGCCAACACCTGCGGCAGGGGGGCAGTAGCCCTGTTTCAGGACCACAAACAGCTCTTCCTGTCGTCGGCCGGATTCCAACTCAACCTCGACGGCGCAGGTCGGCGCGAGAATGAGGTCCTCACCTGCGCCAACTGCGACGATGCGTTCCTGGCTCGTCTGCGCGCTGCGGCGACGGTGCCGGTTCGGCCGCAGCCGACGGTCGGCGTGGACGCCATGCCGTGGTGTCAATGGAAGTTGCCCGTGATGTGGCCACTGTCAGAGGCGGGGGCCGACGTGTACCACAGCCCGATGGACACGCCCGACCGCATCGATTTCACGGCCCTGACGGATGCCGGCGCGCGCCAATGCGACCTGTTGGAGAAACTCCTGGCGTGATTAGACTGGACATATCATGGCTCAGATGGCCGCCTTTGACCTTCCGCTGTTCTGCGAACGCTGCGGGTACATGCTCCAGGGGCTTTCGCCACAGCGCTGCTCTGCCTGTTCGCTCTTTGCCTTGCGCTGTCCGGAGTGCGGGCATCAGCAGCACGCGAATTCCACCCGGCCGGCGCTATTGCGCATCCTCGGCCGCCTGCGCGGGGCATCGCATGTTCTGGGATCGCTGCTGATAGCGGCGTTCTGCGGCCTGGCCGGTTTCATCTGGTGGTTCGTGGGGCTCGACTCGGCCAACGCCATCCGCAACGGCCAGGTGCCATCTTCGGGCGACTATCCCTTGTTCATTCTGGCGATAGTGGTCTCCTCGTGGTCGCTCTACGCCATCGTTTCCCATGCCCGCAGACGCATCGTTCCGGTGCTCCTGGTCTTGATCTTCCATGCCCTGGCGTGCTTTGTCGGACTGCACAGCAATCTGGGGAGGACCTTCGGCGGCGTGCCCCGGCCGATGCCGCTATTCCCCGAGGTGTTTCTGCTGTACCTGCTGCCATGGTTTGTCATGGGTGCTCTCAGTGGATGGGCGGTGCTTCGGTTGTTCTACTTCGCTTTCTGGCCCGCTCGTGTGCAGGCGTTGATCCTTGCGTGGGTGTGTCATGGCCGGATGCCTCGCCTCGACCTCCAGGCCATCACTCCGCCAGCGAACCTGCCATTTGGCGAGGACTTTCCGCACTTCTGTGATGGCTGCGGCAAACCACTGCCTGCACATAGTCTCGTGGTCTGTCCCCAGTGCACGCTGATGCAAATCCGTTGTGACGACTGCGACCACGTGCAACCGGTGTCGCTGCTTCGGCCCATCCTGCGCGAGTCGATTGCCCGCGCGTCCGCCACCGTGCTGCATCTGCTGACCCTTCTCCAGGGCGGCATCATTCTCGCCGCTCTGTTTGGCTGGCTCGTCGGTGGCCATGAGTGTGCCTACACCTATCGGTATGTGCCGACGCCCAGCCTACGCGCCATTCAGCAGGGCGTGATTCCTGCAGTCAGCAACTATGCCGGTCCATTCCCGATCCAGTGGAACAGCGGTGAGGCGTATGTCGCCGTGATCTTCGCCATTCTGTTTGGCATCGTGACACGCACGATGCTGTTGCGGTGGAAGAGCGGATTGCTCGTCGGGCTCATCGTGGGCCTCGTGACGGCGAGCACGTTTGCCTTCGGGATGGCCCTGAGCGGTTACGCTCGGTCCGAAGCGGTCTCGCCCTTCTCGCGCGGGTCGGCGCTGGTCCTCGCCATGATTGTGGCCGGCGTGTTTGCAGGTTCGCTGATCACCTGGCCCGGTTGGTGGCTGTTCATGAAAGTGATGCTCCCTCGCACCCTTGGCGACCGTCTGCTGCATTGGCTCACCACCGGCAGCCTCGCCGAACTGATTGTCCTGGATGGGCAGGGCACCGATGTGCAGCCGGATCCCGATCCGGTCGGGATTCAGCGAGCTTGAGAGCGGGGAAGCCAAGGGGGAGGAAGCCAAGCGCCCGGATAAGAGGCATGGATTCGTAAACTAAAGAGCGGATAATGGTCTTCAAATCGCAAATGTGCCCAAAGCGTTCCAATACGAATCCAGGCCCCTTTTCCGCGAATCTATTGGTCAAAATGCAAAGATGGGGCGAATCGCAGGTACGAGTAAGATTCTTTGGAGACCCAAATAACATGACGATTAAAGAGGCAGAACGACAGCTAGATCGTTTCCTGAGCGAGATAGTGCCTGTGATAGGCTTCCGACGTATTGGATCTCTTGAGTACGCATCGACCATAAACGAGGTAACGGCGCTGCTGTCGTTTCCGACACGACTTTTGGCCCGAGGCGGTGCCTCATTCACCGTATGGGTCGGCGTGCGGTTTGAATCTCTTTCCAAATGGTTGGACGATGATGCGGCAACGGATATGCAATCGACCATTGCACGCCCCATCCACCTTCTTCGCGAGGATAGAAGCTACACCGAGTGGGAGTTCTCAAACTCTGGCGATTTGGAGACGTTGCGCGACACAATCAGCAGCGATCTCAAGAACTATGCAGTACCGTTTGCCGAACGCTACTCGCGCATAGCCGAGCTTCGCAAGACACTCGAATCGCCGAATAAGCAAGACTGGATTAGCGCCGGCTTGAATGTGGATAGTCGGGTAACCAGTTTAGCCGCTATCCGGTTCGTGGAAGGTGACAAAGTCGGCGCGATCAAGACGCTGGAGGATGGACTCAAGGCGTTGGAGGAATCGTTGGCCGACAAGTCGCCCGAACTGCGCGGGCGTGAGCTTCGCAAGCGGAGTTTTGACATGGAATACCTGCGTAAGCGTCTATTGGGAAACGCCTGACGCAGGCTATGTGAGGGCGTGATACGGGGAGGCGTGATACGGGGACGTAAATAGAATTCGGCAATCGGCCTTCCGCCTGCCTGTCTTCCATCCGTGTGTGACACATACCCGTTCCAACCGTGCCATCCGTGGCCATTCTCTTCCTCTCCTTGCCACTCATGG
This sequence comes from uncultured Phycisphaerales bacterium, assembly GCA_903871935.1. Lineage (GTDB taxonomy): Bacteria > Planctomycetota > Phycisphaerae > Tepidisphaerales > Tepidisphaeraceae > CAIQIQ01. The sequence continues at coordinate 26,840 of CAIQIQ010000099.1, forward strand.
CCCGGCCGCGCCCGGTATCCTGTTCGATCTCGTTCGCCCCACTCCCTCATCGGCCATACCCACCCGCGTCGGCCGGCCGAACGCCGTCTTGCGAAGCCAAGAGGGACGAAGCCAAGAGGATAGCTTCAATGGCCGTAGGACAAGGCCATGCGACGCCCCTTCGTGGGGATCTCTCCCCCATATCGAATCTGCGCAAATCGGCGTCAATCTGCGGATCGGTCTCCCCTTCTCTTCGTTGGTGTGGCGTCCGTGGCGTCATGAGCGGTACGGAGTTTACCCGCCGTGGCGGGCGGGCGTGAGACATCTCCCCCTAAACACATGGAGTGCTGCGCATGTGTCGCGCAGGCGCGCACCGCGACTTACAGCAATTTTTCCAGATCTCTCGACCCCGCCCCCCAAAACCAATGGAGAATCGCAAATCCCCCCTCCCAGTGGTGCGCTTTGCGCGCAAAAAGCGCGACACCGCCTGTATAGGTAGACGCAGCGTTCTTTCTCAACTGAATACCGCCCACCACCCTGCCAAACTGACAGTGGACCAAAGTAGATCAAGATGGAACGCGTTCC
>CAIQIQ010000100.1 GCA_903871935.1 uncultured Phycisphaerales bacterium
AAACTCGGCCCCAGCGTGCTCGGCGTGCTGCGCGGCGGCGGCTGGAATACCTATCAGACCGAAAACCTCATCACCGGATCCAGAAACGCCGTCCCTCCCACCTATCAGGATTCGATGTACGGCTTCCGCGTGGTGCTGGCCAAGGTCCCGCCCAAATCCGATTGAATGGCCCTATCTAGAGCCTGTCCCAGAACCCAGCCCCCTTGGCAGGGGGCAGGGTTGCGGGAAAAAATGAAGAGGCATGAGAGAGCGAAAAGCCTCCCATGCCTCAAATTCGTGGTCTATGATTTTTTTGTCACAAAGAATCCAACCGCGAACTGTGCAAACCATCACCTACCAACCCGCCCTCCGTCCAGCACTTCCTTGCATTTATGGCCCACTTGAATACCGCGAGCAGCGCGACCTTTACGAGCGCATCGATGGGATTCTAAGAACCTCGGGCCTGGAGCAGGAGTTTATCAATCTCGCGGTGCCCGACCGTAAATTCGATGTCGTGACGGCCGGCGCCAAGCGAGTGGATCGTTTCGCCCGCATGAGCGTGTTGGCGCTGAGGTCTAACATCGCCCGCAGGCTGATGGGCCTCGACCATCGCGAGTTCTGCGTGCGCCTGGCCGACAGTCCTTTGCTGCAATGGTTTTTGAGTGTTGGACAAGTCGATGCGGTGAAGGTGTTCGCCAAGAGCAGCAGCGACCGTTTCAGCCGGTGGGTTGGCGAGGAAGCGGTGCGTGCCATCAATGAGAAATTCACGGCATTGCTAACAGAAAGTGGGGACTCCGCGCCATCCGTCCCCTTCGGCCTGGCCTCTCCCATCAACGGCGAGGAGATGTTCTTCGACAGCACCTGCCTGACGGCGGACATTCATTTCCCGATTGATTGGGTGTTGTTGCGTGATGCGGTGCGCACACTGATGAAAGCGACGGTTCTCATCCGGAAGGCAGGCCTGAGGAACCGCATGCCCATGGAACCGTTGGCGTTTCTGAGCGGAATGAACACACTCTGCATGAAGATGAGCGCGGCACGCCGTACCGCCGACAGCAAGAGGCAGCGCAAGAAGGTGCTGCGTGAAATGAAAGCCCTCGCCAAGTGCATCGCCGATCACGCCATGGCCCATAAGGAAGCGCTCGTCACACGCCGGAATGAAACCGATATGACAGAAGGCCGGGCGCTTCATATCATCGGGCGCATCGAGGGTGTGCTGGCCCAGTTGCCCGCGGCCATCAAGCAGGCGCACGAAAGGATCATCGGCGGTCGCCAGGTTCCCAATGAGGGAAAGATACTGAGCCTTTATGATGATAGTGTCCAGGTGCTGGTGCGCGGCAAGGCGGGGGCTGAAGTTGAGTTCGGCAACAAATTGTGGCTGGGGGAATCCCGCGAGGGGCTTGTTCTGGATTACAAGTTATATCAAGACAATCCCGGCGACTCCACGTTGGTCAAGCCCGCCATCCAACGATTGGTGGTTGAACAAAATCTTGCGCTCAAGAACGTCTGGGGAGACCGGGGGCTGTGGAGCAAAACCAACAGGAAAATGCTTGAGGAGATGAACATTGGCAACGGGCTCTGCCCGCGTGATGTCAGGGAACTTGCGGATCGTCTTGCAAACGATGCGGGCTTCCGTGAAGGCCTCAAGAGACGTGCCGGCACCGAGGCGCGAATCGGGATTTTCAAAAACGCATTTATGGGACGTCCGACGCGGGAAAAGGGATTTGAGCATCGTGAACTGGCGGTGGGGTGGGCGGTACTCAGTCACAATCTGTGGGTGGTGGCGCGAATGGCGCGGGCAGCACAACAGGAACAGGAGGCCCGGCAGAAGACCGCGACACGAAACAAGCCCCGGCGGGATCCTGAAAAGCGGGCCGCCTGACTTCCCAGTGCTGCAAGCAGTGTGAAAATGGCCGAATCCAAGAGAGGTCATGGCGAACCGCGCCCGCTAAACCGCTAGAAGTCGGTTAGAGCGCATGTCGTTTTTCAAACAGATGTATTAATTTTCGGGCGTTCCAACACGGTCAGCCACAACCTGTCGACGGGGATGCCGGTCAATCACCCGGATGTTGATGCGATTTCAAAATCCACCCATTTCGGCCGGTTGCCGGGCCAAATCCAAGATCCGTCAAATCAAGTCATCATGACGTCTGTTAGATATGAACAGACCGGATCAGCCGCAAAAAGTCCCGGTTCTGGGACAGGCTCTACGATACGGTCGCCGGCATCCCCGCGCAGTATGGCGGCGGTTTTCCCAACCAGGCGCGGGTGAACGCGCGCGCGTTGATCCTGCGATCCTATTTCGAGCGGACC
>CAIQIQ010000101.1 GCA_903871935.1 uncultured Phycisphaerales bacterium
CGAATCCGCAAGTCCGTTGCTTGGTTTCAGAGCGGTCTTCCTCAGCCAGAAATTCGCCCTCGTCAGCCTCGCCATCTGCGGCGCCATTTGGCTCTGGCTGGCCTATGTCTTCCGCCGCAACTCCATCTGCCAGGATGCCGACGGCGCTGGCAAGTGGACTATCTCCAGCCAGCGCTGGGCGGCCGGGGGGATCCTGCTGTATGCCCTGTCGCTCACGGCCGCCGCCCTGCACCTGCTGATGTCGCTGGATTACCACTGGTTCAGCACCATCTTCGGCGTCTATATCTGGTCCAGCGGCGTGGTAGGGGGCCTGGCCCTGATGTCGCTGCTGGTGCTGAAACTGCGCCGCAGGGTTCTGCAGCAATACATCGGCTCCGACACCATCCACGACATCGGCAAGCTCACCTTCGCCTTTAGCTGCTTCTGGGCCTATATCGCCTTCTCGCAGTACTTCCTGATCTGGTACGGCAACATTCCCGAAGAAACCATCTGGTTCCTCCACCGCTGGACCGGCACCGATCAGCCGGCCACCTGGTGGATGCTCGGCCTGCTGTTCCCCGCTGGCATGTTTGTCGTGCCGTTCCTGCTGCTGATGAGCGCCACCATGAAACGCAACGCGCGCATGCTCGGCTCGATGTGCGTCCTCATGCTCGTGTCGCATTTCCTGCAGATCTACTGGATTGTCCAGCCCGAATCCGGCACGGAGGCAGCGCGGGCACTGAATCCACCATTCTCCTGGATATGGATCGACCTCTCGGTCGTGCTCCTGCTAGGCGGTCTGTCTGGCATGGTCTTTATCAGCAATTTCCGCAAGGTGGCGCTGTTCCCGATCATGGATCCGTACTTGGTCGAGGCCCTGTCAGCCGAGCACGTGGAAGAGATCGAGCACGCGGATATGGAGTAAGCCATACTGTGAGTAACGCCAACCACAAAACCACGCCTCAGGAAGCCTTCAAGGTGGGCCTGGGCGTTATTGGCGCGCTTTCGGGCGTGCTGCTGATCGTCATACTGCTGGCGATCGCCCTGAAGTACACTCTTGTCGAGCCTTCGGTGGCAGGGGGCCTGACCGACCAGCAGCGCTATGACCTGCTCGCCAAGGCCCGCGCTGAAGATGAACGACTCACCGGCACCTATGGCTGGATGGACAAAAGCAAAGGCATCGTTCGCCTCCCGGTCGAGGTGGCGATGCAGAAACTGATTGAAGAACGCAAGCGATGAGCGCCTTGGCATACATCTTCATGTTCGGCCTCATGGGCTGCCTGATGCTCTCGGTGGTCTACGGTCTCTATTGGGCCGTTCGCCGTGGCCAGTTCTCCAATTTCGCCCGCGGCGCCACCTCGATCTTTGATGATGAGGAACCCCAGGGATTCCGCACCGATGCGTTCCCCGGCGAATCAGCGAAAGAAAGAAAAACGCCATGAGCGCACCGGCTCCCACTGAAACTGAACTTGTCGGCGACCGCCTGGATCCTGGAGGCATCCAGGCCCAGAACACCGCGCAAATGCTCTCTGAGCGCCAGGCGATCGATGCCTCCTGCAGAGCTCCGGTCCTTCTGTTCCTGGGCTCCTCGGTTTTCTGGCTCATGGTCGGCACCATCCTCGCGCTGCTCGCCTCGATCAAGCTCCATACCCCGACCCTCCACAGTAACATCTCGTTCCTCACCTTCGGCCGGGTTCGCCCTGCCCACCTCGATATGGTGGCCTTCGGCTGGTCGGCCATGGTTGGCCTGGGTGTCTCCATCTGGACCGTCTGCCGTCTCTGCCGCGTCCCCCTGCGCTTTCCGCAGATGATTGTCATGGCCGCCATCATCTGGAACATCGGCGTCGCCGCGGGCCTTTACGGCGTTCTTGCCGGCCAATCCAACAGCATCGAGTGGATCGAGTTCCCCCAGTACGCCACCTTCACGCTTTTCGTCGCCTTCGCGATCGTCGCCATCTGGACGATCATGACCTTCACCCAGCGCCGCGAAAAACACGTCTATGTTTCGCTCTGGTACATCTTCGCGTCCATGTTCTGGTTCCCCTGGATCTACGCCACCGTCCAGGTCCTGATGAACTCACCCTATGCCGTGCAGGGCGTCCCGCAGGAAGCAATTCACTGGTGGTTCGGTCACAACACCCTGGGCGTCTTCTTCACCCCCATGGGCCTTGCCGCCATCTACTACCTTCTGCCCAAGGTCATCGGCCGGCCTATCCATAGCTATGCCCTCTCCATCCTCGGATTCTGGTCGTTGGCTCTATTCTACAACTGGGCCGGGGCCCATCACCTGATCGCCGGTCCTATCCCGGCCTGGCTGATTACGATGTCGATTGTCAGCTCCGTGATGATGTTCATCCCCGTCACGACCACCGCCATCAACCATCACCTCACCGCGTATCAGCACTTGGACATGCTCAAGTTCTCGCCCGTGCTGCGCTTCGTGGTGTTCGGCGCCATGGCCTACACCCTGGTGAGCTTCCAGGGCTCGATGATGTCCGTCCGCGTGCTCAACGAACCATTCCACTTCACCCACCACACCATCGCCCACGCCCATCTCGGTCTCTACGGCTTCTATACCATGGTCATGTTCGGTGCGGTCTACTACATCATGCCGCGCCTTACCGGCCGCGAATTCTTCTCCGCTCACCTGATGCGCGTGCACTTCTGGTGTGTCGCCATCGGCATCGTGCTGATGTTCTTCACCCTCACCATCGGCGGGGCTATCCAGGGGCTCGACTGGAACCAGGCCAAGCGGCCACTGCACGACCTGATCAAGGAACAGGGCTTCATCTCGGGCCTTGAAGCCTGGTTTGACCGCTTCAAGGCCCGTCAGGATCAGCCCATTCCCTTCATGACCGTCCTCCACGAGGTCCTTCCCTACCTTTGGATCCGCACCTTCTCCGGAATCCTGATCTTCCTGGGCCACAGTGCCTTTGCCATTCTTGTCTTCTGGAATCTCTTCGGCGGCGGCGTGACGCGAATAAGAACGATGCTCTGGCCACAGAAAGTGAGTGCGTGATGAACTTCGGCCCACTACTTTTCCTCGGCATCTTCATCACCTTCATCAGCGCCTGGATCGGCCTGGTGTTCGCTCCCGCTGCTTCGTTGAAGAACGTCCAGGCCACCGTAGTTGAGGGCTCGACCGTTGCCAATCCGCGCCCTTACACCGGCCAGGAATTGCTCGGCCGCGAGATCTACCAGCACAACGGCTGCGTCTATTGTCACACCCAGCAGGTCCGCGGCGGAACCTATAACAACGACCTTGAGCGCGGCTGGGGTTCACGCCGATCCAACCCGCAGGACTACATCTACGATCGTCCTGTGCTTTTGGGGACCATGCGGACCGGCCCTGACCTGGCCAACGTCGGCGCTCGCCTCACCAATGACAACTGGCATTTCACTCATTTTTATGACCCCCAACTCATCACTCCCGGCTCGATGATGGCGCCGATCTCCTTCCTCTTCGAACTCCGGCCGATCGGCCAGACGCCGGCGCCCGATGCCCTGAAGTTCAACTACGTCTTCATCACCATCGCCGGCGATCCCGGTAAGGCCCTCGCCGAGCTGAAGACCGCCGGCTTCAATCTCGTCGAGCAGCGTGGTGGGCGCTATGTCGGCGGCTTCGATCCAGCCAAGGGGCAGGAGCTAGCCAAGATCCCCGGCGTCAAGTCCGTTGAGCCCTATGTGCCGGCCGGCCATGAGATCGTACCAACCGAAGATGCCCGGAATCTGGTTGCCTACGTAAAGAGCCTCGACCATTCCTACGAAGTTCCTCCGGCCGCCAACTACGGCCGCCTGAAGTGATTGCAGGTGAAGGATCAGACTGATGACGCAGCCACAGGACAACAAGAAACTCCACCTCGACGGCGACACCGCTGCCGACCCCACCGACGGCTACGAACCCGTCCCCCTCTGGCTCATCAGCATCTTCGGCGCCCTGTTGCTCTGGGGTGGCTGGTATCTCGGCGCCCACAGTGCCGGCTGGAATCCTTACGAACTGGACGAAAACGCCGGCTCCGGCGCGGGTATCGCCGCCAGCCAACCGGTCGAAGACCCCATCGCCCTGGGCAAACGCATCTTCTCCGGCACCTGCGTCTCCTGTCACCAGGCCGACGGCAAGGGCCTGCCCGGCCAATATCCCTCCCTCAATGGATCCGAATGGGTCGCCGGCACACCCGCCTGGATGAAGCGCATCGTCCTCAACGGCCTGGAAGGCCCGATCACCGTCAAAGGCGCCAGCTACAACAACGCCATGCCCGCCCTTGGCGCGAAACTCACCGACAAACACATCGCCGCCGTCATCAGCTACGTCCGCACCAACGCCGAGTGGGGCAACAACTCCGGCGCGGTAAGCGTCGAATCCGTCGCCGCCACCCGCCTCGCCGTCAAAGGCCGTACTCTTCCC
>CAIQIQ010000102.1 GCA_903871935.1 uncultured Phycisphaerales bacterium
CGGCTGCGCCTCAGCGGCCGGCCCACCCCCGGCAATCGCCCAGACAAACATGACATTTCTATCTGAGCTTAAACCATGACATTTCTACTTCTTGACAACAAGAGCGGGAAGGTGCTGATTCTGGTCCATTCCACGCCGGTGGGCTGACGGGTAGGATGGCGCAATGTCCGAAGCAGAGAGTCTGAAGCGTTCGCATGCCTGGCGGAGCCAGTTTCGCACTCGCAACCATGAAGCTGCCCATGATACGGGCGCAGCTTCCGCACCGATTCATTGTGAGCACGAACTGGTCTGTCGCGACAAGGCTCATGTTGTGGATACCCAGGAGTTGCTGGAGGGGCTGCTGGGGCGACTGCGGGCGGCGGGATCGTTTGCGTTTGACAGCGAGTTCATCGGTGAGCTTTCTTACGTTCCCAAGCTCTGCCTGATCCAGATTGCGACGTCGGCGGAGATCGCCCTGGTAGACCCGTTGGCCCCGATCGAGTTGAAGCCGTTGTGGGAAGTGCTAGCGGATGCTTCGGTGGAGAAGATCGTGCATGCCGGGGCGCAGGATATGGAGCCGGTGACGCGCATTCTGGGCCGGCCGGCGGTGAGAGTGGTTGATGCGCAGATTGCCGCCGGCTTTGCGCGGCTACCCTACCCGATTTCGCTGCAACGGCTGGTGCTGCATACGCTGAAGGTGAAGTTGGGCAAAGGGCTCACGTTTACGGATTGGCAACAGCGGCCGCTCTCGACGCAGCAGGTGCGCTATGCGGCCGATGATGTGCGCTATCTTCCGGCCGCGTGGGCGGAGCTGCGGAAGACTTTGGAGGCTGGTGGGGCGATGGGGTGGGTGGCGCAGGAGTGCGAGGCGATGTGTCAGGCGCCACCGTACCAGTTCAGCCCCGAGACATCGTTTCTGAAGATCCGCGGGGCTGGGGCCTTGGATGCGAAACATCTAGGGATACTGCGCGAGCTCGCGATCTGGCGCAACCAGACAGCACAAAGCGCCGACCTTCCGCCGCGAACGGTGGTGAGCGACGAGATCATGGTGGATATGGCGCGTCGAGCGCCCTCGAGCGAAGAGAAGTTGCAGAATATCCATGGCCTGCCGCGGCCGGTGCGGGTGGCGCATGGCGGAGAGATTCTTGCAGCGATCGCTCAGGGTCTGCAGCAGGGGATTCATGTTGAGCCCGAGATGCGCAAGAGCGATGAGCTGCCCTCGGATCAGTTTCGTATTGACTCGATCCTGGCGGTGGCGCAGTCGATGTGCATGGCGCACGGGATCGATCCGCAGATTGCGTTCACGCGCGGTGATATTGCCGAGATGCTGCGCGCTTTGTCGGGAGGAAAGGACACGGCCGGCTGTCGTGTGATGCAGGGCTGGCGCGGCGAGGTGGTAGGTCGGCCGCTGGTGGCGTTCTGCCGTGGCGAGACGCCTCTGCAGCTTGGCTGGCGCGAGGGGATGCTGCAGAGCAAAGACCGGCGTTGATCTTTGCCCGAGGCTCTGCATGATAGCGCCCCCAACGTGAAGCCCCAGGAACGACATAACGCGATCTGTAATGTGACCGGCGAGGTCATCTGGGGATTCCAAGGGTCGCTGGTGCCGGTGGCAACCGTGCTGACGGTGCTGCTGCTGCAATTGGGGGCACGGCAGAGCACCGTGGGCCTGCTGCCGATGCTCGATGGCATGATGCTGATGATGCAACTCGCGGGCATCTATCTGTTTCGCGAACGACGGACGCGGCGGGTGAAGATCGTCGTTTGGCATTATGTGACGATGCTGCCGTTTCTAGGGTTGATCGGCGTACTGATCCTGCTTCGTCACCATATCAGCCCGGCGGCGCTGGTGGTCATGGTGATGGCGTGTTGGTCGGTGTTTGTGCTGGCGATGGGGGTTGTGATCGCGGCGTGGCAAGACTGGCTGGCGCACCTTTTCCACGAGGGAATCCGCGGGAGGGTGACAGGGCTGGCATGGGGATTGTCGAGCCTGGTTGGCGTAGTGGGCGCCCTGATCGCCGGCTGGATCCTCAAGCTGTACCCGGACCTGAGTACCTTTGGCTGGCTGTATCTGGTCGCCATGGTGCTGGCCGTCGTGTCGATCACGGTATTCCTGTCGATCCGTGATCCAGCCGAGCAGGAGGAGCAAGAGGCCGTTGCGCGCTTGCGCGATATGGGGGCGGCGGCCCGCCAGAGTCTGCGGACGGCGGACTTCCGGGCGGTGCTGATCGGGCGCTCTCTGGCGTATGCGGGATTCTGTGTGGGTCCGTATATCACGATGTACTATCTTTCGGATGCGGGTGGGAAGCTTTCGGATTCACTACTGGTGTCTCTTGGAGCCGCGCAGACGCTGGGAGCGGCGGTTGCCTGTATTGTATTCGGCCGGCTGGGCGACCGGATTGGGCATCGGGTTGGCGTGCTGACCGGAGCGCTCTTCCAGATTGCCTGTCTGTTGTGCGTTCTGCTGGTGGCCGGGCCGATCGGCTGCCTGCTGGCGATGCTGTGTGCCGGCGGTGTTCGCGGGGCGATGTCGGTCTCTTATATGAACCTTGTGCTGGAGAGCTGCCCACACCGAATCCGTTCAGCGCACGTGGCGATCGGGAACATCATCGTGGGGATGACAGCGATGGTGGCGCCGATATTGGGCAGTCGCCTGGCAGGGGGGTACGGGATTCGGACGATGATGGGGGCATCGCTGGCGGTGAGCATCGTCGCGGCCGCCTGGATCGCATGGAAGGTGCGCGATCCGAGGCATACTCGGGGTGTGGCGGTGCGGGAGCCAGTAGATGCACATGCAGCATAGCCGGTGTTATTGTCCCAGGGCGATTCCGTAGATGCTGGTTTGGCGGCGGACATGGCGCATAGCTTGTGAGTTGTGTGAGCGGAGATGCTGTATGAGGTACAGTTAGATTCGTGATTAGTGCGGGTATGATGCCGGGCGAGGAGGAATCATATGCGATTTCGGCGAGTGCTCTTGCGGGTCATGCTCTGGTCGCTGGCGCTGGCGGCGGTTTGCGGAGTGCTGGCGGTGTTGTTCTCGGCACATGAAACGGCGTGGCGAGTGGTGGGGACGATGTTTGCGACGGCGGTGGCGGCCGGGCTGTTGATGTGGACCTCGGCGATGTCCGAGCGTGAACGCACGCAAGCTGCGGGCTTGTTAGGGATGGGCACGGTGGTGGTGGAATGGATGCTTGCGGAACTCTTGATCTGGGATGCGAATGCGTGGTTTGGCTGGGGATGGTGGTTTGAAGAGCGGGTGGGATTGACGATGTTCTTCGGGGCGGCGACGACGATCTGGACCATGCTGGCTCTGGCATGCAGAAAACGGCAAGGGTTTGCACTGGCATCCGTCAGTGGGTTGGTGCTGGCAGGTTTGGTGGCGGTATTGTGGTTGGCAGGCTTGTGGTGGCCAGTGGAAGGTCAGTATGGCTCATTTGCGAAATCTGCAGAAATGATTCTGGGCTCGGCGGGGGCGATTGCAATGATGGGCGCGCTGGGGTGCCTGCTGGTTGTGAGATTCTCCATGCGACGATGGTGGGTGTGGATCGCATTGCTGTGTGGGGCAATAGCACTGGCTATGTTGTTGACGGCGATCTGGATGGACATCAATCAAAGCAACGGGACAGTGGAGTGTTTGATCACGGTGACGGCCATAGGGGTCTTCTGGAATCTCCTGCGGCAGGTGCAATTGCTCTATGAGCAACAGTGGGTGGTTTGGGCAACGATGGCGGCCACGGCGGTGACAGGATTGTTACTGGATGTGGTGATCGTGCTCGACAAACAGCACGCCGATGTGGATATGCTGGGCCGGCTGGCTTCCTCCGCTGGAATATTGACAGGGTGTGGCATGCTGGCGATTGTGGTGCTGACCAGACTCAATCGGCATGATATTCGGCCCACCGAGATGCCTCCTGTAGAGACGATGACTGTGGTATGTCCGGTGTGCCAGAAGAAGCAGACGCTGAAGATTGGTGAAGCGCGATGTGCAGGATGTGGATTGGGATTCGAGATCAAGGTGAAAGAGCCCCGATGCCCACAATGCAACTACCTTCTGTTCATGCTGCAATCAGATCGCTGCCCGGAGTGTGGCGCGACAGTGAGATAGTGCAGTGAGGGTGCGCAGTTGAATGCGTTCGGAACTTTGGATTCGGGATTCGTGATCGCGGAATGTCGATGGCGGCGTTCTCGTCGGTTAGAATGGGCACACCATGATTCGAGCAATCATCCTTGCATCGTTGATTCTGGTGGCTTGTCCGGCTTGGGGTGAGGTGCTGCTGCAGGAGGATTTTGAGGATGTGAATCTGCCGCAGCGCGGGTGGTGGGATATATCGCAGTGGGGCGCGGATAAGGGGCTGTATATCGCGGGCGAGCCCGAGGTGACGCCCAGGACGGGCAAGGGGTGCCTGAGGATTCGGTATACCAAGGGAAACACCGGGGGCTGGGCTGCGCACAAGCTGCGCGGGGTGAAAGAGTTTTATTGCCGCTACTACCGTTTCTTCCCTGAGGGGTGGGAATGGCCGCAGGGATACGGGCCGCACGACTCGTATGTGATGGCCGGCTATAAAGGCGCACCGACGAATACTGATGCGACGATCTACCTGGATTTCTGGAAGAGCGCGGACACGTTGATGCGCGTGGCGACCTGCCAGCAGAAGTGGGGCTATAACGGCTACGCCGACGTGCTGCGCAAGTACGGCGGCAATCGCGGCCAGACGCCGCAGAACATGGCGCGGCCGGAGAAGGTGCAGTTGGGCAAGTGGCACTGTGTGGAGTATTACGCGCGGCTGTCTGATGCGGGCAAGGAGAACGGCGAGCTGAAGCTGTGGGTGAATGGCAAGCTGGTGAGCGACCTGCCGGGCCTGCCGCTGGTGGATGAGAAACACGGTGGCACGCTCTTCGACCAATTTCTCTTCGGGCCTTATTACCATAATGGCAGCCCGAAGGAGCAGCGCTGCTATCTCGACAGCCTGGTGATCTCGACGGAATATATTGGGACGCTGGAGCAGAAGGGGAACCAGCCGCCGATGGCTCGCTTCACGCAATCGCGTCCCTGGGGCAGCATGGAGGCGAGCTTCGATGCCGGCCGCAGCATGGACCCGGATGGGAAGATCGTCAGCTATGCATGGGACTTTGGTGATGGCACGAGCGGGCAGGGCGTGAATGTGAAGCACGGCTATGCCAAGGCGGGCGACTATACGGTGGCGCTGACTGTCACCGATGACAAGGGCGAGACCCATGCCCGAACGTTGCCGATCTCGGTGGGCCCTGAGGTGGGCTGCGGGAACGGGTTGAAAGGCGAGTACTTCGATGGGGAGAAGCTGGATAGCGCATCAGCGCCGCCGGCGCCGGAGGGACATCCGGAGTTGACGCCTCTGCAAAGCCCGGCGGTCCGAGTTGAGCGACGGTTGTTCTTCGAACAGAACGGATGGGATGGCCGGTATCTGAACAGCCGCGCTGGCAGCGAGAACGGCCACTTCATCTCCTGCCGCTGGACGGGATTTGTGCAGGCGAAGAATTCGGAAGAGTACACGCTGTCACTGGATTGCAGGGATGGCGGGCGAGTGTGGTTCGATGGGAAGCTCATCATCGATGCGTGGGATAAGCCGGGCGTGAACTCCGCGGCCGTGGGCAAGCTGGAGGCGGGCAAGAAATATCCCATCCGCGTTGAGTTCCACAAGGGCGCGTTTCAGGGCACGCGCGACTGGTGGGTCCGTCTGTTCTGGCAGAGTCCATCGACGCCGAAAGAGCCGATTCCTGCGCCACAGCTTTATCTGCCGGAGGGTTTCCAGACGCCGGATATACCGCTGTGAGAGGGATGCGGAGCTATGGCAGCGTAGTCGCTTCTGGCAGTGGCTCGAGAATCAGCACGTTGGAAATGCGGCCGGGAAGAACCTGTGCGGTTTTGTAGTGTCGCTCCAGCCATTGCCACATGGCGTTTTGGTCGCGGCGGAGATTGTCGGGGTAGAACACAATCATCACTGGTCCATATGGCGCAAGCTCTTCGAGGCTCGGGAGCGTGTAGGCTGCGGCATCGAGGTTGCCGTAGATGACCTTGGTTTCATCGCTGGCCATATAGACTCCCGCCACCGGGCGGTCCTGTGCGAGCTTGCGGGCGCTGATGAGGGCTTCTTCGATGGGCTGCGCTGGAATGGCCATCTCGCGCTCGATCACCACGGCGAAGAAGAGCAATGCGGCGGCAATCGCCGGGAGCATCCATTTTCGTGCGTGTAATGCCAGGCCGAATATGCCCATTGCATAAAGGGGAATGAGCCACACCATCGCTCTTGCCGCGCCAGCGGATGGGAGTAGCAACGGTACCAAAGCGCCCAGGAGAGAGGTCGCGGCGAATGTCGCAATCAGGGGACGCAGCGGCTCGCGCTTCCATGCCAGAGCGGCGCCGATGGTGCAGATGAACATGCCCAGGGCGATGTGAACCTTGGAGGAGAATACGTTTGCGCACTGGACTCCAAGCAGGCTCTGGCTCAGGAACTCGCCATACCCTTCGGCGGGTGATTGCGGCTGGGAGAAGTATCCTACTGCGCCGCGCATGAGTGGGGCATACAGCAGAGCTGATGCAAGCCCTGTGATAATGGCCGCCCACAGCCACTGGCGCAGATGCTGGCGTTTGAGCAGTGCGATCATGATGCCCTGGCCGGTGAGTGCGACCACGGCCAGGGGATGAGTGTAGATGGCCGCCGTCATCGCCAGCACGTACCAGCGCCAGCGCGAGTTCCAGAGCAGCAGCACCGCCCCCAGGCACAAGGCAAGCATCAGTGTGTATCCCCGCGCCCAGCCGCTGAAGGAGACAAGCCACGGTTGGGTCATTGCCAGCGCGCCCAGGAGGCAGAACTCACGCATGCTGGCTCGTCGCATCGGCCATGCGATCAGCAGACCGGCCGCGATGCCCGCGATAACGGCCGGCAGCCGAATCATGACGCTAACGATGCTCAGATCCGACCCGGTGAGTTCCGCGCAGAACTTGGCCAAGAGTGTGTACAGGACGTGATTGTTTGGAAGATAGTCGCCCGAGACGATGCTGGCCCAATCGCGTGAGACCCACTGCCGCAGCAGGAACATCTCATCGTACCAGAGGCACTGTGTGAGCAGGCCGGCACGGATGATCAGGCCAATCAATGCGAGCGATATCACCAGGACCCGCATCCTGCGTTGATCGGCCGGTTCAGTTGGAGAGCCAGCAATGGGAGTTGGCACGGCGGCGACGATACGTTAAGGGATGTGGAAATCAACCTGCGCCACCTACCCCGCAGGCAGAAGGCGCGCAAAGGGAAGGATGCGAGGGCGTGAGCGATTGTGGATAAGTAGGAGATGCGCAGGTTCTCGAGGGGGGTACCCCCTATGCGGCAACCGCTGTAAAAACAGGGAGTTACGGCGAACTTGGGGGAGGAGGTGCGCAGGTTCGGGGTGATTGTGGATAACTTCCCGGGAACAGACCCGATGTAATCGGGATGAACTTCAAGCGGATAGCGGATTGCGGAGACGAAGAGATCAGAGGTCAGAGGCCGGAGGTCAGAAGTCAGAAGGGCGCTCCATTTTGTTCCACTTTGGTTCACCCTCGGAGGCGGCTCGGAAATAAAGTGGGACACTTTGGGACATTCTGGGACATTGGCTTGAGAATCGCGCCTGCAAACCTGATGCCAGGGAATGACCCACCGACGGTGAGTCGGTGGGCTTTGGGTGGTGCGGGTATTCGATTGTCAAATAGCCGGGACGCGGGAAGAAACACACATCCCTCTATATATAAGGGGTGGTTTGGAGGCTGCCAAAAATGGAAGTTAAGGAATGATAAGGCGTTAACGAAAGCCAAAAATATTTCGACTTTTCTGTGGATGATTTGTGGATAAGTCGAAGGCGACCAAGGCGAAGGCAGGATTGTGTCCGGGAGATGAGGGCGCACCGATCCGCAGATTCTCGCCGATTTGCGCAGATTAGAGAGAGCCAAACTCAGGGAACGGAGGAAGACGTACCCAGGGGCCGATGTAGCGTCAGCAAGGCGCAGACCGAATTGTGGCCCGGGGGTGAGGCAGGAGAGGAGAGCGACCGGCAGGCGTTCCACGACCCGTACAACGGTGCCGGGGCGAGGTGCGCAGGATCAAGTGCCCGATGAAATATGCTTTGACCCTCTTTCCGCTCCCCTGTTTTATTTCTTTTCGACCCGAGGCGCAACAAGCGTATCGCCTTCTATCTTTATCGGGATCTTCGAGGATTGCTCCATATCTTGCGTATAAACATCGCAGACCCTGACGGTGGAAGCCAACCTGTAATGACATGTTCCATTTGGAGTCGGCGAAGTCGTACTCCTTCGGCTGTTTTGTCCCGAATCCATCTCCAGCACTTGTCCAGGGAGTGTTGAGACCGCAAGCGATTGCGGTACATGAGGAGGAAGGATTCGCTCAAATGAGAAAGTTCCACCACCCATCCCGGTGAACGGTTTTACGTGCCATAGTTGTCCAGAGGCGTCCCGCAGTTCTAGATCACCGAGAGCCAGAGTCACTAACCACTGACCGATACGGATTGGTTTATCCGTGTTGTTCGTCAACAGTACTTCACATCGTATGTTTTCTGGTCCAAGTCTGACGCTCCTAATCTCCATAGTCAGGGCCAGCATTGCGTTCTGAGTTGACGGCGATTGATTGGTGGTTGGCTCGTCAGCTCTCGTGCAGACACATGCAAGGACCATCACCATGACGCCATACGCGAAACACCGCAAAAGTGGCAACGACACTTGGTCCTCCTAGCAGAAAGAGTCAGGGACGGATATCATCTCACTCCGGGCCAAATCTCGGGCTCCTCCTGCACTCTACCACACATCGCGGTCATAGCGGAAGCAAAATTCCGCCTTGAGGAGCCGTTTTCGGCGCCGGCCGGCGGTTCTCGCGGCCGGACGCGGGGCCGAGGCGTCTGCCGCAGGTCCAGATCTTCGGCGACGTGAGGGCTGTAAGGCATCCCGGGCGTGAGGATGTGTGAAGAAGAGAGGGCGAGATTGGGAGAGCGGGAGAGAGCGGGCAGAAGAAGAGCGGAATGAGAAGCGGGTTTGTGTTCACGATTCCTTGCTGATGGAGATGAAGTAGTGACGTCCCCCTTGGATTCCCCGTCGCAAATCACCTTACGCGGCACTCTGACGGGAAATGGCACACCCATTCCAGATGGCGATACGGTCACGGTCACAATCAATGGGGTCGCACACACGACTACGACTTCCGGTGGCATGGGCCACTTCTTGCTGGATTTTCCGACGAGCAGCATCCCAGCGTCAGCAACACCGTACACGATCAACTACAACTATTCAGGGCACGCCAGTTTCATCGGGACCAGTGACGGTTCGACGACGCTGAAGGTCAATGCCACTACGCCGAGTTTCACTAGCCTGAGCGCACCAGCCGTCATCGCATATGGCACTTCCGAGATCACCGTGACCGGTACGTTGGCGGCCGGGACAACACCGGTTCCCAACGGGGAGATTCTCACAGTCACCATTAACGGCGTAGCGCAGACAACAACCACGACAGGAGGCAACGGCGGTTTCTCATTGGACTACCCAACCGCAGCCATTCCAGTTTCGGCAACACCGTATCCCATTACCTTCGATTATGGCGGCGATGCCAATTTCAATGTCACTACAGACAACGCCTCCCGCACGCTCAGTGTCATGCAGGCGACGCTCTCGCTTGCCAGCATTCCTGAGAACCAGCCAGTGGGCAGCGTGGTGGGCACGCTGGGCGTCACCGGCCCGAATAGCGGCGCTGCGTTCACGTATGCTTTGGTGAGCGGAGTGGGCAGTGCGGACAATGGCAGCTTCACGATCAGCGGCGATCAACTTCTGACGGCGGAGAGCTTCAACTATGAGGCCAAAGACAGCTACTCGATCCGCGTGCGTAGCACCGATTCGGAAGGTTTGTGGTTTGAGAAGGTCTTTACGATCACTGTGACGGATGTCGATGAGATTGCCCCGACTGTGACGGCAGTGTATGTCCGGGGCTCGACTTGGAATGCGAACTATCTTTCCTTCCTGGCAGCCAATACGACGGGTTCAAGTTCCATCTATGGCTATGCCATACCGGTGGGCTCGGGTACTGCTCAGCTCCAGACATTGCCGTGGCGGAATCTCAATCAGATCTCGATTGCCTTTAGTGAAACTGTCTCCGTGGCTCAGGCACAGTTTGCCATGGTGGGATCGGTTGGCAGCTACAGTGTATCGGGCTTCTCCTATAACGCAGCAGATCATGTGGCTACATGGTCTCTCTCAGCAGCCATAGGTCCAGATAAGCTGTATGTGGCTCTTCCAGGCAGTGGCACATCGCCTGTAACCGATCTGGCCGGCAATACCTTGGATGGGGAATGGAGCAATCCCACCAGTTACGGCCAAGGCGGCGCTACCAGCAGCTTCCCTTCAGGCAATGGAACGGCCGGCGGCAACTTTGCTTTCCGGTTTGATGTTCTGCCGGGAGATTCGACTGGCGGGAGCCTGGGGAAGGTGAATGT
Organism: uncultured Phycisphaerales bacterium; assembly: GCA_903871935.1. Taxonomy (GTDB): domain Bacteria; phylum Planctomycetota; class Phycisphaerae; order Tepidisphaerales; family Tepidisphaeraceae; genus CAIQIQ01. The sequence continues at coordinate 10,477 of CAIQIQ010000102.1, forward strand.
GGCGGATATCAATCAGACCAAGAGCCGCAGCAGCCTACCGGAGACGACCAGTAGCTATCGGTCGGATTTCGATGGAAACAATCTGGTCAATGTTGCCGATATCAATTACGTCAAATCGAGGTCGAGCATCTCATCATTGCCGGTGAATCCGCCGGTGCTGCCGAGTTTTGGCGCAGTGTTTTCGCAGGTGAGTCTGCTGGCGCTGCTGCGCGATGGCGTGCGGAAGCTGTGGTAGGCCTGCAACAGGAAGCGACTACAAAGTCGCTTCTACGGCGATGGTTGTCTCGCCCCTTGTTGTCCTGCGATGACGATACCCAGGGCGGCGGCGGGTACGCTTTGCCCTGTGCTGCCGGCAGCACATGCCGGGCGAGGTAGCCGACCCAGGGCCGCTTCGCTTGACCACAACCTTGTATACCTGAAACCGCGGACGAGTATAATGACCTGCTGAAGCGAACCTGATAGGAGCCAACGCCGTGCCGATTTACGAATATGTTTGTGACACCTGCAAGTCGAAGTTTGAGAAGCTGGTCCGCAGCATGAGCAGCACGGAAGCGGCCGCTTGCCCGAAGTGCGGGGGAGTCAAAACCAGCCGCCAGTTCAGTTCGTTTGCCGTTGGGGCAGGGCAGTCGAGCAGCCCCAGCGTCGGCGGCCATGGCGGCGGGTGTGCCTGCTGCAGCGCGGCCCCATCATGCCCGAACCGAGCGGACTAATCTGTCCGCTTCCAATCCCTGATTTGGCCATGCAAGCCCAAAGTGCGCGCGGAAAAGTGACAGATGGGCTCGCTTTTCTCCACTTCATACATGCGCGATATAATTAGCTGTAACTATCTATATATAATATACTTACATGTATCTTGGATGGAAATATCCAAGCGATCTGAACAAAAATCGAAAGAGAAAACTTGACCGTGGGGTATGAAGTGGTATGCTTTCCAGTGTCGTGGTAATTGGAGTGCCCAAGTACCGAGACGTGCCTAAGGTATCCAAATGTCCTTTTTCGGCGAATACGAACTGCTGATTGATGACAAGAACCGGACCTCGATTCCGGCGGAGATCAGGCGGCAGCTCAGCCCGAACTCGGATACCTGCAAGTTCTTTATCAAGTTGGGAACCAACGGCGTTCCGTGGATCTACTCGGAGGCCAAGTGGGCGGAACTGACCAAGGATGACTCTTCCGGCATGGAAGCCGGCAGAAGCGAACTTGATCGGCAACGTTTTCACTATGGCATGACCTTCCCGGTCGAGGCAGATCGCCAGGGACGCTCGGTGATACCGGAACGGATTCTGAAGAAGACCAAGACCGGCAGGGAAGTGGTTTTGGTCGGGGTGAAGGATCACCTCGAACTGTGGAATAGATCGGCCTGGGATGCATTCACGGACGGTTTGCTTGCCAGGTACGCCGATGACGATGGGAAATCGCACCAGACGCAGCAGCCGCCGGGAACCGTATAGAGTCGATCGCTGACGATATACCTGACGGCGCGGCGAGGCATGGATGCCTTGCTGGCGCGAGACGATGGAACGTCCGTGGAACATTGTTGGCATGGAGGCTGACGATTACCACGTTTTCCGGACCTCATCGGGCAGCGCGTGGTAACACGCGCTGCCCGAAAGGGTCGACAATCTAACGAAGCGATGCCGTGGAGCTGTCCCAGGGAGGACAGTGACGCTCACCACTGGGATGGTGAGTGGGACATGGAGTCCCAGCTCTACACTATCGCAACTGTCCAGGTCGTTTGCAAGGATTGCATCGCCTGACTGGAAGAAAATGTACGGCGGCCGGTGCATGAGGCACCAGTCGCCTTTTTGCTTAGTCTCGCGGAACCGGGCGGAATAGCCGCCGGCAGCGAGGTGACGGTAACAACAGAACAATGGAACTGCCGACCTCTGGTCATGATCCGGTGCTTCTGCAGGAAGTGCTGGACCTGCTTGAGGTTATAGAAGGCAAGACGATTGTGGATTGCACGCTGGGGCGCGCCGGCCATGCCGGAGCGATCGCAGCGAAGCTCGGGCGCGAGGGACTGCTGATCGGCATGGATGCCGACCCGCGGAACCTGGAATACGCCCAGGCACGTCTGGCGGATGCGCCCTGCGAGGTAAGGCTGTTCCATGCGAATTTCGCGCAACTCGAGCATGTGCTTGGAGATGCACAGGTTGGGCTGGTGGATGGAATCCTGGCCGACCTGGGACTGAGTACGAATCAGTTGTTTGATAGCGAGTATGGACTGAGTTTCGCGACCGATGCGCCGCTGGATATGCGCATCGACCCGCAGACAGAGATGACGGCCGCCGAGATCGTCAACCGCTGGGGCGAGCAGAAGATAGCGGATCTGCTCTTCCAGAAAGCGGACGAACGGTTTTCGCGAAGGATTGCGAAGAAGATCGTGGAACGAAGGCGGGTTTCGCCGATCCGCCGAACTGGCGAGTTGGCGCAGGTGATATACGAAGCGATTGGCGGGCCCAGGCCCGACCGGATCGATCCGGCGACGCGAACGTTCATGGCGCTACGGATGGCCGTGAATCAGGAGACAGAGAATCTTCAGACGCTGTTGGCGGTGGCGCCCAGGCACCTGAAGGCTGGTGGCAGGCTGGCGATTATCAGCTTCCACTCGACCGAGGATCGGTTCGTGAAGCTGGCGTTTCGCGAAGCTGATCAGCGAGACGAACTGGCGATTGTGACGAAGAAGCCGGTGGTGCCCGGCGAAATAGAACAAGAGCGCAACCCGCGTTCGCGGTCGGCGAAATTGCGGGTGGCGCAGCGAAGTGCAGAGAAGCGAGGTGCGGTATGACGCGGGAGACGAAGATCGGTCTGTTGGTATCGCTGGCATTCGTGATTGCCGTTGGTGTGCTGCTGTCGGATCACATGGTCAACAACAGCGATGCGAAACCTGCATCGGTGGTGGCGGCCGGTCCGGACGTGGTAAAGGGCCTTGTGGTTCCGGGGCAGGCCGCCAACGGGGTGACGACGCCCGTCACGCCAGACCAGAACACCTCTCCGGTGAACAAGGTGCCCAGCGTCGGGGATGTTACCGCTCCGTCGCCGGCAGCGCCCAAAACCACTATTGTTGTTAGCGGGGCGCCGACGAGCGAGATGGAGATCGGGAAGGCGGCAAGCCCGAACCTTCCTCAGCGGTCGACCGACATTATCATCAAGCCGCCGGTTGAGAACATGGTGAGCGCGGATCCCGGTGCACACCTGACGACGTTGGGCGCTGGCAATCCGACCCCGACGCCTCTGGTGCCGCTGGCGGCCGCTACGACGCTGCCGACGGAGAAGAAGTACCAGGATTATGTGGCGGTATCCGGTGACAATGTCGCCAAGATGGCCAAGAAGTTCCTGGGCGCAGACACCAAGGGGAATCGCGAGTTGATCATTGCCGCCAATGATGTTCTGAAGAAGGACCCGACCAAGATTGTCGTGGGCAAGACGTACCGTATTCCCGTGAAGGTTGCGCCGGCGCCAGTGACGGTTGCCGTCGCTCCGACCACGCAGCCCTCGCCAGCGCCAGCGACGACTGTCACACCGGCAGCTCCGACGAAGACTTATGTGGTGAAGTCGGGTGACAACCTCTGGAAGATTGCCAAGGGCAATGCCCAGTTGGCCAGTGAGATCCGCAAGCTCAATCGTGATGCATTCAAGGGCGAGAACCTCAAGGTCGGTGCGACCCTTCGCCTGCCTGCCAAGAACAACGCGGGCTAAGAAGCGGATGCCGGCGTCGTGGTTGCCGGTCAAATATGTGCGAGGAGCATCATGCTGAAGTTGTTGCTGTGCATCGTCTGCAGCACGGCCCTGGCCATCGCGGTTCTGCAGTTGCGCCAGCAGAAGATGGAACTGCTGCACCAGTGCAGCACACTGCATAGCGAGATGGAGGAGATTCAACTCAAGCTCTGGAACCAGCAACTGCAGATTGCATCCGCGACCGCTCCATTGACGATTCGGCAGACGGTTCAGAACTATAAGCTGACCCTGGTGCCATCCAATTCCGACATCCCTCAAGAAGAAGTCCCGGCGGTGAAAAGCGATGTTCACTGATACCCCAGCGCAATCATCCAGCTTCTCTCCGCTTCGCGCGGCCGTGCTCTTTGGCTGCATCGCCGTGGGGCTATTGGGCCTGGTGGCTCGCGTGGCCTATCTGCAGACCTACGGGCGCCAGCAGCAGGTGCTGCGAGCCGATCGCCAGCACCACCAGGGAGAAGTGCTGCCGGCACGGCGAGGGTCCATTTTTGATGCGAACGGGGCCCTGATTGCCGGCAGTGTGCAAGATTGCGGCGTGTATGTCGATCCGCATTTCATGCACGAGCAGTACCAGGAGCAGAACCGCTTCAACGAGATGGACAAGGACATCGCCAGGCTTGCGAACCTGCTGGAGCGCGAGCCCATGGCGCTGTCCAAGTTGATTTCGGATGAGTCGCAGCAGCGGTTCCTCCGGATCAGCGAAGCCGTCGATGAACGTACAGCCCAGGCGGTCAAGGCGCTGAAGCTTCCGGGCGTCGGCCTGATGCCCATGAATCGACGGGTGTATCCGATGGGGTCGCTGGCGGCACATATCATCGGCGGCGTTCAGCCTGACCAGATCGGCCTGGACGGGCTGGAGATGAAGTATGACAAACTGCTGGCCGGCAAAGATGGCTATCAGCGTATCCTGAAGGATGCCCGCCGGCGCGGCCTGGGTGTGTCGGAAGATGATTATGTGGAGCCTCAGCACGGGCAGCATCTGGTGCTGACGATCGATGCGAACATGCAGTTGATCGCCGAGCAGGAACTGGCCGCCGCGTGCAAGAAATTCAGGTCTGACAAGGGCGAAGTGATCCTGCTGGATCCGTATACCGGCGAGGTGCTGGCGCTGGCGGATTACCCGACGTTCAGCCCGCAGGCCCCGTCCGATTCCAAGCCTGATGTTCGCCGAAACAACGCGCTGGTGTCACCGTATGAGCCGGGATCGGCGATCAAGCCGTTTATCGTCGGGCCAGCGCTGACGCAGCAAGTAACCACTGCCAGCCGGGTCTGGCCGATCAACGCCATCTCATGGGCGACACCCTACGGCCGAAGAATCACCGATACGCACGGCTATGGGCCGCTGACCACCTGGGATGTGCTGGTAAAGAGCAGCAACATCGGCATGTCCATGCTGTCTGAGCAGATGGGCAACGCGCGGCTGCATCCGGCGCTGGTAAGTTTTGGATTTGGCAAGCGCTCCGGAATCGAGTTGCCCGGCGAGGACCCAGGCCTGATCAATCCACTGGCCCGTTGGGGCAGTCACTCGACCGAATCGGTGGCCCAGGGGTATGAGATGATGGTTACCCCGCTGCAGCTTGCCCGCGCGTTCTGCGTTTATGCGAATGGCGGCTATCTGCCGCCGATTCGCATCATCAAGGGCACGGTCGACCCCAACGGCGATATCAGGTGCCGGAATGCTGCCCCCGATGTCTCCACGTTGTCCCGTCCGGTGACCCCGGAGGCGGCGATGCAGATCCGCCGTATCCTGGCGGATGTGCCGTTGCGCGGCACGGCAAGCGGCATCAGCCACCCGATCGCCGGAACCAAGACCTATGATGTGCCCACCTGGTACATCTGGAACATCTTTGGCAAGACGGGAACCGCCCATATCTCCGAGGGCAAGGCCGGCTACAGTGGCACTCGCTTCAATTCGACTTTCCTAGGCGCAGCGCCATATGAGAAGCCACGCCTGGTCGTCGCGATGACGCTGCATGACCCAGACCGGTCGATTGCGCACTATGGCGGCACGGTATCGGCACCGGCGTCGGCTAGGATCCTCGGACGTTGCCTTGCCTATCTGCAGGTAGAGCCTTCACCTGAATTGGAGCCGCCACCGGCAGAGGTGATGGCACACCTGGTGAACTTCGATCCGAAGATTTACCAGAAGCCGGCTAACCACCCGACCGGGGGCGAGGCCCAGGCACGTCTGAATGTACGGCACTAACTTGCGCCGGGCTCCCAAACTCCCTTGGTTTGTTTTCTGCATCCACCCCTATAAGATACCCCAGTGCAATTGCCTGCCACGGGGATGGTCCCGATTGCGGCGGGTGTGTCTGAGCTTGCCACGAGGAAAGGCCGGCGAAACAGTATGAGTCGAATCGGTGGAAGTGGATTGCAGCCGCCTGGCGGCGGGCAGAATATGGGCGGCTCCGGTTTCCGCAACAATACGGGCGGCGGCGGGGGCGGTGCAGGGGGTGGTGGGGGTCGGCGCGTAACCACCTGTAGCTTCTGCGGCAAGAGCTCGCGTGATGTCGGGCCGATGGTCGAAGGGCCGTCTGAGGTCTACATTTGCTCAAATTGCGTGGATCTGGCGCACAACATCATTCGCCAGGAGAAGCGCAAGGCCACCAACACCGGCCCGCTGTTCAGCAAGATTCCTGCGCCGCGGCAGATTAATGAATACCTGGACCAGTACATCATTGGTCAGGACTATGCGAAGAAAGCCCTCTCGGTCGCCGTACATAACCACTACAAACGGCTGGTAACGAACACGGAAAACGCGGCCGAGGGTGCAATCCCCGACGTCGAGATCGACAAGAGCAACGTGCTGCTGATCGGACCGACCGGGTCGGGTAAAACGCTGCTGGCCAAGACGCTGGCGAAGGTTCTGCACGTGCCGTTTGCCATTGGCGACGCCACTACGTTGACCGAGGCCGGATATGTCGGTGAGGATGTTGAGAACATCCTGCTCAAGCTGCTGCAGAACTCCGACTTCGACCTGGAATCGGCGCAGCGCGGCATCGTCTACATTGACGAAATCGACAAGATTGCCAAGACACAGAACAACGTCTCGATCACGCGCGATGTCTCGGGTGAAGGTGTGCAGCAGGCCCTATTAAAGATGCTCGAAGGCACGCTAGCGAACATTCCGCCACAGGGTGGGAGAAAGCACCCCGAGCAGCAGTATATCCAGATGGACACGACGCAGGTGCTGTTCATCTGCGGCGGCGCATTCGTCGGCCTGGAAGACATCATCCGCAAACGCCTGGGTAAACGGCAGATTGGCTTCAATTCCGAATCCAGCCGGATGGATACCGCCGATGAGCGGGCGCATGTGCTGGCCCAGGTGCAGCCCGAAGACCTGATCGAATTCGGCATGATTCCCGAGTTTGTCGGCCGGCTGCCGCTGGTGGCACCGCTGGAGCCGTTGGGCGCGGATTCGCTGGTCAGCATTCTTACCCAGCCGCGCAACGCCCTGGTGAAGCAGTACAAGAAGTTCTTCCGGATGGAGGGGGCGGACCTGGAGTTTACCCCCGAAGCCCTGCGCCTGATTGCCGTGAAGGCGATGAAGCGCGACACCGGCGCCCGCGCCCTGCGGGCGGTGTGCGAAGAGATCATGCTCGACCTGATGTACCAGTTGCCCGACCAGGGTCGCGGCGGCAAGTACCTCATCGATGAGGGGATCGTGGAGGGTCGAAGCGATCTATTTAAGATCGAGCCGGAACGGCGCAAAGAGTCGGCGTAGGCGATCGCTGCGGTTTTCCGTGCCGTTCAGGCAGGGCGATGTGGTAGGATGCTTCCCATCACGGGAGGAGCCATGCCAGCCAATCTGACGCCGGTCTACGAGAAGGCGGAACAACGCTACAAGGCGGCCGCCACGGATGATGAGAAGCTCGACGCGCTGCGGGAGATGTTCGCCACCATCCCCAAGCACAAGGGGACGGAGAAACTTCAGGCGGAGATCAAACGCAAGATCAGCCGCATCCGCAAAGCGGTTTCTCGGGCACCCCAGAAGGCACAAGACCTGTTCCACATTCCGCGCGCCGGCGCGGGGCAGGTGGTGCTGGTGGGAACACCCAATGTCGGCAAGAGCGCCATCGTCCAGAAGACAACCGGGGCGCATGTGAAGGTGACTGAGTTTCCGTTTGCCACCACGGTGCCGGTGCCGGGCATGTGCCACTTTGAACAGGTGCAGATCGAACTGGTGGATACGCCTCCGGTGACAGCCGACCATATCCCCAGTGGGCTTCTGGGCACGATCCGGGCGGCCGACATCGTGGCCATTGTTGTGGACGCGACGGCCGAGGCGCTGGATGAGGCGGAGGCGGCGCTGGGCGTGCTCCGTGGGCGCGATCTGATCTTGCGGACGGTTCCGATCAGTGAGCTGGATCCCAGTGACCCTGCCGATCATTGTGCCATGCTGGTGGTCAATAAGTTGGACATCGGCGAAGCGGGCGTGGTGGAGACGCTGCGCGAGCTGTATGGGCCGGAACTGGAGGTCTTCGGCGTATCAGCGCAGACAGGCGAAGGGATGGAGAAGTGGATCGCCAGAATATGGGAACTGCTGGCGAGCATCCGCGTGTTCACCAAGGAGCCCGGTGAGCCGGCCGAGATGACCAAGCCATACACGCTGCCGATCGGTTCAACGGTGGAGGATCTGGCCCATGAGATTCACCGCGACTTGCCGGCGAAGATGAAGTTCGCGCGCGTCTGGGGCGAGGGCCGGCATAGCGGGATGCAGGTGCATCGAACCGAGGAACTGAAGGATCGGGATGTGGTGGAGATTCATGAGTAGGGTCACACGCCCTTTCGCCAGCCCTTATCCTCGCGCATCTTGAGTGTCACACACAAAGCTCCATCGGGGGTCGTCGCCTGTGCACACGACCATTGCACGGGATACTCCATGCCGGCCGGTGTGATCAGTTTTGCTGTCAGGTGCACCGTCTTGCCGGTATAGCCGTCAGGAAGAATAAACGATGCCTGACGCAGCCTGCCGGCGAAGGGCTGTCCCGAATCCAAGGTTCCCGAGGCAAGGGTCTTCCCATCTTCCGATCGCACAGCCACATGCAGTTGTCCCGGAACTCCCGCAACTCCATCATTGCAAAACGCCGCAATCAGCTCATCCTTACCATCGCGAATCCGCTGCCAGACCCAACTCGGTCGTACCCGGTAGCCCAATCTCGATCGCAGTGTGTCAAACCCCAGCGGATTGCGCCGGTGAAACGCCGCCAGGTTGTCGCCTTCAGTCCACAAGGCCCAATAGCTTGCCCCCACATCCAATGCGTGCAGCATGTACTTTTCCGTACTGAGCAGACCGGCACTGTCCACTTCGGTCCCGCGTCCCTCCAGCTTGTAGTGACGGAAACTGCCATCCTCAATAATGGCCGGCAGAGTTGGCGGCCGAGTCGAGATCATGTGAATCTGGATCGGCTCCTCCACGTAGATGCTGTCCGTTCTCAACCAGCACCCTGCCTTGATGCAGTAGTCCTGCACCTCGCGGTTCCCGACGCTGCTGATGTCCGGCTGCGTATTCACCGCCAGCGGCGTCTTCTTCCAGATATCAAGCTGCAGCTGCGTCATCGCCATCATCGTCCTGGCGGCCGTGGCATAGTCAGCAAAAGGATTCGGCACGTTTCCCGTATGTCCTTCGCCCCAGAACCCGTACATCATCAGGTCGGCAAATTCGATCAGCGGGTTCCCATCGAAATCTCGCGCCAGCAGGTCATTCAATTCCCTGACTGCGGTCAGGAACACGGGGTCATCGTACTTGGGCTCCATGAAGTCGAAATCGGATACGATATCGCCACCCCTTGATGCCTTGCCCACGTTCACCATGGGGATCTTGCCCTTCAGGAAGTCGGGCATGGCAATCTCCTTCGGCTGGAAGTTGGGCGAAGAGAGTTGAATCCGGAAACTGACGCGCTTGCCATGGCGCTTCGCCGCGTCGAGGGTTAGTGCCCATACCGGGTCATAATCAAGCCGGCCGGCCTGTTTCTGGATGTCGCGCCAGTCGCAGCGAATGTACAGCACATCGACAAAGGGCAGACTCGCCAGCTTCTCCACTTCTTCCGCCAGTGGAGATGCGCCGCTACGGGCAAGGGTTGAAGGGCCATTCTCCTCCCAGGTATACCCAAGCAACCCGACGCCGTAATTCTTGAGGGGCTTATTCGAGGCGGTCGTCCCGGCGATCGGCCGCCAGCCGTCATCCTGTTCGATGCCGAAGGGGCCTTGATCGAGCGAACCTTTCTTCTCCAGTGCCATAGCTCTCTCCTCACCTTGAATGTGAGCCTGCGATAATCCCACAAACCTCGGATGCCGTACAGAGCCGGGCGATCATTGCCCGGCGGTGCATCAGCAATACAATGCGGCCATGCCGCTTAAGTTTGTCAGACCAGCGATCCAGAGGATGGCCGGGTATACGCCGGGCGAACAGCCCGCCCCTGGCACGCGCATCATCAAGCTCAATACCAACGAAAACCCGTTCCCGCCCAGCCCCAAGGTGATGGAGGCGATCCGCAATGTGCAGGGCGAACAGCTTCGCCGCTATCCCGATCCCAATTCGCGGGCGTTCTGCCAGATGGCGGCCAAGGTGCTGGGCGTCGAGCCGGAGATGATCATCACCGGCAACGGCTCGGATGATGTCCTGGCATTTGCCCTGATGACCTTTGTCTCGCCCGGTGCGGTCCTGGCGTATCCCGACCCGACGTATTCGCTTTACCCCGTGCTGGCCGACCTGGATGAGGTCAAGACAGCTCCCGTGCCCTGGCTGGATGGGTGGAAGCTGCCGATTGATGCGCTGGTCGCGACCAAAGCCAATGCCATCTTCCTGGCCAATCCCAACGCCCCCTCCGGTACGGCGGTGCCGGTGGATCAGATCGAGGCCCTGGCGAAGCGCTACGATGGGCTGGTGCTGGTGGATGAGGCGTACGCCGACTTTGCCGATGGCAACTGCATCGAGCTGGTGAATCGATACGAAAACGTGGTAGTGAGCCGGACGCTCTCTAAGGCATACAGTCTGGCCGGTCTGCGCTTTGGCTTTGCCATTGGCCAGAAGCATGTCATCGCTGAGATGAACAAGGCGAAGGACAGCTATCCCTGCGATGCGATCTCGATCGCGGCCGCGACGGCCGCCCTGGCCGACCAGGAGTATGCCCGCAAGACATGGGACCACATCAAGCGCGAGCGTTTTCGGCTGACGACCGAGCTGACGCGAATGGGTTGGTGCGTCATCCCTAGCCAGGCGAACTTCCTCTTCGCGACCGTCCCCGGCGGCCGGGGCAAGGAATGCTACGAGCATCTCAAGAGCAAAGGCATCCTCGTCCGCTACTTCGACAAGCCCGGCCAGCGCGACAAGGTCCGCATCAGCGTCGGGACCATCGAGCAGGATGATGAGCTCTTGGCGCTGCTGCGGGCAATGTAAATGTAGTGGCCCGACTCCTGCGGAGTCGGATCTGCGGGGTTCGTGAATCCTACATTCTCCATGCATGGCATTGTGGATAAGTGCGCAGGTGCGCAAGTTCTCGCGCGGGTACCCCATGGATCGTAAGTAGCGTTTTCACAGGCATTTAAGGCGGAGTACGGGGAGGAGATGCGCAAGTTCGGGACGCTTGTGGATAACTCACGCCAAGGAGGAAGTATGAAGGCGGAGGATGAAGAAGGCGTGTCGCTCGCGGGCGAGACGACCCACGTACGGGGAAGATGCGCAGGTTGCGTGTGCATATTCCGCGCCCATCGTAACTGGCGGTATCACAAGCCCTTACAGTCCAGTGAGGGGAGGAGGTGCGCAGGTTTCTTCCGAGAGCACCCGCCGCGTGGGGCAAACTGCGGCATGCTGGGATTCAGGCACGAACGTGGCAGAAGCGACCCCGGCGCACCGGGACAGGCTCCGCGGCCGAGCGGCGAAGGGGAAGATGCTCAGGTTAGCGCGCACAGTTGGCGGGCGGTGTGTTGCGCAGATCACCATCTATGGGAAGGTGCTCAGGTTCGATGCGCATCTTCGGTGGACACTCCTACTTGTCCGGTAGGAATAGAGGTATTCGGTTGTCAAATAGCGTGGCCGGTGACGGTCAGGGGGTGAGGAAAAACACGTCCCCCCATAATAAGGGGGTACTCGCAAGAATCGGCAGGCGGGAGATGAGTGTTTACAAGGGGTTAGGGGAAATCCAAAATCTTTCGCGATTTTGGCGAGGCAAGAAGATGAAAGGGGAGCGACGAAAGGTGATGGGAAAGCGCCAAGACGTCAGGGCGGAAGGCCACTTCGGTGATCCCTGCCCATCACCTCAAGATCTGGGGCGTACCCCCGCTCCTCTTGCGGTAGTATGTCGCTCGATGCATCGGTGGCTGTTCACAATCTGCGCGGCTCTGTCCCTCGTGCTCTGCGTGGCAACCGTCACAATCTGGGTACGCAGCACTTGGGTGGCAACTGTTTGGAGCCACGATGACAACCACACTTGGCTGCTCGTCCTCTCAGGGCGAGGACGCATTGGAATTGCCTGGGTATTGTCACCAAGCTGGGCTACGCCCCCAGGGGGGTGGTATGAGTGCCCCGCAGATCGGGTCTATGTTCCAGAATGGAAGAGCCTTGGCTTCGGCACATCACACGGGAATCCGCCGGTCTTCATTCCCTACTGGTCCATCTGTCTTCTGACGGTCATTCCTCCCTACGGGTGGTTTCGGATGTATCGCCAGAATCGGCTTGGCAGACGCAAAGGTCTGTGCCCCAGATGTGGCTATGACCTGCGAGCCAGCAAAGAGCGTTGTCCGGAGTGTGGAACAGCTATTCCCACTCAGAGCCAGACCGTCAAGGATTGACAACCAATAGACGATGAATCAGGCTCTGTGTACCCTCAGAAGGGCGGACGGTCCAGTTAATGAGCCAATCACAGATCAGCGGCAGTGCCCCACGCCCTCGTCACGCAAGTGGTGTGGTAATCGCCTACTTGCTTGGCTTTCTCCCCGTTGGCGTTTGCTACTCCGTATGGTTCTGGTCCCAAACTGATCTGTCACTGCGTTTGTTGATTCAGGCTCTCCAATTGACGCTTTGTTCGGCAAGTGGTCCGCTGTACATGCTGGTGGCCTACTGCACCAAGATGGACGAAACGCGGTACTATCTCATCGGGCCCGCTGTGGGTGGAGCGGTTGCCATTGTTTTTCTGTTGCTTCTCTTGTTTACGCCTCTTCGCCGTATCTCCCCACTCTGGCACTTCTTGCTGTGGTCAGCGTGGCTCACCGTCGGTGCAATGCTGCTGATCCTGGCCGGGACCAAATAGGACTGAGCGAACTTCGCATCTCCGGCCAAGCATCGCTGGCAGATATGGGGCACCTATGCCCTGATCTTCGCCCGAGCATGAGTTTAGAGAATCCGGGGCAGAATGATGAGTTACTGAAGCCGCCGCTACGGTGCTGGTGAGGTCTCTGGCTTACGTTGGAGGTCTGGCTCTTTCGGACTGAACTCGATACCCGCATAAACTTCGGCCAACGACAGCTCGATCCCAAGCGACTGCAGTCGAGCCGATACATCAAGACCTGATGTCGGAGTCAGGAGCCAGGTTCCTTCGGCTTGCCGCAGGAACGACTCGATGCGCGGCGTATCTTGCGAGATGAGGATGTACTCCTGCAGAGAATCGAGTTGGCGGTAGCGAGAGAACTTTTCGCCACGGTCATAGGCCTCGGTATTGGGCGAGAGCACCTCAATGACCACCTTGGGATTGGTTACCGTCTCGCCGGTGGGATCGTTGGGGTCGGCCTCCCTTGTGCCACAGATGATGCTGGCGTCAGGGTAAGTGTACAGAACTGTTCGGGGAATGCGGACACGCAGATTGCTGTCATATACCCGGCACGGCTTGCCTTTGAGATGGTTGCCAACCTCCCGTATCACGTTCGCCACGATCAGGCTGTGGTCGGCTGATCCGCCGGCCATAAGCAGGACCTCGCCGTCTCGGTACTCGTGCCTATCAAGCGAGTCTCGTTCTCGGCGGAGATAATCGCTGATCGAATAGACAGATCTTTGCAGGGGCAATCCCATGCCGGAATTATACCATCACGCGCCCTCAGATGGTACGCTGTGGAGAGGCGACCGGCACGGTGTGACGTAGAGACAAACTGAAGCTTGAACAACCAGCGCAGGCCAAAGCCTGTACTACGAACGCTCAAGCCATGATCTTCGCCTGCTCTCGGAAGACTTCTCCTCGTACAGATGTGTTGTTGCCGAAGGCAATCAGTTGTTCCACGCACAGGCGGCCCTGGCGGAAACAACCGTTGGTGATCGGTCCGGTGATGTGAGGCAGAAGGATCACATTCGGCAGCGTGCGGAACGGGTGATCCGCCGGCGGCGGCTCGGGGTCGGTTACATCAATGAAGGCGAAAATCCTGCCCGTCTGCAGCTCCGCCACCAGCGCTCTTGTATCAACCAGCACGCCACGCGCAGTGTTAATGAAGATGGTGCCATCGCGCAGGAGCTTTAACTCTGGCGCCCCCAGCAGGTGGCGCGTCTCCGGCAACGCCGGGGCGTGCAGGCTGACGACATCGCAAGTGCGGAGCAGCTCTTCCAGCGGCACCTTGCGAACGCGCAGGCGATCGGTGTCGGTAAGGCTCAGATGTGGGTCGGAGACCAGGATCTCCACCTCAAAGTTGTGGAGCAGGCGGATCAGTTCCCGGCCGACCTTGCCGGCGCCGATGATGCCGATCTTCGAGCCATAGAGCTCGCGAATGGGGAAATGGCCGGCGTGCCTGGAGTAATCCCATCCACCTTTGCGGGTCAGGGCACGGCAGAAGATGAACGACTTCATGCCCGAGATGATCAGGGCGAGGGTGGACTCGGCCACCGCGATTGCCAAAGCCTCGTTGGCCGTTGCCAGGCGGATATCACGGAACCAGAATGAGGGGGGGAGCATCCTGCGGAAGCTGCCGGCCGAGTGGCAGACGAAGCGGAGATTTGGGGCGGCGTCGAGCATTTCGTTGCTGATCTCGGGCGTGCCCCAGCCGGTGACGATCGCGTCGCAGGTGCCGGCGTGCTGCGCCCAAGACGCGGGAAGATCGGTTTCGGTCGTGGGCAGGATCACACGGTGCTTGATCTGAAGGCGATTCAGGTCACGCGGATGGAAACAGCGGTCGACTGTGGCGGCCGGCAGATACATCAGGATGTTCATGATTGTCGTGCATTGTAACGGGCAATAGGGCGGAAATGCGATATGATTTCGCCCGATATGAATACACGAGCACGAATTGCGACGGTTTGTCAGAATCGACGGGGTGGCGCATCGGCCGATGAGCAGCGTCAAAAGATGATGGAGCTCTTGCGCGAAGCACTGAAGGCGCGGCCGGATTTGGTGTGTCTGCCGGAGACGTTCACGTTAACGCATGTGACGGACCCGGAGGTTGCAACCGAGCCAGTGGATGGGCCCACGGTGACGGCGGCCGCCCGACTCGCGAAAGAGGGCAACTGCTATGTGATCTGCCCGCAGATGACCAGGCGGGATGGCCAGTACCGCAACTCGGCGGTGATGATCGGTCGGCGCGGCGAGATTGTCGGCATCTATGACAAGCGCCAGCCGGTGACCAGTACGTACGACTATACGAAGATGGAGGATGGGATGATGCCGGGGCAGGGGGATGGCGTGTTCGATCTGGACTTCGGGCGGATCGGCGTGCGCATCTGTTTTGACATCGGATTTCCCGACGACTGGAAGATGCTCAAAGACAAGGATGTGCGCCTGGTGGTCTGGTCCTCAGCGTACAACGGCGGCTTTCCGCTGCAGGCGTATGCGTCGATGCACGAGTATTACGTGGTGTCGTCCGTCCGAACTGAATCCTCGCGCATCATCGATCCGTGCGGCACGGTACTGAGCCGCACCGATGGCACGGAGCCGATCATCTGGCGCGACATCAATCTGGATTTTCTGGTGGCGCATACGGATTTTAACTATGGCATTCCAGGGCGGATCGAAAAGGCCTATGGCAGTCGGGTTGCGGTGCGGCGGTATGCCGATGAAGGGGTATTACTGATCGAGCCGGCCGACCCCGCCGTCAGGACTGATGCGCTCAAGAAAGAGTTAGGCCTGGAAAGCCGCCGGGAGTATTTGTGCCGGCATCAGGTGGCGTATGAGCAACTGCTGGCGGGGAAGATGCCGGTACCGCAGGTGGCAGGGCACGGAAACCGGCCGATGTACTCAGCGGACTGAACATTTGGAGGGCTATGATCCCTTCATAGGAGGAGCCTGCCATGTTCAAGATCGCGTCGCTGCTGTGTCTGTGCCTGATGTGTATCGGGTGCTCAGCCCTGAATGTGCAATCGCCGACGGCGAAGGTAACCGGGATGAACCTGCGTGATATCGATACGCAGGGCTTTACGATGGACTTTGCCGTGGATCTGGGGAACCCGAATGCGGTGGCGCTGCCGCTGGCGGCGGTGGACTATAAGCTGGACCTGGCCGGTACCGGCCTGGCGGATGGGAAGATGAATCCGGCGAAATCGATACCGGCCAACGGAACGCAAGCCGTCACAGTGCCGGTACGGCTGACGTATACGAATCTGATCGCAGCCGAAAACGGCATTCGCAAGGTAGGGTGGAACGTCCCGTACAAACTGGCCGGTGGCGTGGCCGTGGACACGGGCAGCCCGCTGGTGGGTCAGGTGCGCGTGCCATTGGAGTACAGCGGCGAGTTGCCGTTGAAGAAACTGCTGGATAACCCAATGACACTGCTGCAAAGCCCGGCCGCGCGGCAACTGGCAGAATGGGCAGCGCAGGGACTGCTCAATGCGCAGGGGGCGGCAAAACCCGGTCCGTAACACGACATACTTCAAACAACTATTGCCGCCGAGTTCCAGGGACGGCACAATGGCGATGTCAGGAGGCGGTGCGCGATGGTGTCGCCGACATGCCCAAAATGTGGTCGAGTCATTCCGTCGGATGACATCAATGTCGCCAACGACGTTGCCTACTGTCGCAACTGCAACCTGGCTCATAAACTTTCATCGCTTGCGCGTGCTGCGGAGTTGGAGACCGGGATAGACCTCAGCAATCCGCCGGCCGGAGCATGGCAGCAGCAGGATGGCATGGGCACCATCATCGGCGCAACCCACCGTTCCCTGGGCGCAGCTCTCGGGCTGCTTGCTGTATCGCTGTTCTGGAACGGGATCGTCTCCGTCTTCGTCTCGCTTGCATCCGCCTCAACGCTGCATCTACTGGATCTCCCGGTGCCCGCGTGGTTTCCCGCCCCGATCATGAACGATTCTCCGATGGGCATGGGTATGACGATCTTCCTCTGGCTCTTCCTGACTCCGTTCATCGCTATAGGTGTGGGGATGATCTGCGCATTGCTGCTCACGCTGGCTGGAGGGACAGAAGTTTCAATGAATCGCTTTGAGGCTTCGGTATTCACCGGTATAGGCCCGATAGGCTACCGTCGGCGCTTCGACCCGCAGGCGGTCACCGATGTGCGAATCGACGATCAACGATGGCGAGACAGCGACGGAGACTATCGCCGCAAGACCTGCATCCTCATCGAGACCCGCGAGGGAAAGAAGCTCAAGTTCGGCTCCGGCCTGACCGAGGAACGCAGACGATTCGTGGCCGCATCGCTGCGCAAGGCTCTATTGGGGCGGGTTGCATAGATCTCGCCTATACCACCCCTTTCCCTCCGCTTTGCGTTATCCCACTGCCGCCAGCAACTCCCGCAATTCCTCTTCCACTTCCTGCTCAGAGTCCACTGTCTGGGCGATCTCATCGCGGAGCACCGCGCGATACCGCCGGCGCAGTCGATGAGCGGCAACCCGCAACGCCGGCTCGCCCATCTTTAGTGTGCCCGCCAGTTCCGCGTACGCCAGAGCCTTGCCGCTCTCGCCGGAGATGGCAAAGCGCAGCGCTGCAAACAGTTCCTTCTTCCCCGCCTTCTCATACTCGCCGGAGAGTTGCTCCAGGACACTTGCCAGCAGGGCGATGGCCCACTGGCGCAGAAACACTCGCTCGGGCGTTTCGCTATCCGCCGCTTCGTGTTGATAGCGGGTCTCCGCCTCCCGGCCGTCGAGCGAAACCATCCGCCGCGCATCGCGTTTGCGGGCCGATGCCCGATCCCACTCATCGGCCAGATAATGGTTCAGCCCCGCCAGCAGGAAGGTTCGGAATCGGCCGCGTTCCTGTTTCACTTTCGTCAGAGAGTCCAGCCGCAGCAGCCGTTCAAAGAAGCCTTGCACCAGATCCTCGGCATCGCTGGCCGGATATCCCTTTCGTCGCACATAGGCATACAAGGGATACCAGTAGGCGGTGCACAGCCGCTCCAGGGCCGCTCGCGCGCTGGGAGTATCCCCCTTGCCGGCCGCCAGTACGGTCGTCCAATGGGTGGTCGCGAACGACGCGGATGCTCGACCTCTTAGACCCTGTTTGTCGCCGCGACCCATGGTCCGTTCCGTCATGGATTTGCGAGCAGGTACTCCACGGCCGCTTGCAGCGACGGCAGATGATGCTCGACGACGTTCCACACTTCATCCACATCCACGCCCATGTAATCGTGTATCAGCACATCGCGCAGACCGGCAATCCTTCGCCAGGGGACTTCGGGGCGGCGGTCTTTCACCGATTTGTCAATCCGTTTCACCGCTTCACCAATGATTTCAAAGTTGCGGATTACCGCATCTTGAGTCTTGGTATCAGCGGCGAACGCATCTTTCCCATCAGCGGTATAGGAGCCAATCCTGGTGATTGCCTGCAGAATGTGCGAGAGATACATCGTACCCGTGTTCACAGTGGCATGGCCTCCTGTTCGACACGATCGCGGATCGCGGCTGGTATTGCCTTTTCATTCACGACATCCACAGGCACCTTGAGCATATCCTCCAGGTCCTGCATCAACGCAATTCTGTCCAGGAGACTTCGGTCTTCATCCATATGGACGAGCACATCCAGATCACTCTGAGGTCCAGCTTCATTGCGCGCCACCGACCCAAACACTCTTACGTTGCTGGCGCCGTGGGAACTGGCAACTGCAATAATCTCGTTGCGGCGTTGCGCGATCTGGCCGATGGTTGGCATGGGCTATCCTTTATTACGATACTATCAGATTGAACTCTTTCGGACTATGCAAGACAGGTCATCTGCCTTGGGGCTGACTCGTGGCAGCCTGCTTCTGGTCGGCATGGGTCACAATCACCAGAGCAAGTGGCGTACTCTCAGCCTCGTTCAGGTTCACGCTGACGGCCGGGTACACAATGCGATAGCGATCGCCGTTCACGGTGATCTCTGCATACTGGTCGCGGTTGATCCTCACCGTCATGGTGTTCCCTTTGGCCACATCTTCCACCTGCAGCGTGATCTGGTCATCGTTGCCATCGACCATCTTGATCCGGCAGAACTCCTTGGTCTCTCCCGGCAACCGCGCCGGCACGACACCGCCCACAGCCATGTTCGCCACGATCGCCCACCCCTCGCGGTTGAAAATAGACGGCTTGTCCATGACGCTCCAATTGGTCTTCTCCGCCATGTCGGCCTGTGGTTCGAAACGCAGGCGCTTCACGAAAGGGTTTCCGGCGGCCGGCTGGGTGGCCGTTGTCGCGCCCGGCGGCGCGGCCAGAGCTGCCTTCGTCCGCTCGTACTCCACCTTTGCCCGCGTCAGTTCCATAACCGCGTCCTGGTACTCCTTATGGTCAACAAACCCCGCGTCATACATCTTCCTCTTGAGTCCCACCATCTTCTCTGCATAGGTCACCTGTACCTGAGCGATCTTGGCTCGATCGCCTTCCAGTTCTGCGGCCGCCAGATCTCGATCTCTCCTGGCCACAAGCGGTTCCACTGCCGAAACGAGACCAGCCTTGAATCTCCCTTCCGCCTGCCGTAACTGGACCTCCGCCATCTCCAGTTTCTGTTTCCGTAGCGCCTTCAGTTCCGGCGACTCCGTCAGGACAGGCGCCGTCGCAGGAGCGACAGGGATGATCGCCGGGCGCGAGGCGGGCAGTTCGGACTCTCTGCGGATTTCCGACTCCAAAGCCTTGATGGTCTGCTCAGCCTGCATCACGCTTGGATGCGATGCTCCATGTGTGCTGCGAAGTTCTGCCGCGCGTGCTTGGGCGGAGTGTAGTTGTTCCAGCAATTGCTTCTGATTAGGCAAACCAGATTCCGGCAACAGTGCTACATCCGCTGTGCGATCAGGCGTCTTCGACGCTGCGTCTGAGCGGATTGAGCCTGTTGCAGACGGCGCGGCGCGTTGGACCCATGGGGATGACGGGAGACCTGCCGGCGGCGTATGGAATGCGACCCGCCAGACAGCAAAAGCAATGCACGCCATCAACAATGCCCCACCCAGAGCCAACAGCAACTGCCGTCCAGTTCCAAAGTACGTTCCAGATTCAACTGGCGAACCCGGATCCGTTTCTGTCTTGTTCACCGACTGCCACACCCGACGAATGATGAAATAGTCGGCAAGTATTGCCGTTACCAAGGCACCAAGAATCGTGAGCCCATAGTGCTCCTTAAGGACGTTGGCGATTTCAGCTTGGAGCGGCAGACTAACGTGCAACCCGACTGGGGTAGGCGACAGGTTGGCATAGAAGTCTGTAAAGATGCGGACCACAGTCGCCCATGCCCAGAATATCAGCGCATCCAGCGCCAGTAACGGAAAGAGCAGTCTGGCAAATAGCGCCAGCTTCATCCCGCCCACCTGCCCAGCCGATCTCCGAATTTGCCCCGTTGCGATCCATCCCAGCAGGGTGGTGCCAGCCGCCACCACAAGCACCACAACCATCAGCCATGGCACGCTCGCGGTGATATTGCCAACCACGAGAATGCCTATCAATCCCAGTATCATCCAGACTACGCCGGCAATAACGACCTTGGAGAATCGAACGGCATGCATCGGCTGCTCGCCACTCTTTCTGCTTTCTGGTTCTTGTATTTCTGCTCTTCCTGGAAGAATCGTATCGGCTTCTGTCTTGCTCACTGCCCGCCAAACACGGCGGATGATCCAATAGTCAATGATGGCTGAACTCAGCACGGTCAGGATTATGACACAGGCCCAAACGAGATGGTCGGCGAATACTGGGGTAGTTATTGCCGACTCCTTCATCCGCAACAAGCAAACCAGAGCAACGACCACTTCCCAAACAAAGAAGAACAAAACATCCAAAGCCAGAAGAGGAAAGATGAGCCCATCAAACACAGCCAGCCACATCCCATATAATCGCCCACTCGACCGCCGAATCTGCGTCACGGCAATCCAGCCTACAAGCGTCGAGCCAATTGGCGCAATCAGCGCCGGCAGAAGAATCCCAAATGAAAGTACGGCAACTAAAGGTGATGCGAGCGGCCCGTGTGTCCAGAACTCATGCGTCTGGTATTCGTGTGCAAGAAATGCCGGAACTACGGCAAAGAACAGGACTACCCATGCCGCGCCAACGATTGCCGCCCGCGAGAATCGAGGCTCCACACCATACGCTAATGGCAAACCTGCGTCGATTCCGGCTTTCTGTGTTCTGCTTTCTACTTTCTCCTCTGCAATCGTCTCCACCGCCGTCTTGAACACGCTCGCCTGCGAATAGCGAAGCTCCGGTTCCCTCTCCAACGCCCTCAGCACGACTTCATCCAGCCGCACATCAATCTGTACTTTCCGCGATGGCGCTTCGATCTGTTTCCCCGGCAGTTCCCCGGTGAGCATCTGATAAAAGACCACGCCCAGCGAATAGATATCGGCCCGATGATCCACTTCCCCCGGCCGGTCCTTCTGCTCCGGCGCCATGTATGCTGGTGTCCCCACTACCCGCGCATCGGTGACTTGCGCCCCTTCGTCGCTTGGTCGTTCCGCCTGTGCATCGCTTCCTCCCACAATCTTCGCCACCCCAAAATCCGCAATCTTCACCACCCCATCCCGGCCGATCAGGATGTTCTCCGGCTTGATATCCCGATGCACGATCCCCCGATCATGCGCATACTGTAACGCATCGCACACATGCGGCACGATCGCCAGCGCCTCCTTCGGCGCCAGTTTCCCGGCCGCCATCAATTGCCGGAGGTCCACCCCATCCACATATTCCATCAGGAAGAAGTACAGCCCCTCGGCCTCCCCGAACTCATACAACGTCACGATATTCGGATGGCTCATCGCCGCCAGCGCCTTGGCCTCTCGCGCAAACCGCTCGGCAAACGCAGTCTCCTCCTTTTTGCTTTCTGCGTTTGTCGTTTCTGCGTTTTCCGCCAAGGGCGGCAAAATCTTCAGCGCTACCACCCGATCCAGCGACTTCTGCCTCGCCTTGTACACCGCTCCCATCCCACCCCGGCCGATCAGTTCCAGTATCTCCAGCGCCGGGAAGTGCCGCCCCAGTTCTTCCACCGTCGGTGGGACGAATCTCTCCCCGCCGGCCGGTCCCACGCTCTGCGTTGCCATGCCCGCTTTGAGCATGCACTGCGGGCAGAGCCCCATCAGATTCGCCGCGACCGGCTTGCCGCAATGCGGACAGGTTGTCTGTGTTTTGTCCATGCAGTTGGTCCTCTAAGCTGCATAAGAGGGGAAGCGCCAGGAATGTTACACGAAGCCCCCGCAGTTCCCATGCACTTAATGCCAACAGAAGCGAGTGTATTTCGGCCGCAGCACACTAAAATTGGGGGAATGATTCTCGAGAAGCGACATCGGCATCCTCACGTTGATCCGCGGCAACCGCGAAACGCGGCGTGTATTGGGACCAACCCGCCGGTGTTTGTGTGGAAGCCACCGCAGGGGCTAAAGGGGAACTTTACGCTGGAGGTGGGAGGCGATGCATCATTTGCGCAAATGGCACTGCGCGTGACAGGCTTGGTCGATCCGATTCATCTCCCTGAGAAGGCACTGGCCCCAGGGAGGTACTGGTGGCGGTGGGGGTGTGATGGCGATTGGGCGGATGTGTCCTCCTTTGAGATTGGACACGATGCCGTGGTGCTGGAGGTGCCATCGGCCGATCAGTGGCTGCAACGGCTGCCGGCCGGCCACCCTAGAATGTTCATCCGGCCTGAACAGCGGACAGGTCTGAGGCAGGCGTCGGAGGGGCGCGATCCCGATGCCGTGCGCGAACTGCGGCAGAAATGCGATGCGGCTCTGGCGCGGCCGCATGAGATGGCGGAGTGGCCGTTCCTTCCTCCATGGTCTGTGGACTATAAGGCGACCTACGATCTCTGGCTTCAGGGGTTGAGAGAGAGCCGCAGATTCGTGTGGGATGCGCGGGACATGGCCCTGGGATACCTGCTTTTTGACGATGAGTCGTGCGCGCGGGCAGCATGCCAGCGGATGGCCAGCGTTGCCAAATGGGACCCGATGGGCTCAAGTCATATCGCCCACAACGATGAGCTGCACATGTCGGTGATCTGGGGTGGCCCCCTGGTCTGCGATTGGGTATGGGATCGCTTCACCGACCAGGAGCGCGATGCCGTGATCGAGCAGTTCCGCCAGCGTGGTCGGATCACTTATGAGCACATGCATGATCGCGGGCTGTACGGCGTGACCCAGTTCAACTCGCATCCGGGACGCGAAGTGGTGTTCCTGGCTCTGCTGGCGATGGTGTTCCATGAGCATATTCCAGAGGCGCGGCAGTGGCTTGCGTGGCTGCGGCCGGTACTGTGCGGCGTGTGGCCGGTGTGGGCTGGAGATGATGGGGCGTGGGCGGAGGGAATAAGCTATTCGCTGGCGTATGTCGAGATCATGAGCACGTTCGCCACGGCACTTGCGCGCGGGGCGGGAGTGGATCTGTACCGGCGGCCATTCTGGAAAGGGTACGCCAAATGGTTGACCGACGTTCTGCCATCCTATGCGCAATGGGTGGGATTTGGAGATGGCACCGAACGTCGCGGCATCACCGCATCGGCGGCCGACCTGGTCGAGATCATCGGGCGAGGAGTCGGGACGACCCAGTTCCAGGAGTCGGTGGCGGCGTACCGACGGGAGGCAGCGAAGGATGCAAGCCTCACGCCGGAAACGGCCGGCGGAACGTTCAACGTGCAGCGAATCCTGGCACCTTCAGGAACCAGCGCGCAGCGCGACACCAGGAATGCGGCCGCTGCGGGTGCTGACCCTTCGCGGGTGCTGAATGTCTTCCCGGCCGCGGGTTGGGCGGCGTTCCGCACCGCCAGATCCGACCCCCAGCGCGACATCGCCTTGATCTTCCGCAGTTCTCCGTTCGGCTCGGTCAGTCATTCGCACGCGAACAACAACGACTTTATCCTGCACGTGGCGGGGCAGGTGATGGCGATGCCCAGCGGTTATTACGATGGCTACGGCAGCGCCCATCACACGCACTGGATCTGGCACACGCGCAGCCACAACTGCCTGACCCTCTCCGAGGCCGGCCAGATGATGCAGTCGTTCGACTCGACCGGGGCGACCGAAAACGCTGTCGAGGATGAGCGCATCGCGTATCTGCGCGGGACCGCCGATGGAAGTTATGGCGATCGGGCAACACGTTGCCGCAGGCATGTGCTGTTCATCAAGGCACACGGTTGCTTTGCCCTGATCGATGAGCTGGAGACAAACCCCGCCAACCCGTCGGCCCTGCAGTGGAATATCCACTCCTGGAGTCCATTTGACGTCGATGCATCCGGGCGGAGCTTTACCTGGCATCGAGAGCAGAGCTCGGTGAAGGCGCGTGTGATGTGCCACATCGAAGCATCCTTCCGGACCTGGGAGGGTTTTGATCCGCCGCCGCAGACGACGCGCGCGAGTGATGAATGGCGGCCTACGCACCATCTGCGCTTCTCGCTGGGACACCTGAGCGGCGGCCGCGAGCAACTCGGAGTGCTGCTGTGTCCATCCCATGCTCAACGTGCCGCGGCGAAGGTGCGATGCGAGCGCGTGGGTGAGACGGAAGTAGCCTGGCTCGGAGAGGAAGGTGATGTGTTGATGGTCCGCGGCGGCGGCGCGCCCATTGACGCCGGGGGGCTGCAATCTGGCCACTTGGCGCTGCTGCGGCTTTCGGGATGTGTCTATGAAGTCACCGATGCGGGATTGATCACGGCAATACCAGGATAACCGTGCACCATGTAACAGATCTGGGAGCCGCGATGAAACTGTAGAGCTGCGGGTCTTATCACAGACCCCGATAGACCTCTCGGCGGTGTGCCACGATGCGGATATCCACTGTCCTTCGTTCATCGTCAATCAAGTAAGCCATGCGATAGTCACCCACGCGGACACGCCACAACCCGCTGGCTCCCGCCAGTTTCACGCTTCCTGCCGGGCGCGGGTTGACACCCAAGGCTATCGCCTTTTCCACCATGCGGACTTGAATCGCCTTGGGCAGCCTATCCATCGCCTTGTCGGCGCTGGCCTTGAAACTGACGCGGTAGCTCATGCTCACAGCCCTAGCCGCTTGCGCACTGCTTCCAATGACACCGATGGCTCGCGTTCTCGGCGTTTTGCCTCGGCAATATCGCCCTTATCCTGCGCGGAGATATCCTCGGCCTGCTTTCGCAATCGGCGGAAGTCTTTTTCCGGGACAATTACAAATCTCTTGCCAGCGAGTCTTATGGTTTGAACAGTCATGGTTCGGCCTGTCTCTTCTACGGGCAATTCTATAGCCCCTCTCGCGCATTCACCACCGGGCAGAGGAGGATTTGCTTCGATGATCTCTGCCGCAATCCACGTCTTGTCGATGGCCTTGTCGTTATGGCCTGCCGCTCTCAGAGATCCTTCCTGCCACCCTCACTCAAACCGCCCCTTCTTGACGGCCATTTCCAGCTTGATCGTCTTGCCGCCAACCGTCGCGGTTCCGCGCCCGGTCGGGTCCAGCAGGACCTGCCAACCGTCGCCCGCGGCACCGATGCTCTCGCCCTCGGTCACGAGATGCGCTGGCGCGTCGCCATCGGTGGACAGCACATGCAGGAAGATATCTTCCTTCGCGGGCGCTGGCGCGGGCGGTCGGACCTCGATGCGCCATTTCTCGGCGAACTTGCTGATGCGATCGCTTTCGGGGTCGTACGTCTTGCCGCCGTAGGTGTAGCCGTAGATCTTTTCGATCTTCGCCCGTTGCGGCAGCAGCGTCTGCATCGACAGCCGTCCGGGGCCGTTGGTGACTAGCGCCCCGTCCTCGCGCAGTTCCGGCTCGTTCACGCAGTGCAGCAGCCACGTCTTGGCATATTCGGCCTTTGTGCTGCGGACGCGGTCGAGGATGACAAACAGGTGCGGCCGGAGGAAGACGATGTGCCGCCGGCACAGTTCCACCTTGGACGCCGCGTACGCCCTGGTGCAGTCGCCCACGACATAGAGCACCGGCCCCGCATCCTGGTAGGCGATGATTTGCCCGCGTTCGTGGTCGGCCCGGGTGGCGACCCAGTCCTCCAGCGTATGGACAATATAGACATTGTTCCCCTGGCCGCCGTCGTTGGCCATTTCGACATTCTTCCAGTTGCGGATGTTGCGGAACTGCTCCTCCGGCTGATGGACGAGAATGCAATTGTGGGCGATGCTGCGAACCAGCCAGTTCAAGGCATGACCCGAGTACCAATCGATGTATTCGCCGCTCTCGGTTGCCAGCGGCTCGCGGCGGAAAATCTCAAAGTTGCCGGCTTCCTGGTGCTGGTGCTGGTTGAAGAACGGACCGCACTCGAACCGCAGCCACGAGGCATCATCGGCCCAACTCCCCCGCGCGTGCAGTTTGCCGATGCCTTCCGACAGGTGCGCCAGCGGAAGCACCGCCGGATTCGCCGGCGCATCGGGCTGCTCGGTATCGAAGAGCAAGTCATACACCGCCCAATTCTTGCCGGGCTTTCGCCGCCCGGCCGAAACGTATTTCGACAGCTCCGACCCATGAAAGTATTCCGCCAGAACAATCCGCGTGATGCGTGGAAACTCCATCGCCTGGCTGTACTGGTTGTGCCCATCGCCTTCGCAGGAATACCGCTCCATGCCGTCCATCCACGTGCCGGGATAAGTCTCCAGCAGGTTGTACGCCATGCGGTGATAGAAGAATGCCGGGCACTCCTGGAAGCCGTCATACCCCTCGATGCGGCGGGCCAGTTCCAACCCCTCGACCAGGCACCACAGGCTTCCGCGCGCGTACCAGCCGCACTCGGCCGTCCCGCCGCCGGCGCCCAGGGCCTTGAGTGCGGGAACGATCCGCCCGCGATACAGATACTCGATGGCATAGTCGCGAAAGGCCTTGCTCGCGGGATTCTCCGCCCAGGTTGAGTATGCGATCCTCAGGTAGGTGCGGATCTTCGCGAAGGTGGAGTTGTGGAACGCGTTCTCGTCGTCCTTGAACACGTCCATGTGCGGGTTAAGCCAGTCGATCATCCGCTGCCGGTCGGCCGGGGCGATGCGATCAAAGAATAGGTCATACACCATCGCGACCGTGTCCATCCATATCCACGTATCCTGATGGACGTTCGTCACCCCGCGGGCGATGTGAGCCATGGCGCTCTCGATCAACTTCGCCGCCCGCTCGGCCGGCAACCCTTCGACGATGTGCACCACGCCTGCCGACAGCAACGTGTCCTGGGCCTTGACGATGGCATAAAGCTCCGGCCTCGCCTTCGCCTGACGGCGCAGCAGATCGGCCTCTCCCAGCAAGCGGGGGCGAACCTTCAGCAGGTGATTCCAGCTACCAGTGGCGATCCGCGGAGCGGGGGACGGAATGACTTCGTTCATGTGAATTCCTTTTCATGCCTGGACAGGGCAGGCCAGCGCGTGGGGCGTGACAACGCCACGCCGCCTCGGGAATAACCCATTATCCCCACATCCCGTTAAAATCAAATCTTCTGACAATGCTACTGCGGCAATGGCTCACGCTTCGGCCCTGCCAGTGGCGTCTCTCCTCGTAATCGTCGAGCGATGTCAGCCAGAATTCGGGAATCTTCCCATGCATCGTCGTGGCCTTCCTTGAACGGAAGCGATGGAACCCAGATCGGCGTCTGGCCCGGCGGCGCGGCATTTGCCTCGCCCACAATAGCATCATGCAGGCGGGTGTAAGGATAGAGCGTGTACTTTGCCTTTGGGTCCTCCCTCGCCAGATACGCCAGGAACTGCGATCCCGGCCGGAGGTCGCGCCAGAGCTGCTGGGACCTGCCAAGGTAGTTCTTCGCGATCACGGCGCCACAATGTGGGCTGGCGATGGTGAACATCCGCGCCACCCGCAGCCGTCGGCCGGAAGCTCCATCCTCGGACGGTGCCGCAGCAAATCGCGCCGTCAGCCCACCCAGCGAAACACCTATGACATCCACCTCCGCCGTGCCATCCGGATCGGAACTGCTGTACGTTGTCTCGACCGCTTCAATAGCCTTCGCTCGGCATTCCTCAAGCGTTCGCGGAAATCCGGTCACCACAGTGATAATCCGCCGGTCCCCCGTGCAATCATGGAACACATGCTTCAGGTTCGCCGCATGCCTCCCGCCATCCATGTAGTTGCTGATGATCAGTAGCGGGCGTTCCAATCGCCGTGGATGATCTGACATCTCCCGCAGCATCTTCCGCGCCTCATCCGTTGTAACCGCAAACGAGGGATTCGTCGGCCCCGTCGTCAGACAACCGCCAACGAAGACCAACGGAATCAGAAAGAGGCCCTTGCAGCATCGCCGCACCATCGCCGTGCACGACACTTTCGGATCTCCGTTTGCTGCTTTCGGCATTTTTCCCATCACGCCTTCCACTGCTTCAACTGGTCGATGGTCTCCAGCATCTTCTGCCGATTGCGTTCGAACATCGCGAAGGCCATCAGGATGGCGACACCCAGGCCAATGCCGCAGAGCCAAAGCAGCCAGGTCTGGTGCAGGTTCGCCGTGGCGTGGTAGATCAGCGTCAGGATCGCCACACCCAGGAACGCCGTGCCCATATAGAGGAATGATCGAATGCGCAGGAGTATCCCCGCCATCACGCCGATCACCGACAACAAACCCAGCACCCCCGCAAGCCACGGCGCGTTAGCCACGCCCACCAGGGCGATGTCGGCCGTGGAGGAGGCATAGGCGATGATCAACGCCGAATACCGCAGAGCGGCCGCTTGCTTCGCATCCATCCTGCCACGTCCCAGCCACGTGCCCAGCATCACGCACAGGCAAGGCGGAATCAGCCAAAGCTGGGGATGCAGATCAATCCGAAGCGACTGGTAATCCCACAGCACCGACCAGAATGCGCCATTGAGAGCGATCGCACCCAGGATGCCGGCCGGTACGCTCTTGCGCACTATCGCCAAACCGATGTAGTAGCTGCCCACGAGCAGTAGAGTCACTCCATAGTCCACCTGCGTGTGCATCATGCCCGCAAACAGGGCCGGTGCCAGCGGCACCAGGAACGCCGTCTGCCCCACCGGCCCGGCGATGACACCGACGCCCTTGCGCCGCAGAGCTTCCGCCAGTCCGGCCATCCCAAAGGCGATCACCATCGCGATGATGGGCCAGTACTGCAGGAGGAACCCGGTGAATAGCTCCGGACAGGTCAAGCGTACATGGATGCACAGGACGCCGATTACCGCCTCGGCCACGTACACATAGGTCTCCCGGTCAGCGAACGGCAGGCAGAGTACATCAATCACCTTGCCCAGGGCAATTGCGATCAGGCCACCTGCCAGTATCAGCAGCAGCATGCACAGCGCGATGATCAGCCACAGGGACATTTCTGCTCGACCGGTGGTGGCGGTAAGGATGGCTTCGTGCCCAAGGATCGCCACCAGCAGCGCCAACCCGAACCAGGCATTCGCGCGCATCAATTCTGTCTCTGGATAAAGTGTGGCGCCGAACCGGGCAGCATACTGCCGGATTTCATCCCACCGGTGCAGCAGGATCGCCCAGATAATGCTCAGGCCAATCCCGCTGATGAGCGACACCTGCAACAGTTCGCGTGTCCGCAGCCCGGAGATATCCATCACCAGGGCGACCACGGCAAAGCCCGCCAGGTACAGCAGCCGCGCCGCCGAACGCATCGTACTGTCCCACAGACAGGCAATCAGAAGCGCGATCACGGTGGCCGCCGCCGCCAAGGCAATCAACATCGAGTTGATGCTCGTAACCAGCGATGGCATACCGGCAACCTGAATGAATGACGTGACCAGCAGCACCAGCACGCATGCCCAGCCGGCTGTCACATGCAGCGGCGGAAGTCTGCGAATGACTCGCCTGGCCGCCTTCGCGAACACCTGCAGTTCCAGCACCACCGACGCCAGGCCGCAACCTGCAAGCGTCAATACATTCAGCATCACCAGATCGCGCACACCATGCGATGTGAACTGCCAGAAGCGCGAACCCCATAGAAATGTCACTGCCAGCGAGATCGCACCGGCCGCCGGGTAGAGATACGCGGGAGCCAGCTCGCGCTGGGCCAGCACGATCCACAGCGAAGCGATCGATACCAGCGCCCCGATACTCCACCATGGACTCTGCGGATCGCCCAACATTGAGCGGCACGAGAACAGCGCCACGGCGATAGCCAGGGCGATACCCCAGGCAGCCGTCGCCTGCAGCACGCCGCCGATCCATCCGGTATCCGGCCGGGCATAGTTCAACTGCCCATCGTCCACCTCCACCACGCTCTGCAAATCATCCGCCTCGGCCGCGCGGCACCGAATCAGCCCCGTCGCCCACATCGCCAGCACATGGCCAGCCAGAGCAATATGCAGCGCCGTCCAGTTCGCCGGTGTACTAAAGGTCGCGGCCAGCGCCGTGCTCACGAGCGCGATCCCGGCCGGGGCGCCATGCAGCCGCGTCCATCGCGGCCAGATCAACCAGCAGAGCGCGGCTGAGAGACCGGCCAGCACCCACAGCATCGTCACCGTTCCGACTTCGGTCAGATCTGGCGGTACGTGCCTTGCGCCCCAGATCAGCAGTTGACCCAGTCCTGCCAGCAGCGTCGTCACTGCGACACACAGCCCGGCCAATGTTCGCAGGCCCGTGGGCGCAGGCTCCTCACAATTTGCGACGTATCGGAAAAGCATCCACCATACCCACGCGAATCCACCGGCCGCGATTGCGTTGATCTGTACCAGTTGCAGCACCTCCACCGGTGTATTCAGGCCTACCTGAAGCAGATACGCGAGGGTGACTGTCAGATTCAGCGTGCCCGCCGACAGCATCGCCAATGCCTGGGAACGTTCGCGGGCAGCATGGCCGGCGAAGATGGCTGTCAGGAGAAGCATCGGAACGACGTAACTACCGAAGGAGCCGGCCGCCGCGAAGATCGAACCCACAGTTGGAGCATGTGGGCCAACGCCCTGCAGATTGGCCGCCGACGCCATCAGCGTCAGCCCTACCAGCGGGATTGCGCCCAGTGCGATCGCCAGCCCCCGCAGGTTTGCGCTCTGTACAAATCGCTGCCGCATCCAGATCGGAATCGACAGCGCCAGGAGTACCACCAGACTCGCTAGCCGCACACTCGAGGCGGCCATCTCCGGCCACACGCGGCTGGCGATCACCCACGACAGCGCGTAGATAGTGCTTGCCGTAACGAACAACCAAGCTTCTATTCCAGTGGCGACCTCAAGGAGGGAGATGATGACAATCGTCGCCATCGCCATCCACAGGCCCTGGTAACTGCTGCCAAGCATGAGTTGCGTGGCCGGACCAAAGCCTCCGGTCCGCGGGAACAGTTCGGACGATCCGGCATCACACAGGCAGGCACCGGCAGTGCCAACTGTGATCAGCATCGCGGCAGCGCCCAGCACACGATCTACGCTCACCGCATGCGACAAGAACTCAACGATCCGCCCCAAACGCTTCAGCGCCAGACGCAGAGCTGTCCACGCCCCCTGAATCGCCAAGATCGCGATACAGCAATCGAGCACCTGGCGGACAACGGGCATACCAACCATGACGCTCAACAGTTGCAGGCATACCGCACCACTGAGCGCGACCTCAAGCGCTGCAAACTCTGGCGCAGCCCACCGCCCGACCAGCAACAGGGCAAAGAGCGCTGTGATGATCCACGCGTACACCGATGCGGCAGGCAGCGAGATGTCTGGGATCTGCGTCACCAGCAGCACCACAGCCGCCGCGCCCGTCCACCATGCCCCATCGACCGCCAGAACCTTCGCCACAAACTCCAGCGGTTTTGGTATCCACCGGCTAACCGAAGTGCACAACGCCCAGGCCAACCCGACAGCGAGCGTGGCAACCAGCCACGGCGACAGATGCAGCAGATCAAGTTGCTGCAACGCACAGATCGCCAGAGCCGTCCCGGCAACTGCGGCGCCACGCGAGCGCAGCACGGCCGCCGCCCCAATCCCCGCAATGGCATACCCGGCAAACAGCATCCACGCCCCAGTGATGACCGTATCGCTCAGGTAGACTGCTGCGAGCACCTGTATCAGTGACAGAGCTGCAATACCTCCGGCAAGCGCGTAGCCCAGCGTCCCCGCAATAGTCTCGCGTCGGCAGATCACCCATGCAGCACCGGCCACAAGTGCTACTGCGGGCAGCATCTCCATGCCAATTCGCGCTGTCCAGAACGCATGCCCGAGTTCACTCCAGCCGATTCGCCCCATCAGAACCGGCATCGCCCCACAATAGGCCACCAGCATCGCCAGCAGTGCTCCGACCAGTTGCAACGGATCGCGGTGCAGATATCCCGCGCCGCCCAGGATCGCGGCCACCACCAGACTCGCGGCCACCAGCGTCACCGGCATGCCCCAGGCAAGGCCGATGCACATCAGTAGCCCACAGATCACCAGCAGTTGCCCGATCGAGATCTCAACTCGCCATGGCCGAACCGATTCGCCCGCTCTGGCTAAGATTTGCCCGCTCGCCAGCAACAGCGGCGCCGCCATTAGCGCCAGAATCACCCCCGCCACGCGCCAGTAGTCGGGCAGACCAGAGTTGAAATGCGCATGCATGATCAGCGAAGGCACCGCCGCAAACAGCGGCAGCAGTACCGCACAGATTGCCTCGCGAACATGAATTCCCTGCCAGTCCTTTCGTCTTCCTATCTGCCATGCCGCCCCTAGGCCAATCACGACAAACATTCCCACCATTCCCGCCAGCACCACCATCGCCTGCCGCAGACTACCCCCTGCCTGTAGCACTCCCGACACGTAAAGCGCCGGTCCGACGATCGACAACGCCATGACTCCGCCAGCCACCAGCGCACGCCAGCCGCGTGCAATCACTCCGGCCGCCAGCCAAGTGAGCACGCCCAGCACCACTGCCGCGAGCAGTTCAACTCCCAGAGCCACGGGTTCTGACTGCTCCTGTCCGCCGATGACCACCATTGCTGCCAGATGCAGCGGCACCATCAGCATCGCTGTCAAAAGGATCCCCCAACTCGTCGCCGGCAGTTTCCATTTCCGATCTGCATAGAGGCCAAGCCCAAACAGTCCCGCCACCACGCCTGTAAACACGCCAACCTTGAGCATCGGCCGTTGCGATATCCCAGCCCAGAGGCTGATCACCAGGGCAATTGAACAGCCCACAATCAGGATCCCGCCGACTAACTCGCCCCAGCGAATGTTGCTCTCCTCCATGAACGCTTTGAGCATCTCACTCATCGGCCGGCGCGGAATCCGCTGAGCACGTGGTCGCACTGGCGCGTGAGCGTACGCAGCGACAGGCGGAATCACCGGCGGCCGCCGCTGTGAAACCGGGCGCACACCGGTCACCTGCGGGATCGGAGGTGCAGGCGCCCGATCCTGATCACCAATTGGTTCACTCGCGGGAATCGGCTGCTGCACTCTCGCCATTGGAATCGTCACCGGCCGGACCGCCGGCGCAGCCTCAAGCTCTGTGATCGCCTGCTCAACCTGCCGCCGCACCTCTGGTTCCAACAGCCCCTTGCTCACCAACTGCCCGAGCACCCGCCGCGCCGCCATCCGCTCATCCACCATCAGGGGATACGCGCTGCGCTGCATGGGTGGCGCCATCATCTTCTGCCGCGGCTGAAACCCACGGAATGCCCAAGCGACCAACTCCCACAATCCATGTCCAATCAACATGACCACGAGCAGCACCATGCCAACGATGATCAGCGCTTGCATCTTCCATCTCCTTTTCCGTCATCTGGCACATCACAACCCACGTGCCCAACCCGAGGAGTGCATAACGCTTTATTCTACCGATAGTTATCCACGTTGCTATGGAAAGTTATGACCGGTGGTGATCATCCAATGCGCACGTAGCGCGCATCCACTGCTTATCGCCCAAGATTGGACGATGTGGTAATCGTCGCTGGCAAAATGTGTTTCGTCAGATGGAAAACGTGAACGAATGCTCTACCGCTGCAGATGAGCGTGCAGCCGCTGGCAAAGGCGCTCGAGGTTCATGCGCAGATCATACAGGTCCGGCATGTATCCGGCCGGTACGCTCATGGCCGCAAGTCTCTTCGCCAGCGCTTGCAGATCCTCCAGATCCTGACGTAGTGCATCGCTTGGAGCATCCTGTACCAGGTGCGCCTCAACCTTGTGCAAACGCGAGTAGTAGCGCACGATCCGCGATCGAACACTCCAGCGGAACACTACCGGGAGGAACCGCAGCAAGGGGAACAGCAGTGCGATCAGCGGGATCATGAGCAGCAGCAGGCGATCGATCAGGCTCTTGGCCCAGAACGGCAAACCTCCCAGCAGCCGGCTGGGGGGCGTACGAAGGTAGTATTCGGCATCTTTGGAGACGGGCAGGTCGGTCAGATTGGGTGAAGGAAATCGTCCGGCATCAGCCAGCGGATTTGAACGAGCGTGGACAGACTTTGCAGCCCTGATGAGCAGTTCAATCGTTCCCTGGTGTGCCGAAGCCCGCGCCACCAGAGTGGCCGCCGGTGCGATCAGCTCGATGTCTTGTGCTGGGACATCCTGTCCCAGATCGAGCATCCCTTCATATAACGTGAGGCGGGAGAGAAAAGGAAACCGCCGAGCATAGGCATCGGCCTGGCCGAAACTCATCAGATGAATGCCGGGGGCGTGAACCAGGTCCTTGATGATCGGATTCTTCGGACCCACCACCAGCATCAGCGCATCAAGCTGATTGGCCTTGAGCATGGCGACGGCCTCCTGGCCGGTCGCATCAAGAAGATGCGTGCTCCCGGGGCTCTTCACATCAATGCCGTTGGCTTCGAGAAGTTTGGTCGCCAGCGAACGGACCCCGCTACCTTCGGGGCCAATCGCGATGCGTTTTCCCGCCAGTTCCGACAGACGCCCAATCGAACTCTCGTCGCGGTAAAAGACCCACAGCGGTTCCAGATACACGCTGCAGACCGCTTCCAACTCATCTCCCGCGTTTTCCGGCGCAGTGCCGCCCTGGACCAGAGCCAGGTCCACACCACTGTTGCGGTCCATGAGCAGCTTCCAGTTTTCCACCGAACCGGCGGTCGGCTTCACCACCAGGTCAAAACCGTTGTCCTTGAAGTACTTCGCATACCGGTGGGCGAAGTAGTCGTAATCGCCTCCCACCATACCGGCCGCGATCACCACTCGATGCGGCGGCGCAGGTTCAACGAATCTCCAGATGACAACCATCGCCACCACAACGATGATGACGGTCGGAATAAGCATTCGCAGACCGTGCGCCGATGTGGGGCGCATCTCACGAAACCAGTTTCGTATGGCCATATACGCGAATCATAGCTCCAAATGCGAACTCGGTACCACAAGGATTCCGCCATCCTGCAGCAGGGCAACGCTGCTTGTGCTCAGGCTCTTGGCCCCGCCCTGGGTGATCGTACCGGTGGTGTGGCCAGTTTTGATCGAACCGATCATCGTGCCCACCGTCACATTCCCGGCCAGCGTGCCGGCCACCCGGATCGACTTGATCCCGCCGCTCACGCTCACATCCGCATCCAGGTCGCCGGCCAACCCCGTCGCCTTGCTGCTGGGCTTGCGGCCTTTGACGCTGATCGAACCGATGGAAGGAGCTCGCAGCGGATCCGAGATCCCATCGCTGTTCTGCCAGTCCAGCAGCGACAGCGACTTCACCGGCAGGTCCTGCGACTCGATC
>CAIQIQ010000103.1 GCA_903871935.1 uncultured Phycisphaerales bacterium
CGCGATCGCGTCCGTGCGATGCATGATCGACTCCGTTCGATTGTGCCGGGGTGATCACTCCCGAGCCCGGTACGACGGGCTCGGCTTATTTTATGCACCTATTCGTCAAGCCGATGAAACTGGGGATGAGTCAGGCAGATCCCTCCTTGAACATTCCTCACTTATCCGGCACAATGCCCTCTCCTGACCCGGCGATGGTCGCCGACAGGAATGCCGAATCGGCAAAGAGAAGGCCACGGATGAACACGACGTGCACGAAGGGTAAACGCTAGGCCAGGCAGACGGTTCCACCGCGAACCTTCTCACCTCGGCCGTGCGTAATAACCTTCTGGCGCGAAAGCGTGAATCTGTGGCTGATTTCGTTTCTGGAGATGACATGGCTGTCAACGTAGCAGTGGTTGGTGCAACCGGCGCCGTCGGCGAGGAATTCCTCACCGTACTCGCCGAACGCGATTTCCCCATCAAGAACCTCAAGCTCCTGGCTTCGTCCCGGTCCGCCGGCAAGACGATCAAGTACCGCGGCCAGGACTACAAGGTCGAGCTGCTTACCAAAGACAGCTTCAAGGGTGTCGAGATCGCCCTGTTCTCGGCCGGCGGCTCCATCTCCAAGGAGTTCGCCCCCGCCGCCGTCTCGGCCGGCGCCATCGTCGTCGATAACTCCTCCGCCTTCCGCATGACCGACGGCGTCCCCCTGGTCGTCCCGGAAGTGAACCCCCAGGCCATCAAGGGCCACAAGGGCATCATCGCCAACCCCAACTGTTCCACCATCATCATGAACGTGCCTGTCTGGCCGCTCTATAAGGCCAACAAGATCAAGCGCCTGGTCATCAGCACCTACCAGGCTGTCTCCGGCGCCGGCGCCTGGGGCCTCTGGGAACTGGAAGACCAGATCAAGGCTTACGCCTCCGGCCAGCCGATCAAGAAGAACAAGTTCCCCCACCAGATCGTCAACAACATCTTCTCGCACAACTCCTCGGTACAGGAGAACGGCTACAACGAAGAAGAGAACAAGATGGTCAAGGAGACGCGTAAGATCTTCGGCGATGCAAAGATCGCCGTCACCGCCACCTGCGTGCGCGTCCCGGTACCGCGGGCGCACTCCGAGTCGATCAATATCGAGTTCGAGAAGCCGATGACCCCGGCCGAGGTCCGCGAAATCCTCGCCAAAGCCCCCGGCGTCACCATCGTGGATTGCCCCGAAAAGAGCCATTTCCCGATGCCGCTGGAAGCCAGCCATCAGGACAACGTCTTCGTCGGCCGCATCCGCCAGGACATCAGCCTCGACGGCGGCCGCGGCATCGACATGTTCGTCGCCGGCGACCAGCTCCGCAAAGGCGCTGCCACCAACGCGATCCAGATCGCCGAACTGCTAATCAAGTAGGACCGGCCATCGGCACGACGCAAAACAGAACATTGAAGCCCACCGAAGCGGTTTCCGGGGGGCTTCTGTGATACACGAGTGAGCGGTGTGAGCAGGCCGTCAATTCACGGCTTGCGCCCGCGGCGATGGCACGCTCTCCATCGCCTGGAGGAGATCCTGAAAGGTGACTGGTTTCACCAGATGCAGGTTGAATCCGGAGGCAAGGCTGCGCTCGCGATCCTCATTAGAGCTGAATCCGCTGATCGCCACGCCGCCCAGACCTTTCTGCGCATGCAGTTGCTTCATCAGGTCCCAACCGGTGCGGTCCGGCAAACCGATGTCGCAGATCACCAGTGAGATATCGCCCCGCTCCGCCGCTCGAACCGCCTCGGCCGCATTCCGCGCTGGGATCACCGTGCAGCCGATTCTCCCCAGCAATCTGGCCAGGGCGCGCAGCGTGTCCACGTTGTCCTCCACCAGCAGCACCGTCCTGTTGCTAAGCGCAGGGGCAGAGACCGACGGCGCTGTCAGGGACTCCGAGCCCTGCACCCATTGCGGCAGTTCCACCCGAAACAAAGAGCCCTGCCCGAGGCCGGCGCTGTGCAGGACCAGTTTCCCTCCATGCAATTCGACAATGCCGCGTGTCAGATACAGCCCCAGCCCCAAGCCGCCATACAGTCGCGTGATCGAGCGATCTCCCTGTTCAAAAGGCTCAAACAGACGCTTCTGCAGATCCTCGCCGATGCCCATTCCCGTATCTTCCACCTCCACCACCACGCGATCGCCATCGAGCGCCGAGCGCACCGCTACTGTTCCGCCGGAGGGCGTGAACTTGATCGCGTTGTTCAGCAGATTGCGGATCACTTGCGTCAACCGGCGCTGATCAGCGCGGGCAACCAGATCTTCCCGCGACAGCTCGCTGCGAATGGTCAGCGATTTCTCGTCCATCCCGTGCGCTGATTCCTTCAACAGGATCTCCAGGATGGCGTTGACTTCGGTGCGTTCAAGCCGCAACTGAAGCTTCCCGGCGACCATGCTTGTCGTATCGAGCAGATCGCCAACGATCTGCGCTTCCTGCAGTACGCCCTGGCGAACGGCCGTGAGCAGTTCCTTCTGTTCTGCGCCCAGTTGCTGATCCTGCAGAAGAATCTCGGCGGATGCCAGAACGGCCGTCAGCGGCGTGCGCATTTCGTGGCTGACCAGCGCCAGCAGTTCATCCTTGGCACGATTGGCGCTCTCGGCCCGCGCTCTTGCCGCCTGCTCGCGATTCAGCAAGTCGGCACGATCAACTTCGACCGCGTGCCGGGCGCCAAACTCCGCGCGCAGCACCATCAGCAGGAGTGTTGCGCTCACGCCGACAAACAGCAGCCCCTTGATCATCGCAATCTGGCCAAATCGTTCCACACTCGGCGCCAACAGTTCGGCTACCCGGTCTGACACCAGGATCCACAGCCCTGCAACGATGACATAGGGAACCACAATGCGAAGTGTGGCGCGCCAATCTGAGCCATTTGGTGTTTTTTCCGCCATATCATTCGCGCCTAGAAACACTGCACACGTACAACACTACGCCCCCTGCGTCGGCCAGACAACTCTGCCGCACCATCCCGCACGTTCGTCTGCACAGCAAGCGTAATCGGGCGAATCGTGCCATCGCCGGCAAACGATACGTTGACACCTACTGTCGCTCGCTTATCGTGGCCGGCATGCTTCCACTGACACGACATGGCCGGATGGAGATGATGATTGGCACCATCGTCCTGGCCGGCGCTGCCTGCGGGTTGGACCTGGTTCATCCTGCCCTCATCAGCGTGCCGGTGCTCATCTGGATCTGGCTGATCGCCTTCTTCCGCGATCCGCAACGGCCGATCTCGCAAGATAAGGGAGTATATGTCAGCCCGGCCGACGGAATGGTCTCGGATATTACGGATATGCCGCAGTGCGATGTGCTGGACGAGCCATCGGTCCGGGTGGGCATCTTCCTGTCCGTTTTCAACGTTCATGTGAACCGCATGCCATGCGCCGGGAAGGTAGAGTCCGTTGTTTATCGCAAGGGCAAGTTCATCAATGCCCTGGACCATGCCAATTGTTCGCAGAAGAACGAGGCCAATACCATTGTTCTGGTGGATGAGGCCGGTAAGCCCGTGGCTGGCGTCCGCCAACTGGTGGGCCTGATCGCCAGGCGCATCGTCTGCACCGTGAAGGATGGCGACACCGTCGAGCGAGGGCAGCGGTATGGAATGATCAAGTTTGGCAGCCGTACCGAGCTGTACATCCCCAGGCGGCTGAGTCCGCAGATCAAAGTGCAGGTCGGGCAAAAGGTCCGAGGAGCAATGGATATCATCGCTCTCGTGCAGGCATAGTGTGCACCAGCAGAGCCCCGCATCACCTTCGGAGCAGTTCATGGAGCAGTCAACGCATCAAGCCGGTAAAGATCAAACGGACATTAGCGAGCACAAGCGCCGGCGTCGTCTGCGGAGGACTCGCCGGGCGTACATCCGCTCGATCCATCTGCTTCCCAGCATGGCGACGCTGGGCAACGCCATCTGCGGCTTTGCGGCAATCTACATTGCCAGCATCAATCTCAGCTATGCACCCGATCCATGGACGCAATCTCTGCTGAAAGTGGCTACCCCCTACGAGTGGGCAGCATACCTAATCTTCATCGCCATGATCTTTGACGGCCTCGACGGCCGCCTCGCCCGCTTCACACGGCATACCACAGATTTCGGCGGCCAGCTCGACTCGATGGCCGATGTCATCAGCTTCGGCATCGCCCCGGCCATCCTCATGCTGCAATACGCCAAGGTAACGATCCAGACGATCCCCGACATGCCCTTCATTGTCACTCGTACGATCTGGGCCATCGGTGCCGTCTATGCATCCTGCGCTGCCATTCGCCTCGCCCGTTTCAACGTCTCCAACCAGCATGGCGAACAACACCACTTCAGCTTCCTGGGCATGCCTTCGCCCGGGGCGGCCGGCGTTGTGGCAGCCATGGTCTTGATGGATGAGGCAGCGTTTGAAACGTGCAAAGAGATGTACAAGAGCGTCGAGTACGGTTGGAAGCTCACCACGATGCGTTGGATCGGCGATATCGTCATGTACGCCATCCCCGTCATGACTCTGCTCGCCGGCCTGCTGATGGTCTCCGCCATTCGCTACCCCCACCTTGTCAACCGCTTCCTCAAAGGCAAGAAATCCGTCGGCCAACTCGTCGTCATGCTGTTTATCGGCGTCGTTATCCTGATCCTCCACAAATACGCACTGGCGATCGCCATGATCATCTACATCTTTTGGGGCCTCAGTATCGCAGTGATGACCCGCTTCCGCCGAAAATCGTCTACTCCGGCACTTGCATCCCCTGCTCCGACAGCGCAGGCATAGTTCCGGTGTCCAAAGCGCCTGGGGTAGCTGCAGACGAATCACGCAATGCCAACAAAGACCGGCGCGAGATGATGCCTCACGCCGGCCTTTCTGTGTTATTCACCAGCACACCCACCAATACCGACCGCAGTCGGATCGGTTGTGACTGCTACTGAAGCGCAAAAGCCCTGAGCTATTTGGCCTTCTTGGCTTTCACAACCAAGACCTTGATGGCCACGCCATCCTTGACGGTGGCGTTAATGTTCTCACCAACCGTCAGGTCAGCGGCCGTTCCGGCCTTCTTGCCAATAAGGATCTCGGTCTTGTCGTCAATCGTAAAGCTCTGTTCGCCAACGGTGATGGTCTTGCCGTCCACCTTGGCGATCTTGCCCTTCACCCTGGTGCCATCAGCGGCCTTATCAGCGTGGGGAGCGGGCTGGTCGGCCGCCAATACGGGTACCGTCGCGACGAACGACAATGCGGCCACACCTGCGATGATCCATAGCGCCTTCTTCATCCGATCTTCTCCTCTGCCGCTTGAAGCGGCGATAGTTTTAGTTAACACATTTCTAAACGCTTGAGCTCTCAGGATTATTCCATGCGTTAGTCCGCTTACTTACGCCATCAGAGCATCAACGCACGGGAGGTACTGCTCGACATAGGTGCGGAGGCAAAGGTCGGGGCTATACCAGTCGCGGCCTGGACCGTGGCCAAATTCCCAATAGATCAGCCGGTCGCGCAGCAGGTGGAGGAGGTATCGTTCGGCAAAGCGAGGTCGAAGGGGCCGAACCTCGCGAAAGCCCTGGCCAAAGGCGCGGACCAATTCCAGCCCCGACTCGCCGCGGTAGTCAACGTAAACGGTCGCCTGGCGGACCAGATCACTCTCGCCATCGCCCATCCGGCACTCCATCAGGTCGAACAGGCCGCTGAGCCGCCACTGGCCCGGGGCCGTCGACTCCACCACCATGTTGCCCAGCCGGTAATCGTTCATAACGAAGCTTGGCACGAAAGACTCGGCGAATGCTACTTCGGACTGTGCCAGCAGTTCCTCCACCCACGGCGTGTCCGGCTCGGTGGACGCTGCGGCCAGCGGAATGCTGTTGGCCATCGACTTGCGGACGTGCCGGGCCAGCCATTCGGCGACGCTGGTCGCGAGGGGCTGGATCGTGTCGGTCGCCAGGTCATAGTCGCCCGCGAACGGCCAGGTCAGTTCCTGCAGTTGCCCCAGAGCCTGTCCGGCAGCGTGGGCGATGCCCAACCAGTCGGCCTGGCTTCGGGTTTCATCCCATGCCGGCTCTCCCGGCATGCGCGGCATAATGACATAGCTCCAGCCGAACAGGTCGGTCCTGCTCTCCACCAGATACGGCCAAGGGACCGGCACCTCGGTGCGCTCGCGCAACTGCCGGGCGAACCAGCGCTCCTTAGGGAACTGCCAGTCGGCGTGCGGGCAACCCCGAAACACGAACTGCCCGCGCGTGCTGGTCAGAAAAACGTTCTGTCCAAATAGACCGCTGGTGATCGGTTCGGCCCGAACGAACTCGCCCAGGTCGAATCGCGTCAGCGCGCAGCACCATTGATCATCACGGATCGGTCCCAGCCGCTGTGAGTAGACTATGCCTTGCTCGCTCATAGACAAAACCTGGGCGACAGGATTGTCGCCACTACTCTCGCTTCAGCAAATCTCCATGGTCAGGATCTGTCGCGGCCGGGCTTTGAGTTGGAGGAGATGGTTTTTCACGGCCAGTCGTTTGGTGCGGCGCTCGCGGAGGTCGGTGAGCCAGGCGGACCTGGCGTTCAAGAGCGGGGATATGGTCAGGCAACCCGCGGCCGGCCGATCGGACCAGTTCACCAAACGCACGATAAGGCTATTCCGATCTTCGGCGTGTTTGATCGCTGCCAGCTCAAATTGAGGGGGAAACTCGATGAACGATGCGGTGGCCGGCAGATCGGCTTTGCCGTGCCAGTGAGCATTCCATAGCGAATGTTCCACCAGCGGTGGATGCACGAACTCATTGGCAAGACGCGCCAGCATCTCCGAGGGATCGCCCTGGTTTCCGGGGACAAAGGCATACTCCTGGGCGACCTCGCGCAGACAATTGCCCTCAGGCGCTGCCCAATGCGGGATCAGCGACTTGTTCACAAAGCCATTGGCCTTTAATAGCGTCTTGCTAAGCACCAGCCGGCCACGATGCAGTTGAGCATCGTAAGAATGCATGCTGCGCGACAGGATCGTTATGCGTTTGCCCGCACGGGCGACGGTGACGAAATCGCGGCAACTTGCCTGCAGGAAAGGAGCGGTGTGCTCGACCATGTCCCAGGTGGAACCTGAGTGGGTAAGAGCGGTCTGGAACATGGTGGGGAACTGCACGGTCAGACGATGCTCCTGATGCTGGTTGGTCCAGCGGGCGCGGATGTGCAGGGCCGGGCTGGTGGCAAGGAGGGTGAAGCGGAAGCTGATGCACAAGGGCGCCCTCTGGTCGCTGCGAGCGGCACGAAGAGGATTCAGACTGACGGGGACCTGGGGTAGAGTCAGTTGCACCTCATAGGTGATGCTCAGAGGCGTCTGTCCAATCAGCTTGACCCGTCCATGCTTCCCGGCGGCTTTGATGACACCATCGTCCAATAGCCTGCTGACGTACAGATCGCCGGCATCAGCTTGATCCTGAAGCTGATGTTGGCGAGTGTAGCGGGTCTTGTTGCGCTT
The DNA here is from genome assembly GCA_903871935.1 of uncultured Phycisphaerales bacterium. Lineage (GTDB taxonomy): Bacteria > Planctomycetota > Phycisphaerae > Tepidisphaerales > Tepidisphaeraceae > CAIQIQ01. The sequence continues at coordinate 7,431 of CAIQIQ010000103.1, forward strand.
GTCGGTGAGATCAAATGTGCCATCAGGGTGGATGGTCACGCGCACGAACTCGTTTTCCATGCCGCCGGCGGTCTTGCGGACGGTGACTTGCGGCTTGAGCGTGCGGCGCGCGTGCTGGAGGTAGAAGGTGCGATAGCCAGCGGATGGCAGGACCGCTGCAAATACCACAGTAACAGACACCGAGTTCTGCGGGAGCGTCTCAAAATCGAGACTATTCCAACGGCGATAGGGCACGCCGGTATCGCGCGCCTGGATGAAGGCGGGTACCTCGCGTCCTTTCTCGTCCACCAGACGCCACTGATCGCCGCTGCCTGGCACCGTCATGATGCGTTTGATAACGGCCTTGTGGGCGTGAATGGGATTGAACACGACGATCTGGGCAACATCCGCGTTTGGAGACTTCGATGGCCGTCGCACATTGGCGGCCAGGCGCAAGAGAGAGTCGCCCGCGATCAACGACGAGATCTCCAGGGAGCGCTTCGTGCGATTTTCCGCATCCTGGTGCGTGGGGTCGATGGAGCAACCGCAGATGTCATCGTGCGGTGCGCAGCGCAACAACATCTTCCAGGCGTACCGGAGTGCTTCGGTGGGATACTCGCCGGCAAGTGTCTTGTCGTTGCCCACGTTGAAGGCAAAGCCCCAGTGGTGTTCCTCGCGCAGGACCCGCCCGGGCAGATGCAGGCGGTCAACAACGGCCGCCAGTGGCTCGGCATTCTTTTCCAGCATCGCGGCAGAGCTATCAAACTGCTGTTTGAGGTACGGCCGGCTTTCCAACGTGCCGTTGAGCGTGGTCCATGCCCCTTCAGAATGCAGCTCACCATGCAACGTGCGAAGATGAGGCTTTTCCTGTTTGAGCAGATCGACCAGCCCATCGGTGTCAACCTGGATGAATGCCACTTCGGGGAAATGTTTCGCGTTGTGTGCGATCATCGCGGGCAGTTGGTGCTGTGGCGGGTGATGGTCATTGCCACTGCCGAAGAAGAGCACGCGCGAAGCGCAGCGAAGCTTTGCATATTGAGCAAGGACCTCAGCAAACCGCTTCTCACTGGCGACAAGATCAATGTCGCTGATGTCTGGATCGCCGTGCGGGAACGACTTGAGCGGTACTCCCCAGTTGACCAGATTGGAGTATCCCTCCACCTGCAACAGGCCATAGATGCGGCTTTGGCCATCCGGACCCGCCCACCAGAATGTCGGCCCCGCATACTGGATTTGTGCTTTGCTGACACCACGCGAGAACAGAATCGATTCGATACCCAGCTCGGCGAAGATCTGGGGACATTGCGAAATCAGGCCAAAGGGGTCAGCGACATAGCCTTGCCGGCTGGAGCGGCCGAAGCTCTGTGCAATCTGCTGGCCGATCAGGCCGTTGCGCACATGCGCTTCGCCTGTGATCAGGAAATGATCCGGCAGCACGTAGAATGGCCCCAGGGTCAGTCGGCCCTGGCGAACCAGCTTTGCAACACGGTCGCGTTGCTCGGGATGGAGTTCCAGGAAATCTTCGGCAACGACTGTCTGCCCATCAAAGGTAAAGTGCTCATAGCCTTTGCCCTCCTCCAGCAGATCCAGCACGCGTGAGAAGACGCGGCAGAGACTGAGACGAAAGAGCTCAAAGGGGTGATACCATGCGCGATCCCAATGGGTGTGTGCGACAATGGCGGCGATCTGTTGTTTGCCACGAATCAACGACGCGAAGGAATTGCGGTTACTCACGGATAGGGATCGTCGGGATTGCGCGTTGCGGTGTCAATTGGCGACGTGATGCCCATTTGCGTTTACGTTAGAATCCTTCCTCGTTTGCACCGAGATGCAGTCTCATGATGCCTTGCTGGAAGGAAAACCAATGAAAATCCGCGAAGCTAAAGAATGCCGCTACGATCTGGTCAGTCTGGGTGAGTGCATGATCCGTCTTTCTCCGCCGCAACATGGCCGGATTGAATTCGCGCCGATGCTGGAGGTGTGGGTGGGCGGCGGGGAATATAACGTATCCTATGCGTTGTCGCGTCTGGGTCTGCGCACGGGATGGATCGGCGGCCTGAACTCCTCGCCGATGGGCGCGATTATCCGCAACCATGCCCGCGCTGTCGGGATGGATGTCTCGTATGTCGTGGAGCGGAAATACGACGGTGTGGGCAAGAAAGATCGCGTCGGCCTGAACTTCACGGAAGTGGGTGTCGGCAAGCGCGGCAGCGTCACCCTGTACGATCGCGGCTATACCGCCACCTCGGGCATCAAGCCTGGCGAGATCAACTGGAAGAAACTCTTCCAGGAAGAGGGTGTGCGCTGGCTGCACACCGGCGGCATCTTCACGGCTCTTTCTGAAAGCACTCGCCTGGTTGTCGCCGAAGCCGTCAAAGCGGCCCATGAGGCGGGCACCATCGTCAGCTATGATCTGAACTTCCGCTCCAAGCTGTGGAAGAGCGAGGAAGCCATCGCGACGACCAAGCCGCTGGTTGCATATATCGACTGTCTGATCGGCAATGAAGAGGATTTCCAGAAGGTACTGGGGTATCAGGTTCAGGGCGTCGATGTGGAAAAAGGCCAACTCGACACTACGGCGTTCAAGAACATGGTCAACCGCGTGGTGAGCGATTTCAAGAACGTCAAGATCGTGGGTACGACCCTCCGCGGCGTGAAAAGCGCAACGGTGAATGACTGGTCGGCCATCATGTGGGCCGATGGGAGATTCTACGATGGTCTGTCCTTCCCGGGCCTGGAAATCGAAGACCGCGTCGGCGGCGGCGATGGCTTCGCGTCCGGCTTCACCTATGGATTCCTCACCGGCAAGAGCCCGCAGGAGTGCGTCGATCTTGGCGTAGCGCACGGGGCCATGCTCATGAGCACCATGGGCGACACCAGCCAGATCACGCTGGACGAGCTGCTCCATGTGGCCGGCGGCGGCTCAGCGAGAATCAAACGGTAAGGCCTGGAGGCGTTGCGTGCGGCGGCCAATATCGTAAACTTCCTCGCCGGCAAAAGCGGTTTTGTCCAAACAAACAGGTTTTAACCTTCTCAATACAACCATGGCACAAGCAACAGCAGATATCGGATTGATCGGTCTCGCAGTCATGGGCGAAAATCTCGCCCTGAACATCGCCGATCATGGGTTCAAAGTCGCCGTCTTCAATCGCACCACCGAGGTCATGAAGAAGTTCATCGCCCGGGAAAATCCGCCCGGCGGGCTGGTCGGCTGCGAGACGCTCAAGGAACTGGTCGCGGCCATCAAGAAGCCGCGCAAGGTCATCATCATGGTCAAGGCGGGGGCGGCCATCGACGCCGTTACCCAGCAGCTCCTTGACGCCGGCATCGAGAGCGACGACATCGTGATCGACTGCGGCAACAGCCAGTGGACCGACACCATCCGACGCGAAAAGCAGTACGCGGGCAAATGCAAGTTCTTCGGTTCCGGCGTGTCCGGTGGCGAATTGGGCGCCCGCTTTGGCCCGGCCGTCATACCTGGCGGCGACCCGGAAGCATGGAAACACCTCAAGCCGATCTGGGATGCCATTGCAGCGAAAGTTGACGCCAAGACCGGCAAGCCCATCGAGACGGCGCAACCGGGCAAACCCGTCATCGGCGGTGTTCCCTGCTCGGCTTACATCGGACCCAACGGAGCCGGGCACTACGTCAAGATGATCCACAACGGCATCGAATACATCGACATGCAGCTCATTGGCGAAGCCTACTGGCTGATGAGCCGCCTGCTGGGCATGAGCGCCACGGAGATCGGCAAGGTCTTTGCCGCCTGGAACGAAGGCGATCTCGATTCCTACCTTATCCAGATCACGGCCGATATCCTGCAGCAGCCCGACCCGGTGCACAAAGGCGAGAACCTGGTCGATTACATTCTCGACACCGCCGGGCAAAAAGGCACGGGAAAATGGACCAGCGTCAACGCGCTGGACATGGGCATTCCCGCCAACGCGATCGCCGAGGCAGTTTTTGCACGCTGCCTCTCGGCTCTAAAGGATGAGCGGGTGGCGGCGGGCAAGCAGCTTACCGGCCCTACGCCCTCTTACAGCGGCAACCGGCAGGAACTGATCAACGCCATCCGCGATGCTCTGTACTGCTCGAAGATCTGCGCCTATGCCCAAGGTTTCCAGCTCATGCGGGAAGCCCAGAAGGAGTACAACTGGAAGCTGAATTTCGCCGAGATCGCCAGCATCTTTCGCGGCGGATGCATCATCCGTGCACGCTTCCTCCAGAAGATCACCGACGCCTACACACGCAGTGCCGACCTGACCAACCTGCTGCTGGACCCCTATTTCAATCAGCAGATCCAAAACGCCCAGACCAACTGGCGCAAAGTGGTCGGACTTGCAGCGACCAACGGCATTCCCGCGCCGGCCTTCATGAGCGCCCTGTCCTATTACGACGGCTACCGCTCGCCGCGTCTGCCGGCCAATCTCCTGCAGGGTCAGCGCGACTATTTCGGTGCTCATACCTATGAGCGGACCGATAACCCGCGCGGCAAGTTCTTCCACCTGGATTGGCCGGAAGCGAAACGGCCACAGCTCGAAGTCAGCGGACACTAGACCAGTACTATCGGTCAACGCATGGCCCGGAATTCGCAGAATTCCGGGCCATGTCATTTAGGCGGAATGTCCTGTCTCCACGGGGTCTGATTGCTTGCTCGCCTTGGCAGTCCTGCGAATGGCGTAGATCAGCACGCTCCAGCCGATAACGTTGTATACCACAATCGCTCCGATAGAGACGTGCAGCAGATGGCGAGGGCTCATCCCCCAGATGCGCAGGGTCGGATCTTCTTTCAGAACGATATTGGATGATCCGGCGGCCGGCGCGGAGGTTGCCTGAGCCGGCTGGGTCGAGGGGGCCGCCTCCGCGGCCGTCGCGGCGCGTACCGGGATCGCCCACACCACGACCGCCATCAGCAAGAACGCTGCGCACCCGAATCGCTTGCCGAATCGCCGCATGATCATGTGCTCCATCGCTATCACCTGATGATGACCTCAAGACTCGAGAACAGTCGAACGAACCGGCGGCGGCTGGAAGCTCTTGCGACCGCCTAGCTTCTGCCACTCCTTGTAGAGGATGTAGAAGCAGAAGAGCGCCGCGATCTGGAAAACGAAGCTCCAGACGAAGGCATATCGGAATGCGTATTTCCCGTAAACGTGCTGGAGGTAACTCATCAGCAGTCCGACCAACGTGCCGCCAATGATCTGCGCCAAAACCGCTCGCATCATCGATTGGGCCGCTGAGAACTGGCCAAATCGCGCTTGCGGCAACAGTGACATGGCCAGCGGCGCCTCGGCCATGGCCGCAATCACGCCGATGGGGATGCCAACGACATTGAAGGCGATCTGAATCCACAGATACGTGTCTGAGGAGAGGCCTGGGATGAGAAAGAGCAGTTGGATCGGGGCTTTAAGGATCATCATGCCCATGGCCGCGAGCATCAGCGGCAACGGCCGCCAGCGGTCGCCCCAGGTCGCGGTGGCCAGGGTCAGCGCCAGGGTAATAAAGCCGGTGTAGGCGCCGAACCTTCCCAGAACCTTGAGATCCATCCCCATCGCCACGCGGGCGGGATTCATGAAATCACCCGTCTGGTAGCTCATCCACAGGACGACCATCGTGATGAAGTAGAGCACGTAGAACCGATGGCTGAAGCATTCCCTGGTGATGGTCGCGATCGTGGAGGTGGTTTTCTCGATCATTCCTGAGCCTTTGGCCAGAGGATCAGGCGGCGGATAGTCAGGCTCTTTCACTTTCAGAAGCGCGATTGTGGATGCGAGAACGTAGAACCCGGCGGCGCCCAGCAGGATGAGCTTGGGATACCAGAAATTCTCCGCGTGATACGACCAGAAGCCCAGATCGATATCCAGCGGCCCGCTCTTATTGGAGTAGGGGAAGATCCAGTAACTGTAGATCATTCCCGCAACGGTGCCGGCGGCCCGGAAATAGCCCATGAACTTCACGAAGTGCTGCTGGGGAACCACATCATTGAATAGGTAGTAAAACGTGGTTCCCAGAAGCATGTTAAAGAGCGTGAACAGCAGCATCAGGACGGAAAACGTCCAGATCGTGACGGTCGTCAGCGTTGCGCCCTGGAACATGGAGTTCCGGAGCCAGGCCGCGATTTCATTGCCGAATCCAATCAGTGCGAGGCAAGCGCAGACAGGTGGTGCTCCGATGAGAAGGAATGGGATGCGCCGGCCGAAGCGGCTGCGGTATCGATCCGACTTGATGCTGATGATCGGGTTCAGGATGAAGTTCAGCAGGGCCGGAATGGTCGAGAGCACGAACTTGTACGAGTTGGCGTCCATGCCCAACTCATTGAGCAGGCGCAACTGGACGATGGGACCCAGGACCGACTCCATCAGAGTGAAGCAGAAATCGAACCAGAGCAGCCAGGCGAACAGCGCGATCAGCCCGCGCGTGGTGTAAACCAGATTGCCGATGCGGTGGACATTCTGCGCCGGCAAGGTGCTGGTCAGCACGGCCAAAGGCGGTTCTGCGTTTGGGGAGCTGGCCTTAGGTGGGATGTTTGCTTTCATGTCGATTCGGTCGCGCTGGCCGCGGGATGAAGATTCCCGACAGGATTCAAACCTGTAGCTCTCGGCCCAGCAATCTGCCCTGAAAGCCCGCCTCAAAGCCCGGAAACACATGGATTTCGGCGGAAGTCTACCGCCTATGGATGCCAATGCAAACGAGGGCGTGCAAATGCGTTGCGGTGGGAACGTGACCGTTCTGTCATTGGTCAACTGTCCTTTGTCCTTGGTCGGGACGATTGATGGGTTGAGAGTGATAGGTGATGAGTAATGAGTGATGAGTGTCCGGGCGGCAAAAAAGGTGCCAGGTGTGGATAAGTAGGAGGTGCGCAGGTTCTCGGCGTGAGTACCCCTTGTTGCGCAAGTCTATATTTTACATTAGCTTGCGCAGAGAATAGGGGAGGAGGTGCGCAAGTTCGATGCGCTTGTGGATAACTCGCACCAAAGATGAAGATGGAAAGATGAAAGGTATGAGCCGATAGGCAAGGTGCTCAGGTTCGTGGGCGCAGTCTGAGGACTTTGGCAACTCGGATTACCGACGGCGATGAAGATGCCCAAGATCCATGCGCATCTTCGGACGGCGATTGCCTACGTGGCCGATAGGAATAGCCGTATTCGGTTGTCAAATAGCGTGGCCGAGGACGGCCAAGGGGATCCAAAAGAACATGCCCCCATAATAAGGGTGGTTTTTGAGGGAAGTTAGTGAGGGAGATGAGCATTGACAAGGACTTACGAGCGGTCAAAATTCCGGCCACTTTTTTGTGGATAACTTTGTGGATAAGTCGAAGACGTAAGACGGTGCGGGCTCCGAAAGTGCGCGGCCGCATTGGTATCGGTTCCTGGCTCATTCCTCTTGCCGCCCCCCAGATCGAGGACGGCGGCGCGGGAGATGGGCATGGCAGATTGACGCATGCAGGGTAACAGATATCGTGGGTCGGAACACTCACGACAAGGAGGCAGAAAGATGGGGCAGCGAGTCTCGGCGAGCCTGATAGAACAGTTTGAGCGGATGTGGGGGAGCCTGCGCGAGGCGACAGAAAACTTCTCGGACGAGAAGTGGCGGCGGAGCGAGATAGCGTACCTGGTGCCGGCGAGCCTGGCGATGCACACGATTGAAACGACAGAGTTTTACATCGGAGATCTGCCGGGGGATAAGTTTCCGTGGGGCAGGCTGGGGGGCGACTGGGATGGGAGGGATCCGGCGAAATGGCCGGGGCAGGAGCGGATGGCCGAGTATCTCGAAGAAGTGCGGGAGAAGACGCGGGCGTGGTTGATGCGTCTGGAGGATGAAGCGTGGTTTGGGCCGGCGGGGTGGTGCGAGTGGACCGGGAAGACGATGCTGGACCGGGCGTTGTATATGTTGCGGCACGCGCAGCATCACCTGGCGCAATTGAATGTGGAGTTGCGGCGAGCGGGGCTTAAGCCGGCAGAGTGGGCGTGAGGGAGGGGCCGACCTCCGAAACCGAAGAAGACGGGAGCGGACATGTACGTGGCGGCCTTGACATGGTGGGCAGAAAGCGGCCCATCACCGCCAAACAGTCGGCGACGCTCAAGGCTTGCGTGCCAAGCCTCAGGTGGTCGCTCGCCTGACAAACCGCTCACAACACGAGCTTTGTAGCGTCATGTAGTTTCCGACAGGTGCATAGTTCGGATCATTGTGTTGGTGGCGCACTCCACGGCTCAATCACCCGCCCCCCGCCATCCACGATTCTCAACTCTGCGGGCCCCGCCTCTTCAACGGTTCCGATCTGCTTGCCCTGTTTCCAGTGGCCCGTGTCGTCCCGTTCGCCCGAGTAAACTCGCACCGTGCCACCAAGCCCGGCCGCGACAAGCAGGTCGAGATCCATGAAGCCGCCCGATTCCCATCGCTTCAGTTTCCCCTCCGCGATCTGCAATTTCACAACGTGCGAACGATGAATGCCTGACCCCCAAGAATAAGTGAAGTAGAACGCCCCGTTGTGTACAAGCCCCGACATCAGCCCGTACCCGCCAAAGGACCTTGCAAGATGGTTGACCTTTCCCTCATGGTACAGCACCGATGTTTCACTAAACGCGGTGCCATTCGGATCCAGGAAATCGACATTGAACGCCTGGAGCTTCAGCTGCTCCCAAAGCCCATTCACCTCCAGCGGGCGAATCCGGAATCGAGTCTGTGGATTGAGCTTGGGATCCGTCTCGAAAGCATATTTCCGAACCAACTGCTCGACTCTTTGAGTCGTCGGCGCTTCCTCGGCCTGCACAACCGACGGCAGAAGGAGGATGACAAGCGGTGCCCACGCAAGTTTGATGTGCTGCCAGAACATGGGGGCTCCTTTGGCAGCATTGTACCACACGGTCATCCGGGCCATGACGCCACGCGGGCCGTCCAGGTATCCTCGCCGTTGGCCGGGCGTCGTGGTTGTCTGGTGATGGCGGAAGGACAGAGGATGCCAAGCAGTGAGCAGTAAGGTGCGGTATCTCCTCTTCTTGCTGCTGACGGATCTGGAACCGAGCGATTGGCGGTGAGGCTAGACCGAACTAAGATGCAGCCCACGAGGTCACCATGGACTTTGAGCCTGACTACCGGAATATTGCACAATGAAACTTGGCATTCATGCTTACGCCTGGTGTTCGGAGTGGAGCAACCAGACCCTCGGCTTGATCGATCGGGCGAAGGGGCTTGGCCTGGACTTTATCGAAATCCCCCTGATGTGCCTGCCTTTGTGCGACCCGGCGGCCATTAAGGATCGTTTGCGGGCCGTGGGCATGGACGTCAGTACGTCCACCGTGCTGCTGGGAGAGACCGACATTACCAGCGACGATCCGGCGATTCGCGCCAAAGGTGTAAAGTACCTTCGTGACTGCGTGAAGGCGACGCATGATATGGGCGGCATCAACTTCTCGGGTGTGATCTATTCCCAGCACGTCAAGGCGGCCCGGCGCCGGCCGACCGAGCAGACCTGGAGGTACTCCGCCGAGAGCCTCCGGGAGGTGGCAAAGTATGCGCAGGATTTGGGGGTGCGCCTCGGCCTGGAACCCGTCAACCGCTACGAAACGTATCTGATCAACACCTGTGAGCAGGCGCTTCGCCTTCGCGAGATGATCGGGATGGATAATGTGAAGATCCACCTGGATACCTACCACATGAACATCGAGGAAAAGAGCTTTTATGACGCGACGAAGCTGGCCGGCGAGCACCTGATACATTACCACCTGTGCGAAAATGACCGCGGGATTCCGGGCACGGGACTGGTGGACTGGGATGGAATCTTCCGGGCCCTGGGGGAACTGAAATACCAGGGCTATGCGGCCATGGAATCGTTCGTCGATTGCACGGACAACATGAATACCTGGGTCTGGCGGCAACTGGCCAAAGACGGGGACACCCTGGTTCATGAAGGCCTGGCGTTCCTTCGTAAGTTGCAGAAGAAGTATGGTATGGCGTGACGGCTGAAACGTGCAGGAGATCGGCTATGCGAGCATCTGTCATCATTGGTCTTGCCGTTTTGTTTGCAGCGCCAGTATTGCGGGCCCAGGAGGCCGCGCCGGCGCAGGTGTGCAACGTAAAAGTTCTGTCCGACAAAGTACAGGATGTGTCGAGCCTGGAGGCGTGGCGCAAGAGCTTCGTCAAGGAGGGCACCAAGGACCAGGACAAGGCCATCGCCATCTGGGACTCGGTCGTGCGATTCGTGCACGAGGACTCGCCGCCCATCGAGTTTCTGAACTGGGAAGGCGAGGTAAACGACCCGATCAAGACGATGAACGTGTACGGTTATGCCCTGTGCAACAACACGGCGTCGGAACTGGTGGGGCTGGCTCGGTACGCGGGGTTCAGGGCCCGCGGATGGAACGTCCAGGGACACGTGGTGGCGGATGTGTTCTACGACAACGCATTCCACTACTTCGACGCTTCATTTATCGAGTACTTCCCCAAAGCCGACGGCTCGCTAGCCAGCGTCGAGGAGGTGTTCGCCGATGTGGCCAAGTGGTACGCCGAACACCCGGGCTACAAGGGCGACCAGGCGAAGCTGCGCGAGTTCCTCAAGGCCGAGGGTGTTAAGGCCGGGCCGGAGGCGATGCGCCACTGCCCGACGTACGACGCCAAGGGCCAGCTCCCGGCCAAGACGCACGGGTGGTACAGCGACATGCGCGAGTTCGACGGCACGGTAAACAACGCGTATGAGAGCGGGTACTCGATGGGGTACCGGGTGAATGTGCAACTGCGCGAGGGCGAACGGCTAGCGCGCAACTGGTCCAACAAGGGCCTGCACATCAACTCCGAAGGCGGCGGTTCGCCGCCGCACTGCATTGACAAGAAAGTGCCCGAGGGGGACCTGTGCTACACGCCCAAGTGGGGCGACCTATCTCCCGGGCGGATCGGCAACGGGACACTGGAGTATGACGTGCTGGCCGATGGGCAGATCGCTCGCTCGGCTCTGCAGTTTGAGAATCTGGCCCGCGTCGGCACGGCGGTCCGCACAACCGATGAGGCCAGGCCTGGAGTGCTGGTGGTGCGGATGCCGTGCAGCTACGTGTACCTGAGTGGGCAGGTGACGGCAAAGGCAGTGGTCGGCGAAGGCGGGTCGATCGCGGTCTCGCTGAGCGACAACAACGGACTGGACTGGAAGAAGGTGAAAACGATCACCCAGACGGGCGAGCATAAGATTGACCTCAAGGCGCTGGTGCTGCGGCGGTATGACTATCAGCTCAAGTTTGAGATCACGGGCAGGAACAGCGGATTTGACGCGCTGGTTATCAGTCATGACATCCAGCATAGCCAGCGGGTACTACCCGCCCTGGCCCAGGGCCTGAACACAATCACGTTCAGCGCTGGCCCGCAGGAGCAGACGCTTACGCTGGAAGGCTCCACCGATGCCAAGAGCAAGGACAAGCAGCTCGTGCTGGCCGACTTCCACCCGGTGATTGAGGGGATATCCAACGACAAGCCCGGCGTGAGCCTTGCCGGCGGCAAAGGGACGCTGACGTTCCCGGTGCAGACGCCGGGGGATATCACGGCCGTGCGCATCGGCACGTTCTTCCGCGCCCGCGACCAGAACGATGCCTGGGCCGTCGAGGCATCGTTCGACGATGGCAAGACATGGAAGCAGATCACGAAGTGCGAAGGCCCGGCCAACTTCCTGGGCGATTATGCCACGTTCACCGATGTGCCCAAGGGCGCGCGGGCAGCGCTGGTGCGGTTCGCGGGGGCGCAGAAGAACACGCTGATGCTGTTCAATGTCCGCGTGGATGTGGACTACGCAGCGCCGGCGGCCGGTTTCCGCCCGGTGAAGGTGACATACGTGTGGGATGAGGGCGGGCAGGAGAAGACCGACGTGCATCTCGCAGATAAGCCCGAGGAGACATACACGATCACCTGCGCTGCCAAGCCGGTGATGGAGAGCCTGGTCGTGGAACTGGCGAAATGAGGCCCAGATCTTGAGGAGAGCGGTATGGCGATACGCTGGGGCATCATCGGATGCGGTAATGTGTGTGAGGTCAAGTCGGGGCCGGGTCTTGCCAAGGCGCAGGGCAGCGAGCTGGTTGCGGTCATGCGGCGAGATGGCGCCAAAGCGCGGGACTATGCCCAGCGGCATGGCGTGGCCAGGTGGTATGACGATGCCGATGCGCTGATTCACGATCCGCAGGTTGATGCGGTGTATGTGGCGACGCCCGTGGGCACGCACTGTGAATATGCGCTGCGGATCTGCCAGGCGGGCAAACCGGCGTACATTGAAAAGCCGATGGCGCGTAACTATGCGGAGTGCGGCCGGATGGTGGAGGCGTTTGAGCGGGCGCGGCTGCCGCTGTTTGTGGCATACTATCGCCGGGGATTGCCGCGGTTCCTTCAGGCGCGCGAGCTGATCGAGACCGGCCGGATTGGGCAGGTGACCGGCGTGACGTACCGGTGCAGTTCAGCGAGCCATCAGAGGACCGACCCGAAGAACCTGCCATGGCGGTTCGTCGCGGCCGATGCCGGCGGCGGGCTGTTCATGGATATAGGCAGCCACACACTGGACATTCTCGATCTGCTGGTCGGGCCGCTGGAGGATGTCCAGGGGATGGCGGCCAATGTCGCGGGGGTGTACGACGTCGAGGATGTCGTAGCGATGCAGTTTCGCACGCGCTCGGGTGGACTGGGCACGGCCTCCTGGAACTTCGCCAGCGCGGTCGGCGACGATACGATCGAGATCAGCGGAACCGCCGGGCGGATCATCATGACCTGCTTCGGCAATGAGCCGGTGCAAGTGCACACCGCGGCCGGTGTGGAGACATTCGACAGGCCCAATCCCCCGCACATCCAGCAGCCGTTGATCCAGACGATGGTCAATCAGCTATTGGGTAAGGGCACGTGCGAAAGCACGGGAGTCTCGGCGGCTCGAACGGCGAAGGTCATGGACAAGGTGCTGGAAGGCTACTATGGCACGCGGGCGGATGGTTTCTGGGAGCGGCCGGAGAATTGGCCAGGCTTGCGAGGTGCGCGGCGCTAATCAATGCTGTTCGGAAGAACCCAGGTCGCTTTCGCTGATCAGGGTAAATCCTTTTCGGATCAAGATCTGTGCTGCGAGGGTCGTATCATCGACGTAGAGCACAAGGGCCGGGCCGTGCGGGTGGATCAGCAGCGGATAGGCGTAATGAATGTTGATCTCGCCGGCGAGCATGGCGGTGCAGATGGCGATCAGGGGCTGTTTGGTCTTTCGGGGCAGTTCCACAGCCAGGACATCGGACTCGGCGAACGGGAAGCCATATTTCTCAAGGATGTCCTTGCCCCAGTCGGGGTTCGTGCAGATCAGGCGGACCAGCGCTGAGTCGGCTGACTCTTCGATGGAAATGGCCACCACCGGACCGGAGGCCTCTTCCAGGTGTTGCACCAGCGCGCGCAGGCGCCCCACGCGGTTATCCAAGAACACCGTGAACTGCCGCAGGCGCGGCGGTTCAAACCCTGTATCGTTGGCCGTATTGGAGCCCAAGATGTCGAAGGACATAATATCCCTTTAGGCACTTCCCGAGCAGAATTGTAGGCGCGGGTCGGTGGGCGAATGAAGTGGTGCGGCGACTGGATCTTGAAAGATAGGCTGAGCTGGATCTCTTCATCTATCGACGTGCCAACTCGATCATGTCGTCGGTAGGGAGTCGAAGATTCCATGCCAGGCGCAGCTTCTCCATGAGGCGGATGATCAGATAGCTGCTGTCGAATTGCCACCAGGCGAGGCCGTGACGGGCAGAACTGGGAAATGCGTGATGGTTGTTGTGCCATCCCTCGCCAAATGCAAGTACGCCCATAACGACATTGTTGCGGCTCTCGTCTTTGCAGTTAAATGGCTGCCTTCCAAAGCAGTGACAGATGGAGTTGATGCTCCAGGTGATGTGGTGGACCAGGAAAATGCGCACCAACCCACCCCACAGCAGACCCAGCGCTGCGCCGCCCCAGGTGCCGGTTATCAGGCCGCCAGCCGCCATGGGCAAGGTCAGGCCAATGAGCACCCACAGTGGAAACAGTCGGCTGACCAGACGAAGCATCCGGCTCTTCCTCAGATCACCGGCATACCGGGCCATGTTGGGTTCGCAACGGTCCAGCAGCCAGCCGGCATGGGCATGCCACAGGCCCACCACGAGGCCCCGCAAACCGTTGCTGTCATGGAGGTGCGGTGAGTGCGGATCGCCTGGGACATCGCTGCACTGGTGGTGTTTGCGGTGGGTGGCAACCCAGCGCATCAGCGGACCTTCCACGGCCATCGATCCGCATACCGCCAGAAAAAACTGAACCATCGAATACGTCTGGAATGACCGGTGCGTGAATAATCGGTGATACCCGATCGTGATCCCATATCCCGTGATCACAATCATGCCGCACAGCACCGCGAGGCCAGCGAGATTGATCCCGTGTCCCCACGACCAGACGATCGCCAACACCACGGCGGCAAAAGGAATCAGCACGGCAAAGAGATTGGTGACCCGTCTACTGGTTGGTACACGAACCGGAAGATCCTCTTTTGCCTGGCCCAGCCCGAGTTCACTTGCACGACTATACTGCGTTGCTGTGTTACTCACCGGCAATCGTAGGTTTGCCGTCGTGGCGAGTACATCGCATATTGTACGGATTGCTAACGGACACAGCAGCGTGGCGACACTGGGGCGGGACTATGCTCAAGGCGACCGATAGAATTGAGATTATGGCTCTTACCTGCAACATCGACGTTCGTGGCAAGGCCGCTCGCTTGATCTATGGCGTGCTCATGCTGGGCATCGGCGCGCTGATGGTTTGGCTCTGGGCCTGGCAATCCGGAGGCGTCATCTCGTGGTTCTCGTCAATCTGTGTTATGTTGGCCGGTTTGTTCGCGGTTTTTGAAGCTCGTGCCGGATGGTGTGTCCTCCGTGCGATGGGCGTGCGAACGCCAATGTAGACTCTACCGGGCGTTGATGCTGAAAATCGAGACAGACTGGCAGGAAGATCGTCTTGTCGCCTGGGGAGTCGACCCGGCTACGGGGCAGTGTGTAAGCGGCGAGCGGCTGCGCGCCCAACTTGGCGAAATCTGCACCGACTCCCTGTTGGTAATGCAGGCCACCGAATCGCCCCAAGGCAATCGCGGCTGCTGCCTGAGTTTCGGCGCCGCCCAGACGGCGGATCTACTGGGTTCGCTGCCCTGGCAATCCCCGCTTCTGACACCGGCTACCCACGTCTGGCAGGCGCTGGCGGCATTTGTGCAGCAACGCATCGTCCGCGGCCAGTTCTTCCCAACCGTTGACGTCCACGGCGAGGATACCTGCGGCGTCTGGCGGCTGCTGGTAACGCGCAACGATGAATTGCAGTGGCTCCAGCAGATCAGCCTGATCACTGCTGAGCATGCACCTTCGAAGCCCGCCCGACCCGATCAGGTGGTAGAGAATTTCATCAATGCACTCACCGATGTGCTGATCCGCCGCACGTTCTATGAAGATCCCTTCTTCGCCTCTACGGCGCAGCGTTGCCGAGCATCGAACGACGCGGATCGCCAACTTATCGGTTCGCTGCTGACTGAGCAGGCTGCATTGCCGGGCTTTCCGGTAACGCTGGTGGGCGATGTGCGGGCATGGGTGGGGTCGCTCCACGAAACACCGCTGACATCGGCGTTCCGGGTGCTGTTTCGCCTGGAGGATCCGCCTGATGGACAGGAAGAACCATGGATCGTGCGTTTCATGATGGAGCCGATGCGCGGCGAAGGCGAAGCCGTGCCGGCCGCCAGGCTCTGGGAACTGGGGCAGGATCTGCCGCCGATTCTCGGCCGCGATGTTGCAGCCCAGCGGCAATATCTGATCCAGCAACTCATGCATGCCGCCGAGGTCTGGCCGTTGCTGAAAGACAAGCTCCCCGCCGAACCGGCGGAAATCGTCCTGAGCGCCGCCGAGGCCGTCGCCTTGGCGCGGCAATGGACGGTGCGGCTTTTGGATGCCGGGTTTGGCGTCGAACTGCCGCCTTGGGCAAAAGAAACAGCGCGCGAGCTGAGCATCCAGCTTGCTGTGAGCCCTTCCGGCCTGGACGATGCGATCTTCCTGCCACCAGGCCAAGGCGACGGCAGCTCGGGCCGCGGCGGCGATGCCTTCAGCAGCGGAACGCAGCATGTGGGACTCGATGCGCTATTGAACTTCGACTGGCGGGTTGCCGTCGGCGCCATGCAGCTCAGCGACGAGCAGTTTGAATCCATCATCCAGACCAACCGTCCGCTGATCCGCTTCCAGGGGCAGTGGGTCCAGGTTGATGCCGATGAGGCGCGCCGCGCCATGGAGTTCATCAACGCCCGCCGCAGCGGCAAGATGACCCTGGCTGAAGCCTTGCGAACCGCACACGGCACCTCGCGCGCCGACACCGGATTGCATATCACCGGCATCACAGGAGCCGACTGGATCGGCCAGCTCTTGACGCAGAGCCCCGATGCCCAGGTGCAGACGCTGCTGCAGCCGGCGGGGTTCCAGGGGCAGCTTCGCCCGTACCAGCTTCGCGGATTGCAGTGGCTGGCGTTCCTGCAGCGTCTGGGCATCGGCGCCTGCCTGGCCGACGACATGGGCCTGGGCAAGACCATTCAGTTCATCGTCCTGCTGCAACACGAGCGGGAGAAGACCAGAGAACAGGGGCGCAAATCACCCGGCCCGACACTGCTGTTTGCGCCGACTTCGGTCATCGGCAACTGGTCTCATGAGATGAAGCGCTTTGCCCCAGAGTTGAAGCTGCTGATCCATCATGGCATCCACCGCCAGCATGGCGAGGTATTCCGCGATGAAGCATCCGCCAGCGATCTGGTAATCACCACCTATGCCCTGGCGGCCCGCGATTCAGCGGATTTCTGCCAGGTGGCCTGGCGACGGCTGGCGTTGGACGAGGCCCAGAAGGTCAAGAACCCGTCGGCCGCCAGTACCCAGGCAATCCGCTCGATCCCCGCGGCCTATCGGGTGGCCTTGACCGGCACGCCGATTGAGAACCATCTGTCAGAACTCTGGTCGATCATGGAGATTCTCAACCCGGGCCTCCTGGGCTCGGCCAGCCAGTTCCGCGAACAGTTTGCCGTGCCGGTAGAACGGCTGGGAGATGCCAATCGCGCGCAGCACCTGCGCGATCTCATCAAACCATTTGTGCTTCGGCGCACCAAGGCCGATCCGCACATCGCCGGCGACCTGCCCGAAAAATTGGAAATGAAGGTCTACTGCAACCTGACCGTGGAACAGGCAACGCTCTACCAGCGGATCACCGATGAGATGCTTGGGCACATTGATGCGGCCAGTGGCATCCGCCGTCGCGGGCTGATCCTGGCAGCGCTGACCCGGCTCAAGCAGGTGTGCGATCATCCCGCGATGCTCAATGGCAAGGTGCCGGGATTCTCCGGTCGACCCGACGACCTGGATTCCCGCTCGGGCAAGTGCGAGCGGCTGATCGAAATGCTGGAAGAGATGCTGGAAGAAGGCGATTGCGCCCTGGTCTTCACTCAATACAAGGAAATGGGCGACCTGCTGGAGAAAATGCTGCCGCGGCGACTGGGAAGCCCGGTGCTCTATCTGCACGGCGGTACGCCGGCGGCCAAGCGCGATGAGATGATCCAGCGCTTCCAGGACCCCAAAGGTGAAGCGCGGATCTTCCTGCTCTCCCTGCGCGCAGGCGGGCTGGGATTGAACCTGACGCGGGCGAACCATGTCTTCCATTTTGACCGCTGGTGGAACCCGGCAGTTGAACAACAGGCCACCGACCGGGCCCATCGCATCGGCCAGCTCCGCACGGTGCAGGTGCACAAATACGTCTGCATCGGCACGATGGAAGAGCGGATTGACAAGATGATCGCCGAGAAGACCCAGCTTGCCGACCGCATCATCACCAGCGGCGATGAGTGGCTCACCGGACTGTCAACCGAGGACCTGCGCAAGACACTGCAGCTGTCTGCGGACGCTGTTGAGGACTACAATGGGGGCAACGCATGAGCCCGCAAGAGTGCCAATCGCAAGAAATACCTGTCATGGCTGTGGTGCCGCCTCCGCCGCCGGCAGGGAATGTACCGGTATTACAGAAGCTCTCGTCCCTGCCTTTCCCGAAGTCGGGATTCCCATTCATGGGAATCCTGGCATCGGTCTATGAGCACGTCACGGCAGTGGCCGGGCGATCAAGCCTGGCTGGCGGCGCTGCGACACAAGAACCGCAGAGCCCGCAAAACTCGCCCGGGTGAGCCTAGAATGTGCTGACTAACTTATTGAGGAACCTTCGAAACGTGTTGAAACTTCGTTTTTTGGCAGGTCTGGCCGTGTGTGCACTAACGTGGTGCAACGCAGCGCATGCGCAGGATACTCCGAAGATCCGGTTGGATCCGGTCGTGCGGGGGTTGTCGCAACCGGTGTATCTCTGGCATGACGGCAAGCGGATGTTCGTTGTGGAGCAGGCCGGCCGGATCAAGCTGATCGCCGATGGCAGCGCGCAGGCGCAGCCATACCTGGACATCGTGAAGAACGTGAAGTCTGGTGGTGAATGCGGTCTGCTCTCAGTGGCGTTCTCCCCCAAGTTTCAGGAGAACGGACTGTTCTATGTGGATTACACTCGGCAACAGGGAAAGCTGCAGACAGTAATCGCGGAATTTCACGCCGATCCTGGCGCTGCCACCGCTTCGGCGGACACAGAACGGGTCATCCTGACGATTGACCAGCCATTTGCCAACCACAATGGTGGGCACATCCTCTTCGGGTCTGATGGAATGCTCTATATCGGCATGGGTGACGGCGGAGCCGCTAACGATCCCTTCGGCAATGGCCAGAACCCCGGAGCGCTGCTTGGCAAGATCCTCCGCGTCGATGTGACACCACGTGAAAAGTACGCCGTGCCAAAAGACAATCCCTTCCTGGGTGACCCACGGTTCGCCAAGGAAGTCTGGGCCCTGGGCATGCGCAATCCCTGGCGCATGTGCTTCGATCCGCAGTCCGGCACAATGATCGTCGGTGATGTCGGTCAGGACTTGTGGGAAGAGGTCACGCTGGCGAAGGCGGGCACAAATGGCGGCTGGCGGGCACGTGAAGGAATGCACCCGAACCCAAATATCCCGCGCGAGGAGCCGATCTCGGCCGACACAGACCCGATTGTGGAGTATCAGCACCGCACCTACGCTCGAGCAGGAACAAACCAACCGGCCGTCGACAACTGCATTATCGGGGGATTTGTCTACCAGGGAAGCCTGTATCCATCGCTATCGGGGTGGTATCTTTACGCCGACTACAGCAGCGGCCGGATCTGGGGCATGCTGCAGCGGCGCGGAAAACTGATCGCCAATGAACTGTTGCTGGAGCCGCGAATCCACCCGTCGAGTTTTGGCGAGGATGCAAACGGCGAAATGTATGTGGTTGATTACGGAGGCGCGATTTTGAAGATTGTCGCGGAATAAAGCGATAAACGCGCGCCGCACAAGTGAGGTAGAAAGCTCTATGTCACGACTCAAAGGACCAGAACGTCGCGAGCAACTGCTCACGGTAGCTACGAAACTCTTCGCGGACCGAGGGTATGAGGCAACGACCACAGCGTCGATCGCCGAAGCCGCGGGCATCACCGAGCCTGTGCTCTACCGCCACTTCGACAACAAGAAGGATCTCTACCTTGCTGTGCTGCGAAACTCCTCTGAGCTGCTGGCGCAGCGCTGGCGCGACGCCGCGAACCAGGCCGAGCAGGCCCCCGAACAGGTGCGGCATCTGGCAACAACGATCTACGGTTCGTTGCCCGAGATCTCAAACCACCAGCGTGTCATCTATCTGTCAGTTACCTGCAACTCGGACCCCGATATCGCGGCTTTCCTCCACGAGCACGTCGATCGCCTGATCAATCAGGCGATGGCGATCGTTAAGCTCGGCCAACAGCAGGGGGTATTCCGTCAGGATATGGATCTGTATGCCATGAGCTGGGCCATCGTGAACATCTACACCGGGTTCTCGTTCACCCGACTGCACGTAAACCCCGCCCATATGGACCTGCGCGTGGTGGTCGAGGTGGTCCTTACGGGCCTGTACGCAAGAAACTAAGCCAAGCCCGGAAGTTGCCTGGACATAGGGTGGCGCGCGACAATGGCGGGTATGGACTTCACCGCATCTCAGCGCTCGCTTCTGCTCGATATCGCTCGACGGCAAATCCAACAGCACCTCGGAAGGCGTGCGCTGCCGGCCGTGGCGGAAGACGATCCCGTATTGATTCAACCGGCAAGCTGTTTCGTCACACTGCATGCTACGGGCGAGCGCCGCCTGCGCGGCTGCATCGGCCAGATCCGCGCCACTGGCCCGCTGTTGGAAAGCGTCAAGGAAATGGCGATGGCCGTGTTGGACGATCCTCGTTTCCGCGTGAATCCCGTGACCCTGGATGAATTGCCGGAACTGGAACTGGAGATCACAGTGCTCTCACCACTGGAGCCGGCCGCCACTCCCCTGGATTTTGAGCCGCTGCAACATGGCATCTATCTCAACTGCCAGGGGGAAAGCGGGTGCTTCTTGCCGCAGGTAGCAAGGGAAACCGGATGGACGAAGGAGCAGCTTCTGTCCCGCTTGTGCACGGAGAAGATGGGGCTACCGGCCGACTCTTGGCAATCACCCGCCGCGCGGCTCTCCCGCTTTAACGCGATCATTATCGGCCCGGAGCCGTTCGTGCGGTAACCGCCGGTATGAATGTCGTTCATGTTTAGTAGTCGCATCTTGATAATGGTCATGCTTCACCATATGATGCATCGTCATGGACCAGCAAAGCCCGCCTTTGCGTGAAAGACTCAAGGCCGTTGCCGCCGAGGCGATGCTTGACGCCGCGGAACGCTGCATGATTCGCGATGGCTACGAGCAGACAACGATGCAGCAGATCGCTGCCGATGCGGGTTGCGCCACCGGCACGTTCTACCTCCACTTCAAGAGCAAGGAGGAGATCCTGCGCGCGATCTTTGCCCGCAAGGGCGTGCCGATGCATGCGAAGGTGCGCGAGGCCTACGAGCGAGAGCAGAATCCGCTGCAGCGCATCCGGGCGGGCATGGAGGCGTTCCTTCGCGAGATCAACAAGGAAAAGGCATGCTTCAAACTCTTCATGGATGCCATACCCGTGCGGCATCGGCACTTCGGCCGGCTCTTGGATGCCCAGACGCTCAAAGACCACGACACACTGCACGATCTGGAACTTCAGGCACTGCGCCAGGCGCAGAAGCTCGGCCAAATCCGCGAAGACCTGCCCGCCGAGATCATCCAGGAGTTCATGCAGGCGGTGTGCGTGAACCTCCTGGAACACCTGCTCAACACCGATGCTCAGATGAGCGTGGACCGGCAGGTCGAGATCTTCTGGGGGCTGATCGGCAACGGGATTGGGGCCAAGGAACAGACACGGTAGATCATGAACAGAATGCTGGACCATCTTCATTGGCATGCAGCCGGCGTGATATTGGCGGCCGCCCTGGTATGCGTGCCCCTTACCGGCTGCAAGATCGATGACGTAAAGCGCGGCGACGAGATCGGCCGATTCAAGGGGTATGTTTCGGAGCAGAAGAAGCAGCTTCAACCGAAGACGGTCGGCAAGCTCTCCATTGCCCAGTGCGAGCAGGTTGCTCTGGCCAACAGCCTGGATCTGCAACTGCGGCAGATGGCACTGAAGATCTCGGATCAGAATGTGAACCTGGCCCTGACCGGAGCATTGCCGCACGCTAACCTCGGCTACACGGATACGAAGCGGAACAACGACAATGCTCTTACACAGAACGGCAAGACTGTCGAGATAAACGGCCGGCACGAGGAGAATCTCTCGCTTCAGGCGACAGTTCCGATCCTCGATTGGGGGCTGACCTACTACTCCTACCAGATTGCCAAAGACCAGAAACGGCAGGATGTGCTGCTGCTTGCGCGCACGGTGCAGACACTGCAGCGCGATGTCCGCACGGCGTACGTCAGGCATGCCGGGGCGCTGCGGCAGGAGCGGAGCCTCAAGGCCGCTCTCATGGCGGGGCAGGAGGTGCTGCGAGTAGCTCGCAGCCTTGAAGCCGCCGGCGAGACGGTCCACGCCGACACGGCCCTGGTGCAGGCCACCGTCGCCCAGGCGGAGTTGGATCTGGCCCTCGTGCAGAGAGTGATTCAGGATACTCAGATCCAGCTTGCCCAACTCATGTCGCTGCCGCCAGGAATGCAGATCGACATCTACGATGACCTGCCCGAGCTGCCGCCGTTGCCGACAGCCGACGATGTAACAAAGTATGAGGACCGGGCACTGGTTGTCCGACCGGAGCTGGCGGCGCAGGATCTGCAGCGGCATGTTTCGGCGTATCAGGTGCGACAACAGGCGACGGCCTTCTTCCCCCGCCTGGATGGCATCGGCGGGTTCAACTGGTCCAATAACTCGCAGCTCACAAACTCGAGCTGGTTCTTCGGTGGCGTGCAGATCAGCCATGGCCTGCTCAATGGCGGGTCGGACATCGTACGCTACTCGATTGCGAAGAAGAACCGCGAGATCGAGGAAGCTCGCTCTCTGCTGCTGTCACTGGGGGTTGTCTATGACGTGGACATGCGGGCTCTGAACGTGAAGGAAATGTTCTCAGTGATGCGGGCGGCCGAGTCATTGGAGGATGCCCGAAAGGCCGCGCTCCAACGGGTGATCAGCCTCTACATGCAGGGGTTGGAGGACCAGGCCGGCGCTGCCCGCGCCTTGGCCGATCTGACCATCCAGTCCACCGCGCTGGATCGCGCCCAGACGGCGTACCTGATCGCCTGGCACGAACTGGAGTTTGCCGCGCTTCCCGAGGCATCGCGGTTCGATCTGACCGCCACTACCCGTCCGGCAACACAGCCGGCATTCCCCGGAGCAGAACTGCTGGCGCCCTACATGAATGGAAAGTGAGCTTTTGCCATGACACGAATTGCCGCAACAACACTGTCTCTGGCAGTCCTGTCCTCCCTGCCGGTCTGCCTGGCCGCCGATGGCGCCGATGTACAGCCTTCGACCAGCCCCACTGCGCGACAGGATGTCTCGCTGCTGAGCGTGCACGGACTCTATGCCACATCCATCGTGGCAACCGGGCGCGTGCAGTCGCTGGTCAGCGCCCGCATCGGCCCGCGCGTCTCGGGACGGCTCTTTGCCCTGGGAACGTCCGCCAATGGCCAGCCACTCGACGCTGGCGTACCGGTGAAGGCCGGCCAGGTGCTCTTTGAACTGGACAAAACGACGTTTCAGAATCACCTGATTCTCTCTACAGCGCAGCTTGAATCGGCCAAGGCGGCACTGCATCAGGTATCAGCGCCGGCACGCCAGGAGCGGATCGACCAGATCAAACAGGAGTTGGCGCAGCTTGAGGTGCAGCTTGCTGACAAGGTGCGCGAGCGCGACCGGTATAAGAAGCTGGTCGAGGTGGAGAAGACCCTTCCTCCGCGCCGACTGGAGGAAAGCGAAGTATCCGTGTCCACACTGACGGCTCAGAAGCTGTCCGCCCAGGCACGCCTGACCGAAGCCCAATCCGGTGGAGCGCCTGCCGATGTCATTGTCGCCCAGGCGCGTGTAAAAGAAGCGGAAGCGGCCGTAGAGGTTGCCGCCACCGATCTTCGCGATGCGACCGTAACCGCTCCGTTCGACGGAGTAGTCACTCAGCGTTTCAAGAGCATCGGTGATTACATCGTGAACATGCCCCCCACCGATGTGCTGGAGGTCATCAGCCTGCAGAAACTGGAAGCGGAGATCGCCGTGCCCGAGTCGTATCTGCCGGCCGTGCAGTCCAACGCGCTGCAGCTCACGCTTCGCAGTCCTCTGCTCAAGCAAGCCCTGAAGTTGCCCATCACACGCGTGGTCGAGCAAGTTGATCCAATGAAAGGAACATTCAACGTTCGCGTCGCCATTCCGGCCGACAAGCGCCAGGGCCTGATACCCGGCGCATTCGTAACGGCTGATCTGCCCCTGGTGGAGAACTCTGGCGGTGTCGTCGCTCCGGCTCGCGCCATCGTCTATGGCACGGGAAAGCCATGGGTGATGGTGGCACGCGATGGGAAAATGGCGCGACAGGAGGTCGAACTCGGCGACAAGCTATCCGAGGGCATCGTGGTAACCGCCGGCTTGAGGGATGGCGACAAGATCGTCATGGGTCCGGCCGATCAGCTTGTTGATGGCAAAGAACTGCCGGCGTACCTGAAGTAGGAATCCAGCCATGTTTATTTCATCCCTTGCCATCCGTCGCCCTGTGCTGACTGCGATGTTCATCGCAGCGCTGATCGTCTTTGGGTGGGTGGCCCTGCGCAGCCTGTCGCTCGACCTGTTTCCCAAGGTCGATTTCCCCATCGTAACCATCAAGACCGTGCTCATCGGGGCCGACCCCGAGACCATTGAGACGCGTGTCACCGACCCGCTGGAACAGTCCGTCAACACACTCTCCAGCATCAAGAAGCTGCAGAGCACCAGCATGGAAGGCATGTCGGTGGTCATCGTCGAGTTCGAACTTGAGAAGAACATCGACGTGGCGTATCAGGAGGTGCAGCAGAAGATTAGCGCCATCCGCGCGGAATTGCCACAGGATGTGAAGGACCCGATCATCGAGAAGGTCGATCCCGACGCCTCGCCCATCCTGCAGCTTGTCGTTTCCGGTAACCAAGGCCCCAAAGAGCTGTACCATATCGCCGATACCGAGATCAAAGAGCGCCTGCAGCGCATCCGCGATGTGGGATCGATCACGATCAAAGGTGGGCGCGAGCGCAAGTTCTGGCTCTGGCTGGATCCGGACCGTCTCCACGCCGCCAATCTCAGCGTACAAGACATCCGCACCGCCCTGACGAACCAGCACGTCGAGATGCCTGGCGGGCGCATTGAGCAGACCGATAAAGAGTACGTCACCAGAGTAAAGGCCGAGTTCACCAGCGCCACCGACCTCGACCAGCTTGTCGTCGCCCGCAAAGGCAGTTCCGTCATTCGCCTGCAGGATGTCGGCCATACTGAGGATGGCTTGGAGGAGGAGCGCTCCTTTTCACAGCTCGATGACATGCCCTGCCTGACCCTGGAAATCCAGCGGCAGAGCGGAAAGAACACCGTCCAGGTGGCGGCCGACTGCAAAGCCGAGATCGCCAAACTGCAGGAAGAGTTCAAGCCGCGAGGGATCAACCTGCAGATTGCGGTCGACATGTCCACCTACATCAAGCAGTCGGTCGATCAGGTGTTCCACCACCTGGTCGTCGGCGGTCTGCTGGCGGTCTTCACCGTGATGATCTTCCTGCTGAACTTCCGCTCCACCTTCATCAGCGCCATGGTTCTGCCGACCTCGATCATGGCGACGTTCATGATGATGGCATCCGCAGGCTACTCGCTGAACTTCATGACGCTGATGGCCCTGACGCTGGCGATCGGCCTGCTGATCGACGATGCCATCGTGGTGCAGGAGAACATCATGCGCCACGTGCAGGCCGGCAAACCTGCCAGTTTCGCGGCCGAATTCGCGACCAAGGAGATCGGCCTGGCCGTGCTTGCCACGACGCTCTCGGTCGTCGCCGTGTTCGTCCCCACCGCCTATACCAAAGGCATCGTCGGCCGGTTCTTCGCGCCCTTTGGCATGACCATCGCCTTTTCCGTGCTGATCTCGATGGTGGTCTCCTTCACCCTCGACCCGATGCTTTCCTCGCGCATGCTCAGAAAGAAGCCCAAAGAGCGCGGACTCTTCCGTATCCTGGAGGAATCATTCCTGGCCATGGAGCATGTGTACGAGAGGATGCTGGGCGTCTGCCTGCGCCATCGTGCAATCGTGGTCATCGTCGCCATCATCGCATTCATCGCCAGCATGGGCTTGGGCAGCTTCGCCAAGAGCGAATTCCTCCCGCAGGAAGATCGATCGGAGTTCAACGTGGTGATGCGCGCCCCGCTGGGATCTTCGCTGAAGCAGGCCCGGCAGGTCATGGATGATATCAAGGCGACCATCCGCAGCGTGCCTGAGGTGAAGTACACCCTGGCAACCGTTGGCGGCGACAAAGCCAATGAAGGTTCAATCTACGTTCGTCTCCACGAGAAGGCGCAGCGCCTGAAGGCGGGGCAAAGATCGCAACGTCAGGTGATGGATCTGCTCCGCGGCACGCTGGCCGAAGTGGGCAAGCGCAATAGCACCGTCATCGGCGTACAACTCTTTGATGCCGTGGCATCCAGTGCCGGCATGAAGTCGGCGCAGGTGCAGTTTGAACTGCTGGGAACCGATCTGACTACGTTGGACAGCATCTCCAAGCAACTCCTGGCGAAGATGCGCGAAGCCGGGGGCTATAAGGACCTGGATACCACTTACCAGCCGGGCAAGCCGGAGGTGTCGATCTACGTAAACCGTGAGCGGGCGGCCGATCTGGGCGTCTCGCCGCTGGATATCGCCGACACCGTTCGCGCTGGCATTGGCGGGGTCGATATCGGCAAGTTCCGCGCTGGCAAAGACCGCTACGATATCTCCGTCCGCTTGCTCGAATCCGGCCGCAATACGCCGGAGAAGATCCTCGATCTCACCGTGCCCAGCACCCGAGGCACACCGATTCCGTTGCGATCCGTCGCCAGCGTAGCCCCCACCAGCCTGCCGGTCGAGATCAACCGCTACAACCGCCAGCGGCAGATCACCGTGTTGGCAAACCCGGAAGTGAAAAAGCCGCTGGGCGATGCTGTGGCCGAGATCGATAGCTTCTTCAAAGGCACGGCCCAGAAGCCGGCGCAGATTGTGTTGCCCGCAGGCTATCACACCGCCTGGTCGGGCCAGGCCGAGATGATGGGCGAATCCTTCGCGAATCTCGGTTTCACCATGCTTCTGTCGGTCGTAGTGATTTACATGGTGCTGGCGGTGCAGTTCGAGTCCGTGGTGCATCCGTTCACCATCATGCTGTCACTGCCGCTGGCGTTCGTCGGCGCCATGATCCTGCTGGTCACCTTCGGGCAGACGATCAACATCATGACGTTCATGAGCTTCGTCTTCCTGCTGGGCCTGGTGACCAAGAACGCCATCCTTCTGATCGACTACGCCAACACCCTGCGCCATCGGGATGGCATGGAGCGCGATGAGGCGATGCGCAAGGCAGGCCCGGTGCGTTTGCGCCCGATCCTGATGACCACCTTCGCCATGATCTTCGGCATGCTCCCGTCGGCCCTGGGTTCGGGCGAAGGCTCCGAAAGCCAGCGGCCAATGGCCATCGCCATCATCGGCGGCCTGATCAGCTCAACGTTCCTGACTTTGGTGATCGTGCCGGTCGTCTACTCCCTGATCGACCCGCTTTCCGAGTGGACCAACCGCGTCATCCTGCGTAACGAGAAGATTGCCCGCGATCTTGCCAAAGCCGAGCACATTGAGGTCGCCCCGGAAATCCCTGAACCCGTCGACGCCTGACCCGGTGCCGGGATTGGTCATTGCTTTGCCACAACCTAGAATTGTTCGCTTATGTCCAAACTCTCTTTTGACATCGACGACATCATCGCCGGCCATTCCCGCCTTACCGAGGCACAGGCCCTGGAACTCCACAATTCGGCCAGCCTCCACGATCTGGGCGCCTGGGCCCACGCCGTCACT
This sequence comes from uncultured Phycisphaerales bacterium, assembly GCA_903871935.1. Classification (GTDB taxonomy): domain Bacteria; phylum Planctomycetota; class Phycisphaerae; order Tepidisphaerales; family Tepidisphaeraceae; genus CAIQIQ01. The sequence goes on from CAIQIQ010000103.1 coordinate 34,909, forward strand.
CAGCGCCTCCACCCCGAGGATTACCGTACCTACGTCATCGACCGCAACATCAACTACACCAACGTCTGCACCGCCCGCTGCACCTTCTGCGCTTTCCGTCGCGACCACGAGGACTCCGACGCCTACACCCTCTCCAACGAGCAGATCGGCGCAAAGATCCGCGAACTGGTCTCTATCAACGGCACCCAGGTCCTCATGCAAGGGGGGATGAACGACAAGCTCCCGATCGAGTATTACGAGAACCTCCTCCGTTACATCAAAGCCACCTTTCCCACCATCCACATCCACGCCTTCTCCCCACCCGAGTTCGTCGAGTTCGAGCGCTTTTTCAACCTGGACGCCCGCGAGATCATCCGCCGATTTAAGGCGGCCGGCCTCGACACCATCCCCGGCGGCGGCGGCGAGATCTTCGCCCCTCGCGTCCGCCGGCGCATTGGCATCGGCAAGTGCGACGCCGATGACTGGCTCCGCATCATGCGCATCGCCCACGAAGAAGGCATGAGCACCAGCGCGACAATGCTCATCGGCCACATCGAGTTCATCCGCGACCGCATCGACCACATGGCGAGAATCCGCGATATGCAGGACTATGCGCTGGCGCTGAAGGATGAAGGCGGAAGGATGAAGGATGAGATCAAGCGAAAGCATCCGGGCATCTTCGCCAAGTCACCGTTCTCCTCTTCATCGTTCATCCTTCATCCTTCATCCTTCGGTTCCTACACCGCCTTCATCCACTGGCCCTTCCAGCGCGACAACACGCCGCTTGGTCGCGCCAAAGAGTGGGATGAAAAGACCTATGGCCCCTTCGACGACTCCACCAACGAAGACATCCTCAAGGGCCGCGTCGTCCGCATGGCCGGGGCACATGAATATCTCCGCACCTTGGCCATCGCCCGCCTCTTCCTCGACAACGTCCCCTCCCTCCAGGCCTCCTGGGTCACCATGGGCCCCAAGATCGGCCAGCTCGCCCTGATGTTTGGCGCCAACGACATGGGCTCGGTCATGATGGAAGAGAACGTCGTCTCCGCCGCCGGCACGACCTACAAGCTCAACGAGCGTGAGATCTGCCGCCTCATCCGCGATGCCGGCTGGATCCCCGCCCAGCGCGATCAGTACTACAACATCCTGCGCCGCCACGATGGCCCGACCTCCCCCGATCTGACGCCGCAGGCCTGCCCACCCATCCGCAACGTAAAGAAGCTCGACGACAAAACCATCGGCCAGGCCCCGGGCCTCGACGATGCCAAGAACGACCGCGACATCAGCCTCCCGGTGCTTGGTTCGTAACCAATGGGCGTTTGCGAAAGGGGATGTATCGATGAATGCAGAGGGCGACAGCACTACAGGCTGGATCTTCTACGACGCCGCTTGCCCCATGTGCTCGCGATGGGCGTATCGCTTCCACAGCGCCCTGGCCCGCCGGGGATTCCGACTCGTTCCACTCCAATCACCCGAGGCCCCCCAGCGTCTGCACCTCAGCGGCCCCGCCCTGCTCCACGAGATGCACCTGCTTCAGGTAGACGGACGCCACTTCGGCGGTGCCGACGCCATCGTAGAGATCGCCCGCCACATCTGGTGGGCCTGGCCCCTCTGGCTCCTCAGCCGCAGCCCTGCCCTGATGCCGCTCTTGCGCGCCCTCTACCGCACCATTGCCGCAAACCGCACCTGCGCCCCACCCAGTCCGGCAGCGTGATCCGAGGGCGTCTTGCAGGCATCAGCAACCGATGGGATCGCATGGCCATAGATCACCCGCTAACAACCACGTCGGCAGGCCCATCCGCCGCACCTCGGCCTCGTTGGAAGCGTATGTTGAGTGTCCGATAATCGTGCGTATACTCTTCGACCCTGAACCTATACGCGGGTGAGCGCTTCCAACGCTTCTCCGCCGAACAAAAGCTGGTGCGCAATCTATGCAACATGGTCTCCCGCCCGCACAGGGCCTCTATGATCCGCGCTTCGAGCACGACGCCTGCGGCGTTGGCTTCATCTGCCACATGAAGGGGCAGGCATCGCACAAGATCGTCTCGGACGCTCTGTTGATGCTTGAGAATATGAACCACCGCGGCGCGTGCGGGTGCGAAGTCGATTCCGGTGACGGCGCTGGCATCCTCGTCCGCACACCCGACAAGTTCCTCCGCAAAAAGTGTTCGCAAATCGGCATCTATCTCCCGCCGCCCGGCCAATATGCCTGTGGCATGGTCTTCCTGCCTCAGGGAATGGGCGCTCGTTACGAGGCAGAGCGTGCTCTTGAGCACGTCATCCACGAGTACGGCATGGTCGTCCTTGGTTGGCGGGATGTTCCGGTCAATGATAAGTTCGTCGGTCCCACTCCCCGAAAGACCATGCCGCGCGTCCGCCAGATCTTTGTCGCGCCTGGGCAGAACTTCTTCAACCGCGCCGACTTTGACCGCCGGCTTTATTTCGTTCGCCAGCGCGCTGAGAACTCCGTCGAGTTCAGCGAGACCATGTCCCCCGCAGCTCGCGAGGACTTTTATATCTGCATGCTTTCCGCCACCCGCCTGGTCTATAAAGGCATGCTCACTGCCCCTCAGCTCCGCGAATTTTATCTTGATCTGCAGGATCCGGACTTCGAATCCGCCCTGGCGATGGTCCATAGCCGCTTCTCCACCAACACCTTCCCATCCTGGCGTCTGGCCCATCCCTTCCGCTACCTGGCCCACAATGGCGAGATCAATACCCTTCGCGGCAATCGCAACTGGATGCGTGCCCGCTATGGTTCGCTGCAATCGGAGGTATTCGGCGATGAGTTGAACAAGATGTTCCCGATCCTCACCGAATCGGGCTCGGACTCCGCCACGCTTGATAACGCCATGCAGTTCCTGTGCGTCAACGGCCGCTCGCTGCCACACGCCGTCCTGATGCTGATCCCCGAGGCCTGGCAGAACAACCAGTTCATGGACCCCGACCTCAAGGCCTTCTACGAATACCACGCCTGCCTGATGGAGCCTTGGGATGGTCCGGCCTCGATCAGTTTCACCAACGGTTATTTGATCGGCGCTGTGCTCGACCGCAACGGCCTGCGCCCTTCGCGCATCTACGTGACCAAGGATGACCTGGTCATCATGGCTTCCGAAGTCGGCGTACTCCCGATACCGCCCGAGAACATTGCCCAGAAGACCCGTCTCCAGCCCGGCAGGATTTTCCTGGTCGATATGAAGGCGGGAAGAATCATCGACGACGAGGAGATCAAGAGCGCCCTGGTCGATCGCCGGCCCTGGGCCAAATGGCTCCGCGATAATCTCGTCGAACTCGACAAACTGCCCGATCCCCCGCGCGTGCACGATGTTGATCACGACACCCTGCTCGTCCGCCAGCATGCTTTCGGCTACACCGTCGAAGAGCTTAAACTCATCATCAGCCCCATGGCCCGCGATGGCCAGGAACCGCTGGGTTCGATGGGCAATGATATTTCACTCGCGTGCCTCTCCGATCGTCCGCAACTCCTCTACAGCTATTTCAAGCAGCTCTTCGCTCAAGTAACCAATCCCCCGCTCGACGCCATCCGCGAAGAGATGGTCACCAGCCTTTACACCTACCTCGGCCGCGAGGGCAACCTTCTCGACGAGACCCCCAAGCACGCTCACCTGATCAAGCTCAAGCAGCCCATCCTGTCGAACCTCGACCTGGAAAAGCTCCGCAACGTCGCGGTGGGCGAACTCCGCGCAACCACATTGCCGATGCTCTTCCAGGCGGCCGAGGGTCCCGCCGGCATGGAAAAGGCGGTCGACGAACTGTGCGCCAAGGCCGCATTAGCCGTGAAAGATGGCGTGTCGATCCTGATCCTCTCCGACCGTGGCGTGGATCGCGATCGTGCTCCCATCCCATCGCTGCTGGCCACCTCCGCCGTTCACCATCACCTCATCCGCGAAGGCACTCGTACCCAGTGCGGCCTGGTGATCGAAACCGGCGAAGCCCGCGAAGCCCATCATTTCTGCCTGCTGATCGGTTACGGCGCTGGCGCCATCAACCCCTATCTTGTCTTCGAGACCATCGCCGACCTGCACAAGGATGGCATCCTCCCTGCCGAGTACGTAGAGAATGGCACGAAGAAGCCCTTCACCCTCGCTAAGGCTGAATACAACTTCACCAAGGCCGCCAATAAGGCGATCCTCAAGGTCGCCTCCAAGATGGGCATCTCCACCGTGCAAAGCTACCGCGGGGCCCAGATCTTCGAAGCCATTGGTCTGTCCCGGCGATTCGTCAATAAGTACTTCACCAAGACCGCCAGCCGCATCGGCGGCTGCGGCATCGAGATCATTGCGCAAGAACAACTCGCCCGGCACATGCGCGCCTTTCCGACCACCATCGCCTCCGGCGAAGTCCTGGAGAATGGTGGCGTCTATCAGTGGCGTCGTGACGGCGAGTATCACATGTACAATCCGGACACCGTCGCCCGCCTGCAGCACGCCGTCCGCTATGACCTTGAGGGCTATCGCAAGATCTCCGATGGTCAGGCGAGCCAGCAGATCTCCGGCTACCAGAAGTTCAAGCAATACACCGCCCTGCTCGACGATGAGACCCGAAACCGCGCCACCATCCGCGGCCTGCTCAATTTCAAGCCTGCCGCCACCCCCATCCCTCTTTCCGAAGTCGAACCGGCCAAGGAGATCGTCAAGCGCTTCGTCACCGGCGCCATGAGCTTCGGCTCTATCAGCCGCGAGGCCCACGAGAACCTCGCCATCGCCATGAACCGCATCGGCGGCAAGAGCAACACCGGCGAAGGCGGCGAAGACCCCGTTCGCTTCCAACCCGACCACGATGCCAAGGGCGACGTGATCCTCACTCCCGAAGGCAAACCCCGCCTGCGCCGATCGGCCATCAAGCAGGTTGCCTCCGGCCGCTTTGGCGTCACTACCGAATACCTGATCAACTCCGATGAGATGCAGATCAAGATGGCCCAGGGCGCCAAGCCCGGCGAGGGCGGCCAACTGCCCGGCCATAAAGTTGACGAATACGTCGGCAAGATCCGCCACTCCACCCCCGGCGTCGGCCTGATCTCGCCTCCGCCCCATCATGACATCTACTCCATCGAGGATCTCTCGCAGCTCATCCACGATCTCAAGAGCGTCAATCCCAAGGCTCGCGTCAGCGTCAAGCTCGTCGCCGAAGTCGGCGTCGGCACCGTCGCCGCAGGTGTCGCCAAGGCCAAGGCCGATCACATCCTCATCTCCGGCGATACCGGGGGCACCGGCGCTTCGCCCCTGACCTCCATCAAATACGCCGGCATCCCCTGGGAAATGGGCCTCGCCGAAACCCAGCAGACTCTGGTCATGAATAACCTCCGCGGCCGCGTCATCCTTCAGACCGATGGCCAGATCAAGACCGGCCGTGATGCCATCATCGCTTTCCTGCTCGGTGCTGAAGAGCTGGGATTCTCCACCGCGCCCCTGGTCGCCTCCGGATGCATCATGATGCGCGTCTGCCACCTGAACACCTGCCCGGTCGGCGTCGCCACCCAGGACCCCGAACTGCGCAAGCGTTTCGCCGGCAAGCCCGAGCACGTGATCAACTTCTTCTTTTATCTCGCCGAGGAGATTCGCGAAATCATGGCCACCCTTGGCGTCCGCAAGGTCGATGACCTGATCGGCCAGACCCAGTACCTCCAGTTCGCCGATGTCTCTTCTCACTGGAAGGCCAGGCACCTCGACCTGTCGGCAATCCTGCACAAGCCGGCGGAATCGGATCGCTTCCCCCACCGCTGTGTCGAGAAACAGGATCACGGTCTTGAGCAGAACCTGGACAACAAACTGATTGAGATGGCCCGAACCGCCATCGACGGTGGCAAACAGATCAAGGCCGAACTGCCGATCACCAATGTCTGCCGCACCGTCGGCGCCACGCTCTCGGGCATCATCGCCAGCAAATACGGCCACACCGGCCTGCCCGATGACACGATCTGCTTCAAGTTCACCGGTTCTGCCGGCCAAAGCTTCGGCGCCTGGGCCGCACACGGTCTGACCCTGGAACTGGAAGGTGATGCCAACGACTACGTGGGCAAGGGCCTATCCGGCGGCAAGATCATCGTCTACCCGCCCAAGACCAGCACCTTCAAAGCCGAACAGAACATCGTCGCCGGCAACGTCATCGGCTACGGCGCCATCGAAGGTGAACTCTACATCCGCGGCGTCGTCGGCGAACGCTTCTGTGTCCGCAACTCCGGCGCCAAGGCGGTTGTCGAAGGCGTCGGCGACCACGGCTGCGAGTACATGACCGGCGGCCGCGTCGTAATCCTTGGTCCCACCGGCCGCAACTTCGCCGCCGGCATGTCCGGCGGCGTCGCCTACGTCTATGACGAGAAGAAATACTTCAAGAACCTGGTAAACACCGAACTCGTCGACCTGCAGACGCCCGACAAGCCCGAGGATATTGAAACGATCCGCACGCTTCTGACGAACCACGCGAAATACACCGCCAGCACGGTCGCCAAGGACATCCTCGACAACTGGGACCAGAAGCTCCAGCATTTCGTCAAGGTCATGCCCCGCGACTACGCCAAAGTCATCGCCAACGCCCAGGCCATGGAAGAAAAAGCCAATCTTCTGAGCCAGCGTCAGACCGTGGCCTGAGCCTTTACTTAACCGCGTGCCTATCGCAGATCCGACTTCCTCGCCGGCCGATCCGGAACCGCACTAAGCGCATCTGCAAACGCCTTCGGATCGAAACTGGCCGCCGCTTCACGGAAGAAGTCCGCTGTCTCTTGCCGAACCACTTCGTTTGACACCGACGTCACGATGAACTGGTTCAGCGAAATCCCCTCGCCGTCGGCCAGTTGCTTGACTCTGCGGTGGACAGTATCAGGAAGCCTTAGTTGCAGTGTCTTCATGGGTCACTCCTCGAGCATCCTCAGGAATGCTCCGGGCTCTACCGGTTCAATCCCGTACGCGCGAAGCTCGCCACCTCGGAAATCCCGGATGTTGTGCGTCACAATGATACGAGCGCCGAAGTTGGCGGCACATTCAAAGACCATATTGTCGTTCTCGTCCCGCAGGTTCGGCCGCAGTTGGAAGTAGATCGGCACCGGCGCTGCGAAATGCGCCAACGCGGCAAGAACCGCGTTTCGCCGTTCTTCCGACAGACCCGAGGCCGCCATGACCGCATGATCCGCGAACTTGGCCCTGTACTGCAGGTATAGCGGAACAGAAACTCCGAAGGTGAAACAGCTCTGATCCACCATGCTCAGCAGCGCGAAACTCGCGCCACGTCGGCTCCGCACCGCAGCCACCCACACATTGGTGTCAACGACAATCCGCATAGGTGCACCAGTGATACTATACCGCACCTGACGACTGCCGACAATGTCATCTGTTGCGGCATCCGCCAAATCGTTAGGAAATCCGGTTCTGCAGGATTAGGATTGGCGACTTGGGGATAAGGAGCTTTATGAATTGGCTTGTCGCAGAATTCATCCACGAAACCAACACCTTCAGCAACATCCTTCCCGGCCGGAAGGAATTTGCCGCGCTGGAACTGCTCCTGGGCGACGACATCGTCAAAAAGTTCCGCGGCACGCGATCTTGCCCCGGCGGCTTTATTGACTTCATCGAGCGCAACAACATCAACGCCACCTGGACCATTGCCGCATTTACCACCCCTGCCGGGCGAATCCAACAGGACTTTTATGAATGGGCTCTCGCCAGACTCCTTGAAGGCATGCCCCAGAAAGTCGATGGCGTGCTCCTCTCGCTCCACGGCGCGCTGTGCACCCGCGACATCGACGATGGCGATGCTGACATCCTCCGCACCATCCGGAAAGCCGTGGGCCCCAACGTTCCCATCTCGGCCGTTCTCGATTTCCACGGCAACGTCGGGCCCTCGATGCTCCTTCCAGCCAACATCCTCGTCGGCTACAAAACCTACCCGCATATCGACCTTCATGAAGCCGCCACCCAGGCTGCCAGTCTGCTCTATCGAACCGTCCGCGGCGAAATCCACCCGCGGATCCACCTGAACCATCCGCCGTTGCTGGCCCCACTGGGCCACACCGCCACCTCGGTCGAGCCCCTGCGGCCGGTTATGGAGCGTGCTGCCGCAATGGAACGCATGCCCGGTGTACTGGCCACCTCGGTCTTTGGCGGCTTCCCCTACGCCGATGTGCCTGATGCTGGCATGTCAGCCGTGGTCGTAACCGATGGCGACAAAGCCGACGGCGCCGCCTGCGCCAAGGAACTCTCCGACATGCTCTGGTCCCGGCGGCAGGCCTTCCTGCATCACGCCCCCTCGCCCGCCGAGGCCGTCCAGCAGGCCATCCGGGCGCCCAAAGGCCCCGTCGTGCTGGCCGACATCGCCGACAACACCGGCGGCGGCGGCGCTGGCGACGGTGTGGAAATCCTCCGTGAACTATTGCGCCAGAATGCCGCATCGGCCGCCTTCGGACCGGTCTGGGACCCGGCCGCCGCAGAAACCTGTCGCAAGGCGGGAAAGGGCGCAACGGTAACCCTCGACCTCGGCGCCCACACCGATAGCCTGCATGGCAAGAGCATCCAACTCACCGGCCAGGTTATCTATCTCGGCAACGGCGAGTTCGTCCATCGTGGCCCCATGTTCACCAGCGTGCCCGGGACGATTGGGCCGTGCGCCGTGGTGCGCAGCGGAGGCACCGAGGTGCTGATCGCCTCCGAACGCCTGCAGAACCTCGATCCCGAGATGTTCCGCTGCGCGGGAATCGAACCGACCCAACGCAAGATCGTCGTGGTCAAATCTTCCATCCACTACCGCGCCGCCTACACCCCGATCGCCGCTCAGATCATCGAAGTGGACGCCCCCGGCCTGGTCTGCCCCAACCTCAAGCGCTTCGACTATCGCAAAGTCGGCCGCCCAATCTTCCCGCTGGATCCGATGTAATCAAGATCGCACGTGCGCCACGATGTAATCATCGCTGACACGAAATCCCAACGACCGGTAGCAGTCCTGGGCAGCGGTGTTGTTGATATCGGTGAAAAGAGCGGCTCGCCTGGCCCCCTGCCGATACACATGCCGCATCAAGGCGCCGCACAGCGCCCTTGCATACCCGCGTCGGCGGTATTCCGACAGTGTCACCACGCCGATAATCTGGAAGGCGCGGATACCCATCCCATTGGTCGCGGCCGTCGACACCAGCTTCCCATCCATCTCGATCACCAGGCGTTGCCGGTTCAGCAGCGCCCGGCGAATGTCGTCATCGGTCACCGGCGAATCGTCATCCGGCCGCCGCAGATATCGGAGCAGATGTACCAACTTCTCGCCATCACGATCCTTGATAAACCTGGCCAGATCCTCATGTGGACATTGAGGGATATCGGCCTCTTGATCGACCGCCGCCTCCATGAAGACTTGCCGGGGATCATTGATCACCGCGAAACCGCACGATTTCATCTCATCCAGGGCCGGCCCAGCCGCGTAGCCAACTCCGCAGAGCCATTCCACCGGCCGATGAATACCCAGAATATGCCGCACCAGAGCACGGCTGATCTCCGCATCGGTAGAATATGGGATGATGCTCCTGGGAGTCTGGTAATACCCCGCCACCCCCGCCCATTTGCCGTGCCGCGATGCAACATAAATATGCGATCCGGGAAACCGCGCCATCAGGTTGCCAAGGATAAACAGATTGTGCGTCTCCCGCTCAGCCAGAAAGCCAAGCAACGCCCGGCGGACCTCCTCTTGTTCGTGATCCACCTTCTGAATCTGCAAGACTGGCGGATTGACCATCAATCACCTGATGTCCCAATAAGGATGGCACGAATCATGATCTCGATTCCTGGTCAGGATGCCGGCCAGGCCCGGCGTGAAGCCAGAGATTGATGCAGGGATCATTCACATCACTGATCAGGTGATGATCTTCGCCAGGCTCAACCACCACAATATCCCCGGCCACAAGCGGATACCGTTTGCCATTCACTTCCATCTCAGCTTTACCCTGAAGAATGACAAAGCCTTCATGCTCGCCATGCACATGACGATCACTGCCGCCAGGTCCATCGGACGAATGCGTGCGCTGGCCCGGTTTCTTGAAACCCATCCCGCCGTTACTGATGTACGCACCCGGGAGAATACCCTGAAACACATGCCCCTCACGAACATCAGACAGATCTTCCAGGCGATATCGCTTCATATTTGTTCCATTATCTCGCTATGGGTCCACATCCAAAGATTGGACGGCCTTGAGCAGCGCTGGGCGATCTTTCTCGAAGGCCTCAGCCGGGCCCCATGCCTCAAACGCATACACTTCGTGCTTATCGGCAACCACGGCCAGCAGGTAGCCGAACGGTTTACCTGCGATCTGACGCGAACCCGTAAACAGCCGGGCCGTTGCACGACTGCGAAGCGTCAGCGCGGTGTCTTTCTGCAGCGCGATTGACCGACTCTCGACCAGCGTGCGCCGAGCCAGGGCGGACCAGAAGTCCAGCGTGCCTCCCTGGTAGTTCTCGTTGCGCTGCACCTTGATATACACCTCGTTACCTGACATCGCCTCGGCCAGGTCATCTGCCCCAAAGTAGCGGATGTACGATACCGGCAGATCGAAACGTGGGCCGTGCCGGGCAGCGCCCTCAACCGCATACCGATGCGTATTGGCCCCCAGCATGCCATCGCCCAGGGCCCGCACCCAAGCGAACGGCACCCGCTGTTCCGAGGTCTGCTGAGGCAGGGGCGAATTGCACTTGACCGTAAGTGTGGACAGGGCGATCTGCGACTCGTAGAAGCGAATCTTCCCCTTGAGTTGCTCGATCATCTGAATGACCCGACCTAACTCCTCTTCCACCTTGATGGCGTCGGCCGTCTCATCCGCCTTCTCTAAGAGCGTGAGCAATCGCTGACGCATCTGCAGCGCAGTATCCAGCCGGATCTGAACGTCGGTCATCTCCTCGGTGATATCCTGCCCGCGAATGTCGCGCCCGGTGACCTCCCCAAGTTTCTCGGCCGCCGCAATGGCCTCCTGCAGCCGCGCTGCCGGCACGCGCACCGTGACCGTATCGCTGGTCAGCACCTGGAGATACCCGCCCATCGATTCTGCGTTCTGCTGGACCGACTTTAGCGAACTGGAGACATCAGCCACAACGATCTGCAGCGTGGCGGTATAAATCATCTGACGTTGCCCAGTAGCCGCCGCAGGTGTGACTGTGGCGGCGGCCGTCTTCACGGCATCCCGCTCCGTGGGCTTCGCCGCAGCCTCACCTAACGCGACCTCGGCAGGCGGCGACGCTGGCGACGCCAGCGTCATCTCTGCTTCGCCAGGTCTGGCCTTACTTGCCAAGGTGCCACACCCGGCCATCCACAGGCAGAACACCCCGACGGCAATACCGATAAAGCGACGCGCACCATCGTGCTGCTTCATGCGACTCTTCCCTTCGCTTGAGACTGGTTCAATTAGTGTATCAGATCGCGCGGCCGGGCAAAGATGGAAGCGAGTTACTCCCATATCCCCGGAATGCGGGTGCTGCAGTTGGGGCACATGCCGCCGCGCAGGAGACGGTTATCCAGGATGTGGAAGCCGCGGCGGCGGATCAGCGTATGGCCGCACTTGTGGCAGCGGGTGTCTTCCCAATGGCCCAGTTGGCCGGGCATGTTGCCAAGGTAGACGTACTGCATGCCGGCAGAGCGGGCGATCTCGCCGGCTTTGAGCAAGTCCTCCACCGTCGTGCTGCGCGTTTCGCTCATCTTGTAGTCGGTGTGAAACGCGGTGATGTGCCACGGCAACAGTACATCCACGCCGACCAGAAACTCTGCCATGCGCTTGAGTTCATCCGGGTCATCGTTGAAGCCCGGCACCAGCAGCGTGACGATCTCTACCCAGAAGCCCATTTGCTTGAGCATGGGGATCGTTTTGGTCACGTTCTCAAGGACGCCGCCCAGTTCACGATAGTGCTTGTCGTTGAAGCTCTTGAGGTCCACTTTATAGGCATCCACCAGCGGCCGGATGAACTCCAGGGCTTCGGGCGTCGCGTTGCCGTTGGAGACGTAGGTGCAGCGCAGGCCGGCCTGGCGGGCTTCTTTGAACACGGCCATGGCCCACTCGCTGGTAATCAGCGGTTCGTTGTAGCTTGAGCAGACGGCCGGGGCGCCGTATCGCTTCGCGATCTCCACGATCTGCCGGGGCGTGACCGGCTCCACATGCGTACCGGCATCATCATCGCGCAGAGCCTGGCTGGTTACCCAGTTCTGGCAGTAGCCGCAGTGGAAATCGCAGCCAAGCATACCGAAAGTGACGATATCCGATCCTGGCAGGACATGGTTGAACGGCTTCTTTTCGATCGGATCGCACGCCAGGCCCGCCACGTAGCCAAAAGGCACCCGCAGCATGCCACCATCGTTGTAGCGGACCTTGCAGATCCCCTCCTTGCCCGGCCGGACCAGGCAGCGGTGGCCGCAGGCATAGCAGCGTACCGCCCCTTCGGGCTCGGGATGCGCCAAGGCCGGGTCCGCCGCCGCCGTCAGCGTGCGCAGTGCATCCCTGAGCAGCAACTTCCCGGTTTGGGGCAGTCCGGTCGCCATAGGGATATTATAGGTTGCCTCTATGGCATCTTCACCACAATCGGCACACTGGTCTTGCTCAGCTTTGTCTTAACTGTCTGCTTTTTTCCATCTGCCATCGTCACCGTGATCTCATAGTCGCCCAGGAAGCCGCGTGTCGTGAACACCCCTTGCTCACCTGTGAGGCCGTGCTCATCCGTCCACCAGCGTTTGCGGACCAGATCGATAAACGCCTGGCCAATGGGCTTTGCGCTCCAGTCCTTGCGGAACATCGCTGCATTTGGGATCGCCTGCTGGCCTTCCCAGAACCCCGACATGGTGATGCCGTTGATGGCGGAGTGGCTGAAGGCGGCGGTGTAAAAATCGCGAAGATAGTCAGCCTGGAGTTGCTCATCATCCGTGCTCTGGTCGAACTCGGTGATCTGAATCGGCCAACCGTACGCTGCAAACCGATCCAGCACATCGAGCATATGCTGCGGTCCAGCAAGGGCCGAGCCAAAGTGCCCTTGCTCGCCAATGCCATCGACCGGAGCGCCCGACGCCTGCAAGTCCTTGAGGATCTGCGCGAAGCCATCGAGCCGCTGCTCATCCACCGCCCCACCACTGAGGATGCTGAAGTCGTTCACATAAAGCTTCGCCTTCGGGTCAGCGCGGCGCGCCCAGGAGAACCATTCAGCGATCGACTGCGGACCCAACACATCCTGCAGCACGCGATTGGCACTGGGCTCATTGACGACATCCCAGTCCACGATGTGGCCCTGGAATTCGGTGCCGATCTCGGTGATCCGGCCACGGATGCGCTCGCGGAGCTTTACGGCATCCTTCGCCTCGACCAGCGGCCGAAGATCCTCAGGCAGCATCTGCGTGCCACCGGCGGACCAGCCAGGCCAGATCATCGTGTGCCCGCGCACATCCACCCCATTGGCCTCCATCCACTCGATACAGCGCCACAGTTGGGCCTTGTGATCGGCGATGCGGCCGCGGGCACTCTCCCATTCGCCCCAGTTCATCTCTTTCTCAAACACAGCGCGATTGAAAAGCGTCGGAATCATCTCGCGATACCTGCGCGCATCGGAGCTGTTCTCTTGCGGGTCGAGCCGCGACGCAGCCACCGCCGTGCCAAACGGAAATGCCTGGCGGGTCATCCGCGCCTGAACTGTGGCGCCTGGTACCACCTTGCCCGCCGCGTCGGTGACCTGCACCTTCAGGTCGGCCATGCGAAGCTCCGCGATGCGCTTCTGGGCGTCCTTGCGCCACGGGGCATCAGCTTCCCGTCCAGGATAGCTCAGGCGCAAATGCGGCAAGTCTGCCACCTTGAGTTTCTGCCCATAGTTCAGCAGCAGCACATCGACGATGTCCACGGACTGAACACCAAACCCAAGGTTCAGCGCCACCTGGAATGTGCCGACGGGATAATCACTCTCGGCCTGAAAGGGCAGGTCGATGCGCTGCCACTGCCGGCCGGGATGGAGGTTGGCATTAACCGCGCTGTCCCAAGGTGTAATGGTGCGCTGCACGCAGACGTTGCACGTAGCTTCGCCGGTCTGGGTCCGAGCCGATGCGGTTCGCATCCGCAGCGAAAGAAGCACCGTGTCGCCTTTGTGGATGGGCGCCTTGCCATTCCAGCGAAGCTGCACATCCCACCACTGCGGCGGGATGGCCGAGGTGGCGGCGCGGAGGAACGTCCGCTCCTCCTGAGCAGTGATAGTGCCGAAGGTAGCGTAGCGACGGCCGGCATCGAGCACCTCATACGAGCTGAGGGCGGCTTCGGAAATGAGCAGCGCTCCACCGCCGGGAAGCGGAGGTGGCCCGGAGGGGGCGGAGGAGGGCGCGGCCGCGCGTGCGGTGATGGCCGCGATGGTCAGAAACAACATGATGGCAATGACTCGGTGCAGTCGCATGGCGGCAGCTCTCCATCGCTCAACGGACGATCGCAGCGGAGGGATGGTGGATGCGCGCCGCCGGGAATCACCAACGCGTATCCACCAGCCCTCCAATTCATCACAGTCTGCGGCCCACCATGTCACCCGATACTGGTGGCCTACTCAGGCGCGAGCGGGCTTGCGCGCCCGTTTTGCGCCAGGGTTGAGCGCCTTATCCAGATTCCGCATGGCCTGCCGCAGGCGATGTTCGTTCTCGACCAGGGCGATACGGACGTACTTCTCACCGGCGTCACCGAACGCCTTGCCCGGAGAGAGCGCCACCTCCGCATCATCGAGCATGCGCAGGCAGAAGTCGATCGTGTTCTGCCCCTTGAGGTGCTCATCACTGATCTTCGCCCAGACGAACATGCTGGCCCGCGGCTTCTCGTACGTCCAGCCGAGCTTGTCCAACCCACGGCACACAATGTCGCGGCGCATCTCGTACATCTTGCATTGGGCGACGTTATCCGGAGCGCACTGCCGCATCGCGACGATTGCCGCGATCTGTATGGGCTGGAAAATGCCGTAGTCGTAATAACCCTTGATCGTGCCCAGCGCCTTGACCATCTGGGCATTGCCCGCGCAAAAACCACAGCGCCAGCCGGCCATGTTGTAGGTCTTGCTCATCGTGGTGAACTCGACACCGACGTCCTTGGCGCCCGGCGTGGAGAGAAACGATGGGGCCTTGTATCCATCAAAACAGACCTCGCCATAGGCAAAGTCAGAGATGATCATGACCCCGCGGCGGCGGCACATCTCGATGGCACGCGGCCAGAAGTCGGAGTCGATCGTCATCGCCGTCGGATTATGCGGGTAGTTGAAAACCACGAGCTTGGGCGCTGGGAACAGACCGTCAATCATCCGCTCGATGCGATCGAGAAAAGCCTGATCATTACCCAGCGGCACACGGATGGCATTGGCGCCGGCCATGGCCACGGCGTAGAGATGGGCGGGAAACGCCGGATCAGGGACAACGGCGGTATCCCCCGGACCAAGCAGTGCCAGGCACAGGTGACTGAAGCCCTCCTTCGAGCCGATGGTGGCGATCACCTCGGTCTCAGGGTCAAGCTCAACGTCGTACTTATTGAGGTACTTCTTCGCGACTTCTCGGCGCAGCGCGGCGATACCGTTGGGCACGCTATAGCGATGGTTGCGCGGGTCCAGGGCGGCATCGGACAGCTTCTTGACCACGATTTCGGGTGTGGGGTCGGTGGGATTGCCCATGCCCAGGTCGATAATGTCAATCTTCGCCACCCGCTTCTCGTACTTCATCTTGTTGATGCGGGCGAACAGGTATGGCGGCAGGCGCTCGATGCGCTGGGCCACTTCGATCTTGAATGGTTGCAAGTCAGGCATTGGATTCTTCCAGGTTCGAACTTACGGTTCCCGGTCTCAAGGCTCCAGATATGTGTGACATCCAAGACCCAAAGACCAGCAACCTCGATGCTTTTTCTTCCACCTCACAGACCATAGGTCATGCAAGGCTATCGGCGAACGTGCTACTTCTGGTCCGGCGTATCGGAGCCGGACTGCGTCGCCGGCGGCCGGAGTTCCCCCGCGGGCTTTGTGGCCGCATCTGCTTTCTCCTGCGCTGCCTGATTTCGTTCACGAGACAACTCGCGGGAAATCTGGTCACGTTCCTTCAACTCTGTCTCGCGCTGGGCAACCCGGTCGGCAAACTGCTTTGCCAGAACCGGATCGGTGATCTTCAGCCCATCCAGCGCCTTCTTCGCCAGATCATCGCGATAGACCTTCATCCGCTCAATCACCCAGCGTTCGCGAAGTTGTTCGCGAACGTAGCCTTTCACATCCTCGTACTTCACGGCCTTGGGCGCAATGTGCTCCATCAGTTTGATGAGGTGGTAACTGCCATTGGCCTCGACTGGATCAGAGACATCGCCGACTTTGTCCAATGAAAACGCAACCTGCTTGAACATATCGGGCAGATTCGGAGTCTGACGGCTAAAGGGAGGCAGTTCGCCGCCCAGGGCGCGGGTCTGGGCGTTGCGGCTCAGAGCGCCGGCTACCGACTCGAACGATTCGCCAGTGGCCAGCCGCCGCTGCGCCTCAGCAATCTCAGCCATATTCGCACACTGGATGTGCCGTACGCGAACGTTGTCGCCATACAAGGCGTTGAACCCCTCTTTGACATTCTCCTCGGTGATCTTGCCTTCGGTCGCCTTCTCGACAATCTTGCGGACGTACGTATTGGCCTGCATCAGCAGGTCAAATTCCACCATCGTCATGTTCTGGCGCGTCAGCGTCTGCTGCAGCATCGCATCGTAGTCTTTACGCATCTCGCCGCGAAGCTTCTCCACCAGAGCCTGGTCATTGCGGGTTTCGGCATCGGTAATCTCTTCCGACAGCTTCGGATTGGCATCCTTGAACCATTTGTCCAGCGTCGAGAGACGTTCGGCCGCAATGTCGGCGGGCGTAACTTTGATCTGCTCTTTCTCCGCGGCGGCCTTCGCCATCTCCACCTGGGCAACGCGCAGCAGCATGTTCAGACCATGAGAATCCATGGTCAGCTTCTCAACCTGATCGCGCGCGATCTTCACATCACCGATGGTCGCCAGCGGCGCCGGAGCTGGCGGCGGCACGGGCAGTGGTTTCACGGTAACCGGCGCAACCTTCACCGGCGCGGGCGCAACAGGCGGCGGCGTGGTCTGGGTGGCCGGAACCACCTGCACGGTCGACTGAACCACCGCAGGCTCAAGCTTGGGCGGATTAGCAGGCTCGCGATCAGTGCAGCCGACGACCGCCGCAGCGCTCATCATCACAGCAAAGGCTCTTTTCAAATCCATTCTCCTGGAGAAGTAGCTCGCCAGATACGCCAAGGGGCGCAGGCCAGCGCAGTATCAGACCGGTGCGCACAGGTGTCAAGAAACGCAGCGCCGGCCACTCACCCAAGTGTACCGGCAAAATCCCCTACCCGCCCGGGCCTTTGCCCGTGAACACCGGCAGATACCGGTTGGGCATCTGCAGCACGATCAGTGCCGCCGCCGTACAGTATTCGGGAGCTATCTCACCTTCCCAGTTCCCGGCGCCCTTCTGTCGGTGCACCAGTTCATCGCGAATGGCGGGATACCAGCTCGCCCAATATTCGCCCCCGGCCAGGAACATCGCCTGGGCGGCGTAGTACTGGCCGTAATAATAGTGCCCAAACCCCTGGTTCCGGTTCTTCCCCGGCTCAAAGCGCGCGATATATTCCAGCCCGCGCTTCAGATCGTTGCCCTCAAAAACACCGGCATAGTAGAGTGTTGCCACGCCCGCGGCCGAGCGTTCGAATCCGCTGCCCCCGCCGCCAAAGCCGCGATTGGCCTGATAGCTGAATCCGCCATCGGGATTCTGGCACTTCCTCACATATTCCACCGCTTTATCAATCACTTCGCGTTCCACCTTGATCCCCGCATCGCGCGCTGCCCGCAGCGCCATCACCTGGCAGATCGTCACCGAGATGTCCGCATCGGCCGGGATGGGCATATAGCGCCAGCCGCCCTCCTCATTCTGCGACTGCTTGATCAGGCGCACCCCTCGCGAAAGCGTCTCGCCAACCTGTTCATCCTGGGTCATTCCATATACCTCGGCCATGAACAGGGTGGCAAATCCGTGGGAGTACATGGTCGTCTGCGCTCCATCGCTGGTGAGCAGCCCCGACCGCTGCGATGAATTCAAGGTGTATTGCATCGCCCGCTGGACATTCTCGCCATAGGGCCCGCGGCCAGGCAGCGATCCCGAGGCCATCATTGCTATCGCCGAAAGCGATGTTACCGCCGTTGGCGAGCCGCCGCCAAAGGACCCATCCTTCTGCTGCCGCGATGCCAGCCACTTCAGCCCCTTCTCAATTGCGGCCGTCGCCTCCGGAGTCAGTTCCTCGCCGGTCACCTGATTTGGCCGTTCCGCCACCGCCGCCGTACTCCCGGCATCCGCCGCCACCGCAGGCACAGACCAACACGCCCCCGCCACCAGCCCGATCACCAGCACGGCCCATTTCGCCTTGCACCTTCTGGCTTCTGACTTCTGGCTTCTGGCTTCTCTCATCTTCACTTCCCCTCCGCTGCTTTGTTCGCCAGTGCCCGATAGTACTCCTCGGTCAACGTCCGATATTTCTCGATAATACTCTCGCCGGCCGACTCGATGATCGCCTGCCGGTCGCGCTGGCTGATGCCACCCCACTCCTTCGCCATTTCCCGAATGTCGCCGCCGGCCGCCGGCGGGGTCGTGCCCTTGCCTGCCTGCGACTTCTGCGCCGGCGTCGTTCCGCCCTGATTTTGCCCAGGGCTCTGCCCCGGGTTTGGCGCGGGGCTGGAGTTGGCCTGTTGTTGCTGCTGCGGATCGCCCTGCTCTGGTGACTGCGAAGGCGGCTGCTGTTTGCGTGCCTCCTCGATCAGCCGATCCAGCGTTGCGATGATCCGCTTCTGCACGAGCTGCGTTACCTCACCCGGATCATTCACCTCGCCCAACCGCACCTGCGATCGGGTCATGCGATGGGCCGCCAGTTTCAGGTCGCTGACATCGCTGGCATCCTTGCCGGCCGCCTCGCCATCGAGCAGTTCACGATCCAGATCGTCGCCAGCAGCGCCTTCGGTCTCTTCCGCAAGCGGCAGGCGTGCTTCCTCACCTGAAGGCATCTTTGCCTTGCCTTGGGTCGCCTTGGTAATCAGTTCATCGAACGAGGATCGAATCTTCCCCTGCTGAGCCGCCAACACCGGAAGGATCTCCTTCTCCTGCGGAGTTGTCTGTGTGGTGCCGGAATTTACCATCTGTTCCAGATCGCGCAGAAGCTGCAATTCAGCGGCCGGCGGAAGTCGTCGCTTGCCTCCCCCGCCGCCGCCACCGCCGCCACCGGACTGATCCGCGTACTTCGACTCATCAGGCTTCGCCGGCGTCAGCGCCCGAATGATCATGTCCAGCCGCTGCACGATCTGCCCCTGCACAAACTGTGTCGGCTTGCCCGTCTTCTGGTTCGTCAGATCCGCCGCGACGCTCGCCATGTCGGCGCGAATCCCATCATTCATCTGACCGAACATTTTGCTGCCCAGCTCCATAAGCCCCTCACCCAGGGTCCAGACCTTCTCGCCGAGCTTCTGCTGGTCGGCTGCAACCTGTGTAAGCCGCACCAGATCAGCGCGCTTCTTCTTATCGCCCGCCAGGGCCTGGTCCAGCACCTTTGTCACATCGCCGACCTGCCGCTGCAGCTTCCGCACCTCTTCATATTGCTTGCGCAACTCATCCTGCTGCTGGTTTTTCTTCTGTTCCTGCGCCTTCTTCACTATTTCATCGAGCCGGGTCGCCGCCACCTCGAGAGCTGCCAATGCCTCCGTCTGTGGCGGGAGCAATGCATCCTTGAGCTGTCCACCGCGCAGCAGCGGTATCGCTCGTTCCATTCGTCCGGCAGCGCGATTCACGTGCCCCGCCACCTCGCTGCCACCCTTGAGCTTATCCAACTGCTCCGCCAGGTCGGTGGCATTGCGATAGGTCTGTTGCTGCGACTGCTCCACCTGCTGCACGGTTGCGGCGCTTGCATCGGCCGGCCGCGCTGCCTTCTCGGCCAGCGCCTTGAGCAGGTCCGCCTCACTCCCGGCCGGCAGCTTCTGCAGCGTGAGATTGTCCAGATTGTGCCCCGCCTGCCGCCGCACCAGGTTCTTCAGCGCCTCCTGCATCGTCGCCAGTTTCCGCACCAGCTCCTCGAGCTTCTTTTGCTGGGCATCCTTCAGGCTGTCGAGCATCTGCTGCAATCCCTCCTCGGCGCTTTGCTGCGAACTCGATGCCTGCGAAGACTGATTCTTCGAGATTGCCTCTCCTGCCTTCTTCTGGTTCTCCGATACCGATTGTTCCTGTCCCTTTTTCGCCGCCTCGCTCAGAGCTTGCGCTGCGGCAGGGTCGGCACTCGCGTTGCGCTGCGCCATCGCCTTGATCTGTTCCAGCGCCTGTTCGGTGGCCTTGGCAGCCTCGCCCTGCTCCTTGGCCACCTTCTGGGTTCTCTCCTTTTGATCGGGCGCCAGATCCTCAGGGCGTTTGCCCGCATTGTCCTTGGCCAGATCCGTCGTCGCTTTGGTGGCGCGCCGCTGCTGCGCCAGCAGTTCCTGAATGACGTCCATTGCCCGCTGCAAGCCCCCAAGGTCGCCCAGTTTGTCCAGGGCCTCGCCCAACTGGTCCGATGCCTTCTTCTGCTCGCCCGCCACTTTTTCCAGGTCCGCCGCCCTGCGTTCCTGAGGCAGATCCTTCTGCAGGGCCTGTTTCACATCGGACGCCGCCGGCTTCATCGCGTTCTCCGAGGCCTGTTCCAGCAGCCCTGCCGTGTCCTTCAGTGCATCGCGCAACTGCTGATTCGGCGAAGCATTCTCCTGCAGCCGCGCCTCCACCGCCGCCACTCGCGCCTGCGCCTCGTGCGTCTGGGCGGCGGCCCGCTGCTGCTGTTCGGCGATCCGATCCGCCACCGCCTGATCCGCCGCATCCGCAGCGGGCTTGGCCGCCGTGTCGTCCTTAAGCTGCATCGTATCGTTGCGCAGCCGATCCTGACGCGAGCGGATTTCGGCAACCTGGCTGGCGATCTGCCGCAGCTCGTCGTAGGCGCGCTGCAGAAGCTGATCCTGCGAAACGATGGTGATGCGCAACACTGGCGTCTTCACCGGATCATGAACCTTACCGGCCAGGTTGTACGTGTCGGTCGCGGCAAGCTGGAATTCAATCACATCGCCGGGCTTGATCAGCGCCGACGGGAACGATGCCAGCTTCCAGGGGAACGTCAGCCGATACCGTTGCCGCTGCGCCTCGGCGTCGGCCTTATCAAACTTCGCCTGTCCCGATCCCGCCTCTCCCCCCGCCACCAAATCCAGGATCATCGGCGCAGCAGCGCTAGCCGCGGGCTGGCTGGTCGCCTGATCGGCCGGTGCCGGCGAAGGCGATGCCGCCGTGATCAGCCGCGCCTCCAGGCTCACTCGATCCACCCCATAGTCATCCTCCACCCGCGCCAAGAGGGGCACCGTCGCCTCCGCCGTCCGGTCCTCGCTGCGCCGTGGCGATTCAAGCTGAATTACCGGCGACTGGTCGGGACGCACGATCAGCTCATGTTCCTCCGCCGCCGGGTTCGAGTAACCGAACTCATCTTCGGCCAGAATCCGGAACCGCATCGACTGCCACGCCTGCCATCGCGCTGTGGTCGCCTTCTCCGAGGCCTGCTTCCACTGCATCTCAGGCAACGCCTCCTGCTCTGATCCGCGCAGCACTTCCATCCGCACGTTCTTCGCCGGCCGGTTGAACGCAATGTTCACGCTCACCATCGACCCGACGGGCACATTCGCCGGCTGGACCCGCAGATTGAAGCTCATCGCCTTAAGGGCGCAATATGCGGGCGCATCGGCAACCAAATCCACCGCCGCCACCTGCAGCCGCGGAATCACCTGCACATCAACCGGCCCATAGCTGTCATCTCCCGCCTCGATCCAGATCGTCGCCTTCGGCAGACTCGCCGATTCGGCCACGCGTACATCAATCCCCGTCGTATATGTGCCATCCGCATTGCGCTGCATCAACTGGCGCTGCACGGCCTGGCCGGCAATCTGCCAATTCACCACCACCGTCCGACTGGGCTTGTCTCCCCGCGCCAGGCGAACCGCCATCTCGATCCGTTGACCCGCGGGAATCTGCCCCGGCAAGGCCTTTATCAGTTCAATCTGCACGCTCCGCGGCCACTGCACCGGGCCGAAAGGCGCAATGAGTCGCTGCATCGCCAATTGCGACAGTCCCGGCTGCCACCACAGCACGCTAAGTCCGATCAGCAACACCGGCAACAGCATCAGCATTGCTTTGCGCAGCGGCCGGGGATCCGTCACGCCCGCCATATCCACCGCCGACATCTCGCCAAGTGATTCGCGCAGCACGCTCTCCTGCAGCGCTTTTGATCCCGGCACATCACCTTCGGCGAACGTCAACGCACTGCGTAGCCGATCCTGCAATCGTGGGTTCAATTGCTCCACTCGCGCGGCAATCACATCCAGCGGAACCGGCGCATACAGCGGCCGCAGTATCCTCCGCATCACTCGATGCAGGACGAACCCCGCCACCGCGAGCAATACCAGCAGCCGCAGAATCCCGGGCAAATGAATCAGGTAATCCAAGATCCCCGTACCCAGAACGGCCGCTCCCGCAATCCAAGCCACCTCAAAGAGCCCCTGCCCGCTCGCCATCATCCGCGCCCGCCGCCGCGCCACCTTCAACGGTCCCGTGATCGGCACAATCTGCGGCGATTCAGCTTTCATGGCATTTATATCCTACACCAACCCCACCAGTTTCCTCACCACCCACTCCACCGTGAGCAGGATTACTACCAGGCCCAGCAACAGCGGTGAACTCCAGAGCGGCCAGCTCGTTTGCACCGGCACCACCCGTGCCGCCGACGGAATCGCCTTCAACTCGGCCGCTGCTCGTTCATACTCAATCACCTTGCCATCCGTTTCCGCGGCGTACTGGCTCAACACCGATCGTGCCGGCCGCGGGTCCGAAAGCTCAAGCCTTGGCACCACCACATCGTAGGTGCTCTGCACCGGGTCCACACCGGCCGCGACACTCGGCAATTTCGCCGTAAACCGACCCACCTCAGAGGCCGGAAGCAGCATGCGGAAGATTTCACGCCGGGGCGTCTGCCGCTGCAGGTTGTCCTTGGCAACGAGCTTCCCCGCCTGGTCATACACTTCGACGCCCAGCGAGTCCGGAAGTTGCGATGCCAGCACATCATCCACAACTCTTGCTTCCAACTGCACTTGCTCGCCAGCCTCATACACGCGCTGCACCGAAGTGAACAGCAGCTTCCGCTGCCCCACCTTGCGGCCCCGGGCCAGGTAGCGAATTTGTTGAACCCAATAGGTATCGAAGATCGATTCACCGGTGTAATAGCGCCAGCGCCAGGTATCGTCGATGGCCGAGAAAAGCACCCTTCCCGCGCCCGGCCGGCCCACGACCACCAACGGCGCCTTGCGCCCATCCGGGCCGGTCAAGGTCGGATGCTCCGCGTATACCTCCGAAATCGCCGGCCGCGCTGTTACGCCCCGCGCAAACCAGTACATCGGCTGCAACCCCTCGCGTACAAACCGTTCGTTCTCCGCCCGATCGGCAAAGAATCGGAACATCGGTGAATCCTGGCCCTCCGGCGTCAGCACCGGCCGGAACGCATCCACTGCCGTCTCGTCCGGGCGGGCATTGGCAATGTCTACCGGCAGCACCGCCTCCAGCGGCGTCCCCCGCCATGCATAGGGCGCATACCGCGGCCCGGCAATCATCCCCAGGCCGCCACCCCGCTTCATCACAAATTCCCGCACCATCTGCACCTGGGCATCCGTGAACTGCCGCGGGTCCACATCCCCCATCAGCACCACGTCATACTCCATGAGCTGTTCCATCGTCTGCGGGAAATAACGGATCGGCTTTCCACCCTCCTGGGCGTACCCCTGGTCGGCGCTGGTGAGCAGCGTGCTCAATTCCACGGTCTTGTCGCGCATCATCTGCGTCTTGAGATAGCGATACTCCCACCGCGGATATCCCTCGACATAGAGCAGGCTTACCTTGGCATCCAGAACGCTGATCTGCAGCGTCCGGGTGTTGTCATCGAGCGTGATCTCGCCCGGCAGCGCCCCCGCCTCGACCACCAGATCCATGGCGCCCACTTCAGTTGCCCGCATCAGAAGATCGGCGTCATAGACTCCATCCTGCGAGGCATCGACGCTCGCCGTAGCCTGCTTCGATCCGACCCCCTCCACCAGGCTTCCATCATTCTTCAGCAGCCGCAGCGTAACCGGACTCTTGGCATCCGCCCCCGTTACCGCCACCTTCACCCGTATCGCCACCACATCGCCCTTGAACGCCACATCCTGGGCTGACACCGACCGGATCGCCACATTGCGAATCCGCGACTCGCTCCCCACCGGCACGGCAAACACTCGCGCCCCGGCCACACGCAACAGCTCAGGCTCCTCACCCGTCGCTGGCATCTCCCGTCCATCGGTCAACACGACGATACCTGCAAGCCTGCTCCCCTGCAGTTGCGTGGTCACTTGTTTGATGGCGCTTGCCACGTGTGTGCTCTGCCCTGTGGGTTTGATTGATGCGATCTCTTTGGCCACCGAAGACGCCTGCGTTGCAGTACCTTCCTTGCCCGCCAGGCTAACCGTGCCCACCGGCGATGCCGCTCCGGCGAACCGGAACACCCGCACCTCGTGGGTCGCTGCCAGAGTCGCCAGCAGTTTGCCATCTTCCGCCGACAGCAGTCGCTGCACCGCCGCCAGCCGCGACCCTGGCTTATCCGGAGTCTCGCCCGGCGCATCATTAACCTGCATGCTCAGGCTGTCGTCCACCAGAACCGCGAGCACCGAAGGCTCTGTCCGTGCCTGCGTTAGGCTCAGCATCGGCCGATTCAGGATCACCAGCAGCACCAGAAGCAGCGCCAGACGCAATGCACCAGCAAACACGCGAAACCTTCGCGTCGCTCCCTCGCGCCGATACACCGCCACCACCCACGCCAGCACGATCGCCACCAGGACCAGGTTCCACAGCGCCGCAGGCACATGCGCCTGCCCCGGCCAGACCGGATCAAACGTCAGCGCGTACTCCCCCTGCTGCGCGAGCACATCGCGCTGCAGCCCCAGAATCATCTCTATCAGTCGATACATGCATCTCCCGCTCCCCAAAGCGTACCAGACCCGCCCCCTCCCGTGAATCACCTGCCCTAAGGGACCTGGCTCGGCTCTTTCGTGTAGACACAGCACCGTCGGCCCTCGGCCGGTTCACTTGCCGCAAACACCCACCCCGGATATTCCCGCACCGGCTGATCTGCCCGCTGAAGTGCAAACAGCACCTGCTTGCCATCGCTCTTCCGCTGCAGCATCTCCTCCGATCCGCTACGAACTATCCGCCCTGCGTAAATCGCCAGATCGGTCGGCACGTGCCGTCCGGTCCCCCCTTCATAGTACAGCAGCTCCGCATCGGGATACTTCATCGCCACGTGCAGGGCAATCGGCTTGAAATCACTTTGCCCACTGGCTGACGCCACGTACCCCAGCATCGCAATATGGTAAACCATCAGTGACACCACCGCGGGCCCGGCTACCATTGCCCACCATATACCTCGCCATCGGCCCAGCAGAGCAATCACCATCGCTGCCATCGCTAACGCCGAACCCACCCACGCCACATTCCACGGCAACAGGGCGGGCTGTTTCCCGATGGGAATCGCCGCCGCCAGAATCGCTGCTGCCATGGCAAACCCGGCCACCCACAGCGTCACTTCCGCGAGTCGGTCAGACCATATCAACCTGCCGCGGTTCCGCGCAAACTCCACCGCAATGACGCCGCTAAGGATCGCCGCCGCCGGAACCATCGGCATCCCGTACCGCTCGTTCTTGTCCCGCACGAAGCTCATCACCACAATCGGCGCTGCAAACAGGAACCAGGCGGCAATCACCCGCTTTTGCCGGAAGCGCTTCAGGAACGGCAGACAAAGCCCGCCGATGAACAGCGGCGCCCATGGCAACAGGTTCGGCACCAGATTGATATACCCCCACCAGTGCCCGACACGCTCTTCCGTTCCCGGCGGCGCAAACACATCCTTCCACCACGATTGCGCTGCATCGGGCACCAGCATCACCACGCTCACCGGCCACGGCAGGGCGATCGCCAGCAG
>CAIQIQ010000104.1 GCA_903871935.1 uncultured Phycisphaerales bacterium
AGTGGGCGATACAGGACTTGAACCTGTGACCTCACGGGTGTGATCCGTGCGTTCTAGCCAACTGAACTAATCGCCCTTGTGAACTTTTAGGTAATCTACGGCGGCTTGGCGAGGAAATCAACCGCGTATCGGTAGCGGCAGCGAGGGGGGCGGTGCGATTGTGGATAAGTAGCAGGTGCGCAGGTTCTCGATGGGGGGAGGCCCTATATGCCAAGTGCTTATATGGCATGGAGTTAGGAGAGATCCGCCGGCGCAGGTGCGCAGGTTCGAGGTGATTGTGGATAAGTCCTGCTGGAATGACCAATGACCAGATCCCAATGACCAATGAATGACCAAACCTCAATGACCAAGGTGCGCGCTTCGTCCGAGCTCAGCGTCGAGGACAGGTTCGCGCGCGCATCTGCGGGCGTTGTGTGAGCCAAATTACCGATACGGCAAAGGTGCTCGTCAGAAAAGCGGATTGCGAAAAGCGGAAAGCGGAAACGAAAGGAAGATGCTCAGGTTCGTGTGTGCGCACTCTCTGGCGATCTGTGATCCACATGACCGTTCTGGCAAAGGTGCGCAAGATCGATGCGCATCTTGGGAAGCAACTCCTACTTGTCTGGTCGGAGTTATGGGTATTGGGTTTTCAAAGAGCGGCCGCCGGAATGCAAAATGACAAATGGACTTCGACGAGCTCTCTTCGAGCCTGAGCCTCAGAGCCGAAGGCAGTCGAGTCGCAAATGCAAAATGGCGGAGGAGGACCAGGCGAAAGCGCGGTCTCTCTATATATAAGGGGTGATTTGGAGGCTGCCAAAAATGGAAGTTGAGGAAAGACAAGGGGTTAACGGAAGCCAAAAATCTTTTGAGATTGTTTGGCCCCCGAACCCCCCAAACCCCGCCGCCGAAGGCGGCCGAGACCTCCGCCGCCGAACGTCGGCCCCAAAGTGTCGCCAGGGGAGAGCGGATTGCGGATACAAGAGCAGAGACGCGGGGACGCGGACTTCGGCGAGCTCTCTTCGAGCCTGTCTTCGACCCTGAGGCTCAGACCCGAAGGGAGCCTCAGAGCCGAAGGCAGTCGAGCCGAGACACGGGGACGCGGAGAGCGGAAAATGAAAATCCGGTAAGATTTTTTGTTCGGTTTTGGGTTGAGCGGGCAGTTACATATAGGATGGCCGATGCTATGGATGAACGTGAACTGCTCAAGAGCTATGTGGAGACGGGCAACCAGGAGGCGTTTGCCGAGGTGGTCAATAACCACGGGTCGTGGCTGGTTTCGGCCGCCCGAAGGCAGTTGGGGGATGAGCATCTGGCGGAGGATGTGACGCAGGCGGTGTTTGTGCTGCTGCTGAAGCGGGCCGGACGGCTAAGGCGGTACAACTATGTCGGCGGCTGGCTATTCCTTGCATTGAGTTACTGTGTGAAACGAGCAAAGCGGGAGCGGGCGAGGCTGGCGAGGCGGGAGAAAGAGGCGGCGAGTATGCGGAAAGAGGCGATGGAGGAGGCGAAGTGGGAAGACGTAGCACCGGAGTTGGATGCGGCGGTTGGAAAACTGGGGAAGGTGGATCGGGATGCGATCCTGTTGCGGTTCTATGAGCGGCGGCCATTGGCGGAGGTGGGGAAGGCATTGGGAATCAGCGAAGAGGCGGCCAGGATGCGCGTGCAGCGGGCGGTGGGGAGTTTGAGGGAGAAGCTGGGGAAGAAGGGGATAACCGGGACAACGGCCGGACTGTCGGCGGTTTTGGTGGGGAATGTGGTGGGGCAGATGCCGGAGGGGCTTGCAGAGAAGATTGTATCGGCAGTGGGAAGTGGCGGCGGGAATACAGTGGCAGCAGCAATAGCGAAAGGAGCGGAGAAGATGATGGTGTGGGCGAAGGTGAAAGTGGTGGCGGTGATTGCGGCATTGGTGGTGGTGGCGGGAACGGTTACTGCGGTGGTTGCTCAGCAGGCAAAGCCGTCGCCGACATCGCAACCGAATGTGACGAGCGCGGCTCTAAAGCCTGTCATACAGGGAGACGTTATCCATGTTCGCACAAACGGGACAGATGGGCCGGGCGTGATCGGCGATACGTGGTTTGTACGCGGCAAGGGGATTGTCGCGGCGCAGCGATACTCGTCTGGGACAGTCTCCTGTCAGTTGGATGATGGCGTCAATACATGGCGTTACCGCGTAGGGGGAAAGATCATTGGACGGTCCGCCAGTGAGAAGACCGTTGATACCGAGTTGAAGAGGATTGAGGATAGGTTGGTGAAAGCCGCACCATCTGGTCTGGTCCGCGATGCTTCAGGCGATCGAGTCGTTGCGGGCGTGAACAACCGCTGTTACAAACCGGTGGAAGCGAACAAGGAAGCGCAGATCAGCGCGATATGGGTCGATGAGGCCCAGCGGCTTCGGGCGGTCAGTATGTCTGTAGCTCATGAGCGGGATGTTGAGATTTCCTACGAGGATCCCGTCCCGGAGGCGCTGTTCTCGACCGCCTGGCCGCAGGATGCGCAGATCATTGGTGGCGATGGCTACCTGGCCGAACGTTATCCCCTAGCCAAGGCGCTATTCAAGAAGGAGGCTGCAGGTTTGGTCTTTGCGGTTCATGAATGTGCCATGGATGATCGAGGGTGTTACTACATCCTGTGCTCGACACGGCCGGCAAGCGGGACTGACAAGGACCTCGGAATGATCAAGGGGTATGTAGGCGGCGTTGAGGCGAGGCGCATGACGGTCGGGCGGGATGATCGGGAGTCCTTAGGATATATCCCGGAGGAACTTGGGCATCTGCAAAATGTGTACGGGTGGGTTCAGACGCAGTGGTATGCGTTTGTGCCTGATCCATCAGTGCCTGAGCTGCATGGCGTGCTGCGGTTTGCTGCCAAAGCGTTCGCGGCCAATGAACTGCAGACATGGCGCAAGGGCAGAGGCCTGCCGGTGACGGAGGAGTTTGTCGTTGAATTGGATGGGAATCTTGATGGAAAAACTGGCGCGCCGACCTCCGCGGAGGACTTCGCGCGTACGTTTTGGACCGAGGGGGAGCGGTTGTGGCCTGCGGTGGACGGCACTCTGTGGATGACGAAGCCCAGCAGAAATGGCAACGGCATTCTTGAGGCCCATCGGCCCGGCGCTGTTCCGCAGGAGGAGTACCTGAAGAACGTCAGGCAGCGGATCGACCAGGTAATGAACCCGCAGGAGCCATCTCCATGGCAGATGCGGTAGCGTAGCTGGGCGGGTGGCGAGAGGATGGGGAGGGGGGTGGAGGTGGAGGCGGGGAGTCTGGGGGCGATGGTGCTGGCGCATGCGGCAGGGGGTGGAGGGGGTATGGAGGGTGGGGCGGCGGGATTGGTGGAGAAGGTGATGGCGGGGATTGGGGGTGGGGGTGGGAACGGGACGGCCGGGATGATTGCGAAAGGAGCGGAGAAGATGATGGTGTGGGCGAAGGTGAAGGTGGCGGCGGTGGCGGTGGGTGGGTTGTTCTTGGCTGCTGGTGTCGCTGCGGCATTGGTCCGGCAACTGCGGCCAAGCAGCACGGTACAGCGTCCACAGCGTCGCCCTCCACCCAATCAAGCGCGGCGGCTGTGGTGCTTCCGGGCGGAGGTGCCGTGGAAGTTGTCGGCATTGCGACTTACCCGTCGAGCAATAAATCATGGTGGCATCCAGGTGGCTCGTCGTTGCCGACTGCGCCATGCGATTCGCTGGGCGGGCCGGTCGATCCTGTCGCGGTTCACGACAGCTATCGTCAGTTCCAGTTCGCGATGAAGCTAGACAGGCTGCCGGCCGACACGGGAGTCTCGATGAAGATCGACCCCGGTGCGCGAGACCAGCGAGGTGCGACTGGTACGTGGTTCAGTACGCGCGTTACGAAGAACGGCCAACCTGTGGCTGGTCTGATATCCGCCCAGTGGAACCTGAAGCCAACGGCCGATGCTGCCACGATCCGATTGCTGCTTGCACCGGATGCAAAGGAAACCTTGGATCTGGAGCGCGACGGCAGCGTGACTGATGAGGCGGGGCCGACGGTACGGCAGTTCTTGCCTGCCAGCACATCTGAGCAGGTCTGGCCATCGGGGAAGCAGGCAGTGCTTACGCTTGGGATCAGGGCGGAAGCGGCCGGCCGTTACGAGTGGAGTGTCAAGGCGATCGATATCAATGGGAAGGAGTATGCCAGCGCATTCAGTTCCATCGTCGACGTCGGCGGTAAAGAGAATCCAACCGTTGGGTTTGCCCTTCCGCTGGAGCAAGTCAGTTACTTCATTCTGACAGCCCGGCCGTATCGCTACGAGGTCACCTTTACAGGTGTTACGCTCGATATGGGGAAACGGTCGGAGGTCAAGGGTGGATTACGCGAACTGCAACCATGAATTAAGCGTGTGTCAGCCGGTCGTGTGATTGCGAATGGAGCGGAGAAGATGATGGCGTGGGCGAAGGTGAAGGTGGCGGAGAGGAAAAAGCGGAAAGCGAAAAGCGGAAAGCGGAAATGAAGAGTGGAAGGCCGCAAACTTGAGGCCGGGGTCGTTCTTGCCCCTGAAAACAAACCGGAAGGAGAGTTGGATATGAAATCTGTCGCAATGCTGGTGTCGGGATTCATTGTGCTGCTGGCCGTGGTTAGCGTGGGGCGTGCGGCGGAAACACCGAACGCCGCGGCACCGCCCGCGACGCAGCCGGCGGCTCCGGCCGCCAATGTCATTGACCCGGCGACCTGGCGTGACGTGAGGGGCTCACTGGTGAGGGTAGATGGAAAGGACCTGGTCATCAGTACTCGCGGAGGAGAGGTCACTGTACCCACCGATGTGACCACATTGTTCGATGTCGACAACGCCCGCGGCAAGCTGGAAGATCTGAAAGAGCGCATGTCTGTACGTGTAACATTATTCCCGGCAACAGTTCGCTCCCCCGTGCGGTTGCAGGTCAGCGCCATGTCGCCGCGGCTGCGCGGAACGCTCGTCCGACTCGATGGCAGGAATGTCATCGTTCTGGTGAGTAATCCCGACGGAGCATCGAGCGAAGTGAGTATTCCAACGAATGATCAGACGAAAATCACCGCTATCGTCGTGACGGCGGACGGCGAGTCGAGACCGTCACGAAGTATCCGCCTGGAGGACCTGGTTGGAGGCATGCGACTAAGCATTCTTCCCGAGACGGGAACGGCAAAGAGCATCGTTGTACTGTCCCAAGCCGTATCGGCCGCCCGATCCGGTGTTACGCAGCCGACCGCGGCGGAGGAGCAGACGCGGGGTGGCCTGAGGATGCTGGCGGGGCCGTACCAGACAGTGTTGAAGATAGAAGAGGGGTCGATCACGGTGAAACTCTTTCCGACGGATACGGAGGGGGACAAGAGGGTGACCGTGGCGATCAGCCAGGAGCGGACGAAGGTGCGTATTGGGGAGGTAACGGAGGAGAAGAAGAATGAGGATGGGACCATCTCGCAACGCATCGCGCGCAAGGATGGGAAGCTGGCGGATGTGAAGGTGGGGGAGAGGGTGAAGGTGACGGTGGATGACGAGGGAGCGAGGGAGATTCGGATCCTGCCGGCGCCGCCGATGAGAGAGTAGGAAGGAGCGGAGAAGATGATGACGGAGTGGACACACAGATGAAGCGACGCATCTTCGCCATCCTCTCGGCATTGTCGCTGCTGCTGTGCGTGGTACTGGTGAGCGCGTGGTGCGACACGCGGCACGTTGCGGCAATGCTGCCATCCATGCGGCAAACAAGAGGTACCGTTCGGGCGCTGCTCTTTCTGGAGAGAGACCTCTACACCGAGATTGCGATCCAAGCGCCAAACGCGCCTGATTCCGTTGGGTCCAAGGACGTTGCTCAGGGCCTTGGCCATCTCGGGTTGATGGCTCTGCAGAACGTAAGAGCGAGCGAGACACGTTACTACATCCGCGTTCCGTACTGGTGGCTCATCTTGTTCACGCTTATCACACCGTGCGGCTGGCTATCGGTGTGGCTCCGGCGTCGGCGGCAACAACGCCCGGCTGCCGCCGGGTGTTGCCTCAAATGCGGCTACGACCTGCGGGCGAGCAAGGAGCGGTGTCCGGAATGTGGGACGGCGATTGCATGAGAAGGATGAAGGCGGCCTTCGGCTCTGAGGCTCAGGCTCGAAGAGAAGGATGAAGGATGAATGCAGAAAGCGGAGAAGCATTCTGGATTCAGGATTCGGGATTGAGGAGAATGCATTCGGGATTCTGAATCTGTGGGGATGGGAGACGGGGCGGTTGGGTATGTGAATGTAAGAGTTAACCACAGAGAACGCAAAGAGCGCATAGAAGATTGGAAGCAAGTCCGGGATTGGCGTGAGGATCCGTGGCTTTGTGGTCTTTGAGATCTTTGCGGTCGATGCATTGGAGATTGGAAATTGGAGATTGGAGATTCAGGTAGTGATTATTCATTATTCCGTAACGAAGAGAAGACCATGCATTCGGGATTCGGGATTCGGACACAGCCTGAAGGCTGGATAACGAACGCACACTGAAGTGTGTACTCCGAACATCATGCGGGGGATGGCTGATGCTCCGTCGCTTACGCTTTCGGAATGAGGGATTGACACAGGAATCGCGAGCCGGTGGCCGCGCTCCACTGAGTCGCGCCTCCGCCTTCGGAATGGGCGATTGACACAATGCACAAGCCCGTCGCTTACGCTTTCGGAATGTGCGATCGAAACAATGCACAGACCGTCGCTTACGCTTTCGGCTCGTAGACGGATGGCGACGGAGCGGTTGAGTTGTATGATCTGAGCATCCCATGAGCCAATCGATCCTTGTCAGAATCGTCCTCGTCAGTGTCGCGGTCTGTGTCACTGCGTGTGTCCCGATCGCTGCCGCTGCGGATCGTCCGACGCTGTCAACGACTTCGCCATCCACCCGGCGGGCGGGGCAAACCGTGATGGAGCAGGGCGTCCTAGCCGTCAATGGGCAGAAGATCGACTACGAGGTGGGGACGCTCTATGTCCCTGAGAACCGCGACGATCCCAAGAGCCGGCTGATTGGCGTTGGCTTCGCGCGGATCAAGGCGGCGGGCGAGACGAAGGCGCCGCCCACGTTTCATCTGCCGGGCGGGCCGGGGTTTTCGTTCCTGCCTTCGCTGAAGAACAACCCCGCCGCGTTCCTCCGATTCCATGCGATTTCCGACATCGTGATCGTCGATCAACGCGGGTTCAGTGATCGCGGGGACATCTTGCGCTACTCCTATCGTACTGGAGAACTGCCGCTCGATCAGCCGGGCAGTTTGGCCGCCAGTACGCAGGAATTCCTGCGGCTGTCGAAAGAGGTCGTGGCGGCGATGGAGAAGAAGGGGATGGATCTCCGCGGCTATACGGTCAAGCAGTGCGCGGAGGATGTGAACGATCTTCGCAAGGCGCTGGGCTATGACAAGATCAGCCTCGTCGCCACCAGTTTCGGGTCGCAGTGGAGCTTCGCGATCATGCGGCTGCACCCGGAGATTGTCGCCCGGGCAATGCTTTCGGGCGTCGAGCCGCTGAATAATGGCTACGACATGCCCTCGGGCGTGCTGAGGAGCATGCAGCGGTACTGGAAAGAGGCGGAAGAGGACAAGGCGTTGAAGCCCTATATCCCGGCGGGCGGTCTGGCTGCGGCAGCGGAAGCGATCGTGGCCCGGCTGGAGAAGGGGCCGCTTAAGGTCACCTTCAAGGACCCGAAGGGCGAGCAGAACGTGACGATTGTACTGGGCAAGGAGGATTTCCAGCGGGATTTCGTCCAGAAGCCCGCCGACGGCCCGGCGTTCCTCTTGTCGCTGTATCATGGCCACTACGACAAGTGGGCGGGTGCGGTGCTTAACCGCCGCCGCAGCCACCAGGGAGACCTGCGCATGACTGGCCCGCTGATCGACACGAGCCTGGGTGTTACGCCCCAGCGGCTGGCGATGCTCCGGGGCGATCCGGCAACCCGATTCCTCGGCCAATGGAACTGGGATTCCTACGTCGCCTCGGCCGACATCTGGCCGACGCCGGATGTGGGGGACGATTTCCGCACGCCGATCACGACCGACATTCCCGTGATCTTCGCACAGGGCGACTGGGACATGAACACCCCGCTGGAAAACGCCACCGACATCGCAAAGAGTTTCCCCAGGAGCCGCGTGATTATCGCCGAGCGCGGCGGCCACGGCGTTCTCGAGCCCATCGCCCAGCGGCATCCTAAGGTGTGGGAGCAGATGATGGAGTTCTTGCGGACCGGCCAGCTTCCCGATTTGCCCGCGCGGGTCAACCTGCCGGCGCCGAAGTTCACAGCGCCCGATTTCCCCGCGCCGTCGGCCGCCTCCGCCCCGGCCAAGTGACGCGGCTTTGACAGATACCAATGTATCAGCTATCCGAGTGCTTCTCCCCGGTCTTGACACGCTTTTGGCATGCCCGTAGGGTGCTCTTAACTACGTCTTGGTACAGCAAAAGTAGTAAAGGTTGCTCCAGAATAGAAAGCAAGGGAACAAAGCATGCCCCAGATCACAACGCCATCTCTCATCATTGATGAGTTGAAGGGCATCTATGTGTGCGAGTTCACCAGCAGCCGCATCCTGGATGAGACCAACATCAAAGAGATCGGTGATGCGCTGTCCAAATTGGTCGACGGTCGCGAGAGCCCCAGGATTCTTCTGGATTTCCTCAATGTCGATCACCTCAGCAGTGCGGCGTTGGGGATGCTGATCAACGTCAATAACCGCGTCAAACAGCGCAAAGGCCAGTTGCGGCTCTGCAAGATCCGGCCGCAGATCCTGGAAGTGTTTGCCATCACCAAGCTGAACCGGCTTTTTAAGATCCTGCCCACGCGGGAAGAGGCCATGCAGAGCTTTACGACGCACTAGGATGTCTCCAAGCCGAGGATGCTCCTCTGGTCAATGCCGGGAGCGATGACGATGCGATTCACGATTTCAAGCGATTTCGCCTGCAGTCGGGAAGTGCAGCAGAAGGTCATGGCCGAGGTCGAGAAACACAACTACTGCGATGCCGCGAGATTTGCCATCAAGCTTGCCCTGGAAGAGGCAATCGTCAACGCGATCAAACACGGCAATCAGCTTGATCCGGCCAAGAAAGTCATTATCGAGGCCAATGTCACCGACCAACAGACCCTTCTCACCGTCGAAGATGAGGGAGCGGGTTTTGAACGCGAGAGTGTGCCTGATCCGCGCGATCCTGAGAACCTTTTCAAGGCCAGCGGCCGGGGAATCCTGCTGATCGAGTCCTATATGAATCAGGTCACCTGGTCCAAGCATGGCCGGCGCTTGACGATGTGCCGGCGGAATGAGCCCGATGCCCCGGCGCCGCGGCCAACCTGAATCTCCGAGCATGATCCTCAAGACCGGATCGCCCCATGTTCCTTCCCATCAAGACCGACAGCCCGTTGCGCAGCGTGCCCTGGATGAACTGGCTGCTGATCGGCATCAATGTCATTGTCTTCGCGGTGCAGTCCCAGGATCAGTCCGGCACCGGCCTGCGCGGCTGGTATCTCGATGTCCAGCGCCCGCAACTCTACCAGTTCATCTCTTATGCCTTCCTGCACGGCGGCATCTGGCATCTCGCGGGCAACATGCTCTTTCTCTACATCTTCGGCAACGCCATTTGCGACCGCCTGGGAAACTCCGCTTACCTGGCGTTCTATCTCGCCGGCGCCGTCTTTGCCGCGATCGGCTACACCATTCTGAACCAGCACGGCACGGTCATCGGCGCCAGCGGCGCGGTGGCGGCCGTCACCGGGGCCTACGTGGCCCTGCTGCCGCGGTCACACATCACCATCTTCTACTGGTTCTTCTTTTTCGGTCTGTGGGAGCTTCCCAGCATATGGGTAATCGGGGCGTTCTTTGTCCAGGATGCCTTCTTCAGTTTCTCGCGCGACAGCGGCGTTGCCCATCTGGCACATGTGAGCGGCTCAGTCTTCGGCTTCATGGTCTCACTGCTGCTGCTCAAGTCGCGGTTGCTGGCCCGCGATCACTTTGACATGCTTTCGCTGATCGATCGCTGGAACCGCCGGCGGCAGTACCAGGCCGTGGTAAGCGAAGGCTACGATCCGTTCAACTATTCACCTCCTCCGGTGCCCGGGGCGCTGGCCAAGCCCTCCGCCGCGCCGAAGTTGTTCGATCAGGTCCAGGACCTGCGGGCGCAGGCCAGCGAGGCCGTAGCGCATGGCCAACTCGACCAGGCGACGGCGTTCTATCGGCAACTCCGCCAGCTCGATGCCAACCAGACCCTCGCACGCGGCGCGCAACTGGATGTGGCGAATCATCTCTACGGCCAGGGCGATTACCCGGCCGCCGCTGAGGCCTATGAGCTATACCTTAAAAGCTATCGCGATTCCGAGCAGGCTGGACTGGTCCGCCTCATGCTCGGGGTGGCCTATGGGCGATATCTGAATGATCCCGCCAAGGCGAAGGAAAACCTGCTGGAAGCGGTGAGGTTGCTGCAGTTTGCCCGCGAACTGGAGATGGCCAAGGCAGAGCTGGCGCGGCTCACCGGCGATACAGGTGATTCAAAAGAGCCGGCGGCGTGAGCCGGCGGGTTGGGCGAGATTGGCATCAAAGGGGAACTGATGCGGCGATGGCATTCGGAGGTGTTCACCCTAAACCAACGGGCTGATGCCCGCGGCTCGTTGGTCACTTCTGCTGCCACTCCACCTTCTTGGCATCGGCCCAGAGGTTATCCAGGTCATAGAACTGTCGCGATTCGTCTGAGAAGATGTGCAGGACCACATCGATGAAGTCGATGCAGATCCACGATCCGCCGTCCTGGCCGGTGGTGGACATTCTTTTGTAGCCCAAGCCATCGGCGGCTTCCATGCAGTCATCGGCCACCGTGCGCATCTGCCGTGCGCTGGTGCCGGTGCCGATGACAAAGAAGTCTGTGATCGGCGAGATGCCGCTGACGTCGAGGATGACGACGTTTACGCAACGGGTATCCGCGGCGACCTTCGCCAGGGCAATAGCAATCTCGCGGGCTCGTTGGCGCTGCGCCTGGGTCTTGGCTGGGTTATGCTTGTCGATGGCCGACCTCCTTGGTCTGTAACAATGATTCTGCATACTAGGATAGCCGCGAAAGGTGCGGATAGCCAAGTGGACTTCGGCAATGGGGTGCGCTTGGGCTCACTTGGCAGCGGGTTCGCCGACCAGGATGCCTCGCCCAACGGTTCCGAGATAGACCCGGCCATAGGTTCGCGGGTCGCCGGTGATGGCTCGGCTGAGCAGGCCGTACTGGTGCGCATCGTCGTTGATCTTCACCCATGTGCCACCGGTGTCGTCGGACCGAAAGACACCTGAGACACTGCCGATTGCTCCGACGATATACAGAGCAGGATAATCCTTGCCCGGGGCGGCAGCGCCGAATCCGAATGCCTGGGCATCCTTTACGGAGGCGATGCGCTCGAATTTCACGCCGCCGTCCACGGATAGGTGCAGGCCGATCTTGCTGGTGATGAGCCAGAGATGGCCTGCTTTGCCGGGCGTGGCGCAGAGCCGGCCGCGGCCGATCGGCAAGGTGACATCTTCGCGCTGGGTAAATGTTGTCCCACCGTCGGTGCTGAAGTACATCTTGGCGCCATCGTTGGCGTAGAACGTTCCGGGGGCCTCCCGATCGGCGATGACGGTTGACTTGACCGACAGGCCGCGGCAGGGAGCCCAGGTTGCACCGGAGTCATTGGAGAACTGCGGCTGGCAGTTGCGGGCGCACCAGATGATGGTGCGCCCGTCAGCCGCGATTGTGACGTTGCCCGATCCGCCGCTGCCGCGGGGCTCGGTGGCAAAAGGTGTCCAGGTTGAGCCGCCATCATTGGAAAAAGCGCCGCGTTTACCCGGCTGCCCGGAGCCCACCCTCACCACAATCTCGGGCTTCTTCTGTGCGAAATCGATGCTGTCGATTCCGGTAAAGACCGGATTGGTGAACATGCCCTGTTTGGGCGAGGCATCGAGTGTGTCGTGACGCAGCCCACCGATATCCGCCATGCCACTCAATAACAGCGCGCCGGTTGGCGGACTGACGAGGGTATTCACGCTCGCAAGTTCCAGGCCGGCTGTACGTGGAGCCCACGTCAGCGACTGATCGGAATCAAGGTTGGAGATCGATTCGGTTGCCCAGATGGCGCTGCTGGTGCCATAGATCACGCGGTCGGAGTTGAATGGATCGATCTTAACGTCGCTGATCCATTTGCCCATGTTGGCGCTTGCCCGGCCGAAGGACAGGTAGGGCGTCGAGTCGGTATTGATCAGAGCAAGCTGGCTGGCGGAGCGCCAGCTTTTCCCGCCATCGGTGCTGCGGAAGAGGTCCTCGCCATCTTTGCCCCGGCCGATGGTGGATACCATCAGCGTGCCCGGGTTGCGTGCATCGATGGTGATTCCTGAATAGCCGAAGCGACCGTTCTCAGGCGAAGGGGCCATAGGGGTGATGTTGGTCCACTTTTCACCGGTGGGATTAAACTTCCATACCGCACCATCGGTGATCTCCGAAGGTCCGGGGTTGTTAGTATAGGTGACATAGAGCACGCCGCGCTCGTCAACGACCGCGCGATGGGGTAGAAATCGTTCCGGCTCGCCCATCATCGACATCCAGGTCAAGCCGCCGTTGGTGCTGCGGTAAATCGTTTCACCGGGTACGGCGACGCCGACGTAGATCGTCTGCGTCAATGCGCCGCCGGTGCCGCTGCGCGGATCAAAGACGACAAATCCAATACCGATGCCGTTAGTGCGGGAGATCACGGGGAATGCGCCGACCCTGTCCCAGGTATCGCCGCTGTCTGGGCTGCGCCACAGGCCATCATTGCGCGAGCCGAAGAAGAGCACGCTGGTCTGGCTCGGATCGATGGCCAGGCGTTCTCCGATGGTTCGACCTTCCTCGCCGCCACCCATCTTCAGCGGCATCTCAATCTTCTTCCAACTTCGGCCTTGGTCGGAGGAACGGAGAATGAATCCATTGCCTGCCCAGGCCTGGGTGTTGGCGCCGGCGGCAAGATAGACGCGGGCGGCATCGGCCGGATCGACGGCGATGCTCTCAATGCCTAGCAGGTTGGACTGCCCCTGGCCAACCCAGTCCATCAGCGGAAGCCAACGGTGGGAGGAAGCATCCCAGCGGAAGGCGCCGCCGGCATCCGTGCGCGCGAAGATGAGGTCCGGCTGTTTGGGGCTGTAGGCGACGCCGGTAACAAAGCCGCCGCCGCCGATCTCGACATTCTTCCAGGTGTAGTTCTGAGCG
Organism: uncultured Phycisphaerales bacterium; assembly: GCA_903871935.1. GTDB lineage: Bacteria > Planctomycetota > Phycisphaerae > Tepidisphaerales > Tepidisphaeraceae > CAIQIQ01. The sequence continues at coordinate 13,149 of CAIQIQ010000104.1, forward strand.
ATGCTGGTGGCCGCCAGCGGCCAGGCGACCGATGCCACCGCGATCGAGGCAGCGAGCAAGCGCTGCCGCACGAATGTGGGCGAGATCATGCCGACCTCCAGGCCATGACGCGCTCGAATCTGCGCAGGTTCAACATAGGTGGCGCATTGTCCCAGCCAATTGGCGCTGCTGCAAATGCTCGGTTGCAGCACGCTAGAAGAAGCCGTGGCGATCGGGACCGAAATCCGCCTCGCAGTATTTGACGGTCACAGCTCCCCGCCATGACCGCATGCCTGTTTCCCGAAGCATACGCAGCAGCAAACGCGAAAGTTACGACATTCCCACCGAGTCGCTGGTCTGTCATAATCCTCGGGACGGCAGTGCGACGATGCGCATCGGCCCATGATTTTCCGTTGGTTCATGTTGAGCCGGAAGGCTCAATAGGAGAAGGACAATGACTATTCGTACAATTCTGGTTGCGTTGTTCGCGGTTTTGCTTGGAGTCGTAACTGCCCAGGGGCAGATGGGTCATGGAGGCGGAGGGCCGGGCGCACAGATCGAGAAGTACTTCCAGCAGATCGGCATGCCCAAAGAGTTCAGTGCGAATGTGGAAATGCAGGGCCACGGAATGACGATGGCATCGAAACTGGCGGTCAAGGGCGAGAAATCGCGAATGGAAATGACCGGCGGGCCAATGGGACAGATGGTGATGATCAACGACCGCCCAGCGAAGAAGAACTACATGCTCTTTCCGGCGACCAAGTCGTATATGGAAATGCCGATGGCGGAGAAGCAGGATAACAAGGCTGATGAGCGGAAGGTGGTCGTAAAGGAACTGGGTGACGAGCAGAAAGAGGGCCAGCTCTGCACGAAGCGTCTGATCACCATCGCCGGTGAAGGACAGGAGCCGGCCACCGAGATCACTGTCTGGGTCGCCAAGGATAAGAAGCTTCCGGTGCGGCTGGAAATGGGTTCGGGTGAGCAGGCGATGGCGATGGTCTACAAGGACTACGACCTGAAGAGCCCGGATGATGCGTTGTTCCAGGTTCCGGCGGATTACAAAAAGCAGGCGGGGTTTGGCGGCATGATGCCCCCTTCGACGCCTGATGCCGGGAAGGACAACTGATACTCCACTTTCGCATAGCAGCGGATGGCCCCAGAGTCGCTTGCGACGACTTGGGGCTTTTTTCTTTCTGCTGATGGCGGGGTGCGGGGCCGGGCCTTACGGCTGCCACGCGTAATAGAAGCCGGGAGCCGTCATCTCCTGGAATCCGGGGATGCGCAGAGTTGTGGTGCCACTGGCTTGGGGAGCGGGGAGCTGGTTTTCGGCGTAGATCGAACCGCCATAGCCGTAGGGACGAAGGTAAAGCACCGCCCGGGCGCCGCGGGCATCGGCTTTGGAGCGTGCCAGATCCAGAGCGTCTTCCAGCGTGCCCAGGCGATCGATCAGTTTCAGCGACATGGCCTGCTCGCCGGAGAAGACTCGGCCGTCGGTGACCGCGATGGTCTGCTCGTCGGTGAGCTTGCGGTTCGTCTGCACGATGGAGCGGAAGCGGGCGAAGTACTGGTCGATGAGATCCTGGATGACCTGACGCTCGGCGGGTGTCATGGGCTTAAAGAGCGAGCCCATATCCTTGAGCTGGCCGGACTTGATCGTGTAGCTGCGGACGCCGATCTTGTCCATGGTGCCCACGACATCGAAGGTGGTGAAGATCACGCCGATGGAGCCGACCACGCTGGTGGGCTGGGCGACGATCTGGTCGGCGCTGCAGGCAAGGTAATACGCGCCCGAAGCGCCGACTTCCTGGACGCTGGCGATCACTGGCTTGCCGGTCCGTTTATGGAAGCCGCGGACCAGTTCGTACATGGTATCGCTCGCGGTCACGGTTCCGCCGGGGCTGTTGAGCCGCAGCACGACGGCCTTAACGCTGCTATCCTCCTCAGCGCGGCGAAGTTGTTGGGCCAGCAGGCTGACGGGGTTTTCCCCCGGCTGCAGGAAACTCGACTGCCGAGCGTTGCTGATCATGCCCTCGACGGGAATGATGGCAATCTTGTTGTAGGTCCAGGCGCTTGCGGGCTGGACTTCTTCTTCAACCAAGTCATTGCGGTTGGAGACCGGTGTAATGAGCAGGCTTGGAGCCCCACAGCCGACGATGAACAGGGCCAGCATCGACAGAGCAACGCTCCAGTTGCGCATAGAAACTCCTCCCTTGATGATTCCAGGCACAGCAAGCCGTGATACGAGCACGAGGGCCTAGCCTTCAGCGCCGCCCAGTTCGCGGTTGCGGAACATCACCATGCCACCCAACAGCGCAAGACCGCTGTAGCAGATGGCGTAGAGCAGCGCCAAGCCGACTGCGACCCAAATGGCAGCATAGCTGTAGGCTCGCGGATCGCTGGCAAACTGAGTGCCGGGCATGGCTATTTTGCCGACGGTGATCTGTCGCAGGTCAAAGTGTTCAAGGTAGGGCAGAACGACGACCAGCACCTGCGCCAAAGCCTTGGTCAGCATCGACTTGCCTTCAAGGGCACTTCCGGAAACATCGCCCCAGATGGGCATCAGGAAGCGGGTGAGGTTGCCGGCGATATAGATCAGGATGACGGCCGGCAGGTTGACCACCAGAGCAAAACGCGTTGAGAGGGCGACGCCGATGGCCGCCAGCACGCTGACTTGAAACCATGCCAGGATGAGGCTGGGGATAAGTCCGCCAAGATGCATGAGGCGGAGGTCGTGGAGTTTCGTCGCTTCGACATCGTCAAGCGTGTACGCGGTCAAGGTATAGTCACGCGGGATTCGGGACCAGGTCGCCAGGGTGAGCACGGCCCCGAGCACGACAACGGCCAGCAGGGCGGAGCAGATGATTCCGAGATACTTGCCCAGCAGCACTTCCCATTTGCTTACGGGCTTGCTCATGAGGGTGAGCATGGAGCGATCTTCGATTTCCTCGAAGATGGAGCGGCTGGTGGCAAAGAGCGTCACAACCAAGACGAGGAGGGTGACGATGTCGAGTCCGACCGACTTGAACATCAGGGTATCTTCACCGAGGGTGAAGAAGGGGAGCCAGTAGAAGAGGCCGAGGATGACGACTCCGACCAGGAGCATAAGTCCGAAGATCGGCTGGACGAGGCAGTCCAGGAACGTGTGTCGCAGGATGACCCAGATGCGGTACATGTTAACTTTCCCGATATTCATGAAAGACGCCCTGCGGCCGCACGGCCGCAGGCAGCTCTTGCTGAAACGCCAGATTGTAGGGGCGATGATTGCCATTGCAACCGGCGGCGTGGAAGGCACGGAGGCACGAAGCGAAGAGCCGAACCGCTGAGGGCGAGAGAGGGGAGAGGGCGTGAGGACGGTTGTGGATAAGTAAGTAAGGGGTGCGCAGGTTCTCTGCGGATATACCGCCACGGTGATATCTTTAGTGTTTACAGACGGTTATGGAGAGATTGGGAGAGGAGATGATCAAGTTCGGGGCGCCTCAACCGTGCCCGCCCCACGCAAGTGCAATACCGCACGGTCCGGCCAAGCAGACGCGGACAGGGCATGGCGACGGATCTGCCGAGTTGTATGATCAACGGAGCCGTCTGCGGCGGTTCCACGATTGGATCGTGCAACGGGCCTTTGGGATTCATCATGAAGAAGCGGCCGAACATTGTGTTGATCAATGCGGATGACCTGGGATGGGGCGATCTGGGGTGCACGGGACATCCGCTGCACAAGACACCGCACCTGGATCGCCTGGCGGCCGAGGGATTGCGGTTCACGAGCTTTTATCAGGGTTCGCCGGTGTGCAGCCCTTCGCGGGGGGCGATGCTGACGGGGTGCTATCCGCCGCGGATCGGGTTTGACTCGTTCGAGGGCAGGGGGGTGCTGTTCCCGGGTCAGGGTGTGGGGCTGGATCCACGCGAGGAGACGCTTGCCTCAGCACTGAAGAAGGTTGGCTATGCGACCATGCATGTGGGCAAGTGGCACTGCGGGGATCAGCCGGAATTCCTCCCGACCCGACATGGATTTGATCATTACTATGGGCTGCCGTACTCGAATGACATGGGGCGGCAGGGCGGTCGAGACACGTATCCGCCGCTGCCGCTGCTCTCCGATGAGGAAGTGATCGAGCAGCAACCGGATCAGACCGGGCTGACCGCGCGGTATGTGCAGAAGAGCATCGAGTTCATCCGGGCGAATCAGCGCCGGCCGTTCTTTTTGTACCTGGCGCATATGCACGTGCATCTGCCTCACTATGTGGCGAAGCGCTTCGAGTTGGAATCGAAGAACGGGGCGTATGGGGCGGCGGTGGCGTGCATTGACTGGTCCACGGGCGTGATCATGGCCGAGCTGAAGCGGCTGGGGCTGGATGAGAACACAATCGTGATTTTCACCAGCGACAATGGCTCGCGGTGCGATTTCGGCAAGAGTAATGGACACCTGCGCGGGACGAAGAACACCTGCTGGGAGGGTGGGATGCGGGTGCCGCTGATTGTGCGCTGGCCGGGGAAGGTGCCGGCCGGAAGAGTGTCCGATGCGATCGTGACCGGGATGGACCTGATGCCGACGCTGGCGGCCATTGCGGGAACCAGGCCCAATGGCAAGAGACGCATTGATGGGATGGACTTAAGCAGGCTGGTGCTGGGAAAAACAAGGACTTCAGCGCGCGATACATACTTCTACTACCGCGTGAGCGGACTGTATGGCGTGCGGAAGGGAAAGTGGAAGCGGGTGGTGGCGAGCAACAGCTATGTTGGCGGGGGAAGTTTTGAGAAGGGGCTGGATCTGCTGTTTGATCTGGATGCGGATCCCGGTGAGACGACGAATGTGGCCGGTGCCCACCCGCGCATCGTGCGCAAACTGGATGCGCTGCTGGAGCAGTGCCGCAAGGACCTGGGCGACAGCATCGCCGGCGTGGTCGGCCAGGGCCGCCGGCCGATCGGGTGGGTCCCTTGGCCCAAGCCGCTAACGGAGTTTGACGCGAACCATCCGTACTACATGGCGATGTATGACCTGGGGGATGCGGGGTAGGAAGCAAAAGCGAAGAGTGGAAAGCGAAAAGCGGAAACGAAGACAAGATCGGATTGGAGATTGGAAATTGGAGATTGGAAATTGGAGATGGCGCGGGTACGCGGGGGCCATGCATTCAGGATTCAGGGTTCGGGATGGAGCCTCTCGCCGTGGAGTTGGCAGGGCCTACTTCGTTTTGCTCGTCCTGGCCTCGGTGAGATAGCCGATCGGCGGCTTGCGTTTGGGCTCTGGTTCGCTCATGAGTTGGCGAATGGCGTCAAAGACAACGGAGAATTGCTTGTCGTACTTCCGCTCCAACTCCGCCACCTTCCTCGCCAGATCGGCATGCGTGGTGAGCATCTGGCGCAGTCGAACGAACGTACGCATGATCTGCACATTTACCTGTACGGCCCGTTCACTGTTGAGCACGCTGGAAAGCATGGCGACGCCTTGTTCGGTGAAGGCGTAGGGGTAGTGGCGACGTCCGCCGTGATCTGAACTTGAGGTCACAGATTGTGACCTCAAGTTCGCCCATTCGTCGGGCGTCAACCGGAACATAAAGTCGTCGGGGAAGCGCCCCGGATTGCGCTTTACGGCCTGATTCAGGACTTTGGTGGGAACGCCATACATCGCGGCAAGCTCCGAATCGAGAATGACGCGGTGCCCACGGATGAGCAGGATCAACTGGATCACGCGCTCGGCCAGAATGAGTCCTGTTGCTTCAGTCGTCGCCTTCATGGTTTGGTGTTTCCTTCGGCATCGCGAGTAAGCCGTTACCACTTTTCCCAATGCAGGACTTCGGAGAGCGGGCGGCGGGGCGGGGAGGTGGTGTCGGTGTTGGTGTGGCCGATGGCGATGAGGGAAACGAGCTTATAGCCGGCGGGAACGCTCAGGACGTGGGGGATGCCCTGCTGGCAATGCGGGTTGTCGCCGCCAACCCAGCAGGAGGCCAGGCCCAGGGCGGTGGCGGCGAGGAGGATGTTCTGCGTGGCGGCGCTGCCATCTTCGAGGTTCCATTTGCCGGCTTTGCAGAAGACGGCGATGCAGAGGCCCGCGGTGGCGATGAACTGGCCGTATTCGGCGACCTCGGCGATGCGTTTGCGCTGCGCGGGCTCGGTGACGACGATGAACTCGCAGGGCTGGAAGTTGCAGGCGGAGGGAGCGTGCAGGCCGGCGGCGATGATCTTCTCGATGGTGGCACGGTCGATGGGCTGAGGCGTGTATTGGCGGACGCTGTGGCGACGCTCGATGGCTTCGAAGAGATCCATAATGGAGTATAAGGATAGCGTGGCGCGGGGGCGGTGTCGCGGGGGGAAGAGATAGTGATTATTGATTATTCCGTAACGAAGAAGGGGTGCAGTCAGGACATAGGCGGCGCAGTCTTTTGTCGGAAAGACCCAGAGCCCAGAGGGTGCTGCGCGAAAAAGACTCCCGACCCCTTTTTGGCATCAGAACGACTGGATGCTTACCAGGACGACGCCGGCGAGGATCAGGGCGATGCCGAACCAGCGGCGCTTGCCGACGCGCTCTTTGAGCAGGAGGAAGGAGAGGATGGCGACGAAGACAAAGCAGATGCTGCCGGCGGGGAAGGCGACGTTCAGGGGGAGTTTCTTCAGGGCGATGGTCCAGACGGTGGCTTCGGTCAGGAAGCAGGCGATGCCGGTGATGGTCCAGTGATTGGAGAAGGCGCTGCGGATGACGCCGGCGGGATGGGCGCCGTGGGTGTTGGCGTTGGCGGAGAACTTGAAGCAGGTCTGGCCGAGCGCTTCGAGGAAAACGGCGATGAAGACCAGCAGCAGGCCAAAGGTGTACTGGCTCATGGGTGCTCCTCCAGCTCCGGTGGGCCAGCGGGCACGAGCACGCCGATGCTGCGGGCGTGCGGGGCCGAACGATGCGCTGATTGGCTGATGAGGATGACACCGGCAAGGATCAGGCCGGTACCGACCAGGCGATGGGGAGGCAGGGCTTCGCCGAAGATTAACCAGGAGGCGACGCCAACGACGACATAGCTGCCGGCGGTGATGGGCTGGGCGAAGCTGAGGTCGGCGTACTTGAGCACCATCATCCAGTTGAAGAACTGCCAGATATAGAGGCCGGCGGCGATCCAAAAGCTGGCGCGGGTGAAGGTGATCAGGAGGGTGTGGAAGGCGGTCGAGTCGGCCGGGACGCCGGTGGTGGCGTATTTCCAGCAGAGCTGGGAGATGGAGCAGAGGGCAATGGCCATGGTCAGGCCGAAGATGACCTTTCCGCGGCCGTGTGTGTGGTCGTGCAGAGCTTGCTCCATTTATCGACTCACCACGCTTTTTCCTTCGACGGTGACCTGGACGGGGGGCTGGGGGGAGGGTTTCCAGTTTGGTTCGATGGCGATGTTCAGGCCCTTGCGCGGACGCGAGCCTTTGGGCAGGCCGTGTTTGTCGATGATCCGCTGCAGGGCCATGATGCCCTCCATCAGAGTTTCCGGGCGCGGCGGGCAGCCTGGGACGTAAACATCGACGGGGACAAACTGGTCGATGCCCTGGACGGTGGCATAGGCATCGAAGACGCCGCCGGTGCTGGCGCAGGCACCCATGCTGATCACCCATTTGGGTTCGGTCATCTGCTGATAGATGAGCTGGAGGACGGGAAGCTCTTTGATGGTTACCCGGCCGGCGACGATCATCAGGTCGGCCTGGCGGGGGGAAAAACGCATGGCTTCAGCACCGAAGCGGGCGAGATCGTAGCGGCTGGAGGCGGTGGCCATGAGCTCGATACCGCAACAGGCGGTGGCGAAGGGCATCGGCCAGAGCGAGCTGCGCCTGGCCCAGTTGACCACCTTCTTGAGCTGGGTCGTGAGAACGTTATCGGGTAATGCCTGTGTATCGATCAAGCTTTTTTGCACCTTTTGCGAGTCGGCGGATTATAAGGGCGAGGACAGTTGTGCTCCAGTGCGCGGGAATGTGCCCCTTCTCACAGAAGAGATGCCCGGCGATAATGCGACTGCAATGCCGAATATGTACGACATCCTCTACGGGGCAGGGGTAACGATCTCATCGCCGGTCTGGCTGCTGCGCGGCAAGGCCAGGCGGAAGGTCTTTTCGGCGTTCCGGCAACGGATGGGGCATACGGATCCGCGGCCGGGGAATGAGCCGCTGGTATTGATCCATGCGGTTAGCCTGGGTGAGATCAACGCGACGAAGAAGCTGGTGGACGAACTGTCGCGGCGGCGATCGGACCTGCATTTTGTCATAACCAGTACAACCGAGACCGGGTTCAACCGTGGGCTGGAGCTGTATCGGAACCATCCGCGGGCACGGATGATCCGGTTCCCACTGGATTTCTCGGCGGCGGTTCGGCGGCTGTTGGATGCGGTGCGGCCGTCGCTGGCGGTGTTGATGGAGCTGGAGGTCTGGCCAAACTTTATGGCGGTCTGCCAACAGAAGAATGTGCCGGTGGTGCTGGTGAACGGACGGGTGACGGAAGGGTCGTATCGGAACTATGTGCGGGCGGCTCCGTTCACGCGGCCGATGTTCAAGAAGCTGTCGTGGGCGTGTGTGCAGGAAAAGGTATATGTGGATCGGTTCATCCGCATGGGGACGCCGGCCGGCCGGGTGCAGCTTACCGGGACGATGAAGTTTGATACCGCCCAGATCGCCGAGACGATCCCGGCGGCCGATGAATTGGCCGAGGCGATGGGGCTGCAGAAGGGAGAGCCGCTGTGGGTATGCGGATCGACCGGTCCGGGCGAGGAGCAGATTGTCCTGGGGGTGTATGCTCAGCTTCTGAAGAAGTATCCCACGCTGCGGCTGGCGATTGTGCCGCGAAAGCCCGATCGGTTTGATGAGGTGGCGAACCTGATCTGCAATTCGGGGCTGGAACTGGTGCGGCAATCGGAGGTCATGGCGGGCAAGGCGGGGGCGATATCGCACCGGTCGGTGATCCTGGGCGACACGATGGGGGAGCTGCGGAAGTTCTATAGTCTGGCGACGGTGGTGTTTGTCGGGCGGACGCTGGTGGATCTGGGGAAGAAGCAGCATGGGTCGGACATGATCGAGCCGTGCGCGCTGGGGCGGCCGGTGGCGGTGGGGCCGTATACGACAAACTTCGCGGAGGTGGTGAGTGCGTTCAGGATGGGGAAGGCGATCGTCGAGGTTGCGGATCAGGAACAGTTGCGAAACACGCTTGATGGCTGGCTGAGCAACCCGGAAGAGGCGAAGGCGATGGGTTTGCGGGCACAGGCGATTGTTCGGCAGCAGCAGGGCGCTACACAGAGACACATCGAGGCGATTCTGCGGTTTTTGCCGGCGGAGTGAGCGGTTTGCATGGGATGCGGGGGCGGTTAGCATTGGCCGGGCAATAGAAAGGGAATGGAGAATCAATGGTAAGCGAAGCACAGATCACCAAGGCCTATGCACTGGCGAAAGAGGCGTATGCGCGGCTGGGCGTGGACAGCGACAAAGTCCTGCGGGATATATCCAAGGTAGAGATCTCCATGCACTGCTGGCAGGGCGATGATGTTGGCGGATTTGAGTCCGGCGGCGGCAGTGGCGGCGGGATCATGGCAACCGGCAATTACCCTGGCAAGGCGCGCACACCCGATGAACTGCGGGCTGACTTCGAAAAGGCGATGAGCCTTATTCCCGGCCGCCAGCGCTTTTCCCTGCATGCCATCTATGCCGAACTTGATGGCGCGAAAATTGATCGCGATGAGTTGGAACCGAAGCACTTCGCCGGCTGGATCGACTGGGCAAAGAAAAACCGCATCGGCGTGGATTTCAACCCGACGTTCTTCGCGCATCCGCTGGCATCAGAGAATTTCACGTTGTCGCACAAGGATGAGGCGATCAGGAAGTTCTGGGTGCGACACGCAATCGCCTGCCGAGAGATCGGCGCCGCCTTCGGCAAGGCACTGGGCAAGACGTGCGTGACCAACCACTGGATCCCCGACGGCTATAAGGACACTCCCGTCGATCGCCTATCGCCGCGCAAGCGCCTGGAAAAGAGCCTGGATGAGATCTTCGCGGCCAAGGTGAGCTCGAAGCACAATCTGGATTCCCTGGAGAGCAAGCTCTTTGGCCTGGGCCTGGAGAGCTATACCGTCGGCAGCCACGAGTTTTACATGGGCTATTGTGTCGCGAACCAGAAGCTGCTGACTCTTGACAGCGGGCATTTCCATCCCACCGAAACCGTGGCCGACAAGATCAGCTCGCTGCTGCTGTACGTGCCGGAACTGCTGCTGCATGTCAGCCGCGGCATCCGCTGGGACAGCGACCATGTGGTGGTGCTGAGCGATGACCTGAAGGCCACGGCCGAGGAGATCGTCCGTAGCGGGGCAATGTCGCGGATTCATATCGGTCTGGATTACTTTGATGCGAGCATCAACCGCGTGGCGGCGTGGGTGATTGGCGCCCGCTCGCTGAGCAAGGCGCTGCTTCTGGCGATGTTGGAGCCGACGGACCTGCTCATGCAGATCGAAGCCGCCGGTGATTACACCGCCCGCCTGGCGATGCTGGAAGAGGTCAAGACATTGCCGTTCGCCGCGGTGTGGGACCAATTCTGTTTGCAGCAGGAGATACCGGTTGGGGCGGCGTGGTTCAGCGAGGTGAAGAATTACGAGCGGAAGGTGCTGGCAGCGCGGAAGTAGCGCCTCGCGACTTGCCAAGTCTCGCGGGCTGTGAATGGCGTGCCGCGCGACCGTTCGGCTATTTGGGAAGGAGTGTGCGGCGATGCGACAGGTCACATGGGTGATAATGATGGTGGTTCTCTGCGCGGGATCGGCCTTTGGCCAGGCAACTTCCACGGCGCCTCGGACGGCACGCGAGATCCAGGATGCGATTCGCGAACTGGAGAAATCGTCGGATGTCGCGAAGAAAGAGCATGATCTGAATGATGAGTTGATGGAGATATCCAAACGAGAGGCACGACGACAGGCGGATGTGCAGCGTCAGTTGGTGGTCTTGCGCAAGAGCAAGGAGTATCTCGAATATCAGGCACAGCAGGCCGCCTTGAGGAAGGAGGCCAACGCCGCATGGGAGACCGAGCACACTCGACGCGAAAATGAACTGAAGCAGTCCTATATGAGGCGACATGCGGAACTGCTCGAGGGGGCATTCATCGATGTGAAGCTGCCGGCGTTCGATGTGCTAGATTTCCCGAGAATCGACAGCTCGACTTCCACCCACCCGCTGGCTGTCGTTCTGGCTTCGCGTGTTCTCGGGTCGGGGTACAAATGGGAGTATTCGCGGTCGATAGGTCGGCCCTGGGGAACACTTCGCTATGACCGCTACCTGCAGCTGGATGATGTACAGAAACGCGAGCAGGAGAAGGATCTGGAATATCGGATAGCGGGCAGTCGGCTCAGGGCAGCAGGACAAGAGCCTGCCGCCCAGCGGAAGGCGCAATACATCAATGACATTTTGGCCGTAAGCAGTAACACGCACGGGGCGTATCTACGGCTGGCCGACGGGTTGTGCGATCTGAACATTACCGTGCGGGCGCCGTCGCCAGACGAGTTGGCGTACGCCAGGGAAAGAGCGGTGGAATATGTGCTTGAGCCGATCGCGCGCGATGCTTTGATATTTCTGGTGAACGAGCAGAACGAAGTGCGGAATCTGACGCAAGAGCAGGTCGTCGGTATGTATCGGGAAACCATCAAGACATGGAATCAGGTTGGAGGTGTTCGGGCTCCAGTACGGGCTCTTTGGCGCGAGCCGAACTCCGGCAGCGCTGAGTTGATCGAGCAGAAACTGGGATTGGCATCGCCGTTTTCAGAAGAAGAGGTGAATCGGCTGCGCTATATAATGGGGAACAAGTGGATGTACGCGTTTGGAATGGAAGGGCCCTATAACGAGATTGCCAGTGACCGTCACGCGATCGGCTTCTCGGTCTGGTATTTCGAGCACTACCTGGCGATGGGTGGACAGACTCGGGTCATCGCGGTGGATGGAATAGAGCCGACACCACAAGCCATCGCGTCGGGTAAATATCCGTTGGTGTTTCCGGTCTATGCCGCGATGCGCAAGGGCACAGATCCGCTCAGCCCGGCCGGGCGGTTGGTGCAGTGGCTCAAGAGCGACGAAGGGCAGAAGATCGTCCGCGAGAGTGGGTACGTGGGGCTGAAATAGGACGGCGATCTCGCGGATACCAATCGCGATGGAACAGCCGCAGGGCCACGCTGTCGTGCATGAGAGCGTCAGTCACGGCGCGTTTCTGCAATGGTGCCAGAACTCCCGTGGTGTCAGGATGCGCGCAGTCTTGTACTTGCCGACCACGAGAAGATCCTTATCGCCGGTGACCACGACGTCCGCGCGCGCAGGTGCGATGAGTCCCAGGACCATCAGATCATCAGGATCGCGGCAGACAGAATGATCCACTGGTTCGGGGTCGTGCAACTCGCAGTTGTCCTTGAGTAGTCTGATGTAATCGCGGGCGATGAGCGGCGGAACCTTGAGCTTCTCCACCAGTTTCGTGCGGATTTCCGTTAGCAGGCCCTCGCAGAGGATGATCTGGTGTTGCTCCAGGCACAGTTCCACGACGGCCTCGCACAGACCTCGGGCGGCAACGGCCGCGATTGGCACATTGGCATCGAGGATGACTCTCATTTCAGAGCCTTGAAGACATCCTCGTCGGTCAGAATACCCTGCGCTTCGGCGAAAGGCAGAATGGCTTTGCGCGCCTGGCGGAATCGCTCTACGGCGACATGTCTGTGCAGTGATTCGCGGACGATGTCGCTCACGGCTTTCCGCTGCGCCCGGCTTAGCGCGTCGATCTCCGCCTTCAGACGTTCGGGTAATCGGATGGTAAGTGTTGCCATGCCCAACCTCGCTATCGATGTAAGACATTGTAGTGCGCTGCTGTGTTCTTGTCCATCAGATGGACGGGTGTCGCGACGCTGCAGGAGCGCGGGTACATGAGGCGACATGGGCCGGGTATACTGCTCTGCTATGGAAGAGCCGCAGCGCGAGGTCGAGCACTGGTTGCTGTATGGGACGGCGGATATGCCGGTGGACCATACGGGGCATGTGACGGAGCATATTGCGTGCCGGGCTTGCGGGTATGACCTGGTGGGATTGCAGAATGGGAAGCAGTGTCCGGAGTGCGGGTCGCCGGTGGGGATCTCGATTCGCGGGGATCTGTTGTCGCATTCCCGGCCGGACTGGACGAGACATGTAGGGCAGCATGTCCGGATCGGCGGCTTGCTGCTGATGGCGCTGCCGGTGGTATTGGCGGTGGGACTGGTGGTAGCGATGCGGGCTGGTCGGCCGGTCTCGGGAATTGTGCCATCGATCCTCCTGGTCGCGTGGTGCTATATGGCGTTTCAGGGGGCGCGGCCGGAGCCGACACAGACAGAGATGATGCGCGCGCAGCGTTTGGTGCGATATACGGCCGCGGGATTGGCGCTGATCATCGTCACGGGGTTTACGGCGGAGAGTATGGGGCTGAATTTGCCGGGGCCGTTCGTGTTCTTCCTTGGCAGTGTGGCGTTTCTGGCAGCGCTGACAGTTCATGCATGCTGGCTGTCGGACCTCATGTTGCGGGTGCCATCGACAGATCTGTGCGATGCACTGCGGTATCGGATGTGGGTGATCCTGGCGCTGGGCGCGTTGCTGGTGGTGCTGGTGTGGGCGCAGGCGGCGATCGGAGCGATCTTTTTCGCCTTCTTCCTGGCAACGCCGGCGTGGATTCTGTACGTGTTGCTGGCAGGGTATTCGTGCGTGCAGTGCGGAGAGATGATTCTGTGCGAGTCGAGGCTGGCGCAGCAGAACTGGCTGGAGCGCGAGGCACTGCTGGACAAAGAGCAGCGATTCTCGCGGGTGCCCGGGGAGGCATCGGCGGCGGATCAGCCTATAATGCACCGTTCTATAGGCGCCCAAGATGATGGAAAAGATGCCCAGAAAGCTGACTGACGTACAGGCTCGGCTGCTTGATCTCGTGCAGGAAGAGGTCCCGCTGGTGGAGCGGCCGTTTGCAGCCCTCGGTGAGAAACTGAGGCTGCCGGAAGCCGATACGCTACAGAGCATTCGCGAACTGAAAGAGGGAGACCGGCCGCTGATTCGGCAGATCAGCGCGATCTTTGATACCAAAGCGCTGGGGTATCGGTCCTCGCTGGTGGCAGCGCGGGTTCCGCAGCAGACTATCGAGCAGGCGGCCGCGGTGATCAATGCTCACCCCGGTGTTTCGCACAACTACCAGCGCAACCACGACTATAACCTGTGGTATACGCTGGCGTTGCCGCCAGATTCGAGGCTGGGACTGGAGAAGACCATCGAGATCCTGCATCGGGATTCCGGTGCAATCCAAACCCGCCTGATGCCGACGCTGAAGCTCTTCAAGATCGGCGTCAAACTGAACCTGGGGGGGCAGGACATTGCCACGCGCTCGGAAGGGCCGCGTTTCACCGAGGCGGATCGCGACACGGCGATGGCGTTTACGGTGAGCGATGCGGATAAGCGGATGATCCGGGTACTGCAGCAGGATTTGCCGCTGGTAGAGCGGCCATATGACCAGTGGGCCCGCGAGGCGGGGGTGAGTGTCGCGACGTTCCTCGCATCAGCGAAGCAATATGAGCAGCAAAGGCGGATGCGGCGGTTTTCCGCGGTGCTGCACCATCGCGAGGCAGGGTTCGGGCATAACGGGATGGGCGTGTGGGTGGTTCCGGTTGGCCAGGAAGAGAAGTTCGGGGAAACGGCCGCTACGTTCTCGACGGTGAGCCACTGCTATCTGCGGCCGACGTATGAGGATTGGCCGTACAACCTGTTCACAATGGTGCATGCGCAGAGCCAGGCGAAGTGCGACCAGGTGATGGAGTCGATCAGCAAGGCGACGGGGATCAGCAACTACGCTGCGCTGTACTCAAGCAAGGAGTACAAGAAGGTGCGCGTGCGTTACTTTACGCCGGAAGTGGAAGAGTGGGAGAAGGGGCATCAGTAGGCGAGTCGGATCAGATGCGCATGCCACATTCGATGAAAATCCATGCGATCGCCATGACGGGCATCAGCAGCACACCAACGAATGCTCCGGCGACGTATCCCGGCCAACGCAGTCCGATGCCGACGACGCCCACTATTGCCCCAAACACGAGGAGCAACATTGCCACGACCGGCTGCCAGTCCGTTGGCGTTGATGCACCACCGAGCAGACACATGGCGAGAGCCAAATATGCGACGGGACTTATCAGGCCCAGCAAGAACTGCACGCCAACGGGCATCGCGGAACGCGAAGTCGTGCGCGGAAACACTCGGGCATACTCCAATGGTGCCGTTCGAACCGGTGGACGGTCCGGGATGACCGGCGGCAATCGTCGTGGCACCGGCGGGCGCCTTTCGCCCGGCCGGAGATTGGGAACGGAGTTGTGGTCTTGTTGGCTCATTTGAATACTGCCATGATTCCGCCACCCACAAGAGCGACACCGCACAGGCAGAACATCAGAACGGGAATGGCGAGGATGATGGTGAAAAGGCCCGCCATGAAGGCGTTGGAGTTCATTGCGACATAGAACAGAAACAACACCAGCGCGATGAATCCGGCCCATAGGATGAAGCCGGTGATCTCATCGGGCATGCCGATAGAACGCATCACTGCATTCATCGCCCAGGGAATCAGGAAGCTCGCCAAAGGGCTGAGAGCTCCGAGGACATACTGCTTCGTCAACGAGATTGCGGGTTCGGGCTCGTGTGTCACGGGCCGCCGGAAATATGGAATCGGTTTGCCTCGTTGCGGCAGATCATACCCCGACATTGAAGTGCGAATGCGCGGTCTGACGGGATTTTTCATCGGCTGCCCAGCCATACAAGTCCTCCCAATCCGAGCATTCCGATGCCGCACAGCGTGAGAAACCCAAGGGGGATTACCAGCACCACCAGCAGGGCTCCCTGAAGGAAGCCTTTGCATGCCGGTCGTGTTCCAAGGAAGGCTATCAGTGCTACGTAACCAACAACGCATGCCCAGTCTGATATCGCCATTGCAGCATTTGGGTCGTCAGCTCGTCCCGTCATTTCGCGTACACAGGCGATGGCGGTCAGCAGGCCAAGCGGGCTTAGACATCCGAGCGTGAAGGCCTGGGTGTAGGCTTTGGCTGGCTCACTATTGCCTGGTTGGCGGGCGTATGGAACCGACCTGCTGGGGCCGGGCATGTCATATCCGGACATGGACGTTCGCACACGCTGGCGAGGATGCGGGTGACGGTCGGGATTGCCACTCGGCTGGCTCATCGGAACCCCCCGGCCGAACCGATGCCCAGGAGCACAACTCCGCAGATTGCGAAGAGAATCAGGGGAAGCACAAAGATGGCGGTCAGAATGCCTGGCAGAAAGCCCTTCCATCCGAGTTTCACATGGACGAACACGACCAAAGCGGCGAAACCGCCGAAGGCCACCCACACCATGAGCTCCTGAACAGCGATCGGCGGGCGAAAAATCCTCAGGGCACCCATAATCAGACTCACGACCGTGCCATAGGCGAACGGAGACAAGCCGCCAAGGACGTACTGTGTGCTGGTAGCGATTCCCGGCTCAGGTTCCGGCGCAGGCATCGGGCGAGCATAGGGGATTGCTCTGCCCGGGGCATGAACGTCGTAGCTCATCAAGCTGGTACTGATTCGCATGCGCGGTCGGTCAAGCCGAGGAGGATTGGGCGCCGGCTCGGGGCCTATGGCGTATTCACCGCGATCGTTGGGATCGAAGTCGGTCATGGGGCCACCTCCTCCCTCGCTGCATATTGAGGAATACGCTGTTGCCGGGTGAGCATTAGCCGCAATGAGATCAGGGCAGCAATCGCACCGACCGCGGAGGCCCATTGGATAGGGCAGAGGCCAGCGAGGATCACTTCGCGGGGCTTGATGAACTCGACGAGGAGGCGGAAAAGGCAGTAGATCGCGATGAAGAGGCGGAAAATCGCGCCGTTGGGAAGAGTGCCTCGGCGATGGACCGTCCAGAGGATCGCGCCGGCGATCAGGAGGATGGCAATCTCGTAGAGCGAGGTGGGGTGGCGGGGGATGCCGTCGCCGAAGTCGATGGCCCAGGGGAGGGAAGAGGCGATGCCGTAGGTATGGTCGGATAGGCCGGTGAGGAAGCAGCCGAGTCGGCCGATGGCGATGGCGAGGATGAGCGGGAAGACGAAGGCATCGCCGGTGGATTCGCTCGGGCCGACCATCTTCTTGCCCAGTTCGACACCCAGCCAGCCGCCGAGGATCCCGCCGGCGATGGTCTTACCGCCGAGCCAGATGCCCACCCCAAACCGTTGCGCCCAGAACTCGGGCCACATCTCCAGCCAGGCAAGCACTTTAGCGCCAAACAGGGCGCCCCCAGCCATGAACACGAAGACCCACATCATCTTTTCGAACGGGACCGCCGAAGTCGGCCGCCGGCGGCGAAGCAGCCAATAGAGCTGCCCCCCGGCCGCATAGGCCAGCAGATCGAACAGCGCATGGGGATGTACGTGCCAGGGGCCCAGCGGGATGTAGAGGGGAAAGGTCACACGCCCTCTCCGGAGGTGCGCTGCAGGAGGCGGCGAGCCTGGCGGCAGGCCTGGCCGGCAAGAAGACCGGCCGCCCCGATGGCGATCAGTACGATCAATTGCTGGGAGCGCGGGATGCGCATGCCAGCGGTGTTGTAATAGGCGCTGGCGCCGACCTTTATGAACGCGTAGTGGCCGAGCACGACGAGATAGGTGAGCATCGCACCAAGCGTGGAGAACCAGACCAGGCCCAGGGAGATGCGGACAGCCGAGGCGGCGGCGATCAGGGGCAGAAGAATCAGCAGGCCGCTGCGCGGGCCATCGCCCAGTGCCATCAGCAGGCCGCACATGGCGAGGTCCCAGAGGGCAGCGCCATACTTAAG
Organism: uncultured Phycisphaerales bacterium; assembly: GCA_903871935.1. Lineage (GTDB taxonomy): Bacteria > Planctomycetota > Phycisphaerae > Tepidisphaerales > Tepidisphaeraceae > CAIQIQ01. The sequence continues at coordinate 30,933 of CAIQIQ010000104.1, forward strand.
GTAGGGCGGCATCCAGCGGCGGCCGAGGACATGGTGGATGGCGAAGATCGCCATGAACCAGGCGGCCACGATCAGCGTGACGGTGCGATGGAACTGGGGCGAGATGCCGTTGTCTTGGAGATAGTAGAAGCTAATGATGTGCTGCGCATAGAAGGCGATGAGGGCCACAGCGCGGATGTCGTTTACCCGCTGCTCGCCGCGGAGTTGCTCTTCGTGAAGAAGATCCGTTTGCGTGTACGCGTGAACTTGTTCGTCCATAGTGCCTTCCCGCACCGGCACGAACATCACCGGGTATTCAGATACGAAGCCGCATTCGGCATTACCGCATGATCCAGAGCAAGGCGTTCTCGTTCACTTCATCTTCGCCGGGATAGACTTCGTCACCGCGCACGAAGAAATTAAGCTGCAGGGTCTTGCGCAGCAGGACATCCTCGCCTTTGGCATTCTTGACCCTGGCGCTTTCGCCACTGAGGCCGCTGACCAGAATGGAGAAGTGCCCCATGCGCAGGTCGGGTTCGGCCCAGACGGCCGCGGAATACTTGGTTTCATCCTCGCCCAGGCGGAATTCTCCGGCCGCCTGGATCAGCGGCTGAAGGAAGCGATTGCCCTGCTCCTTGCGAATTTCCTTGATTACGGCGGTCGGCACGCTCTTGTCGGAACGGATGATGGTGCCTTCCTCAGTAACCAGTTCAAAGACGGGGAAGTACATCCGCTCACGGTTGGTCGTATTGGTGACCGAGAACGGCAGATACCAGTAGGCCTGGGGCGCGCTCCTGCCCGGCACATTCACGACGACGCGAGCGGGCTTGCCGTACTCGAATTTCAGTTGCCAAGTAACAGGATAGATACTGGGCACCGGAGGCTTGGCCTTTTCCTGTGACAGGCAAACTGTGCCAGAGGCAAGCAGAGCGACAGCGACGACCAGATTACGGAAAACATGTGCCATAGAGGTTCTCTCCATTGCAGGACGGTCAAAAGCTACACCACTGCGGTTCCGGGCATGCTTTGCCGCACCCAGGATACATGGGTATTCTTAGGGCTGGTGCGATTCCTGTCAAACTTTTTCTCGCGCTTACATGGACCGGAGGGGCCAACGGAGTATGCCGTGGTGGCTCCGGACCAGTTCCAGCAAGCACTTACGCGCCTTCTGAGCTACCCCGGACACGTCGCCGATGCAGGGCAGGTTGCGAGTTTTGCGCAGTCGGCGGGGGCGCGGCACATGGATCTGACGCGGATGCGCATCGCCACGCGCGGCCGGCGGGTCTTGTGTGCGATCTGCCCGGTGCCGCTGCCGGGGCGGACGGTGATGCTGCTTTCGGGCACGCCAGCCGACCCGCAGCAGCGCGAGGCGGCCGATGTCCTGCTGCAACAAGTGGTGGCGGAATACGCCCGGAGCGACAATGCCTTGCTGCAAGTGCTTGTGGATCCAGAAGACACAGCGCAAATGGCAATGTATCGGACGGCAGGCTTTACGGATCTGGCGGAACTGATCTACCTGGAATGCCCGGGTCGAATCCTGGAATACACGCTGCCCAAAGATGGTTGGCAACTGCTCACTTACGCCCCGCAACGGCACGTACTCTTTGCCCAGGCCATCCTGGCGAGCTATGAGCAGACACTGGACTGTCCGAGGCTCAACGGGCTGCGGTCGATCGAGGATGTGATTCTCGGGCACAAGGCTGCGGGCGAGTTTGAGCCGCGAAACTGGATGGTGCTGATGCAGGAACACGTGCCGGCCGGCATATTGATTCTCTCGCGGGTGCCGGCATCCGATGCCCTGGAGCTGACGTACGTGGGCCTGGCGCGATTTGCGCGCGGGCGCGGAATCGCATCAGAGCTGGTGAAACTGGCGATCGGCCGCACGGTGGAACTGGGGTGCGGGCGTCTCACGACGGCCGCCGATTCGCTCAACACGCCCGCGCTGACAATGTATGTGAGGGCAGGAATGCAGCGGGTGGGCTCGCGGCTGGCGTTGATTCGAGTTATCCACCGGGGGAGCGGTATCTCATCCACAATTAATCCCCAAGAGGCCAAGTGACAGTGGATAACCCGTGTTGAAAAAAAAAATTATTTCGCCGTGTCCTTACAGTTCCTTCACTTACGCGCGTGTTGATGCACAATCGTTTTTTTCCTGCTTGTTACTCGCACCGAGCATAGGTAATGTGTGGCGACCTTGAGCCAATGGATGGTTCAATTCAACCCAGTTCTACCGCTTTATTCGTTTACATCGAAGTGCAGTGAGATGACAGCCGGGTTATGGCAGTCGGCGGTGAGCTTTTTACGATCACGGATGACCCCCCACGGATGAGGGAGCGGCGTTGGCAGGATGCCATGAAGCGCGGCGTGTTCCATGCACGAATGACGCGCGCTGAACGCCATGGGTGATGGGTCGCACGTTGCGATGGTGCGCGGCCCTTTGGCGGAATGCCTTGCAGGATGTCTGCGGATCGCCAAATGCGCTGCGGGCGCAGAAACGCGATCCGGTGTGGCGTTCATTTAATACATAACCGTGGGCTCTTCCAAGTGTGGAAGGAGATCGACGTGGGTTGCATCATCAAGGAAGATCCTCAACTGACGCGTTTGGCGGAAGTGATTGCGGAGAAGGTGGGACAACAACGATTTCATGTCTGGTTCAACAGTTCAACGCGTTTGGACTTGAAGCCAGATATGCTGGAAATCTGTGTTCCCAATGACTTTATCAGCGAATGGATTGGTTCGCACTTCTCGCGTCTGATCCAGGAAGCGGCGCAAGAAGTGCTTGGCGGGCCGCTGCATGTGCGCTTCAGCGTCATGCCGCAGCTGTTCGACGCCCGCCCAGAGGAGCCGGCGGCGGAAACCAGGGATGCCCTGGCGAAAACGCACAGCGGGTTTGCCCATGCCAAGACGATTCTCAACGGCACCTTGCCCCCGACGGCGACGCATCCACCCGTGCAGCGGCCGGCGCCCAGCGTGGGGCGCGCCCGCCTGCGGCACAGCCTGGACACCTTTGTGGTTGGCGCAAGCAATCAGCTTGCCTACAACGCCGCAGCGCACGTAGCACAGTATCCCGGGTCACAGTACACGCCTTTGTTCATTCACGGCTCCTGCGGCCTGGGCAAGACGCATCTGCTGCAGGGCATCTGCCGCCGGTTCCTGGAACTGCATCCGACGCGCCGCTGGGCCTATATGACTGGCGAGGAGTTCACCAATGAATTTGTGCAGGCGATGCGGATGAACAAGATCGACCAGTTCCGCCATCGGATGCGGGAACTGGATCTCCTGGTGATCGACGATGTGCATTTTCTGGCTGGCAAACGCGCCACCATGGAGGAGTTCCTGCACACGTTCAACGCGATTGAGGCGATGGGCAAGCAGGTGGTAATGGCATCGGACAGCCATCCGAAGACAATCGAGGATTTTGGCGAATCGCTGATCAACCGCTTCGTCTCAGGGATGGTGGTGCGGATCGATCCGCCGAACTTCCAGATGCGCTGCGAGATGCTTCGGCGGATGGCCCTTGAGCATCAGCTTACCATTGCCGATGAGGTGATCTGCTGGATTGCCCGGCGGGTGACCCAGAATGTGCGCGAACTGGAAGGCGCTATTACCCGCGTGGCGGCGTACTCGAAGCTGAGCAACCGCCCGGTTGATGAGCAGCTTGCCCATGAAGCCCTGGGCGACCTGGAGCGGCAGCATGTGCAGCCGATCCGGCCGGATGCCATCGTACAGTCGGTGTGCGATTACTTCGGGGTGGCGCATCGGGACCTGCTGTCGGCCCGGCGCGATCACGGAATCAGCCTGCCGCGCTCGGTGGCGATGTATCTGGTCAGGAAGATGTCAACGCTCTCCTACCCGGAGATCGGGCAACTACTGAACAAGCGGAATCACTCCACGGTAATCAGCGCCTGCCGCCGGATCGATCGCGCCATCACTGGCGGCGAGGCCTTGGAATGGTCCAGTGCGCTGGGCACACGCAAGGAAGATGCAGCGGAACTGCTGCAACGGCTGGAAGAGCACTGCCGGGCGGGGAAATAGGCTGGCTGGAAAAGAACAAACCCGCGGGGATAAACCCCGCGGGTTTGTGTTGGCTCTTTTGTTCGAGCGGGAAAGACTTACTTCTTGGCGCCCAGGACGGCATCCTTGGCGGCCTTGGCGAAGCGGAACTTCAGGACTTTCTTCGCGGGGACCTTGACGATCTGGCCGGCCTTCGGGCCGATCGAAATCTTCATCTCACGGGCGGCGCGGAGTACCAGAACAACCTTGCCCAGACCCGGGAGGACGAACTGATTCTTGGCCTGCCCGTAGGCAAGCTTCGCTTGCGCGTCAAAGAACTGGATCACCTGCTTCTTGCTGATGCCAACTTCTTCCGCCAGTTTCCCGGCGATCTCCGACTTGGTCATTGCCTTGGCCATGAATGATCTCCTTTCCAGAGGTGGAGTATTTGCTCACCACCGGCAAACGGCATGTGCCGCCGGCCGACGGCTCCCGGAGAAGCAATCCGTGCTTCAGAGCCGAGAGTCAGCCCTTCGGACCACAAAGCCCGTCGAAGCTGTCGCAAGCAAGGCCATACACTGCTTACGATGGCATGAATATAGTGTGTTTTCCGGGATTTGCAAGCGCAAAATCGTTTTCGCATCAGTTTTACCGCAGTGAAGCCACCATCAGGTCGGAATTGAGCCAGCGGCACCGGGTCAGGCGGCCGTTCTGGCAATGGTTGGAGTACTGCAAATTTGCGGTAAGTTGCCTGCCCGGACCATGCAGAACCGGGGATGCGTTTGTGCGCGATCCGGGATGCGCAGCTTCACTGGCCATGACTGCTGGCAGGCAGGTGCGTTCGAGGCAGAGGGGTAACGGTGTCGGTTCGTCGTCTATCGGTGGTCACAACTGATGGAGCATCGATGCAAGGAAATCGGGTTGAAGTTGGCCGCGGGTCCAGGTGAACGCGGCGGTACGGTCGATCGTGTCGGTATAGTGCACCGAGGTCGGGCTGCTGGCACCGAGGACATAGATCTGCATCGCGGCCGCGGAATCCACGTTGCGCAGATTCATGACGCCCGCCTCTGCAGCACAGAGTGTGTTCTCTGCGGTCGCCAAGGCATCGGTGGCGGGCAGTCCTTTCGCCCCGACAATGCTGAAGTTCGCGATACGCGCTGATGGATTAACGAAATCGGAGGAATTCGTGGCGATGCCGTCAAAGTCAGGCGCGACGCCGACCTGAATGGCCGACTGACTGAGCGAACTGACGCGAATATGCCCGATATTGCCCTGACTCTGGATTCGCGATGCAAAGAGTCCCTGCAGCAGATCGATGCCCCGGATATTGCCGGCCGAGGTTATGCTGCTGTTGAGCAGTTGCCCGCCGACAGTGATCTGCCCGATATCCCCCTCACCGGTCGCGATTGCGAGATTGGTTACATCGGATGCCGCCCAGATTGAATTGAGCGAAGTGGATATGCCCGCAGCGCCAGTGGCGGTGATCGATCCGGTGATTGTGCCGGTGGCGAAGCTGGAACTGCCCAGGGCATGGGTGGCGACCGTGCCAAAGCTGCTGGCGATGAGCTGGCCGTCGATCTGTCCGGCAGTGATGCTGCCAACTCGGCCGGTGGCTTGGACATCATTGAGAGTGCCCGCCACGCTGATGGTGCGAATCGACCAGTCGCCGGCGGTGGTGCTGCTGTCGCCAAGAATCAGGATTGCGCCGCAGTTTCCCGGCAGCGATTCGTCGGCCGACGTTCCGGGGATATCCTTCCGGCCGGTGATAATCAGTGCATCAACTGTTGGGGCATTGAGTTCCTGACCGTTATCAACCCGGCTCCAATCGGCCAGCCTGATCGTGCCGACATGCTGTCCGCCCGTGTATACCGCCAGGCCGTGCAGGACCCCCAGATTCAGCGACACTTTGCTGGACTTGGAGACCGGCTGCATCAGGTCATCGATGGAGATCTCCTTGGTGATGTCGGCGTTGGGTCCGTTCAGGGATCGCATCGGTCCATAGCAGCGGAGTTCGCCCAAGGTGACTCGGCCATCGCCACCTGCAGCACGCCGGACGGAGATGCTGAGGGCAGAATTGACCGTTGTGCCCGCCGTGGCAACATTGCGGGTGTCTGGATCCATCGACAAGGTGCCAGCGCCGCTGAGCCGGATGGTGACCTGATCGCCGTCGGTATCCGAGAAGCTGACCGGGGCGGCCGTGAGCAGTTGACGCTGTTCGAGGAGTTCCGCAATGGCCAAGCCCATCCGATTGTCCTGAATAGGCGCACATTTCCCGCTGCAAAATCGAAGCGAACGCATTAGATCCTCCCTTGCTTTGCCTAAGACACGGCCCACATCCCCGTCGGGCACTACCATAACATCATTGGGGGCTCGACCCATACAGTCAAGTTGGGGTCGGTATGGGGAGAATGCAGCGAAGCAGGCACAAGCGCGTTGCCTGTTCCAGCAGAAGGGGGACACTGCTGCTTAATGGGGCGCCACCGATTTCGTCGCCGGCCATGCCCTGCGATGCCGACGGCATCCGAACGAACTCATCCCATCGGCAGTTCCCGGCGATCCTTGCCGGGCCAGCGTTCCAGACCTCCCCAGCGGTAGGGAATGCGGCTCTCGACATTGCCCACCTCCGGCACGTTCCCAACTGGTCTTCTGTGCCCGTCCCGTGAAGATGCGGCGGCCAGGGCTCACCATCAACAAAGAACATGTCGTCGCCCTCGCCCCACCAACCCGGCTCGTTGGTGTCGCTTGCCAAGGTATCCGAACCGGGCTCTTCTTGGGGTTCTTCGCGTGCAATCCTCGGCTTCGTCCTGACCACGCTGGCCCCGATCACCGGCGTACTCGACCAGAATGGCGCGAACACCGTCTGTGGAACAAATAGCCGTATGCAAAATCTTGTGTAGTGGTAGAATAATCGCAGTTTCAGCATGTCCGTGGCGCCGAGTCGGAGGAGATTCACATGGACAAGAAGCTACTGGTTGTCATCGTAGTCGTGGCAGGGGCACTCCTGGTCGTGTTGTTCATGTCAAGGTCGGGCGGGTCGTCCAGCCAGGGAGGTGCGCCCTTCGCCAGCTCAAGTTCTGTCCAACCCAATCCGAAGTCACCGGCCATGAGTGCCGAACTCCGGAAGTGGCTCGATGAACCATTCACCCACATCGCGATCAATCCGCCCCAGGATGTTCATGCCTATTTTCGGTTCCAGAATGAACACGGGCTTCCGGGCGCACATGGCATTCGCGTTGAAGTGGACAATGGCGTGCAGGGAACTATCGGCGGCGACTGGACAGGTACCGCATGGAGACCCATCCTTGATGAGTTTTGCGCTCAGAACAACTGCACCTGGCACCTAACTGGTCCGTCCACAGTCCGGATCAGCGTACGAAGCACAGAGAGCCAGTAGACAGGCTACCCTTGGCCGTGGCCAGTTGTCTCTGTTGCCACCAGAGCCTCATGATCGGATCTCTTTACCGATGCCGCCATGTGCGCGACAATTCGGCGGGTAAGCCAACGATGTCAACGACAACAAAAGCACTGCTGATCAAGCCTCACCATTTCCTGGATGTCATCAAGTTATTCGGATCGGGTCTTGAGCGATTCGTTCCCAATTTGGAATACGGTCATGATCTCTGGAGAGTGGGCAACGAGATTCTGGACAATCCCGATGTTCAGTTGGAGCTGACGATCGATAACGACGCGATCTGTGCTCCTTGTAGGTTCAATGGTGGATCGGCCTGCTCAGACGTAGCTTCGGCACATGTGACAGGCATTTCCAAAGATGAGTGGAATAAGCGGATTGACCAACGGCTGCTTGCGCTGCTCGGCCTTGAAACCGGCGCCAGGCTTTCCGCTCGAGAGCTCGGCAGATTGGCAAAACAGAAGCTCGCACCAGAAGATGTTTTCGAAGTCTGGAAAGAGCATCCGATCGAGGTGACAACAAAGAGAGCCGGTTTCCTGATGGCGGGGCTCCAGAAGTACACTCAGCGGTAGATGCTTCCGCCCCTATCGGCCTCTGCCGCGATCGGCCACAAGTGTTGCTTAGATAACCGGTGCACTCTATGGCACCATGTCGCGCGCGTGCCGACTTTGGTATAGTACCGCCCTGTCCGGGAAGGCTGTGGAGGAACGCATGGATGCTCCGTTCAGTTGCATCGGCCGGTCGTTAACTGAGGGCTGGACCAATTGGCCCGAAGAATGGCTGGCCGCCTGTGCATATCCCAAATATCGCAGTTTCGTCTGCGTAATGCCGTCGATCCATGTCGCACAGGCCCCCGCACTGATCGCCGCGCTCAATGCCGAGCGCACCGGCCGCGAGCAACTGCCCCTGAGCGAGGAGGAAGAGGCCGATATCCTCGCCGACCAGGTTGACCTGTTCGTGCGCAAGGGAAAGGTGCAGATCCGTCCGGACCATAGCGAAGCCGAAGTGGCCAACGCCCTGCGGGCCGACGAGATGCTCCAGGAGGTGCTCTCCAAGCTGGAAATCGAGTTCCTCAACACAAGTTATCCGGCGGTGCGCATGGCGATCAAACGCCAGGGTGAACTCTGGCGAATCACACCGCCGGTCCGCACCACCGCACAGATCGACAAGCTGATCGAGGAGTCTCTGGTTGCCATCGGCGAGCAGCGCATCTACTACTACAACCTCGTAACTGGCACGCGCTATCTGAGCTGTTCACGCCTGAAGAGCCTGGGCACGCTGCCTCTGGAAGACCTGCGCCGACAGTTGCAGGAGATCGCCACCATCTCGCTCAAGCGCAACAGCAAGTTCCGCCCGGAACTGGCGCTCTTTGAGGCGGCCTCCGAAGCGCCCCTGGAACTGATCCGCCAGGCTTCGCTGGCGGCGCTCTCGCCGCAGGCCCTGCGCGAGCTGCATACCGCGGCATGCAACGCTTTCGCGGCGTGTTGCCCCGCCGAATTGCAGGAGGATGATCCCCGCAGCGAAGCGTGGAAATCGCGGATGGCATGCGCTTTGACGGAAACGGCCGAGAAACTGGTTTCCGAGGAGGTGTGGCTGGGATTAAGCCCCGAGTTCCTGCTGAAGGTGCGCTGGCTTCCCGGCGGCAGAATCCAGGATGGCGCCATCTCGCTGGAGACGGATCTTGGCCGTTGTTTCCCCAATCCGCCGGCGCCTTATGAAGAGGATCGCTATAACGATGCTCCCGACCCGCACGAGCAGGTGCGCGGCATCATTTTCAATTTTTTCCGCGAATACCGCGAGCTGGAGTACATCAATGTCGGCCGCGTGCTGGCATCCCTGGGCGATCGTCCTCGCGACGGCGGCCGGCGCGGCGTATATCTGGTCGAGATCAAGCAGAAGTTCAATCCCAACGAGATGGTGCGTATTGTCCGCCTGCAGAAATGGGATGTCTGGATACATTTGAATGAAGGAAAGAGCTGGGAGCAGGCAATGGTCGAGTCGGCCGAGTATACCGACTACGTTCTGGACCGCCGCCTGGGATGTCAGCAACTGGGTATGCGTGTTTCACAGTGGATTACGCAGCACAGCTTCCCCGAGACCTATCGCGGCAGTAACCGCGAGATGTATGGTCTGCGCATCTGGAGCGTCTTCTTCGAGCGCGACTACATGACGGGCATGGTGACTTCAAAGATACCTGGAGCGATGCTCAAGACGCCCGGCTATGGGAAGGCCCTGGCTCACCTTTTGGGCGAGGCCGCGGCGATCAATATGATTGTCGGGCGCACTGATCGCAAGATGCGGGTGAATTTTGATGATGGCGATGAGGTGCTGATCACCGACCAAAAGGGCTGGCCGCTGACGATCACTGTTGCGGATCCGACCGGCGCGTTTACCGAATACACCAGCGATCTGATGGACGATGCGCCCGACTATGCGCGACCCTACCTGCGACGGCGCGATCGTCTGGATCAGCCGCGCGAGTTCCTCGACGCGTATCTGGCGGGATTCGTGAAACGCTTCGAGGAAGTGCAGAAAGACTACGGACGCCGGCGTGTGGCCCTGCGGGGCCTGTTTGCCCACGTACCCAAAGATCCGACGGGAAACTTCTCCTACCGCTGGGATTGTGTGCTCAATCGCCTGGAGCGCGCCGATGCCAAAGCATTGGCCGCTCGCATCCGTGCGGCGGCCGAAGCCGCAGAAGCCGCGCCCGCTAGTGCGGAACAGGTCGCGGCTAGTGCTGGTCAATCCTGTTGACCATGCGCAGGCTGTGCTCCAGCGTCTTGAGGATTTCGTCCAGGTACTGCTGCACCGCCTTCTCGCTGCCGGGAAGGACATAGATCAGCGTTGAGCCGATCAGACCGGCCACGCTGCGGCTTAACAGCGCGGAGGGAATGGATTCGCCGTACTTGACGCGTATGTATTCCATGATGCCGGGCATTTCGCGGGTGAGAAGAGGGCGGATGACGTCAGGGGTCATGTCGCGCGGGCCGATACCGGTGCCGCCGGTGGTGAAAATGATATCGGTCTGTGCGGCAATGGCCGCCTCGATCGCCGCGCGGAGCTGTACCGGATCGTCAGGAAGAAGAGATGACGTGATCTCGGCGGCCCAATGTCCGGCGGCGAAATGCGTTTGCAGACGGGCGCGGATGGCCGGTCCGCTTCGGTCTTCGTATTCACCGCGCGAAGCCCGATCGCTCAGGGTGATCACCTGGATGTTCAGCGGACGCGGCGTATGGGTGATCGGATCGCCGGGTTTTACTTCGCCGCCATGAATCACGCGGGTGAAGATGCCTTCCTTGGGCATCACGCACTTGCCTACGGCCTGGTAGATCGCGCATCCATCGCCGTGGCAGGCCTTGCCGATCTGGGTGACCTCCAGAGCGACTTCGCCGATGTCCAGACGGTCACGGATATGGCAGCGGTTTAAGTCCAGTCCACGGGTGGTGAGATTCTCAGCAAACTCGCCGGGGGCAAAACTGCGGCCGGCCTGCTGGCCAAACCTGGCGATGCTTTCCTCGGCCAGCAGACTGACCTGCCGGTGCCAGGAACCTGCGTGAGCATCGCCGGAGATGCCGGTGACGGTCACCTCTACTGATGGCACGGACTGCTTGGCCGTGCCCTTCTGCCGGGAAACATTGACAGAGATGATCCGGGCGCTCATGCGGGCTCCTTGGTCTTTTCCAGCAGGCGAATGTTCGAGATCTCCATCGACTTGTCGACCGCTTTGCACATGTCGTAGATCGTCAGCAGTGCCACGCTGACGGCCGTCAGCGCCTCCATCTCGACGCCGGTTTGGCCGGTGCATTTCACTTCGCTGGTGATCTGGACACCCTCTGGTTTCAGGACAGCCTCGACATGCACCTTGCTCAGTAGCAGAGCGTGGCAGAGCGGAATCAGCGATGCGGTCTGTTTGGCAGCCTGTACCCCGGCCAGTTCGGCCGTTACCAGCACATTGCCCTTGGCCATCCGTTGATCCCGGATCTGTTCAATGGTCTTGGGCTGCAGGCGGATGAGACCCTCGGCCCGGGCCATCCGGTGGCTCAGGGGCTTGTCGCCAACATCCACCATACGCGGGCGGCCGTGTTCGTCGATGTGGGTCAGGTTCATGTGGTCATCCTCCCAATCTATAGAACTGATTATCGCTCTGTCGGCCCGATTCCGGCTTGATGGCAAGGGCGGCCAGGATGGCCTGGCGCGGGCCCAACTCGCTTACTTTCGTGTGCAGATCGCTGAACAGGCACGGGAAGATTCTGCCATCACTGGAGACGCGCAGGCGGTTGCAGATCTGACAATGGCCGCCGTCACCACCCAGCACGCGCCAGAATGAGCCTTTGGCCGTGTCCATCCTGCGAATGTAGCGGACCTCAAACCCGCGCTGGGCGCCGAAGCGGGACACCATCACGGCATCAGGTTCTTCCGGAGACTGCTCAATTACGCAGTTCAGTTTGATTTTAACGAAGCCTGCGGCCTGGGCAGCGTCAATCCCTGACAGCAGATCTTCCAGGCGGCCGCCGCGCGAGATGGCGCTGAACCGCTGCGGGTCCAGCGTATCGCAACTGATGTTCAGGCGATGCAGCCCGGCTTCGCGCAGGGGCTTGGCATGTTGCGCCAGCAGGATGCCGTTGGTGGTCATGGCAAAGTCATTGATGCCGCCAGCCGCCGCCAGCATGCGAACCAGGTCGACGATGCCTTTGCGCATCAGCGGCTCGCCGCCGGTCAGACGCACCTTGTCGAAACCCAGTTCGACAGCCGTCCGCGTGAGTTCAGCAATCTGCTCGAATGAGAGAATGTCTTCACGCGGCAGCTTGGCAACATGGCCTTCGGGCATGCAGTACGTGCATGCCAGGTTGCATCGGTCGGTAACCGAGATGCGAAGATAATGGATGTGGCGGTTAAAGCGGTCGAACATAGACAACCCCGCCTTGAGCAATGGAATCCTGGCCAATGGGAACGAACAATAACGCATCACACTGGGTCATGGCCGTGATGTGGGCCGAACCGTGATAGTCGATGGGGGTCACCTGATCCGGTGCTGTGAACCGGACAGGAATGGCCGCCTGACGATCCGCCTTGCGGCGTTTGAAAGCGGTGGTGAGTTGAGCCTTGACCAACTGTTTCTGCCACGTGTGACCCATGAGGCGATAGAGAAACGGCTTGATCAGGATCTCAAAGACCACAAAGGTGGAGACCGGGTTGCCCGGCAGACCGCAGCACCAGGTTGACCCGTTGTCGCCAAACAGGGTTGGCCGGCCGGGCTGCATGGCGACGCTCTCGAAACCAAACGCAAAGCCATTGGCCCGCAGAGCATCGGGAACGTAATCGTAATCGCCCTCAGAGACACCGCCGGAGAGAAGGATGACATCGCTGCCAGCGGCGGCTTTGTGGATGGCGGCAGCCAGGGCAGCAGGATCGTCGGCGATGATGCCCTCGTAACGGGCGGTGATTCCCATCGCCTTGAGCTGGGCACAGATCTGATGGCTGTTGCTGTTGCGGATGCGGGCACCATTGGGTCGATCAGATGGTTCGACCAGTTCACTGCCGGTTGCCAGAATGCTGACGCGCGGCTGTTTGCCAACCATCGGCGTAACACAGCCCACTGCGGCCAGAACGGCAATTTGAGCGGCCGTGATAAGCTCGCCCTGATGCAGCACGATATCGCCGGTCCGCACATCCTCGCCTTGGGGTGAGATGTTATCCGGCATGGACGCGGTGATCTGGGTTATCCGGACGCGCCCGGGGACATCCTCCGATGCGTGCTCCACCATCACGACGCAGTCAGCGCCCTGCGGGACCGGGGCACCGGTCATAATACGAGCGCACTGGCCGGGACCAATGGACATGGAGGGCATCCGCCCGGCGGGAATCGTTTCGATGACTGACAGTTCCTGTGCGAGATCCGCCCGCCGGCAGGCGAAACCGTCCATCGCCGACTTCCGGAACGGTGGCAGATCGATGTCGGAACGGACATCCTGGGCCAGGATCCGGCCCAGCGAATCGGCAAGGTCGACGCTCTGGGCACCCAGAAACCGGGCGGCATCCATCATCCGCTGGTACGCTTCATCATAGGTGATGCTGGATGTGCTCATATCGTTCCTGCCTCTACCCATTGTGCATACTCTTCCTGGGTATTCAGGTTACGGTACCACGGCGCATCGGGCATGGGGATGATTCGGGAACGGACCCGATCCAGCAGCATGGCGATCTTCCGGCCGCCGCCGGTGAGGATCTCGCGCGCCGGGCCGCAGACGCTCTTGCGATAGACGGCAAACAGCGGCTCATAGCGCCCCTCTCCTGAACGCGGCATCACCAGGTCGCAGTCGGATGCTTCATGGAGCAACTGGCGGATGAATGCGACATCCATGTGGGGGATATCGCAACCGGTGATGAAGTTCAGATCGTGGCTGGATGCTTCCAGTGCCGAAAGAATGCCCATCAGCGGGCCCTGCCCGGGAATCTGATCGGGAACCACCGGTAAACCAAGAAAGGCGTACTTCTGCGAATCGTTTGCGGCGATGAGGATCTCGCGGAACTGGGGGCGCAACTGATCGGTAATGTGGGCGATCAACGGCCCGTTGGGCGTGGGCAGCATGCTCTTATCCTGACCCATGCGCTGGCTCTGCCCGCCGGCAAGGATGATGGCGGCCGCATCCTGGCGAAGCACCCACCGGCCGGCCAGATAGGTGACATCCCCTGGCTGAGTATCCCAATCTTTGCCATCGAAACTCAGGATGCGATCGGCATGGGTAATAACACTCTGGCAGGACTCCTTGGTGGCGGTGGAATTCTTCTCGCGGATGACCAGGAAGACTCCCGGCACCAATACCGACCGAACGGAATTGGATTCGCAGACAACCAGTGCATCGGCTGGAATCTCTTGCAACAGTCGGCTGACGCCTTCATGAAGGAACTCCCGCCTGACGCGAAGCCAGTAGACGGCGGCGGCACCGGCATGAAGCATGCGCGTAGTGTCTTTGTCATTGTCCCCCGCAGTTTCCCGGGTGACGAGGTACTCGCCGTTGAGCGACCCGCATTCGCCACATCCCTGACCTCCGCGCGGGCAGGCACCATCGCGATCCCTGATGGTGGTGATCTTGATGCCGACGACGGTATGTGCGGAGGCGTATCGGGCGATGACCTGGCAGGCGAACTCCGTCTTGCCGACATTGCGTCCGGCAGCGCCAATAACCAGGATGTTCGGGCGGACGATCATTCCGGGATATACCTTATGGCTGAGGACTTGAAGCTGGCAAACACATGCACTCCAGCGGCCAGTTGCATGCGCTGGACCGATTCGCGCGTCAGGGCTGCATGGATGGGCAGGCCGATGTCCACGGTCAGTTCCACGCCCAGTCGGACTGTCTCCACGTCAATGATACGCCCTTTGAAGACATTGCGGGCACTGCCGGCGGGGGCGGCGGGTGAGAGCGTGACATCCTTGCTCTCAAATACCACGCATCCAACTCCCGTCGGGCAATCGGTTGAAAGGTGGATCAGGAGGCCCTCAGGCGTCAGGAAGGTGGCCGACTCGCCGGTCTGCGTCAATTGCCCATGGAAGAAGTTCCTGATGCCGACGAAGCTGGCGACGAAGCGAGATTGCGGATGGTGAAATACCTCGTCGACGGAGCCTATCTGGCAGATGGCACCATCTTCCAGAACCGCCACGCGAGTGGCCAGGGCAAGGGCTTCCTCGTAGTCATGGGTGACATGGATGATCGTCTGCCCATTGGCATGCAGGCGGCGCAGCAGGGAGCGAATGCCCGCCCTGGCCTGGGTATCCAGGGAAGCCATGGGTTCATCCAGGAGCAGGATGTCTGGGCGGGTCGCCAGGGCACGGGCCAGCGCCACGCGCTGGGATTCGCCCAGCGAGAGAGTCGCGGGCATGCGATCCAGCAGGTGCTGAGCGCCGATCTCACTGGCCAGCTGCTCGGAATGTTGGCGCAGGTTGCCGGCAAACCGCGCGCAGCGGAGCGGATAGGCGATGTTCTTCCACACCGGCAGATGCGGGAACAGCGAGTGGTCCTGGTAAACCAGCCCGAGTCTGCGGCTTTGAATGGGCTCGTGGGTGATCTCGCGGTCCTGAAGCCAGACTCGCCCCTGATTGGGCTTAAGCAGCCCGGCAATCAGTTCCAGGATGGCCGTCTTGCCGGCGCCGCTGGCGCCCAAGAGGACAAAGTATTCGCCGGAATCGACATTGAAGGTAATGTCGCGAAGCCGAAACTCGCCCAGTTGCAGCGATAGACTCTCAACGCGCAGCATGTTGGCCTCCGCGGAGAAGTCGTAGAACCACCAACAGTGCGAGGCAGACGAGGATGAAAAGTATCGTCGGCGCCTGGGCGTAAGAGAGACCAAAGCTGGTGAACCGGTCGTAGATGAGCACGGGCGTGACCATGGGATGGTACGCCATGATGATGACGGCCCCGAATTCGCTCAGGCCGCGGGCACACATCAGGATCAGGCCCGAGAGGATGGCGTGTCGAGCCAATGGCAGGGAGATGGTGAGGAAGACCCTCGCCGGCGAAGCCCCCAGAGTCAGCGCTGCGTTCTCCAGGCGCTGGGGAACGGCGGCAAAGCCATCGCGCGCGGCATTGATGAGATAGGGCAAGCTGACAAACGCCATGGCCGCCATGATGCCGGCGGGGTGGCCGACAAAATCGAGTCCCATCGCCTCGCCGAGCCGACCTAAGGCGGTATTGCGGTTCAGGACGCCCAACAAGGCGATACCGGCGGCGGGATGCGGAATCACCACTGGAATATCAATGATGCCGGAGACCAGCCACTTGAGCGGGAAATCGCGGCGAGCCAGCAAATAGGCAAAAGGCACGGCGACGATTGCGAGGATCAGCGTCGCCCCCATTGATGTCCAGAGCGTCAGCCAGATACTCGCGGTTACCTCGGCATCCCCTGCGGTTGTCAGTAACTGCCGGGGCGAGGTGGCCAGGAACATGCCTACGAGTGGTCCCAATACAAACAAGAGCACCAGGCCACCGGCAAAGGCGACGGCCAGCGAAAACCAACCGCGATGGATGGGTTGAGGCATCAGTTGGAATCTTTCGATGCGACTGGTTTGCGCACGAATTCCCGCAATGGATGCGGGATATGATCATACGTGGACGTTTGCGATGGGAGGGCCGAAGGCTGGCCGTACTTTTCGATGATGGCCATTCCAGCGTCGGCGCGGAGGAAGAATTGCACAAACGCCGTCGCGGCGGCGGGATTCGGCGCTTGGGTCGGAATCGTTAATCCATAGACCGACACTCCGCCACGCTGTTCGATGGTATCGCCGGGTTTCCGTCCGGTCAGCGTGACCGAGACGCTCTGGTAAAGAGGGAGGCAGGCCGGATCCTTGAGATTGATCTGGTTGGGCAGGATGAGGCACTTTAGGCCGTATTGGCCGGCCAGCGATCGATAGGAAATGAGGTAGTCAATGCTTCCTGATTCGAGCAGAGCCAGGAGGTCGGTCGACTTTGGGCGCAGGAACCGGGTGTCCTTGGCGAGCATGTCAGCGGCCAGGCCGGGTCGATGGTAGTAGTTCTCGGCCAGCTTCATACACAGGATGGCGCGGTAACCGCTGGGGTCACTATTGGGTTCCGAGCGGCCGAAGGCCACTTTGTCATCCAGAAGCACGTCGAGCCAGTTCTTGTTGCTGATCTCGGCCTGGCGTCGTGATTTGTCGGTGTAGAGAATCGCCATTTCGTTGGTGGCAAATGGGATATTCCATGTGGCGTAATCCGGGATCAGCAACTGTTCGATGACTCCGCAGTCTGCGGAGACAAGCACATCGCAGTCCCGCTTGAGCTCGGTGATCTTGCGGGCACACTCGCGGCTGCCGGCGGCTTCGATGCGAATGTCGACGTTGGGATGAATCTTCATGAACTGGGCCGCGATCTGTTTCATGGGGACCGACAGACTTCCGGCGTGAAAGATGGCCAGGGCCCCTGACAACTCGTCGCCCGCGGCCATCGTCGAGACACACAAGGCCAATGCGATCATGGCAAGCAGGTTCTTCATGGACCACATCCCCGACACGATACCGCTAGCTGGCAGTAATTGCATCGAATTTGCAGGTCATCACGCACCCCCCACAGGCTACGCAACTTGCCTGATCAATGACGTGCTTCTGCTTGGCTGCGCCCGAGATGGACTTGCTGGGACACTTCTTGGCACAGGCCGCGCATCCTTTGCACTTTTCGGGGTCAATGACGTAGGTGAGCATTTCCCTGCATCCTCTGGCCGGGCAGCGGCGTTCGTTGACGTGCGCCTCGTATTCCTCAGGGAACCATCGCATGGTGCTCAGGATTGGATTGGGCGCGGTCTGGCCCAGGCCGCAAAGGCTGGCATCGCGGATGGTTACAGCGAGCTTGTTCATGTAGTCCAGCACGCGATCGCGCGGGAGCAGTTCGCGGCGCTGCGGGGCAGCGCGGCCGGAGGTGATGTCCTGCAGAAGTTGGAGCATCCGCCGGGTGCCTTCACGGCAGGGCGTGCACTTGCCACAGCTTTCGCGCTGGATAAAGTCCATGAAGAACTTGGCGATATCCACCATGCAGGTGTCCTGGTCCATGACGACCATGCCGCCGGAACCCATGATCGCACCGATGGCGCGCAGTGAATCGTAATCAATTGGAGTGTCCAGTTGCGAAGTCGGGACGCATCCGCCGGAGGGCCCGCCGATCTGCACGGCCTTGAATTCTTTCCCATTGGCGCAGCCGCCGCCGATATCGATAACGACGCGCCGGACGGTGGTGCCGATGGCGACTTCCACGAGGCCGGTGCGGGCAACCTTGCCCGAGAGCGCGAAGATCTTGGTGCCCTTGGAAGTATCAATGCCGACGCTCCTGAACCAGTCCGCGCCGCGACTGACGATGGCAGGGACGTTGGCAAGCGTTTCGACATTGTTGATGACCGTGGGTTTGCCGAACAGGCCTTTGACGGCGGGGAATGGCGGGCGTGGCCGGGGCATGCCGCGTTTGCCTTCGATGCTCTGCAGCAGCGCTGTTTCTTCGCCGCAGACGAACGCGCCAGCGCCCATGCGTACCTGGATACGCAAGCTGAAGCCGGAGTTGCGGATGTTCTCGCCCAGGAAGCCATGGGCCTCGGCCTGGGCGATGGCATCCTTCACCCGTTTGCCCGCCAGCGGCTTTTCCGCCCGCACATAAACAAAGGCTTGCGAGGCACCAATGGCGAAAGCTGCCAGCGCCATGCCTTCGATCAGGCGGTGGGGATCGCTTTCCATCAGGGCGCGATTCATGAATGCGCCCGGATCGCCTTCATCGGCATTGCAGACGAGGTACTTGAGAGGGGACCCGGTCTGTCGGGCGAACTTCCATTTCATACCCGTGGGAAAACCCGCGCCGCCGCGGCCGCGCAGTCCGCTCTTTTCGACCATGTCGCAGACGCTCTGGGGATCGAGCCGGCTCAGTGCATCGGCCAGCGCCCGATAGCCGCCGGCGGCAATGTATTCGTCAATGGAGGTCGGCTGTATCAGCCCGCAGTTGGCCATGACCCAGCGCGTCTGCGGCGCGAAGAAGGGGTGCTCATCGAGATATGGCACGACCTCCCAGGGTTTGTGGTGGGGACTGCGGAATTGGCCCAAAACCAGGTCAAAGGGGATCCTGCCGGCCAGCACAGCATCCACCAAAGCCACGGCTTTGTCCTCGGTGACGCGCTGGAACGAGATGCGCGCCATGCCAGGCAACTGAATATCAACCAGCGGCTCGGCCACGCACAGTCCGATGCATCCAACTTCGATCACTTTGGCCTGAATCTGCTGAGCGGCAAGGTGCTTGCGAATCCGTTGCAGGACGCTGCCGGCTCCAGCGCCGCGGCCACAACTGCCGGCACCAACATAGATGACCGGAATGTCGAGCTTCTCGCGCCGCAGTCGGGCGAGGCGATCTTCGATCCATGAGCGGTCGGCGGCGTGCGCGGCATCGCCGCAGCAAACCGCGGCATCGATGGGATGCGGCTGTCGCTCCGGTGGCGCCGGCCAGCACCTGTAGGCGCTGCTGTTAGCGGGTTGCTGCATGGCTCTTCTCCTTTGCGCGGTAGGAGCTGAGAGTTTTCCTTACCGTGTCCGGCGCCGCGCTGCCGTGGACATTTCCATTGACGCAAAGCACCGGGGCCAAGCCGCACGCACCGACGCAGGCGACGACTTCCAGGCTGAACTCTCCATCATGGGTGGTCTGCTCGTTGTCGATCTCGAGGTGGTCGCGAATCGTATCGAGAGTCGATAGCGATCCCTTGACATGGCAGGCCGTGCCGCGGCAGACCTGGACGTGGTTGCGCCCAGGGGCGCGGAAACGGAACTGGTTATAGAACGTCGCGACGCTGTACACACGCCCCACCGGCAACGAACAGTGGTCGCTGATCTTGAGAATGGCTTCGCGCGGGAGATAGCCGAGGCGGGCCTGAACATCCTGGAGAATGGGGATCAACTGATCCTGTGTCGCATCGGGATAGCCCTTCAGGACGGCGATGATGTCTGAATCGAGCGAAGCAATGGCATTCATGGTCTGGTACTCCAACTGCGAGAGCTTCTAGAACACCTCTGGATAGCCGATGTTGACGAACACCGTCTCAAGCCGGTTCTTGTGTCCCAACTCCATCTTCGCCAGCCCCTCAAACGTCGCCTTAAGCTTGGCATCGGCTGTGCGGGCTGCAAAGCCGTGATAGAGTTCCACCGCCTGCTCCTCTTTCTTCATGGCCAGGACAATGGCATCGACGGGCTTCATATCCGGGGTGAGCGGTGGAAGGTCGGTGGTGGCTGTGACATGGAAATCCGGACCGGGCTCGAATTTGGCCAGCATCGTCGGATTGGAGGTGCAGGTCTCAAGAAATCGCTCATGACCAAGCTCATCCTGTGCAAGCTGGGCAAAAACGGCCTTCGCGGCCGCATTGGCGACCTGTTGCTCCAGATTGCGGTAAAACTCGCCGGCATCGCGCTCGCGGCGGATGGCCATGGCCAATAGATTCTCAATGTCTTTCTTCCGGGTCATTGTCTCTCCAGCAGACTGTGGGCGCAGCAATCACGGCCTGGCTTGGCGTGCGATGAGCGCCTTGGGCGAGGTGCCGTCGGCAACCTTGGTTACTTTTATGGCGCAGGCTTTGTACTCAGGGGTCTTGGTGACATTGTCATAGGCATCGATGGTCAACACATTGCCGCACGCCTCGAAGAAATGGAACGATGTCCAGCACAGGCCCAGCGGCGAGCGATCGGTTACCCAGGCTTTGAGCGTAATGGAACCACGACGGCTGGTGGCGGCCACCATATCACCAGTCTTGATCCCAAGGCGGCCGGCGTCCGCCTCGCTGATCTCAAGTAGTTCCTCGGGGAACATCGCTTCGAGGCCGACGGAATTGCGGGTCTGCGTGCCGGTGTGATAGTGCCACAGCCGCCGGCCGGTCGAGAGGATAAGAGGATACTCACTATCCGGCGGCTCCGCCTGCTGGCGATAGTCGGTGCGGCAGAACAGGCCCTTGCCGCGGGTGAACTTCCCATCGAGGTGCAGGATCGGGGTGCCGGGATGCTCAAGAGTCGGGCAGGGCCACTGGATGCCAATCTTCTCGATTCGCGAATAGGTGATGCCGGCCATCGCCGTGCTGGTTCGGCGCATGTCCTCCCAGACGGCCTGGGCAGAGGTGAAACGCAAATCCACGCCCAAGCGCTGGGCCAGTTGCTGAACGATCCACCATGTCGGCCGGGCCTCGCCGGGTGGTTCAACCGCTTTGCGCAGCCGCTGCACGCGACGTTCCAGGTTCGAGTAGGTGCCATCATCCTCATTGAAACAGACATCGGGCAAGATGACGTCGGCGTACTGCGTGGTCAGATTCTGGAAGATGTCCACGACCACAAAGAACTCCAGAGCCTGGATCTCCTTGATGGTCTTGGCCATGTTCGGCTCGGTCTGCACGGTATTATCGCCGACACAGAAGAGAACTTTGGTGCCACCATCCTGGGCCTTGTGCAGCATGGTGGGAAGCATGTATCCCGGTTTGGTGGGCACTGAGGGCACACCCCAGTCGCGAGCCATTTTCTCGGCCACCCGCGGATCGTTCACGCTCTGGTAGTTGTGGTGGACATTGGGCAAAGCGCCCATGTCACACGCGCCTTGTACGTTGTTCTGGCCGCGCAGTGGATTGACGCCTCCGCCGCGTTTGCCCAAATGACCCAGCACCATCTGCAGATTGGCGATGGTATTGACGTTATCGGTTCCGCAAATGTGCTCGGTGATGCCAAGACAGTAGATAATGCTCACGTTCTTGGCGGTGCCGAGCGCCCGCGCCACCTTGCGCATCATCTCGACCGGCACCCCGCAGATCTCCGAGGCCTTTTCTACCGGATAATCTTCCACCCATTTGCGGATGTCGTCGGGATTCTCCGTGCAATTACGCAGGAACGTTTCATTCTGCCAGCCGTTCTTGAAGATCTCGTGTATCAAGCCGTTCAAGAAAGGTACGTCGGTGCCCACGCGATGTTGCACATAGAGCGACGCCCAGTGTGCCAGATCGATCTTCCGCGGATCGCAGACAATCAACGTAGCGCCACTCTTCGCGGCACGCTTGACATAGTACGACACGACCGGATGCGCTTCGGTCATGTTCGATCCGATGACGAACAGGACATGTGCTTCGAGAATCTCGTCGATCGAGTTGGTGGCGGCCCCGCTGCCGAACGCTGTAGCCAGTCCGGCAACGGTGGGGGCGTGGCATGTGCGGGCGCAGTGATCGATGTTGTTGGTCCCAATGACCGCGCGGGTGAACTTGGCGATGGCGTAATTGTTCTCGTTGGTGATGCGTCCCGAACCCAGCGCGGAGAAAACATCCGGGCCATGCTTGTCCACGATCCCCTTGATGCGCTCGGCGGCATAGTCCAACGCGTCCTCCCATGAAACGCGAACGTGCTTGCCGTTCTTGCGAATCATCGGATGAGTCAGACGGTTGTGGCTGGCATGAAACTCGTAGCCATACCTCCCTTTGACACACAGCATGCCGTCATTGGGCGCGACCTCTCGGCCGGTGATGCGAACGACGCGGTTGGCCTGCCGATCTACATGCAGGGCTATCTGGCAACCAACTCCGCAATACGGACAGGTGGTATTGACCTTTTCGGTTGCGAAGCTGCGCCCCTTGCCGCGACTCTTCTTATCGATGATCGCGCCAACCGGGCACATCTGTGCGCACTCGCCGCATTGCACGCAGGATGACTCGCCCATCTTGAGGTCATCATTACAGATGATGCGGGCCTGGCTGCCGCGCTTGCCAAGTTCAAGCACCTCATTGACCACCACATTGTTGCAGGCGGCGATACATCGGCCGCACTTGATGCACTTGCGGCGGTCCAGCGCCACCATCTCGGCCGAATCGTCCAGCGGCTCCACCGGATCATTGACGATATAGCTCGGCGCTTCGATGCCGAGCTCGTACGCGGCATCCTGCAGTTCGCAGCTCCCGTTGCGCTCGCAGGACATGCAGTTGTGCTGGCCGTTGACGAGCATCAACTCGACTACGCACTTCCGCGCCTCGGTGATCTGTTTGGAATGCGTCTTGACGACCATCCCATCGCTTGCCGGTAGCGAGCAGGACGCCTGCAGCCCCCGCATCTTCTCCACCTCGACCACGCATACCCGGCAGGTGGCGCACGGCCCGGTCTTGCGGTGGTAGCACAGCGACGGAATCTTGATCCCGTTTTCGCGAGCTATCTCCAAGACCGTCTGGCCTGCCGTGAAATGGAAGAACTTTCCGTCGAGCGTGATCTTCGGGCCGGGCGCGACTGTCGATGGCATGTACAACCCCCAAACAAGGTTACGAGAGTCCGGTGGTGTTCCCGTCTTCGTCCAGGTCGATGATCTCGGCCACCGGCTGCTTGGGCAGTCCCGGCATGGTCATGATGTCTCCGGTAAGGACGACCACAAAGCCGGCGCCGGCCGAGACATTTACATCACGTATAGGCACATCGAAATTCGCCGGCCGCCCGCGAAGCAGCGGATCGGTCGAGAACGAATACTGCGTCTTCGCCATGCACACCGGCAGTTTGCCATAGCCGGCGCTCTCAAGCTCCTTGAACCTGATGCGCACCTTCTGGTCCGCCACGATGTCGGTGGCGCCATAGATGCGCTGCGCGACAGTCTTTACCTTGTCCCACAAGGGCATGTCGCAGGGATAGGTAAGCTGAAGCTTCGCCTTGGGTCCGCTGGTCAGGTGCACGATCTCGTTGGCTATGCCCATCGCGCCCAGGCCGCCATCGGCCCAGTGCGTGGCCTTGATGGCTCTCACATTCACCGCGGCGCAACCCTTTTCGATGGCCGCAACTTCTTCAGCGGTATCGGATGAGAAGTGGTTAATCGCCACGACGACAGGCAGGCCCCAGCCCTTGATGTTCTCAATGTGCTTGATCAGGTTGGGCATGCCCTTCTCAACCGCAGCCACATTCGGTTCCTTGAGGTTCTCCTTGGCGACGCCGCCGTGCATCTTCAGGGCACGCACCGTGGCAACCAGAACCACCGCATCCGGGGCAAGCCCCGCCTGGCGGCACTTGATATCGATGAACTTTTCCGCGCCCAAGTCGGCGCCGAAACCGGCCTCGGTAACCGTGTATTCGCTCAACCCCATCGCCATCTTCGTGGCAAGAACGCTGTTGCAGCCGTGGGCGATGTTGGCAAAGGGTCCGCCATGCACAAACGCAGGCGAGTTCTCCAGCGTTTGCACCAAGTTCGGCTTGATGGCATCTTTCAGAAGCACAGCCATTGCCCCATGAACCTTGATCTGGGCCGCGGTCACCGGCTTCTTGTCATAGCTGTAGGCGACAATCACCTTGCCCAGACGCTCCTTGAGTTCGAACAGCGTCTCCGAGAGGCAGAAGATCGCCATGACCTCGGAAGCCACGGTGATGTCAAAGCCGGCTTCCCGTGGCTGGCCGTTGGCCGACCCACCCAGGCCGACGACGATGTGGCGCAGGGCGCGGTCGTTCATATCCACCACGCGCTTCCAGAGGATGCGCGTAGGGTCAATCCGCAGGGCGTTGCCATGCGTGATGTGATTATCGATGCACGCCGAGAGAAGGTTGTGGGCGGTAGTGATGGCGTGGAAGTCGCCGGTGAAGTGGAGATTGATGTCCTCCATCGGCACCACCTGTGAATACCCGCCGCCGGCCGCCCCGCCTTTGATGCCAAAGCATGGGCCAAGAGAGGGCTCGCGAATGCAGACGGTCGCCTTCTTTCCCAGGCGGTTCAGCGCATCGGTCAGGCCGATGGTGGTGGTGGTCTTGCCCTCGCCGGCCGGCGTGGGCGTGATCGCCGTCACCAGGATCAGTTTGCCGGGCTTCTTGTCCTTCAGTCGTTTGTAGAGGTCCAGTGAGATCTTGGCTTTCACCTTGCCGTAGTGTTCGCAATCCTCATGGGCAATGCCGAGTTTCTCGGCAATGCGCTCGATGGGCAGCATCTTGGCCGCGCGGGCGATCTCGATATCAGGGGGGACAACCTTGGTCACGGTGGACATGCATACTCCAGCAGTAGTGATTATTGATTATTCCGTAACGGCAGCATTCGTTCGTAACACGCGTCAGGCATAGAACTGTTGCACGCGCATGATCACGTCGAAGCCGTCCAGGGCCAGGCATTCCCGGATGCACTTCATGGCTGGATGATCGGGCGAAAGCACCTCATAGTTACGCTTTACAGACCCGATGATGTGATCCAGCCCCAGCGGCATCGCAATCATAAGGAATGCGCTTTCCAGCGGGGCCTTGGTAGGAGCGCCGGCCGCGGTCTTGGGCGGAAGCTGAACGGTGAAGTTGGAAAGGCCAACAGACATATGGACGCCCTTGAACGTCGGATCGGCGTGGATCAGGCGCATGGTCTCGACAATGCGCTTGAGATGGCCCTCGGAGTCCATGCCAATGGGGGCGATCGCCGGATCGATGATACAGTCGGAGACGGCGATACCGTTCTTCTTTGCCTCCGCGATCAGCAGCTTGGCGGTGTCATAGCACTCCTGAGCCGTGTGGTTGGGCTGCGGTTTCCCGCCTTCCATGCGCTCGGAGATCAGGAGGATCGGCCGGACCGGCGTGAGCTTGTTCAGGGCAAACATCTCCGTGCGCAACGCGGAGATGGAGTTCAGGATCGGCGCTTTGCCGCCGCAGCGCTTGAGGTCCAGGGCCTTCACACCGGCCTCGGCCATCGCCGGGTCCGGCGTGTCGATGGAGATCGGCTTGGCAGTAACGCCTTGAACCTTGCGAACCATGTCGGCCAGGAACTCGGCCGACCGCTGACCGACGTTGACGTCAATGTACCCTGCGCCACCCTCATCCTGGCTCTTGGCCAGGTTCTTCAACCCCTCGATGTCATTTGCATCAAAGAGCTTCTTGGTTGAAGGAACCGAATCGTTGATCGATTCGCCGATGATCGTCAAACTTGCAATTGCCATCATCTCTCCTGTTGGTTCAGTTGGTCTGGGCGTTCATGTTAGTTGTTGATTGTTGATTGAGAAAACGATCCGTCAATCAACAATCAATGATCAACAGATCATTTCTTCTTCGCGCTATGGTCCCGGCCGAGGAACGTGTTCGCCCAGGCGCTGGTGTTTTCCAGCCTGCCGTCGACGAATAAGGCATCACCGTCGAGCATGTGCTCGGCTTCACCATAGTACTTCAGGCGGTCGTATGCACGAGTCCAGATGCAGTCTTTGTCGCCCATTTCGCAGCGGCCGTCGAAGCTTCCGCCACAGGGGCCATTCCGGCCGCACTTCGAGCAGCTCTGCCTTGGGCAGAGGTAGGCACAATCCGGCAGCGAACAGTCGCCGCAGTCCTTGCAGCCGTAGGCCCAGGCCTTGCCGGCGAACTCCAGCGAATGCAGCGACCGCGCCAGCAGGCCATCTTTGTTCTTGTCGAGCTTCTCGTAAATGCCTTTGGCGGCGTCGAACATGGTGGTGCCGGGCGTGAAGACTTCCTTGTGCACGGCACGAGCCATCCGGTAGCCGACTGTGACGTTCTTCGTCTTGGCTGGGCTCTTCAGCGACTCGATGTACTGCTTGTTCAGTTTGCCTGGGATGCCCAGCTTCGTGGTTGGGTCCTGCTCGAAGAGATAGAACTCGTTCTCCTGCGGGAACTGCAGCTCTTTAACGAATTCCTTCCAGTCGTTCTCGGCAAAGCTGTCGGCCAGTTCGATGACCTTAAAGAACGTCTCGGCTTTGCTCGCACCGGCAAGATAGCCCGCGGCAAAGCCCATCCCTTTGAAACAGGCCAGCTGTTTGGCGGCCAGTTCCTGGAAGAACTTTACTCCCTTGTCGGGACTGGCCGCCTGTTTCTCTGCCAGTTCCTTGAGTTGGTTGCTGACCACGCAACCGGCGATCTTGTTGGCGTTGAACATCGTGGCGACGGTCTTGTTCAGCAGGTAGACGTTGCCGATGATCGGCCGGGGCATGCTGGCCCATTCCAGGAAGAGCTTCACCTCGTGGAATTTCCGCATGTCGTAGCCAAGCTGCGGAATGACCCACTGGGCGCCGGAGCGAACTTTGCGGGCGAGCTTGAAGTATTGCGGCATGAGCTCGCGCTCATGCCGTTTGAAGGGCGAGACCGCAGTGCCGATGAAGAAGTCCGTCTTGGGCAGCGTTTCGATGTCACCCTTGCGCCCCGGCACCTGCAGCCCCTGGTTCATGGAGTTGAGCATGGAGACCAACGCACAGGAATCGAGGTCAAACACGCCGCGAGCGACGCCGTTGTAGCCGGTTGTGGGCAGGTCGCCGGTAAGGACAAGGATGTTGTTGAACCCCTCGGCCGCATAGCGCCACGCGGAAGACTCTAACGCATTGCGGTTCAAGTCTTTACAGGTGAGATGGACGACGATTTCGCACGCCTTGGCGCGGAGGATATGGGCCAGCCAGTCCGGAGGCAGCATGGGATTACCACCGGGGTTATCGGTCACGCTGATCCAGCCGATGCGCGGATCGGCCGCCAGGGCATTGCCAAGTTCCACCAGCTTGCTCTTAGGCGAGGCATCAGCAATTCCGCGAGTGGTCACTAACTCCGCACCGTAGTAAAACCGGCCTTCGGTGAGCATCTGACGGAATTGAACACCGGACTTATCATGAATCATCGGAAGACCAATCCTTCACCGCAGAGTATTCCACGGCATCGAGCATTGTGCCTCGGTCAAGGGGTGTCTAGATAGTGTGACAAAGCTTTTTCGTGGTAAATTGGTGCTCGTGGTGTCATCCTCTATACAGGAATTGGGGCTGCGCGACTGTGGGAAGGGGAACTTGGCAGTAGTCGAGGCATCTCAGTAGAGTATGGAAGTGCTGAGGTGGACTATGCCCCAAACGACGATGTTACCAGCCAGACTGGTCTTTGGCCTGTCTCTTCTCGCTGGGATCGCCGGTGCCCAAACGTTTCCTGTGTCCGCACCGGTTGCAGGGCGATCGGTGGGCCAAACCGGGTTAGCATCGCTTTCAGATGTGCAAGTGCTGGATGAGTATCAGGCGGCCGCCAAGGCGCTCGAGGGACAGGCAACCGTTCCCAGTGACGATCCGCTTAGGCTGGCATCCATCCCGATGGATGATGGCGTGACTCGTTTCGCCAAGGCGCGAGCGGAGATTCTCTGTCGTGGTACGCGGATGGTTCCCGCGCTGGTCGAATTGCTCAACGCAGAGGTGCCGCAGAACCGCAGGGGCGTTGGCGACCGACCGCCAATGTCGCTTAGTGGCAACACTATGGATCTGATGGTGCAGCTGGACGATCCACGCCCTGTGCCCACGCTGGTTGAGATTCTCGACGGCTTTGATGGGAAGGCGAGTCGCGCCGAGCAGAAACTGGCGCAGGGTGCGCTGGCACAGTTGACCCGGTGCAGTTTCGTTCGGCTGACGCCGCGCAGTAGTGACTATGACCGGGCTGTGCAGAGCACGAAGGCCGTGGAAGGTGAGCTATCTCCCGATCCCCATGATATCGCCAGACGCTACCGCGAGTGGCTGGCCGGCGAAGGCAAGGACCCCGCCCAATGGATGGCGATCTCCCGTCGGCGCGCGCACGAGTTGCTGGGGTCAGCGAACCTCGATGACGTCTATTGTGCCGCCGCGTTCTTGAACGCCAATGGTGACAACCAGACCGAGATCACCGTCACCCGGCTGACCGAGTTGATTGGCGGAATGAAACCAGGCAAGAAAAGAGATCAGTGGCTCTATGGAGGGCAGCCGATTCCGGGCCATATCACCCAGTGGGTGTCATTTCTGGCCGACCACGGGCCATTGGCCCGCCCCGGAGCACAGGTGATCATTCGGGTGCACCGTTTTTACGGCCCCTCCACCATGTACAGGGATTTGGAGCATGTGGGCGGAATGCAGATCCTCGCTTACCTCTGCGAGGAGTGTCTTCCGCGGATTGACCCACAAGTCACGCGGATCAGAAGTGACCCCGCTACCCCTAAAGGGTTTGCCAGCGACGACCCGCGCTCAGAGTGGCTCCAGTGCGATTTCTATTGCTCCCTCGCCATCGATCGTTGGGCGGGCCGCCGCTTCGCCTCTAATACCGAGCGACGGGCATGGTGGCAGGCGAACATGGACAAGAGCGATGAGCAGCGGTTGCGTGAGGGACTGCCAACGCTGGCTGCGCAGGCGGATGGCGTTGACCCCAAGGATGTGTGGGCGCGATCCCTGTTGCGCATGATCGCACCGGACTTTCCCGACGTCGGGAGTAACTTTCGGCACCAGAGGCGCCTGCTTTGGATCGAGCAGTACCACGATACGATGTTTCTCGCGGCGACCCAGCCATCGCGGGTCTCGGCGGTTCCCTGGGTGCGTGAGCATGCTGAGGCGTTCACGTTTGACCCGGCCACAGGGACATTGCGGCTGGCGAAGTGATTGCTCTGGGAGGAACCGGGGGAAACGTAAGTAGTCCTGTTCTCTTGTAGCCATTGGTCGGCGGAATCTGGCCAACCCATTCACGCCGCGACAACTGCCCTCAGGCTCTGGGCCACCAGTGCCGCGCGACTCATCCCGTGTTCTTTGGCGTACAGATCCGTCTGCTTTAGCAACGCTGGAGGCAGCGTCACGAGAATCCTTCGAGCCCGCTGTGATGGGTGCTTGGCAGGCCGGCCTCGGCGCTTTGCCATGTTCCACTGTTTGCGTTGCCGGGCTGTCAGTGGTTTGCCAGGGCTCAGATCTTCCTGATCATACTTTGCCACCTCGGCGTCGCGCTGCGCATCGGTCATCGCCATGAAACGTTCGTAATAGCTTTTCTTCCTCATCGCGTTCTCCGCCGGTATTGGGAAACTTCGTTCGCTGTCAGCGGCCGGGCATGGAGGACATACACGATGCTCGCTGGACTGAACGTGAAGATCACCTGTATATATCGCCCTCCCTGCGCCTGACCTCGGGCACGATATTTGTCATCGCCAATGTACTCAGGATACGGACGCCTGGCATGATCAACCACATGCTCGGCCATCTCCGGAGTTATTCCGTGCTCAGCAATGTGGCTGACATTCCAGTCGTTCCATCGGAACTCCATTATTATAGTATATACTTTTAATCTCGCCCGTCAATCATTTGCACGTTGTCGTTCTAATGCATTCCGCAATCGCTGCTGAAGCAATGCGTTGGTGCTCTGCCCTCGGATTCCTCTATCCATTGCGACAAGTCCTGAATTGGCGATGAAATCGATCGCCATCCCGCTTGAATTTGTGCTTGCGTAGGAATAAAGGAGTGCGAATGAGCTCTATTCAGCAGTTGGATCAGAATATGGTGTTGCCGGAAGTGCGCGATGGTTTGAATTGGTATGACCTGCAACGGTTTGCTTTGGATGGCCGAGGTTGGACCGACGTGGGTAGACACTATGCACGCCTTCCGGGCCGTGCCAAAGGCGTGGCGCCGTCGGATGTGTGGGAACTGGCCCAGCATTCGGCCGGGATGAGCGTTCGATTCTGCACGGATGCTCCGCGGCTTTGTGCCCGCTGGCAGGTTCTCAATTCTGAATTGGCGATGCCGCACATGCCGGCCACCGGGGTCAGCGGGCTGGACCTCTACACGCGGTACGAGGGCAACTGGCGTTGGATTGGCGCGGGCAGACCGACGACGTCGCCGACGAATACCGCCGTGCTGGCGGAGAATCTGCCAGCAATGATGCGCGAGTATCAGCTCTATCTGCCTCTCTACAATGGCGTGGAGGAGGTGCAATTGGGCCTGCCGCCGGAAAGCAAGCTGGCCGCGGCGCCGATTTACCCGCAAGCGCGCAGTCGCCCGCTGTGCTTTTATGGGACCTCGATCGTGCAGGGGGGTTGCGCATCGCGGCCGGGCATGGCTCACGTCGCCATACTGGGTCGGCGGCTGGATTGGCCGGTGCTGAATCTGGGGTTTTCCGGCAGCGGGAAGATGGAGGCGGAATTGGCGACGTTGTTTGCCGAGTTGGACCCGGCCGCCTATATCCTCGACTGCCTGCCCAATCTGGAAGAGCCGCAGATCACACAACGCCTGGAGCCTTTCGTAAAGACACTGCGCGCTGTTCATCCGGATACGCCGATCGTGCTGGTGGAGAACGTGGTTTACTCCAATGCCTATCTCTGCCGCCCGCGCTACGACCGCTATACCAGCAGCAATGCCGCATTTCGAGCCGCCTGGTCGCGACTGCAGGCGGCCGGCACCAAGGGCCTTTATCAGGTGCCGTGCCAGGACCTGATGGGCGGCGACGGTGAAGCAACGGTGGATGGGACACATCCAACGGATCTGGGCTTTGTGCGCTTGGCCGACGGCATCGAACCGACACTGCGTCGGGCGCTGCGAATGGAGTAGCGTGCTGCGTCCGGAGCAGGCACAATAGTGGCAGATTGGGAGGCGGCCGTGACCAGCAGAGAAATCGTCAAGCGTGCGATCGCGTTTCAGAACCCGGACCGGCTGCCGTTTGACCTGCCCGATCCGCATGGCAGCGATTTCGCCAGCGTGGGCATGAAGCCTTCACCGGATGCCCGTCCCAGCGGCCGGAACAGCGTCGATGAATGGGGGGCGGTCTGGGACAACATCGGCGTGTGCAATCTGGGCGAAGTGAAGGATTTCCCGCTCAAGCAGTGGGAGGAGTTCGGCAAACTGCATATCCCCGATATCCGTGAATCCAGGCGATGGAACGATCTGCAGGGGGCACGCCAGCGGGCCGGCGACAAGTTCCTTGTCGCAAGCGGCATCTCTATCTACGAACGGGTCCATTTCATTCGCGGCCTGGAGAACACGTGGATGGACATCTATGACAACCCGGACGAACTGGGCAAATTGATCGATATCCTGGTCGAAATGAACTTGTACGCGATCGAACGGTTCTCCAAGGCGGGGGCGGATGGCTACATCTTCTGCGATGACTGGGGTTTGCAGAACCGGCTGATGATCTCGCCGGAGAAGTGGCGCGAGATCTGGAAGCCGCGTTACGCGCGAATCTACAAGGCCGCTCACGAGGCGGGCCTCTTGACCTTCCTGCATAGCTGTGGCTACATCGCGGACATCCTGGATGACCTGATCGAGATCGGCCTGGACGTCATCCACATGGACCAGCAGGAGAATATGGGGCTCGATTGCCTGAGCGAACGGTTCGCCGGCAGGTTGACCTTCTGGGCGCCGGTCGATATTCAGATGACCATGGCGCACGGTACGCTGGAAGACATTCGGGCCTACTGCCACAAACTTAACCGAGCGTTCAATCGCCATAACGGCGGGTTCATCCCTCGCTGGTACGGTGATCCCAAAGGCGCCGGCCACCGGCCCGAGGCGCTGCAGGCGATGAGCGAGGAATTCATGAAGATCGTGCAGGAATCAGTACACTAAGAGGAACAATGCGTACGGCAAGCTATATCACTCGTACGTTTCTTTGACACTCAGGAGATCATCCATGGCCCATCTCACACACATGAAGCACCACATTTTGCGTGACGTCAAGCAACACCAGCTTGTTGCGGACGACACCCGCGTTAGCCGAAGCGATGCGGACCTATTGCACAACCACATCTCCTTTGTCTGCCTGCTGACGCATCCGGACGGCAATATCTATTGCGGCCTGACAGCGTTCGACTGTAACAACTTCGCGAAGTTCGACCCGCGCACGGGGCGTTTCACCGACCTCGGCTATGACAAGGTTGCCGAGCCGAACGAGGTGAAGATCCACCGCAGCCTGGAACTGGCAGCCGACGGCACCATCTACGGTGCCACGGCCACCCTCTACTCACTGGACAAGCGCACGCAGACACCCGGCGGCTCGCTGTTCCATTATGACCCCAAGAGCGGCGCCATCCGCAAACTGTGCATCCCTTGCCGGCACGACTATCCCCAGACGATCACGCTCGACGAGAAGCGCAAGCGGATCTATGGCATGACGCAGCCGGTCTTCAAGTTTTTCGTCTACCACATGGACAATGGACAGGTGGAGGACCACGACTACATGGGCTCAATCACGCACATTGGCTGCGTGGATGACAACGGCTGCTATTGGGGCACGTGGGACTCGGTGCAGCACTACCTGTTCAAGTACGACCCAGCCACTGCCCGCATCACCTACTTCAACCACGGTTTGCCCGAAGGCGCCAAGTTCGCGGACATCATGTACCGCGGCGCTGGCCCGTGCGATTGCATGATCAACGGTGGCAATGGCTACATCTACATCGGCACCACCGGTGGCACGCTCTGCCGGCTCGATCCGAAGACAGCGCGGGTCGATTATCTCGGCCGGCCGTATCCGACCAAGCGCCTGCCCGGCCTCAAGATGCTGGATGAGCGCCGCATCCTGTGTGCAGGCGGCGATGAAGATGGTGGTTTCCTGGCGATCTATGACATTCCAACCAACGGCTGGAACCTGCTGGGCCCGATTAAGGATGAAAAGACCGGGTTGACGCTCTACCGCGTACATGACATGACGCTGAGTCTGGACAAGAAGACCGCCTACATTGCCGAGACCGATGTGCCCACGCGTTCGGGCTATCTCTGGGAAGCAACACTTCCCTGAGTTGTTCGCTCAGTTCAGATTACATGATCGGCACGTGATGCCGATGGCTGTTCTTCATCCACCATGCAAAACACAGTGGTGCGAGGTGGCCGGTGTACATGGCTACGGTGAGCAGGTGCAGGGGATAGCCGGTGAGATCGACGTTCCCGTGAGAGAGTCCGGTGTTGCCCAGGGCACCGGCGGCGAGAACGGCAGCATCGTCGGTTGCCAATTGCGGTTGCCACGCGAGCAGGAGAAGGAAGACCAGTGCGAACGCGGCAAAGAAGAGGGCGATCCAGATCATGGCGATGCGAAGCGTGCGGGTGGGCGTCTCAGAACGAAGCCCGCTGGCGGCTTCGGTCAGCGCGGTAATGCGCAGGCCGCCAGTCGTGCTGCCGGGCATTCCACCGACGAGCATCAGCATCGCCAGCAGCCACCAGATCGGCCGGGCGAAGGGAATGGGCAGGACCACTTCCGCGCCCAGGCCACGGGTGTTGATGGCATAGAGCCAGCTTGTGAGGACTGATTCGCGTGTGAGTGTGCCTTGGGGGAGCATTAACAGGAAGAATGCGATCAGCCAGGCGGCAGCGCTGAGGCGCAGAATCCGCCAGGTGTATTCGGACGGCCTGATCGAGCAGGCAAATGCGTCGAAGAGTTGCAGCACGGCCACCAGGCCCAGACCACCGATGGCAGACAGGGGGGTGATGATGAGGTAGAGATGCCAGTCGGCTAGCATGCGCTGGCCGTCGATGCTCATGCCCGCGTTGGTAACTGACGCCGCCGCTTCGAAGAGCGAGGCAAAGAATGACCGCGAAGGAGCCATGAGCAAACCCGCGCCCAGCAGGCTGCCGATGGCGAGGAAAAAGAGGGCGCCGGTGACAATCTTCGTGGCGGAATATGCCAGGCCGAGGATGCGGGCAACGATCAGACCCCCGGCCATCAGCGCGAACAGAGCCCCGGCAAGCATGAGCAGAAAGACTCCGATTTGCCCTGTAGTGGAGAAATCGGCAAGACTGTTGGGTTGCAGGTGAAAGCCGGTGCAGGTGAGGGCATTGGCCGACCAGAATACAGCGCGATCAAAAGTCATGGTGGCGCCGCTCTCAAGGGCGCCAAAGCGAAAGAAGAGCGTGCCCGCCGGGATCAGGGCCAGGTAAGCGCAGAAGAGATATTGGAGCAGCGCATCATCGCGGGCGTTGTCACATGGTGGAAGGGTTGGATCGGCTGAGGGAGGCATGCTATTTGTTATACACCGTTTTAGGGTCGAAGACTTTTTCCGCGATGATCTTCCAGTCGCTGGCGTTGGCCTGGTATTGGCGGAAGAAGCACGAGTAGTAGCCTTCGTGGCAGGCGGCGGAGGTCTGCTCAACCTTAAAGATCACGGTGTCCATGTCGCAATCGGTGAGGATGTCGTTGACGAGTTGGAAATGGCCGGAGGATTCGCCTTTAAGGGCGACCCGGCCGCGCGAACGGCTGTACATATGGATCTTGCCCGTGGAGATCGTCTTTTCCAGAGCTTCACGATTCATGTAGCACAGGACAAGGACCTGGCCGGTCTTGGCATCCTGGATGATGGTGGGGATGATCTCGACGTTGTTGCCCTTGGTGTCGGTGTGCTTCTCAAACTTCAGGGCGTCCAGTTGGCTGTTCATGGAGGGTATTGTTCGCCAGAGGGCGGGGATGTCAAACGTAGTGGGGACATACAAAAACAGCCGGCCGCTCCTTCCCGGAGGCGGCCGGCTGAACATCTTGACCGTTGCGGTGGTGGCGGCGATCAACTGTCTTCCATGATCGTCTCGCGAACCACTTCCTCGATGGTTGTGACGCCGTCGTAGATCGCCAGTAGGCCCGACTGGCGCAGGGTACGCATGCCGCGCTTGCGGGCTTCGGAACGCAGGACCTGGGTGCTGGCGTGTTTGACGATCAGATCGCGGATCTCGTCGTCGATCACCATGATTTCGTAGATGCCCAAACGGCCGCGGTAGCCCGTGTTATTGCACTGCTCGCAGCCTTTGCCGTAGTAGAATTTCTTGCCGACGACATCGTCGGCGCGAAGCTCGAGCTCCATAAGCTGCTCTTCGGCGGGCGTGTATTCAGTCTTGCAGTTCAGGCAGATACGCCGGACGAGGCGCTGGGCGACGATCGCCTCAACGGTGGCGGTGACCAGGAACGGCTCAAGCCCCAGATCCAGAAGACGGGCGACGGAACTGGGGGCATCATTGGTGTGCAGGGTGGAGAAGACCAGGTGGCCGGTAAGCGATGCCTGCACGGCGATCTCGGCGGTTTCCTTATCGCGGATTTCACCGACGAGGATGATGTCCGGGTCCTGACGCAGCATGGAGCGAAGAATCCGGGCGAAGGTCATCTCGATGTCGGCACGCACCTGACATTGGATGATGCCGTCAATGTCGTACTCGACCGGGTCTTCAGCGGTGATCAGTTTGCTCGAAGGGTCGTTCAATTCGCGCAGTGCCGAATACAGCGTCGTTGTCTTGCCCGAACCGGTTGGGCCCGTACAGACGATAATGCCGTTGGGCTTGTGGATGAGGGTGCGGGCGAGCACCAGGTCATCTTCGCGCAGGCCGATCTTATCCAGATCGAGCTGCACATTGGACCGGTCCAGCACACGCATCACGACGCTTTCACCAAACATGGTAGGCAGCACGCTGACACGCATGTCGATGGGCAGGTTGTTCACGGAAAGCTCGATACGGCCATCCTGCGGAAGACGGCGTTCAGCAATATCGAGGTTGGCCATGACTTTGACGCGGGAGGAAATGGCCGGGCCGATATGGGATGGCGGCGGCATCATGTCATAGAGCACGCCGTCAATACGATAACGGATTTTGAATTCATCCTCGAACGGTTCGAAGTGGATATCGGAAGCCTTGTCCTTGATGGCCTGCAGCAGCACCAGATTAACCAGCCTGCGGACCGGGTTGGAGTCTGCGGCTTCCTTAAGCGTATCGAGGTCGATCGACTCGCCGCGATGCTTGAGATCCTGCAGGTTATCGTCGGTGGAGAGGTCTTTCAGGACATCGGAGAGGCTTTCGGCGGCAGCCTGGTAATGCTTGCTGATCAGTTTCTCGATCTGCTCGGTATCACCGATCAGGGCTTTGACCTTGTAGCCCATCAGCGATTGCAGATCGTCCAGGGCCCGGAAATTCTCGTGATTCGACATCACGATGGTTAATTGCTTGGTTTGCTTGTTGAACTCGATCGGAATGATCTTGTTGGTGGTGGCGATCTGGGCGGGAACGGCCTCGATGGCTTCGGGAGGAATGGTGCGACCTTCGAGGTTGGCGAACTCAATGCCCTTCTGGGCAGCAAGCGCCATGGACAGGTCAGCTTCCTTGATATAGCCGGAGTCGATCAGGATGCGGCCGATGGCGCCGCCTTTTTCCTTCTGGAACGAGAGGGCGGCAACAAGCTGCTCGCGCGTGACTTTGTTCATCTTCACCAGCACGCGGCCGATCTGGCGGCCCTGGAGCTGGTCAATCGGGATGCCGCCATATCCACCGGCGGCTACCGGGGAAGCCTGAACCGCAGGTTGCGCGGGTGCGACAGGTTGTGCCTTGGTGTCCTTGGTCTTGGCGTCAGCGTTAGCAGCCGCCGCAGGCGCAATCGGACTGGCCGGCCGCGCCGGGGTTCCCGGACGCCGGTCAGCATCATCTGCACCAGAATTGGCCGTTTGCGTTGCTGTCATAGACATCTGTACCTCATTCTTCTTGACCTGTCGCGTACTGAAGCCAGGCACAGGCGTCCATCCGATCCGGGCCTCCGGACAAACGCCCAAGCCTGTCTTAATCTTAGCGCTGTTTGTTCATCGCCATCATTCGTTCGCGGTTCTTCTGCAATTGCGCCTGCTTCTCTGGATCACTGCTGGCCGCCGGGGCAGCCGACGGCGGCGGCGAACTCTTGGGTGCGCCCTGGCCACCGGGACCGGCCTCTTCCGAGCCCGAGTCCGTCTCGGATTCGGGGAACTGCTCGTGGACATCGACTTCCATGCCGTTGCGGCGCATCTTGTCGACCATGGCGCCGGGGTTCTTGCTCTTGTCGATCGCTTCTTCAGCGGAGATGTGGCCCGTCGTAAAGTGGAACCACAGATTGTCGTCCAGAAGCTGCATGCCGAAGCGTTTGCCGGTCTGGATTTCCGAGTCGATACGGAAGCTCTTGTTTTCGCGGATCAGGTTCTGGATGCCGGGTGTGACATACATGAACTCATAGCCGGCAACCATGCCTTCAACGTCGATGCGCGGGCAGAGACACTGCGACAGCACCGCGATCAGGTTGTTGGCAAGCTGCACGCGGATCTGTTCCTGCTGATCGGTTGGGAAAGCGTCGATGATGCGGTTGATCGTCGACGCGGCGCCGGAGGTATGGAGCGTGCCGAAGACCAGGTGGCCGGTTTCGGCGGCGGTGATGGCGGCGGCGATGGTGGCCAGATCGCGCATCTCGCCGACCATCATCACATCCGGGTCCTGACGCAGGGCGCGGCGCAGGGATTCGGCGAAGTTCGGCACATCTACGCCGACCTCGCGCTGGACGACGATCGACTTCTTGTGGTTGTGGAAATACTCGATCGGGTCTTCCATCGTGATGATGTGGCGATCGTAGTTCTCGTTGATCCAGTTGACCATGCACGCCAGCGTGGTGGTCTTGCCCGAGCCGGTCGGGCCGGTAACCAGGAAGATGCCGCGCGGACGGCGGCAGATCTGCTCGGCCATCTTGGGCAGGCCGATCTGCTCGAAGGTCATGATCTTGTTGGGAATCTTGCGCAGCACCAGCGAGCAGCATCCCTTCTGCTTGAAGATGGCAACGCGGAAGCGGGCTTCTTCACCGTAGGCGAAACCAAAATCGCCGGAGCCTTCTTCTTCAAATTCCTGCTGGATGCGCTCGGGGGTGATCGACTTCATCAGGGCGATGGTGTCCTCGGGTTCGAGCACCTTCGTCTGCAGGTCGCGCAGGCGGCCATGCAGGCGCAGCGTCGGCGGCCGCCCAACGGCAAGATGCAGGTCCGACGCGCCGCGCCGTACACACGTTTCAAGAAGACGGTCAATCTGAATTACTGCCATGGCTTACAATATCTAAGAACCACGAACCTCGCGACGAGGAGCCCGATCCGCGGCACACCCGCAGCCCAAGGCCCGCCGAAGCTCGCGCTCCGGGAGATCCTTTGTTAATGATCCATCACAATACCCTCAACCTGCGCCACCTTCACCACTTCTTCGGCCGTGGTGACGCCGTTGAGCACTTTGATCCGGCCATCGCCGACCAGCGTTTTCATGCCGGCCGCAATCGCTGCTTTGCGAATCTTATTCGTTGCCGAACGGCTGAAGGCCAGTTCGCGGATCTCGTTGGACATGAGCATCATCTCGTAGATGCCCATGCGCCCGCGGAACCCGGTGCCCGAGCAGTTCTCGCAGCCGCGCCCCTTATACAAGGGACGGTTCTTGTAGTCGTTGTCCCCGATGCCGCAAAGCCGCAACCAGTGCTTGTCCGGTTCGGGATCGGGCTGCTTGCATTTGGTGCATAGCACGCGGATCAGCCGCTGCGCCATGATCGCCTGAATCGAACTGGCAACCAGGAACGGCTTGACGCCCATGTCGATCAGACGGGTGATGGCGCTGGGGGCATCGTTCGTGTGCAGCGTGGAGAACACCAGGTGACCGGTCAGGGCGGCCTGCACCGCCACTTCGGCCACTTCCATGTCACGAATCTCACCCACCAGGATGATGTTGGGCGCCTGACGCAGCATGGAACGCAGGATCTTGCCGAAGGTGAGCCCGATCTGCTCTTTCACCTGGCACTGGTTGATGCCGACAAAGTTGTATTCGACCGGATCCTCGGCG
This sequence comes from uncultured Phycisphaerales bacterium, assembly GCA_903871935.1. Lineage (GTDB taxonomy): Bacteria > Planctomycetota > Phycisphaerae > Tepidisphaerales > Tepidisphaeraceae > CAIQIQ01. The sequence continues at coordinate 70,096 of CAIQIQ010000104.1, forward strand.
GTGATGATCTTGCGGTCAGGACGGTTCAGTTCGTTCAGAGCGGCATAGAGTGTCGTCGTTTTTCCTGAACCGGTCGGGCCGGTCACAAGGAAAATCCCGTTGGGCCGCTTAATGATTTTCTGGAACTGCTTGTAGTCGTCTTCCTCAAAACCCAACGCCTGAATGCCGATGCGCACCGAGTCCGGTCGCAGAATACGCAGCACGACCGACTCGCCATGGTACGCCGGCAGCGTCGAGACGCGGAAGTCTATAAGCTGGCGGTCGATGTTCATCTTGATGCGGCCGTCCTGCGGCAGACGCTTCTCGGCGATATCGATGCCGGCCATGATCTTCAGACGGCTGATCAGCGGGCCCTTCATACGCAGGCCGATGCGGTCGCGCTCCACACATTCGCCGTCGATGCGGTAGCGGATGCGGATGCGGTCCTTCATCGGTTCGATATGGATATCCGAGGCGCGGTTGCGCACGGCTTCCGTGATCATGGCGGCTACCAGCTTGATCACCGGGGCCTGGGTGGGATCGGTAGCCGCTTCGGAACTCATGCTGTCGATATCCACCGACTTGTCGATGGACTTGTCCACCGACTTGTCGACCGAACGGTCCACCGAACGATCAACGGAACGATCGACCGAGCGATCCATCGAGCGATCGACCGAGCGATCCATCGAGCGGTCCAGAGACTTGTCCAGCGAATCGCGAAGGCGGTCGATGGTCTTATCTACGGTTTTGTCGATGGTGCTTGATGACGAGGTGTTAAACAGCTCGTTAATGATGTTCTTGATCCGGCTCTTGGGCGCCAGCACCTTGCGGACGTCTTTGTTCAGGCGGAAGCGCAGAATGTCATCGAGCTCGAGGTCTAGTGGATCGTGGACGGCAATCTTGAGCCTTCCGCCCTCGGTTCCCAGGGGGAGGATGAGATACTTACGGATGAGGTCGTCAGGAACAAGGTTGACCGCGGAGGGCGTGATGCCATTGCGGTCAAGTTCGAAGTACTCCATGTTGTGCTGCGTTGCCAGGGCCTTGCAGACGTTGGAGTCACTGCACATCTTCAGATCGACCAGCGCTTCACCAATGCGGAGGTTCTTGCTCTTGGCGTGTTCCAAGGCTTTGCCCAGCTCCTTGGCGGTGAGGATCTGCCACTCAATGAGGATGTCGCCCAGCCTCTTTTGCTGCTTTGCCATGGGTTTTCTCTTCCATTAATGGCCAAGTCTGCCACAACACATCGCAGGCATCATCGGCGAATCAAGCATACCTAGCCCTCGGGAGCCGATGGTGCACCATTAGGGCTACGCTGCCGCGTGAGCCACAGAGAGTGCCGCACCATTGGCCGCTGTGCGGTCCAACCGCTGAGCACATCCCAACCTGCACCGTCAGTAGTCTACCCCCGGGCATCGCCCGGAACAAGGCAATATCCGGCTCCGTGCCCATCAATGGGCAGACTGAGCCTTTGCATATGCTCTTGCCCTATCCGTCCCTACGAGGGAGATCTCCAAAGGGTTCAGCCCGACGCGATATCGGAGAGGCGTTTGCGGTTGTCCTGCATCCATTTGAGCTTGCGCTGAACCATATGAAGGAAAGGCACCCCCTCCACCTTCCCGAAAGTGCCCGTCGCTGCGATCGGCAGGACGGCCTCGGCGATCAGAGCCTCGATCATCAGCCAGGGAATGGCGCGGATTTCCGCCTCGGAGAGGATGGTGATCTCTTCATAGCCCGCCAGAAACTGCAGGTAGCGTTTCTCATCAATGTTCTCGGGCCAGGTGCTGACGTCACCGTCGCCGTAAATCACGGAAAACTGCAGTGCGCCGTTGGCGACATCGACCACCGGGGCAAGCAGCCGGCAGGAGTCATAGTCGATCACGGCAACGACCCGGTTGTCGCGGTACAGCATGTTGCCGGGGTGCCAGTCCGCGTGGCAGATCCGGCGCGGCCAGCGCCCGATCCCCTCAGCCTCGACGGCCTTGGACGCCTCCCCATACGACTGGGCGAGGCAATCTCCCAACTCGCGAAGATCCTGCCCCCCGGCCGACAGCAGATTTCCCTGAAGCATCTGCAGGCCCTGTTCGATCACCTGGGCAGCATGATAGCTCCCGGTGGGGGGTTGGTATTGGGTAGTGAAGTCGGCGAGCAGTTTGTGAAACAGCGCCAGGGTGTGCCCGGCGTCAAAACTGGCCTCGGCCGTGTGGGCAAAGCCCTGGCCAGGAATGTATTCGAAGAGTTCATAGACCTGGCCCCTCCACTGGAACATGGAGTTATTGTCCAGCTTGGTTCCGATCAAGTGCGGCAGGGGGAACTGTTTGTTGGCCAAGTGCAGTTGGATGGCGTGGGTGAAGGCGACTTTGAACGGGTCGTCGCGACCGCGGGCTCGACGTTTCAGAAGAAAACGTCCCTGCTCGCTGGCGATCAGCAGTTTCGGAGCTTTGCGCGAGCCACGCGCGTACTCCTGCACGGACTCAACCGTACCAATCTCGAAGTGTGAGAGAACAACGGCCAGCTCTTCAAGTGAGAATTGCTCGCGCACGCCGGACTGCTTTTGCTGTCCACTTCCCGAGGCACTCATGACTGCGGAAGGGTGATTCATAAGACGAAGCTCACCCTTTTCGCGTTTTCCCGCCTCGCCGTCAAGTATGCTGCTCACGGTTCGGCGCTGATTGAGGGGCCAGCCGGCCGTAAAACAACGGAACCCGCCCACCGAAGTGGACGGGTTCCATTGATATTCAGAGCACTCTCGATCGATGCCCGAAGGATTAGAAGCTATCCCAAGGCAGGATCACGCTGTCGTCGGCGCCGACGGGGTGAGATTTGGCAGCGGTAGTGCCAACACTGCCAGCAAGAGGCCACGTGAGCACTGCACCGGCTCCAGTGGCCGAATTGCAGTAATCGCGCTGATTCGGATCACCGCCGATGCCGCCTACGGCGCCCGAAGGCTGATCGGGAGCGTAGATGTTGTTCTGATTCAGGCCAACGAACACGGTGGTCAGGAACTCAACATGGCCATCAGCATAAAGGACGTTCTGGCCTTCTTGCCCATGGTTCATCGAGTTCGCCATACGCATGACTTTGATCGAGTCTGAGGTGTTGTTCGTCGCATAGACGTTGTTCATGATGACCAGGCTGGCGCCAGAGCCCGAGGTCTGCACGCCGCAGCCCTTGTCGGCCGCCAGCGCGAAACCGGGATTCATGGAGGTGGTGTAGTTCCAGCCTCTCGACACAGCCAACGGAAGCGGGAACGGGCAGGACAGACCATAGGACAGGTTGTTGGCGATATTACCAAAGTTGCCGCATTGGGCAGCCGTCAGGACCTTCTGCGCGCCACCCGGCACATTGGACGCCTGATTGTGCTTCAGCAGGTCCTTTTCACTACCGCTGCTCGGGCAGGTGAACACTTCGGTGCCGATCTGCTGCGTACGAAGGAGCAGCCATATCGAAGCGCCGACGTTATTCCAACCGACGGCCGGGGTGATGTTGCTGTAGGGGTCATGGCCCCAAATGCCGGTGGCATTGCAGTTGGTGAACGGATCGTTGTTCGGGTCAAAGCCGCCGAAGCATGGCAACACGGCTCCGTACCCACCAGCGGTGCGATCCGCATTGCTCATCACGTCCGAGCCGGTGCTGTCCACGATGTTGTCCTGCGTGTTCGTCGATGTGCCGGCGCCCTTGGCAGGGAGCGACGCATACGGACGATACATCAGGCGAGGGAAGGCACCACCCAGACGCAGGTTGTCCTGGGCATAAAGCTGCATGGCCTGGCCGATCGAGCGCAGGTTGCTGGCGCACTTAATCTGGTTGGCCTTTTCACGGGCACGAGCCAGTGAGGGCAGCAGAATCGAGATCAGCAACGCGATGATGCCGATCACAACAAGCAGTTCCACAAGCGTAAAACCACGGCGCTTCATATGAAGCTCCTTTCAAGACATGCTACCTTCGTGATCTGCTTGTTTCGCGCTGGAAGGACCAATTACGGTATGACGTATAATGAGTGCTGCTGTTAGTTCAGCCACTTCTCGGTTCCGCCTGCACTACACTCGCACAACCACTCCGGTGACCACAATCTGAAGTGCCTCGGCGAACACGGCCGAAGCGAGTTTCCAAATACAAAACCGGATAACAGGTCAACAAACGATATGAATACCGTCTGTCACTAACTATCCGATCCGGCCACGCGTACTCAGAGGCAGGAGCCCCTTCTACAATGCTAGGCTACCATTCCTGGTGCATCGTGCCGGATGTGCGCGATCCGGTTATATACCGATCGCTGTCGGTCACGGCAAGATGAGTTCGCCCGACTGAATCTCAACTATACCCTGGCAAGTAAGCAAAACTGGCGCAACTCCTTAAATAGAAGTATGTTAACGGCTGGGATGACCCGCGCAGGAGTGCGGCCGAGTGTGCACTGTTCATCTTTCACCCTTTCCCCAAAAACAACGGAACCCGCCCACCGAAGTGGACGGGTTCCATCGATATTCAAAGCACTTCCGATCGATGCCCGAAGGATTAGAACGCATCCCAAGGCAGTATCACGCTGTCGTCACCACCGACGGGGTGAGAATGGGCAGCATCGGGGCCAACACTACCAGCAAGAGGCCACGCGAGCGCTGCACCGGCTCCAGTGGCGGAATTGCAGTAATCGCGCTGATTCGGATCACCGCCGATGCCGCCAACAGCGCCTGATGGCTGATCAGGAGCGTAGATGTTGTTCTGATTCAGGCCAACGAACACGGTGGTCAGGAACTCAACATGGCCATCAGCATAAAGGACGTTCTGTC